>JAURJQ010000020.1 GCA_030832185.1 Chitinophagales bacterium | reverse complement strand
TATAGATAGTTTGTTTATAGGAAACATATAATTATTTTAAAATTTGTTTATTAATGTGCCAAAAGCACGTAATATTTTCCTTTTTGGCACAACATAAAACATGTTCGTTGCATTGTTCTTTACCAAATAATTATTTTGCCAATATATTTGGCACTACAATCCTGCTGTGCAATTGTTCGTAATTACAATCAATAGTTGTATATATGTATGTAATAATGAACAAATTAGGAGTAAAAAATACCTTATACTTTAAAATTAATTCAAATAATGTTCGTTATTACAATCAATAATTGTATATTTGTACAAAATTACGAACAAATGGCCAGCAAAAAACAAATACTCTCTCCCAAATACAATTCTATTTTGGAAACATTAGGCGAGAATCTGAAGTTGGCAAGAAAACGCAGGAACTTAACCACTATTCAAGTGGCAGAAAGAGCAGATATTGCCAGGTCAACCTTATATGAAATAGAAAAGGGTAGTCCTAAAGTAGCCATGGGAGCCTATTTTAATGTACTTAAAACCCTTGGCTTACACAACGATTTTTTAAAACTTGCCTCCGATGACGAATTAGGGCGTAAACTCCAAGATATTAAACTCCTTTAAATTGTTACAACAATGACAACTCATAAAACCGACATATTTGTGTATGCACATTGGTTAGGAATGACTGAAGCTAAACGCATTGGAATTTTATCAGCCCATCAAGGCAAAGGGAGAAAATCATTTAGTTTTAAGTATCAAAAAGACTGGTTAACATCGAATCAAGCTTTTTTACTGGATCCTGATATTCAACATTATTCAGGACCGCAATTTCCTGTTTCAAAAGAAAACTTCGGTATTTTCCTTGACAGTATGCCGGATACATGGGGGAGAACTTTACTCAAAAGAAGAGCGCATTCTCTGGCTAAAAAGCAAGGAAAATCGCCATCAAATTTATACGAAATAGATTTTTTGTTGGGTGTTTATGATGAAAGTAGAATGGGTGCTTTGAGATTTAAATTGGATCTTCAGGGTGATTTTTTAGATAATTCAGAACATAGTCCTACTCCGCCATGGGCATCAGTGGGGCAACTCCAACATGCGGTCGACTGCATAGAAAGCGATCAAGACAATGATGAAGTACAAAAATGGTTAGCACAATTGATTGCGCCAGGTTCATCATTAGGAGGAGCCAGGCCAAAAGCCAATATACTAGACGAGCATAAACACTTATGGATTGCCAAATTTCCTTCGAAAAACGACACCATAGATAAAGCCGCTTGGGAATATGTAAGCTATCAATTGGCATTAAAATCGGGGATTAACATGTCTGAGTCTAAAATAGGTAAGGTGTCTGGGAAGTACCATACATTTTTCACCAAACGCTTTGACAGGATAAAAAGTGAACGCCTTCATTTTGCCTCTGCTATGACCCTAACTGGAAATAATGAAGATATACTCCGAAATACAACAGCAAGTTACCTCGACATAGCAGAAGTAATTCAACAGTATGGTGCCAATGTTAAAGAAGATTTAGCCCAATTGTGGAAACGGATTGTATTTAATATTTTAATTTCAAATACAGATGACCATTTAAGAAACCATGGTTTCATTCTTAGTGATAAAGGATGGTTGCTTTCTCCTGCTTATGACATCAACCCATCTATAGATAAAAACGGTTTATCTTTAAATATAGATATGGACAATAATGATTTGGATATAGAACTTGCTAAAAGTGTTGGGGAATATTTTAGATTAAATAATATCGCCATGAATAAGAGTATTGAAGAAGTAAAACTAGCTGTAAAGCAGTGGAAAATTCTAGCTAAGGAAATTGGAATTTCAAAATTTGAACAAGAAATAATGAGCGGAGCATTCAAAAGCTAAATATCAGATTTAAGAATTTATACTTTGTACTCTGAGTGAGTTTATACTGTTCTTGTTGTTGTAATGGGAAGTAAAGCAAACAGAATCTCGAAAAATAAAAGAATAAATAAGAAACATGAAAATTAAAATTACTATAGTCATTCTAATGATGCTTTCCTCACTAGCGAGTATGGCGCAAGTGGGAATAGGAACTACTACGCCCAATGCTAATGCATGCTTTACTCGCGGATGACCACCGCAGAGCGCTGCCATTTCCCGCCCAGCCACAAGCTGATTCATTTTTAAATTTTAGTTGATAGACCGATACTAGCGGGCATAATCTAGGTAGACAGGGCTGCTCCTCATCCGCCAGCGGCAGGCGCTGATAGTCAGAAATCACGCTATTCCTGAGAACCTGTAAAGATCAAAGTGTCGTGTGCAGTATTCTCTGCCTTGTTTTGTGGCAAAAAAGTACACTACCATATTGTTTCATCTGTTAAACTAAGTATAGGAGAGACTCAGCAGGAAGAAAAACTGCTCTATTTCTTCTGAAGTTTGATAGTTTTTGAATACTCCCCACTGATTACATTCAGTAGATAATTGCCTGTGAGGATGTTTTCCAAATCTAAATCTATCGACGTAGCACTAGAGTCTAGAATTTTGTGCTTTCGGATCCTTTTACCTGAAAAGTCTATTATCTCTATTTGTGCAGGAGTGGTCAAATTGATTAAATCAAGGTGGATATATCTTTCAAAAGATGTCGGATAGGCTATTACATCGGGCTGTGCTTCTTCACTTTTGAAAAATATACTTCTAATAGGCAGTGTTTTTGAACTACCCTCCATGTCGATTTGAAGGAGACGATAATAATTGTGACCATAACTGCAGTCATAGTCTATCTCCAGATAGGAAGTGGTAGACGCTGTTGTACCTGCGCCATTTACCCATTTCCAATCTGTGAAATGGATGGCATCACGACTCTTCTGAATCTGGAATCCTTTATTCTCTTTTTCAGAAGCTGTCGTCCATTCTAGCTTAGCAGAAAGATGATCGTTTCTCCTTATCTGAAAGGATATCAGTTCAACAGGAAGTGGAGTGAGGTTCGCACTGAAAAATGACTTTGACCAAAAGCCCACATTGGTCATATTATCATTTGTAGTTGTAGTTGCTCCGGAAATCGCAGTACCTGTGGTAATCGTTCCAGACGCAGTATGACTTCCGGTATTCGTACTCGAAGGCTTATAATTAGCCCAAAGCGTTTTTGAAAAAGTATCCCCGGCGGTATTATTAGTTGTACCTACGAAGTAGGTATTAAAATGCATAGATTTTCCGGCAGTAAACGAAGACCCTTCTGTACTATTTTGATGCTGCAGTTTTAAGATCGCATTCGTACCTCCAGCAGTTGCTTCTAGAATATGCCATGTTTTATTGACGGAGTTCAATACCTGCGGATTGCCATTTGTCGCATTTTTATACGCGCTATCAAATACCCGCATGCGATAATTATCCGCAGTGCCATTATTTAGCATGGAAGCGGGGGTATATGAACTGATAGAGGTTCCAATAGGAAAAACAACCGTAGATGCACCTATAGCATCTCGTTTCAGAGAGCCTTTTGTCGTATCCGTAGGCAACGCATTTGTGACGAAATATTTATTCTCATCATAACCAGTAATTACCCCATTACTCCCGTTGCCTAGATTGAGGTCGTTTTTATTTAAAATGATTTTCCCGGACACAAAATTGACACTATCCTGCACATCGGTATCCGTTCCCGTCAGGTGAAGGTTATTTCCATTATTGATCTCAATAGATGGGAAAAATCCTGTCGGAGAGTTCGTATTGATGAATTGTGTGTTGGATCCATTGAATTTAACTATAGCCTTTCCAGAGAGTATTCCCGCGTTCTGGTTTGCCCAGTAATTTCCTTTCATATTGAAATCTGCGCCATAAGAGCCTGCAAATCGGATGGCACCTCTATTTATAAGCGTATCTAAGATTCCTACGCTCGAGGTGCTTCCAAAATACATTTCGGCACCACTATTAATAAATAAAATCTGAGATTCTAGTTTAAATATAAATACAGAAACAAAAAACAAAAGCGTGTACTTTTTAATATAATTTTTATTTATGTAAATTTAAACTTTGTTTGTACAATTACAAATGTAATCTAAGTTCTTTAAACTAGCCGACTTATTATTTAAACCATCTTGATGATTTCACTCCGGTTTTCCTGCTCGAAAGCAAAGCAGCTAGCGAGTGGTTCCGTTTTCCCGACTTCCGAAAACAATTGTCAGAACAGTTATATTTGAAATTGTATTTGAAATGCTGCGGGATTATACAGCAGCTGCAACAAGAAAACAAAATCAATGACGAAGCTAGCGCGGCAGAAATGGATTTTTTTATAATTGCTGCAGAATAAATCGCTCTGTTTTAATCACGATTCTTTCCATTATTTTATATCCATTCATTTGAAATAACCACCATAGCAGAGCCGCTAGAAGTCCAATAAGGATAAACCATAGTATCCAACGCCAACCTCCTTTGCTAGCCTCTTTATATTCTTCGTCTAGGATAGGTTCTGGTTTAGTTTTCTCTTCAGTGTTTTCCGCATCAGAATATAGGAAATCTGATGCTTCTTTCCTGTCTAATGCATGTTCTGCTGCCTTATCTGTATCCATAGTATCTGTGACTAAATTCTCTGTATTATTTTCAGAGTTATTCACTTCAGATTCTTCGATGCATATAGGAAAAGGAAGTTCTTCATCTATCTCTATTTTTGATACTTCTTCTGGCATAATCAGCGGTGGCGCCTCTGTATTATTGATCTGTTTTTGAAAAGCATCTAAGAGTGGACTACTCATTATTTTTTTACCTATCTCTTCATGGATTGGTGTTTTGACTTCTTCTAACTTATGCACTTCTTCGACTATTGCGGTTTCAAATGACGAAGTATTTTTATTTTCCAATTCAGCGCTAACCTCAAGGGCAGTTTTTGATGCATTGGCATCTACTTCGTTTATGAGTTTTAGTGCCATAAAAGTCTCAATCTCTTCTCTCATAGGATAACTGCGCGCTATCTCTTTATTACTTCCCGATACCAGATATAGAAAGTACGCTCCATGGGCAGATGTAGTTCTATAATTATTTTTATCGCTGCCATTTTTTATGACGGATAGCATATTGTTGTCGCGAGCGGGAGCATTTTCGTATCCTTCGCTTCTCAGGAAAACTTTTCCATGTTTTATCCATGCAAAATAGAATGAACCATTTTCATGTTTAAACGATATAAATTCTGGGTATTTTACGGATTTAGAATCTTTGATTCTTTCTTCGTATTCTCTTACTGCTAGATAGTTATCTTCCATAAAAAAATTTTGCTAGGCAAAGATACGGGGGAAGATAGATAATTAGAAAGTTTATGTCTATAGTGTTAAAGAGGAAGGTATATTAGCCAAAAAAGTCTTTCATTTTACTAAAAAATCCGTCTTTTGATTTAGCGTTGACATCAGGATTGAAGTTGGAAGAATTTACTAGATTTTCCATAGCCTTTTTTTCTTCTTTCGATAGATGCTGAGGAGTCCATGCATTAATCACTATGAGTTGATCACCTTTCCCGTAGCCATTGACATCAGGAATGCCTTTGCCACTGAGTCTCAAGATTTTTCCAGCGTGGGTGCCTGCTTTAATATTGATTTTGACATAGCCATCTATGGTTGGCACTACTATATCTGCTCCTAGTGCTAGGTTAGCAAAATTGATATTAAGATTATAGATGATGTTTTTATCATCACGGATAAATGTAGCATGTTCTATTTCCTCTATTTGTACTATGAGGTCTCCTCGACTACCCCCGTTTTCTCCTTGATTCCCTTCTCCTCGAAGACTTAGGCTCATACCTTGCTGCACGCCAGCAGGAATATTGATATCTAAGGCGTCTTTACTTGTGGTGACACCTTTTCCATTGCATTCCTTGCATGGTTTGAGTATGACGTCGCCCTTGCCTTCGCAGGTAGGACAGACGGTTTCTGTTTGGAATTGACCGAGAAAAGTAGATTGCACCTTTCGTATGACTCCAGAGCCATTGCATCGTTTGCAGTTTTCTTTGGCATTGGCCTCACTGGCAGCTCCAGAGCCACTGCATGGTTTGCAATTGGTCTTGCGTGGAATATTAACTTTTTTTGTTACTCCTTTGGCTATTTCTTCTAGTGTGAGTTTTGTGGTGATGCGAATGCTTGAGCCTTTATTGCTTCTAGTTCCTCCGCGTGCTGATCCTCCGAAGAAGCCTTCAAATCCGCCACCGCTGCCACCAAAAACATCGCCAAAATTGCGGAAAATATCTTCCATATTCATGCCTCCATTGAATCCACCACCACCGAATCCGCCATTTCCATCAAAGGCTTGATGACCGAACTGATCGTATTTTTGCTTTTTTTCTGCTGTGCCTAGGACATCATATGCTTCCGCCGCTTCCTTAAATTTTTCTTCCGCCGCTTTATCTCCTTGATTTCTATCTGGGTGGTATTTAATGGCCAACTTTCTATACGCATCTTTTATTTCCTTTTCAGTGGCGCCTTTACTTAAACCTAATACTTCGTAATAATCTCTTTTTGACATAATTCAGTTTGTTCAGTTAATAGTGGTCAGTAGTCAGTAGTCAGTGGTCAGTTTGTTCAGTAGTTAGTATCAATCATTTTATCAATTACTTCCCTACTACTACTTTAGCAAATCGTATGACTTTTTCATACATCATGTAGCCACTTTCTATCTCGTCTATCACCTTGCCTTTTTGGCTATCATCTGTGACGGGTATTTCTGTGATGGCTTCATGTTTTTCTACATCGAAATCACAACCTTTTGCCTCGATTTTCTTCACGCCTTTCTTTTCGATAGACTTGTTTAATTTGTCATAGATAAGGCGCACGCCTTCTTTCACTGCTGACAAATCTTCAGAATCTTCAAATGATTTGAGGGCTCGTTCAAAATCATCATTTACCGAAATCATTTCTAGAATAATATCTTTCCCTGCTATAGCATAGAATTCTCTCTGCTCCTTAGCTACTCTTTTTTTATAATTATCGAATTCTGCAAAGAGCCTTAGAAATTTGTCCTTCTGCTCAGTTAGCTGATTTTCAAGTGAGTTTTCTGTTACATCGCTATCTAATGGTGCTTGTGGAGTTTCTATTTCCACTGGCCCCTCTTGCGTAGTTTCTTGTTCTTCTATGTTTGTTTTTTCGTTATCTTCCATTAGATTTAATTTTTCTATACAGACTATATATCAAAATGCCTTCCAAGTAGCTAGATTTAGACATTTTGTCAGAAAAAAACATATTATTAAGGATTGACTTGAATACTGAATTTCCTCTCGACAGGCAATAGGGGATTAGTTATGAGTTTATTTCTAACGTCTATCAATTCTAGTTTTACAGTATGGTCTCCCATGGTTAAGCCTTCTATGAGGTATGGACACCATTTGTCGACAGTAAAAATATGTTTATTGTCTATCGTTACCCTCACCTTATTGCCATAAGGGGAAATACGAGTGTTGACTAGGTAGAAGTCTAATAAAATGTTTTTTACATCTTCGCCTGCATAGATTCCCTTGGGTCTAGAATAGAAAAGATATGGCTGTTTTAGATTGAATTTTTTAGTCGGCTTTCCGAGATCTATTTGTTGGAGTTTAAATGCTTTTGGGTGTTTGATACTCTGATGATGCGATCTAGATAGAAAGGAGAGAGCTAGATGAGACCCACTATCCTCTTTAATTAGATAGGTGGGGTTGTAAATAGCCGCATAGGGCTTATTGTCTATTATGACATGTATGTGTTGTCCGTCCTTGGAGTTTGCACAGATACCAGTGAGATTATTTTTCGAGTTAGCTTTGAGTACATAGTTTTTGATTTGATAAATTAGCTTAGGGCTATCGAGCTGGGTTTTATCGAATCTAGCTTGGGGGAGCTCTGCTTTAGAATGTTCATTAGATTCTTTGACAGCAGTCACCTTTATACCGCCAGAGTTGTAGACTGATCCTGCAGGCGCAGCACTGAGGAGACATAGGCCCAGACTATATAGAGCGCATTGTTTTAATGAGATCATAAAAAAAGATTTTAAAAGAAAAAAGCTGAAATGATATTTAATTCATTTCAGCTTTTTAGATTATTTAGCTACGTTGACAGCTCGTTTTTCACGAATGACGGTCACTTTTATCTGACCAGGATAGGTCATATCATTTTGTATTTTCTGTGCTATCTCGAATGATAAATCCTCTGATTCTTTGTCATTGATTTTATCGCTCTCTACTATGACTCTAAGCTCTCTTCCTGCTTGAATAGCATAAGCCTTCTCTACACCTTTATAGCTTCCTGCTATCTGCTCTAATTCTGTGATTCGCTTCATATAGCTCTCCATGACTTCTCTTCTAGCGCCTGGTCTAGCACCAGATATAGAGTCACATGCCTGTATGATAGGAGAAATCATAAATTTCATTTCTATTTCGTCGTGGTGGGCACCTACGGCATTGCATACAGCAGGATGTTCGCCATATTTCTCACATATCTTCATACCTAAAAGAGCATGAGATAATTCAGATTCTTCATCTGGAACTTTTCCTATATCATGTAGAAGTCCAGCACGTTTTGCTAGCTTTGGATTTAAGCCAAGTTCTGCTGCCATGGTAGCACAAAGATTAGCTACTTCACGAGAGTGCATTAATAGATTCTGCCCATAACTGGAGCGGAATCGCATTCTCCCAATATATCTTATCAGTTCAGGGTGCATACCTTGAATATTCAAATCTAGAATAGTACGTTCTCCTATTTCTATGATATGGTCTTCTAATTGTTTTTGCGTTTTCAATACGACTTCTTCGATTCTAGCTGGGTGAATACGGCCGTCGGCTACCAGGCGCTGAAGAGATAATCTAGCGACCTCTCTGCGGATAGGATCGTAGCCAGAAATAATAATAGCTTCTGGCGTATCATCTACTACCAATTCGCATCCTGTCGCTGCTTCTATCGCTCGAATATTTCTACCTTCTCTTCCTATGATCTGACCTTTCTGGTCATCGCTATCTAGATTGAATACAGAGACAGTATTTTCTATAGCATACTCAGAGGCTGTTCTCTGTATGGTTTGGATTACGATTTTTTTAGCATCTTTATTTGCTTTATTCATAGCCTCATCATAGACTACTTTAGCTTGCTTTAAGGCTTCACCTTCTGCCTTGGCTCGCACGCTTTCTATCAATTGACTTTTAGCATCCTCTCGAGTCATGCCCGATATTTTTTCTAATTCTTGTTGAAAGGTCTGGTATTGCTTATCTACTTCTACTTGCTTCTTTTCTAAGGTTTCTAGGGATTTGGCTAGTTGAGATTTTTCATTTTCTAATTCTTTCTCTTTTCTTGACTGTTGTTCTATTTTTTGAGAAAGTTGAGATTGTCTATTTTTAAAATCTGCTTCTTTTTGAATCAACTTAGATTCTCTATCACGTGTACTTCTTTCAAACTCAGCGCTCAGCTTCAACTTTTCTTCTTTGGCTTCAATTACCTGATTCTTCTTGATGTTTTCAGCTTCTTTTTTAGCATTTTCTACTATTCGTAATGCTTCTTTTTTACTATCTTCTTCGAGCTTTGTTACGTCGGCAGACACGCTTTTTTTGCCGAAAATAAATCCGGAGATTAGGCTTATCAGTCCTATGGCTCCACCTAATGCTGCTAATAAAATGGGATTTTCCATGATTCTATCTTGTGTTTATATATTAATTTAAAAAAATTAAATCAATACAACCTGATAAGAATAGACTAGTTTTCTAGTGCAGTATGGAGAAGACCTTCAATCTTTTCGATTTCAGGCTCTATGGTAATGTCAGAGACAGGACTAGCTGTATTTTGACTATTTTGTTGAGCGTATAATTGCAATATACACATGGCTAAATAGTCTTGGTTGTCCTTCGCATCATAGGCAGACTTTAGCTGTTCTATCCTGTGATTGACGGATTTGACTATACTAAGTATCTTTTCCTCATCTTGTTTAAAGATTTTGAGGGGATACGTTCTATTAGCTATGACCACCTCTCGATGGACTCTCTCCTGCTGACTCATAATTTCTCTATCTGCGCTATACAGTTATCTATTTCAGATATATAATGATCTATTTGAGCTTTAATTTGTTCTTTTGTTAAATTCTCAGCCGCTAAGGTATTGAATTTTAGGTTATTTAGGTTAGTTTCTTTTTCTACTAGTAGCTTTTCTAGGTCATTTTTCAGCCTATTCTGCACATCTCTAGACAGTTCTATATCGGATTTTAACTTTTCATTCTCTGCTTTTAACTCTTTGATAAGAGTCACAAGTTTCTGAATTTTCTCATAAATAGATTCTAGACGTGCTTGCATATTATTTGATTGTAGATTATTAGAACTTAGATATTAGAATTTTACTGAGATAAAGAAGGTCATTTAGCCTCGCAAAATATTTAAACTTTTCACTTTAGACTTGTAATTTATAATTATCCCGCCTCCGCTTCTACTTCCATCACTTCTGGTACCATACGCTTGAGCAGACCTTCTATGCCAGACTTTAAGGTTATTTGTGAGGAAGGACAACCACTGCACGAACCTTGCATTTTTAGCTTGACTAGTCCATTTTCAAATGAGTGAAAGGCAATAAATCCTCCATCTTTCTCTACGGCAGGTTTTACATATTTTTCTAATAAATCCTTGATTTTACCTTCGATTGTATCTTCTTGTAGTTCCATTTTTTCAGCTATCTCTCGGTCTAAGAATGATTTAGTTACGAGATCTAGATTATTTTCAATATACATTTTGATATAATCTCTGGCTTCATTCATGAACTCATACCAGTCATTGGGACTATTCTTGGTTAGGGTGATGAAATTGTTGGAGACAAATACTCCCGAAATCCAATCAAATTTTTCAAAAAGACTTGCAGCTAATGGAAACTCGGAGGTGTCTTCTCCCAATCTTCGGTCAATGATAATATTAGGGAGTAATAGTTTACTCGTGACTAATTTTAGGCTATCAGGGTTCGGCGTTTGTTCAAAATAGATTTCTAAAGGTTTGCTCATTGGATTTTATTTTCTTATTTTACCATTTATAATTAGCTTTTTTTGGTTTAATGCCGACATACATTGACTTATGGTTAAATTTAAATGGTCTATTCTATAATGTATCTTCTGTATTACAACACTATTTTTAATCAATTAATTTCGTTCAAGGTTCTTTAAATTAATTTTTGGCAACGGGTTTTCTCGCATAGATTTTTGTCTAGCTCTCATATGGTATATGTCTAAGGCATTTGTAATGGCATTATGCATTGAATTAGAGTCTACAGCATCAGTCCCTACTATATCTAAGGCCACACCGTGGTCTGGAGAGGTTCTTACATAAGGAAGATTAGCTGTAAAGTTAACGCCATCCCAGCCTGAGATGTATTTAAAGGGGATCAATGCTTGGTCATGATACATCGCAAGAATACCATCGAAGTTTGGAAATTTAGCACTACCAAAAAAACTGTCTGCTGAAAAAGGACCTTGTACAATAATTTTTTCATCTTCAGCCTTCTTTATGGCAGGACTGATTTTTTCTATTTCATCTTTACCTATCTTTCCATTTTCCCCTCCATGTGGATTGAGGGCTAGTATCGCTATTTTAGGTCTTTGACAACCAAAATCCATGGTAAGTGATTGATTGAATAATTTTATTTTTTCATATATTAATTGCGTTGTCAGCGTTTTTGATACATCCTCTAATGGTATATGCTGAGTAACCATAGCAACTCGCAGTGCATCTGCATTCATAATCATCAGAGTATCTTTTGTATTCGCTTTCTGAGCCAAATACTCGGTGTGACCTGAAAATGGTGGATTGGTGGTAATAAAGGCCTTATTAACTGGTCCCGTCACTAGGATATCAATTTTATTCTGCTGCAGGAAAAAAAGTGCATCATTGATAAATCGCAAACTCAAAGAACCTGAAAATTCATTAGAGACGCCCATATTTACTTCTACCGGTTTGTCAGCGCACTCTATAAGTGTCGGCAGCTTAGCGTGCAGTTTGAACTCACTTTGCTTCTGTAAAACATGAAAATTTGTTTTGATATTCGGAAGTGTCTTTTTATAAAACTGTACGACACTTTCTGAGCCGAAAACAACTATCTGACAATGTTTAAAGATTCTTTCATCTTCCAAGGCTTTAAGGATGACCTGCGGCCCGACGCCATTGACATCGCCCATAGTTATACCTATTACAGGTCTCTTTTTATCCTCTAAAGACATTTAAATTTTTGATTTTAAAAACTGATATAATAATCGGACCCCGTAACCTGTGCCACCTTTAGTCTTATAGTGCTCCGGGGATGTGAGGAACGAAGGACCAGCAATATCTAGGTGTATCCATGGGTAATCTGTAAAGCGAGCTAAGAATTTTCCAGCTGTAATACATCCACCTTCTCTTCCACCTATATTTTTTATGTCAGCTATATCAGATTTTATGAGATCGTCATATTCGTCCCAGAATGGCATTTCTGCAACTCGCTCATGCGTATCATAGCCTACTGCCGACAATTGATTTTTGACATCTTGTGGAGCAGAACCCATAATTGCTGCACCGTATTGACCTATAGCCATGACTTGTGCACCAGTAAGTGTAGCCAAGTCAAGGACTAATTCTGGGTTATATTTTTTAGCATAGTCTAGCGCATCGCCTAGTATTAGTCTTCCTTCTGCATCGGTATTGAGAACTTCTACCGTAATACCACCTCTCAAAGTGATGACATCCCCAGGGGTATAAGCCATTTCTCCAGGTCTATTATCTGTAGCAGGGATTAAACCTACCACATGTATGGGTAGATTATTTTTAGCTATCGCATAAATAGCTCCCACTACAGCAGCTGCACCTGCCATGTCAGACTTCATAGAATCCATACTGCCAGCAGTAGGCTTGAGGGATAGACCACCAGTATCATATACAACACCTTTTCCTACCAGGACATAAGGCTTTTTATTCTTGGCATTTTTAGGTTTATGCTCCAAAATGGTAAACGTAGGGGGCAACTGAGATCCAGAATTGACGGCCAATAAACCACCCATTTTTTCTTTCATTATTTCTTTTTTATCTAAAACCTTGACAGAGAAGTTAGCCGCTTTGCCTAGTTTTTTAATTTCTTGACTAAGGCGCTCAGCAGTCAAAGTTATGACAGGCTCATTTACTAAAGTTCTAGCAAAATATACACCAGTAAGAACTTCATTTAGCTCCGTGAATTCAGCAGCTTTAATCCGTGTATCATCTATTGTCAATTTTTTGAGATAGCTTTTTGTTTTCACTGATTTATAGGTCAGGAACTGATAGTTAGATAAGACAATCCCTTCAGCGAGACATAAACTAAGGCTGTGTTCCGATAAATAAGATGTGATACATAGATTTTCTATCTGAAACTTTTTTGTCTCTTTGAAGAGTGTTGCGCCTTTGCGTCTGCATTCTTCTTTTGATTTAGCCATGCTATCCTTAGCTAGTTTGTCTATCTGCACCACGATTTTGGTCTCCTTTTCTGAACGAAGTATAGCTATTCCACCATTTTCAGATGATTTTTTTAACTCAGCTAATTCCCATGGAGTAAATCCCATTTTAGCATTGGCACTCTTTTTTTCTAGAATATAGACCTTTTCTTTAGCCGCAGCTATTTTCCCTGCGCCGATATGGATTGGTTTTGAATCTAACATAAATTATATTTAATATGGATAAGGTTTATGAATTTAGGTATAAATTTGCAAAGCTAATAAATTATAGAATAATAAAGTTCTTAATATCCTTAAAATCGCAATACATTGGAGTTAAAAAAGGCACTCGGGCAGCATTTTCTGGTAGATCAGACTATTTTGACCAGTATCGTAGCGGCTGTTCAAGCATTGACTCCATTAGAAACTGTTCTAGAGGTAGGCCCGGGCATGGGCGCTCTAACTCAGCGTCTATTGGCCTTGGATATCACGGATTATCGATTGATAGAAAAAGACGACAGATTTGTTATAGAATTGCCAAAAAAATTTCCCAAACTAGAAGATAAGATTTATCACCAAGATGTACTAACTTTTGATTTTAAGACTAGTATAGGTAAGCAAGTCAGTATAGTAGGTAATTATCCATACAATATCTCCAATCTCATCATGTTCTGGATTATAGAAAACTCGGAATACGTGGTGAATAGTGTAGGAATGTTTCAAAAAGAAGTAGCTAAGCGCATTGCCTCAAAGCATGGCACCAAAGAATATGGAATACTGAGTGTCTTAACTCAAGCGCTTTATGAAGTAAATTACTTATTCGACATCCCTGCGGACGCATTTGATCCACCCCCTAAAGTGATTTCAGGTGTGATATCTTTGCAGCGACGACCAGCGCCTCTGGCTGAATACACTCCATTGAAAAAACTAGTAAAAGCTGCGTTTAATCAGCGGAGGAAAATGCTTAGCAACTCTCTTAAAGGTCTGCAGTTTAAGAATACTGCCCGCTACGAGCTTTTTAAAAACCTAAGACCAGAGCAACTTAGTGTAGAACAGTTTTGTGCTTTGTCGGAGGATTTGGTAATTAGCAAATGAGATGATTTGAGAATGTGATGATAAGCTGATTTGAAAATGAAGCTTGTATTTCTGCAATTTTCTCGTATCTGCATACACTGAACTAACTAATAAGCTGAAAAAACTGACTACTGAACAAACGGCCCACTGAACAAACTAAAAAACTGTCCACTGAAAAATGATAAAGAAAGCCCTAATTACCGAGGAATTTCACCAGAGTCTTACCGATGGGTTAGAAAATCTAGGCTATAGTTGTGATCAATTATGGGAGGTCACCTCCGATTCTATTCAAGAACATATAGCCGATTATGAGATCCTCGTAGTCAATAGTAAAATTAATATAAACAAGCAATTGATAGACCATGCTAAGTGCTTAAAATGTATTATTCGTGTAGGATCAGGATTGGAAATAATAGATCAGTCCTACTGCTCTGAAAAAGGGATTCAAATTATATCTACTCCCGAGGGAAATGCAAATGCGGTGGCTGAGCATGTCTTAGGCTTTATCCTGTCTGCTTACAATAATCTAAACAAGGCCCAGACAGAGATGCTCGAGGGAATTTGGAGTAGAGAGTCCAACAGAGGGGAAGAACTCTCTGGGAAAACCATAGCCATCATTGGCTGCGGAAATAACGGAAGTCGACTAGCAAAGCTCATGAATGGTTTTGATACGGAAGTGCTCGTCTATGATCGTATCGATGTGGGTACTAGTTTAGCACAGACTAGCGCTAAGCAAGTGGGTATGGGAGAAATTTATTTTAAAGCAGATTTAGTTTCAATTCATCTACCCTTGAATAGCGATACGCATCATTTTATAAATAATTCTTTTCTCAAGAATTTTAACAAATCCATAGATTTGGTCAATACCTCCCGCGGAGCAATATGTGTTTTAGAAGATGTATGGACCGGATTAGAACAAGGGACTATCAAAAGAGCTATGCTTGATGTCTATGACAATGAGCCTTTTAAAATGGATGAAAGAGTTAAATCTCTTCTGAAGACAAATAAACTATTCGTTACTCCACATATTGCTGGTTGGACATATGAAAGCAAAAAGAAGATGGCCGAACAAGCTATAATCAAGTTAAATCAGCTCGATTTTTGTTAAACTGTCAATTTTTTTTATAATAATTAAACAAAACTGCTAAATTTGCTCGTTTTATTTGTGCACCTTTGCACTAAGAAAATAATTAGTAATATAGAACTCTGAGAAGATATGAATAAATTTTTACAAGTATTAAGCGTCTTGTTGTTAACTTCATTCACTGCTGCAGCCCAGACAGGAGAGATACAGGGACGAGTATTGGATGATAAAGGAGAGCCAGTGCCATTTGCACTGGTTATAGTCATTCGAGACCAGGCCGGAAAGGATAAAACTTCTAAAGGCACCAAAGCAGATGCCAATGGAAGATATACCTTAAAAGGTTTGAACCCTGGTACCTATAACTTAATGGCCACTTCAGTAGGTAAGCCGTCAGCCATAGAGCTGGGTGTCCAAGTATCAGCAGGAAGACCTACAGAACAAAACTTCTCTATGGAGCAAAAGAGTAATACTAAAAAGCAAATTGATATTATTGCAAAAGCACCCGTAAAGCAACCTAAACTGATTGATGTATATAAGCCAAAAGAAAACATCATAGGTGAGGCAGAGGTTAAAGAAGCCTCTATGCGAGATGTAGGCTCAATAGCTGCTAGTACTGGGGGTATTGTGCAGTCTGATGTAGGAGGTGGTTTGAATGCAGGAGGTGGTCGAGAAGGAGGCTTGGTTTACTTCGTAGATGGGGTGAAAATGACAGGATCTCCCAATGTACCTGCTACCGATATCGCACAAATGGAAGTATTTACCAGTGGTATTCCAGCTAAGTATGGAGATGCAGACGCAGCTGTCATTTCTATTATTACCAAGGGTCCTTCAGATAAGCTCATGGGTAAAGTAGAGGGATTGACGTCCCAGTTTTTGGATCCCTTTGGATACAATTTGGGAGGCTTTAGTTTGAGAGGTCCACTGATTAGAAGAAAATCGATAATAGATACCATGGCTCCGGGTGTATATGAAAAAAGAAAAGGAGAGGCCATTCTAGGCTTTTCTATCAATGCGGAATATGAGTATAAAGGTGACAATAATCCTACTATCAACGGAAACTGGAAAGTGAAGGATGACGTCATGAGCGAGATACAAAAGAATCCTTACCGATTATCTGCTGACGGCAGCCAGTTGCTTTTATCTCAAAGTTTTTTGGGCATTAATGATTTAGAAAGAATTAATTCACACCAAAATACATCCGCTAGAACACTAAGAGTGAATGGAAAACTAGATTGGAAAGTAGTGAAGAATAGTACAAACTTAACTTTAGGATTTAGAGGAGAGGATAATCAATTTAATAATTATGTCCAACGTTACTCTCTATTAAACTATCAAAATAACCCTATTTATAAAAATAAGAGTTATAATGCCTACCTAAGGTTATATCAGCCGCTCTTCAATGCGGATAAGCAAGTGAAGAAGTCTATCCGAAATACCACCATGATTCTTCAGTTTGATGCTACACTATCAGGCCAAGATTTCAAATCACCTGTCGGGGGAGACAATCCATGGCACTATGGCTATATCGGCAAATTTGAAGAAAATAGAGATTGGACCTGGGAGAGAAAGACAGGAAGTGATGGAGAAAAAGTTTATTATGCCCCGAACCAGTTCTTAACTTTTACAGACTTTGTATCAGCGAACACCTCAAACTCTAGGGGAGTAAGATTCACGCCAGGTAGTATCAATGCTCCAGCAGCAGCTCAAACGGCGTATTTTATCAATATGTATAATAATACAATAGGCAAAACCGATGCTGGGCCTTTAAATTCTATTTCAGCAATAGAAAACGCAGGGGGTGTAATCAATGGACTAAGAGCGAATATTACTGTGCATGATTTGTTTTTCCCTGCTACGCGGGTATTCAATGGCATCCAAAAGCAAGAAAACATGCAGTTCAGAGCCACAGGAGCTTTCAACTTTGATATAGAGCCAGTGAAGAATAAAAGTGCGTTTATAAATAAGCATACGATAGAAATCGGTTATGAGTTAGAGCAGAGGGTCAATTCTTCATATAACATCAATCCTCTTACCTTATGGACTACAGCGCAGTCAGGATTTTTGAATAATCATTTAGCTCCGGATAATGAAAGAAATTTCAATCCATTGATGGTTATGCGAAATGGTACGGTGAAAATGAGACTGCAAGACTATATCAAACAGGATACTATCACCTTTGCAGCATTTGATACTCTTCTCTACGATAAAGAAGTATCAAATGGTACTCAAACGAATTTTTCGAGAAATTTGAGAAATGATTTGTTTGGAGGAGATTCTACAGTGAGGATTAATATTCATGAGCTAGATCCTAATAAAATGAAATTGGAGTGGTTCTCTGCGGATGATTTGCTCAATAATGGTCTGGCATCAGGAACAGGATATGATGTATATGGCAATCAGTTGGGAATGTCTACCACGTTTAACGAGTTTTTTACCGCCAAGGATAAGAAAGGAAATTTCTTACGCCACGTAGCAGCACTTATGCCTAGATACGGGGCAGCCTATATTCAAGATAGATTTCAATTAAAGTCTCTTGCTTTAAATGTAGGTCTGCGTGTAGATTATTTTGATCCAAATACGAATACGCTTATAGACCCATATGTGCCTCAAGGAGGTAGAACGATAAGCATGGTAGACTCTGTTAATGGAGTCGCTGCGAATCACCCTAAAAATCTGTCTAAAGATGCTGTAGTCTATGTCGATAGAGCTACTGGACCTAGTCGTATCACTGGATATAGAGTAGGAGATCAATGGTATTCAAAAGATGGAACCGAGCTGGCTGGAGCTAATCCTATCGAAATAGAATCAGGGGGAAATATTACACCTTATTTGATAGGAAATACCCCAGAAGAGAGAGCGAAAAGAGATATGGGATCTACTACATTTGATCCAAGTTTAATGTTTAGAAAAGTAAATCCGCGATTTGCTTTTTCCCCGAGGATCAATCTTTCATTCAATATTGACACCTTTGCGCTATTGTTTGCTCACTATGATATCTTGACCCAAAGACCAGAAGTAGGGGCCCCTACCGCTTTAAATTACTATAATCTACTTCAGAGGAGAAATACATCTTTCATTAATAATCCTGATTTGGACTTTTCATCTACTACAGATTTAGAGGTTGGGTTTAAACAGCGGTTGAATGCTAGGTCAACGCTAACAGTTAATTTTAATTACAGAGAATATTCGAATCAAATTTCGGTTACTCGTCTACAGGGAGCTTATCCTGCGGCCTATAATACGTTCAATAACTCAGATTTTTCTACTGTAAAGTCTATTGGATTGGCCTTTGAGCAGCGCAGAATGAAGAATCTAAAGATCAAAGCAAATTATACTATGTCTTTTGCTGAGGGCACCTCTTCCTCGCGCACGGCTCAGTTAAATCTCATCAATGCGGGCTTAGGAAATTTAAGAACAATTTACCCCTTAGGCTGGGATACAAGGCATAATTTGAATTTCATAGCCAACTATAAATTTGATAGTAGAGACCCTTATAACAAGGGTATTCCTAAGTTCTTAAGAGATTTTACCTTTAATTTAGATTTGAATCTTCGATCTGGAACCCCGTTTACAGCGCAGACAGCTGCTACGCCAGAATCCTTTATGAATACTACTGCCAGGGCGGTTAATTTGGGGGATATTAATTCGGGGACTTTACCTTGGAGATTCATGGCTAACTTCAAAGTAGATAAGGATTTGACCTTTAAGTTTGGAAAATTTGATTCTACAAAAACCAAAGGACTGGATACAAGAAGAGAGTATGGTTTGAATATTTATCTGCAAATCACCAATCTCTTAAATGCTATGAATGTGCTAGATGTATACAGATTTACAGGTAGTCCGACTACAGATGGCTATCTCGCTAGTCCGGATGGCCAGCTAGATTATACTTCAAAAGAAGCTGTAGCCGTGGGATATGGCCAAGCATTTAGAGATCTATATAATGTAGCTTTAGAGATACCGGATGGAAGAAATTCTATGTTTATTCGTCCTAGAATTATTCAGTTGGGAGCCGTACTTTCGTTTTAAAACAAAACAATAAAATAATTAGTTATGAAAAAAATATTAATGTTTGTGCTAGGTGTCATGCTAGGAGACATGTATGCCGCTTTGAATACAGCTGTAGATGTAAATACAGCCCCACATAAAAAACCGCTAACCTCGAGAGCGGGGGATTGTGTTCGAGGAAAATCTACTATTTTCTTAGAAGTCAACAATATTAGAGCTATGCTTCTCAATAGCGGTGACCTCTGGTGGGATAGAAATACAGCGCAGTATGAAGCCCCTAAGCGAACAGAGGAGCAAGTGAAAAATAAAGTGAGAGCTATAAATCCTTTATTCGCTGGTTCGGTATGGGTATCAGGTCTTGTAGGCGGCAACTTAAGAATGGCCGCTATAACCTATAGTGCGAATAAAAGCGCATGGTGGCCTGGCCCTATAAAGCAAGGCGAAGCTACAATAAATAAAGCCAAGTGTGAGAAATTTGATCAATACTGGTCTGTAACAAGTGAAGAAATAAATGACGCTATAGCAGGTATTAAGATTAGCCAATCTATATTAGAATGGCCAGGAAAAGGCAATAGATATCTTATCAATGTAAAAAAGACATTTACAGCAGAGGAACTTTCCGATGACTTAGCCCCATTCTTTGATAAAAATGGAAACTGTGTTTATGACCCAGAGCTAGGAGACCTTCCATCCATTAAGCCAGTGAGCAATGATCCGTTATCGGCTTGCACAAGTCCTTGTAATAAGTTTACGTATGCTGATCAGATGATTTTTTGGGTGATCAATGATGTCGGAAATGATCATGTCAATCCAGCTTCAACACCTATCGGTGCGCAGATGAATTGTTTGGCATTTGCTTTTAAGTCCTCAGACCAACTGAATGATATGACGTTTTATACCTATGATGTACATAATAAATCAAATGTAACCTTAGAGCAGACCTATATGTCACAGTTTATGGATGCGGATTTAGGTAACTATAACGATGACTATGTAGGTTGTGATGTGACTCGCTCTATGGGATTTGTTTATAATTCAGATGATTACGATGAGAATGCTACAACTCTAGGCTATTTAGATCAACCACCAATTTTTGGAGTAGATTTCTTCGAAGGTCCTAAAAAAGCAAATGGATTGCCGATTGGTTTGTCTTCATTTAATTATTTTATAAATGGGCAAGGTGGCTTAGTCAATGATCCAATTAATGAACCTCAAACTAGAAATTTCCAAATGGGCTTTGCTAGCAATGGCTCTTCCTTAACGGTGAGCAGTGATTGTATTACACCTGGATTTCCAGCGACCAAATTTTGTTTCAGTGGAGATCCAGCTAAGCCGGGAGAATGGTCTATGTGTGACCGAAATTTTACACCTAGAGATTTGAGATGGCTCCAAAATTCTGGACCTTTTGATATGAATAGCGGTACTAAAGAAACAATAACTATAGGTTGTGTCTACGTAAGGCCACCTAAAGGATCACAAACAGGGTGTAGGCCAGTTATGAGTTATCTGCAAGAAGCAGATGATAAGGCGCAGCGCTTATTTGATTTTTGTTTTGAAAAGTCTCCAGGACCAGATGCTCCTAATCTAAAAATCATTGAGACCCCTAAAAAGTTATTCTTTACTCTGGAGAATCCCGTGGGATCAAATAACTTCGGAGAAAATTACAATTTAAAAAATATTGATGTTCCATTAGGAACATGGAATAATGATTCTACGTATAAATTCGAGGGATATGCTATTTATCAAATAGTTAGTGAAAATGCCGTAAGTAATTTAGAAGACCTCAAAGATAATAGTAAGGCGAAACTTCTGACTATTATGGATAAAAAGAACTCAATAAATAGAGCGGTAAATTATAGAAAGGAGGTAGTTAATGGACAATCGGTTACGGTAATTACCCAAGATTTAGCATTGCCAAATAAGGGTATTGAAAGAGAAATCGTCGTAGATCGTGACCTTTTTCAGTTCGAAGGACAGACGTTTTTAGCTAATAACAAGACCTATTATTACGCCACAGTGGCTTTCGCCTATAATAATTATAGAAATCCAACTATTCCTACCGAGGTTCAGCAGAATCAGTTGATATTCAGTAACGCTATAAAAATCTTTAAAGGAACTCCGCACAATAATGATTTTTGGGGAGTGAAAACCAAAGCAGACTATTACCAAGGCATACCAGTGACTAGAAAATCTGGCCAAGGTCATGGGAAATATTTTCTGGATTTGGAAAAAGGTGAAGAGGAAAAAATTCTAACGAATGGTAGTCAGTTGGATTTAAAATATGCTGGAGGTAAATCACCTATATTAGTAAAAGTTATCGATCCATTCAAATTGAAGAATGCTAAATTTAACCTTTCATTCTCCGAAGTTGTTGCTGTTCAAGATCCTAATAAATATGATTTGGCACAGACTAGCTGGACTATGGATATAACTGACCCCTCGAATAGAGCGATTGTTTCGGAGGGAAAGTTAGATAGAGATTTTAGTCAATCCATCTATGCCAGGATAAATGGTCAGGTGGAGAGCTATGGTATAGCAGTGGCTACTACATTTCCAGACACTTTAGGAACCATATCTAGAAATGGCAATAAGTTTTATAGCTATATAGATGGAAGTATAGGCTTTAAAGATAGCTCTAAGAAATGGCTGAGTTTATTAGCAGACGTAGACGGAGTAGATTATAAGGACTGGATTCGATCTGGCGCAGTGAATGATGTAAGAGCCAAGAATGCATCTGCCTATAATGTAATCAATGGTCGCAGGGTTTGGACTGATTCAGTAGGGAATTTTGCTAAGGTTTTAGGGGGTAAATTCGCTCCATATTGTCTTGCAGCAAATGCTAATGTAACAGCTGTAGCTGCAGAAAATAATTATCAAAGCTTTAGTCCAGGTTTCAAGTGGCGCAGAGTAGCCAAGGATTCTTTGACCATGGTTACTTGGGGTGAGGGTCCTGAAAACACTCTCGATTCTATTTATAGTTTAGATTTAGTCATCACCAATGAAAAGACCAAGTGGTCCAGAGCTGTAGTTTTTGAAACAGGTGAGTCGGAGTTATTTACCGAGGGGAATGCCTTAAAAGGACAGCTCCGTCAGTCGCCAGGTGTAGGTCAAGATGGTCAGCCCGATGGAAGCGATAAAGGACTTGGATGGTTTCCAGGATATGCTATCAATTTAGAAACAGGTGTGCGTATGAATGTCTATTTTGGGGAGAATTCTAGATTTAGAGGTAAGAATGCCGCGAATATGGTCTGGGATCCAGATAGCACTACAGAAACCGTTCTTGGAAATCCAATTTTTGGAGGTAGTCAATTCGTCTATGTGATGAATACAGCCTATGATAATGGCGATAGAGCTGCCCTTGATAGAAAATTATTAAACGATAATTTTAACTTAACTAATGGAGTAGGAGCTAACGCTACATTAAATGCTAATGTGGCAAATTTCTATCGTCAGATAGCATGGACTTGTTTTCCTTTGACTGCTAAAAACTTTAGTATGTATAATGCCGCTGGGGTTTATGAAATACCTACCGAGGTGAGAATTAAAGTCAGAGTAGAGAAGCCATATGCAAAGTACGCAGGAGACGCATCAATCTATGAATTTTCTACAGAAGGTTTGGAGCCAATAAAAAGTGATAGCTTGGTCACTTCCGCATTTGATAAAATGACGGTGGTCCCGAATCCATACTATGCATTTTCTTCCTACGAGTTAAATGCTACTCAGAATGTAGTCAAAATAGTCAATGTTCCAAAAAACAGTGTTGTTAGCATTTTTACTACAGACGGTATTCTTGTCAGAAGACTAAAATTAGACTCAAAGGGAATAGTCGATGGACAATATGGTGACAATTCAGGCAATATAAATTACGATAATACTATTGATTGGGATCTCAGGACAAGTACTGGCGTAATGGTTGCGAGTGGAGTATATTATATCAATGTAGAGGCTCCAAATGTTGGCACAAAGGTTTTAAAACTATTCGCCATCATGAGAGCAGCAGACGTCAGTAATTTTTAATATCACAAGTAAGAAGAAGATAGTTATGATGAAATTTTATAAATGGTCGTGGTGTGTTGGTTTACTTATACTGGGAGTATCTGGTAATGCAGGAAATTCCGATAGAGTAGGAGAGGCTGGCGCCTATGAGTTATTGATCAATACACAAGCGAGAACCATGGGTCTGCTAGGAATAAATTCGGCCAATGTGCGCGGGATTGATGCCTTAGGAACCAATATAGCTGGTCTGGCCCATAACAAAGGAATGTCAGTATTTAGCAATTATACGAGTTGGCTATCTGCTACAGGCACATCCTTGTTTAATGTGGGAGTAGGAGGCGAAATTTCAAATGGAAATAATATTGGCTTCTCTATAGGATATATGACTTATGGAGATATGGATCGGACGACCTCTATAAGCCCAGAACCTTTAAGTACTTTCTCGCCATTTTATCTAAATATTGGGTTGTCTTATGCTAGAGTTTTTGGACGAGGTGTTCGAGCAGGTGTTACGGGAAGATTAATAAACGAATCTATCAATAACTTATCTGCAACTGGTTTTGCTATTGATGCGGGCATGCAGTATACTACAGGAGAGAAAGAGGATTTTCACTTTGGCGTCTTTGTTAGAAATCTCGGATTTCCGATGAAATATGCAGGAGATGGTTTGATTTTAAATAGACCCGTACCTTTAGGTAGTTCTCAATATGATTTACCATTCTTTAATAGAGCGGCTAAATTTGAATTGCCTACTCAATTTTCTATGGCTATTAGCAAAGATTTATACTTCGGCAATAAACCAGCGGCTTCAGATATCTTTTGTAAACCTATTCATCGATTATCTATTTCTACTAATTTTGTTTATAATTCCTTTACACCGAATAACTATGGACTTGGGCTGGAGTATTCATTCAGAGAAGAGGTTTCACTTAGAGCAGGTTTCTTATATGAAGATAATGCACTAAATAAAGAGACCACTACTAGGGCTCATATGGGCGCTTCAGCAGGTATATCCTATGATTTAAAATTGAAGGATAGGAAAAAATCTAAGAATCCTGCTGTGCTTGAAATAAGCTATAACTACCGGCCTTCATGGGTTTTCGGTGGGACGCATAATTTTGGGTTTGTTTATTTCACAAATAAATATAGCTACTGTGATGAATACGTGATAGCTAAAGCAGTAGAGGTAGCGAAGACTGTAGTTCCTGAGAAGAAGCCGGAACCTGAAATAAAGTATATCACAAAATATGATACGATATTCCGTGAGGCTCCAGCTAAGATAGAGACGGTTATCGAATATAAAAAGGTGAACGATATGCTGAAAAATTTTGCTAGCAATATTGAGTTTAAGACAGGTACTGCTATTCTGACGGATAGAGGAGAAGGTGCACTCATGGTAGTAGGCGAAATGCTAAAAAATTATCCTGATACCCGTTTCCTTATAGAAGGTCATACCGACGATGATGGTACTCCTGAAAATAATATGCGACTTTCTATGCTTCGAGCTAAAACGGTCGCTCGATATTTGAATGAATTTAAATCTATTCCAGACGTCAGCATGAAGGTTGAATGGTATGGTGAAACTAAACCAGTCGGTGACAATAGTTCTGAAGAGGGTAAACAGCGAAATAGACGAGTAGAGGTAAAAGTTTTGGATGCTAAATTAGAAAATATGTCTAGACCAAGTTCAGCTCCAAGAAAGACTGAAGCGCCTAAGGAGGTAGAAACTAAGAAGCCAGTCGTAGTGCCTAGTGCACCTAAAGTAGAAACACTTGCTCCTAAAAAAGAAGAAATAAAAATACCTTCTGAGTCTACCGAGACAGGTGCTGATGTGCCGAAGAAGACTCCTCAGGAAGAGTTAAATGAATACGCCAATACTATTTCATTCAAGGCAGGAACTGATTCTTTAAGTAGAATGAGTAAAAGAGCAATAAGCACTGTAGTTAATGTATTGAAGGATAATCCAAGTATGAAGATCAAGATAGATGCTCATACTGATAACGGAAAATATGCGCTAAGTAACATGGAGTTGACCGAAAAAATGATAAAGACGATCAAAGACCTTATGGTACAGCAGGGAATAGATCCTTCCCGCATTAGCTCAGAAGCATTTGGAGATACTAAACCTAAAGATACAAATGATTCCGACATAGGTCGTAAAAACAATCGAAGAATAGAACTGAAAGTTGTAAAATAATAGTATATTTGCATTCTGACAATAGAGAGGTGTTCACCATTGGTGGATACCTCTTTTTAATTATAAATTATAGATAAAACTAAAACATGGCTAGTGTATTTTTGACCAAGGAGAGTTACGATAAATTAAAAGCAGATTTGCATCATCTGAAAACTGCTGGCAGAGCAGAGGCAGGTGCGGCATTAGCAGAGGCAAGAGAGAAAGGAGACCTTAGCGAAAATGCAGAGTACGATGCAGCTAAAGAGGAGCAAGCTAAACTGGAGAAGCGAATAGCTCAGTTAGAAATGGCGATGACCAATGTGAGAATTTTAGACGAAAAAGAAATAGACGACTCTAAGGTCAGTATTTTGACTACTATAAAAGTAAAAAACATAAAAGCAAATAAGGAATTTACTTATAAAATGGTTTCTGAAATTGAGGCAGATTTCAAGACAGGTAAATTATCTGTGATATCTCCTATCGGAAAGGGCTTACTAGGTCATAAAAAAGGCGAGAAAGTGGCTATTCAAACTCCTGCTGGGATTATGGAGTACCAGATTCTGGAAATTACAAAATAACTAATCCATCTTTGGATTATTCTATGACAGTATTTACTAAGATCATTCGAGGGGAAATCCCAAGCGTAAAGGTTGCAGAAAATGAAACCTGTATTGCCTTTATGGATATCAATCCATTAAAAGAAGGACATTTATTAATAGTCCCTAAGGTAGAGATTGATGAGTTTTATGAATTGGAGGATAGAGATTTGTCAGATTTAATTTTATTCTCAAAGAAATTAAGCTTAGCTATGAAAAAGACATTTAATACTAGAATAGGAATGTGGATTGAAGGACTCGAAGTGCCGCATGCTCATATTCATTTGATGCCTATCGAGAATGGTCGCGATTTCATTTTTGATTATCCTAGATTGAAATTGAGTCCAGCCGAATTGTCAGAAATTGCCAAAAGAATAATTTTAAATTTATAATTTTGAAAAATAAAAAGTAAGAAGACGTTTTAGTACTGTAAAAAATAGACCATTAAATACCCCACAAACTAATAATTTATGCGACAAATAAAGTTTAGAGATGCCTTAAGAGAGGCCATGAGTGAAGAAATGCGAAAGGACTCAACTGTATTTCTTATGGGAGAAGAAGTAGCTGAGTATAATGGCGCTTACAAAGTGAGCCAAGGTATGCTCGATGAATTTGGTCCAAGAAGAATCATTGACACACCGATTGCAGAGCTTGGTTTTACCGCTATTGGCGTAGGTGCGGCTATGAATGGACTTAAGCCTATTGTGGAGTTTATGACCTGGAATTTTGCATTACTCGCTATCGATCAGATTATTAATCATTCGTCGAAGACTTTATCTATGAGTGCAGGGGAATTTTCTAATCCTATTGTATTTAGAGGGCCGAATGGTAGTGCAGGTCAGCTGGGAGCGCAGCATAGTATGGCATTTGAGAGCATGTATGCTAGTATACCGGGACTGAAAGTCATATCTCCTTCTAATGGATATGATGCCAAAGGTTTATTGAAATCTGCTATTCAAGATCCAGATCCGATTGTATTTATGGAGAGTGAGATGATGTATAGCGATAACTGTGAAATTCCAGATGAAGAGTATTATATCCCTATAGGCAAAGCAGAAGTAAAAAGAGAAGGAACAGATTGTACTATTGTCTCATTTAGCAAAATGATGAAAGTAGCACTGTCAGCAGCTGATGAGCTAGCTAAAGATGGAGTGCAGTGTGAAGTTATTGATTTGAGAACCATTAGACCCTTAGACATAGATACTATAGTAAATTCTGTAAAAAAGACCAACCGCTTGGTGATAGTAGAAGAGAGCTGGCCATTTGGAAGTATAGCTTCTGAAATCACGTTCCAAGTTCAGCGTTATGCCTTTGATTACCTAGATGCCCCTATTAAGCGTGTGACAGGAGCAGATAGTTCTATGCACTACGCTCCTAATTTAGTAGAAGCTTATCTCCCTAATCCTACCAAGGTGATAGCAGCGGTGAGGTCTGCACTGTAATGTGATAGCATCGAATAACTATATTTCTCCTCTAGTTTTAAATGCACTAGAGTCAGTCTTGGTTTTAACTTCTGCAATCTACAAACAATAATAATGTATTGGGAAATAAAGTGGAGTTTGTTACTATTTATTTTTGTATCAAATTTTTTGTTCGCACAATCTGATTCCACTAATCTAGAATCTTCTAAAAGTTCTAAAAATAAATTTATTTCCGAAGTAGTCGTCACGGGAACGAAAACGTTTAAACGGAAGACAGAAAGTGCGGTTATAGTCAATATTCTGGATAGTAAAACACTCAACAATCTCCAAGTTTGTAATTTGTCTGAGGGCTTGAAATTTCAGCCAGGTCTTCGGGTGGAAACTAACTGTCAGACCTGCAATTATACCCAGCTTAGAATGAATGGACTGCAAGGGGGCTATTCGCAAATCTTAATAAATGGCAGACCTATTTTCAGTCCGCTGATGGGTCTTTATGGTATGGAGCAGTTGCCTGTCAATATGATAGAGAAAATAGAGGTCATACGAGGAGGGGGTTCTTCGCTCTACGGTTCCAGTGCTATAGGCGGTACGGTCAATGTCATTACAAAATTGCCAAAAAAGAGTGGTTATGAGTTTGGCTCATTTTTACAAAGCATTGATGGCAAGTCAAATGATTTCAATATCACGGGAAATGCTACTCTAGTGAGCGATAGTCATAATGCAGGTATTACGGTTTTTTTCAATAAACGGAATCGAGATTTCTTTGATGCTAATCAAGATAATTTTTCCGAACTGCCAAAACTTGACCTGACATCCTTGGGGCTAACTTCATTTTTAAAATTAAATCAGAATCAAAAATTAGAGTTTTCTCTTAGTCATTTGGAGGAATACCGTCTTGGAGGTGAGATGGCAGATAAGTCAGCCTATCTGAGACAGCAGTCCGAGGAGCGAACCCATAGGATATGGATGGCCAGTGCAGACTATCAGCTCAATTTCAATCAAGATAAGACCACACTCATACTATATGCAGCTCTTCAGAATACGAAAAGAAATCATTATACGGGGATATACCCAGACTCTCCAGCGGAAATCAGAGTACACCTAGAGAATCCACCCTATGGTCTCTCTAATACGACGACATGGCAGGGAGGTATGCAGCTCAATCATGACCTTGCCAATTTATTTAAACGAAGACATGTCATAACTCTTGGCTCAGAATATATATCCGATGAAGTCCTAGATGAAATAGCGAGCTATAGATACAAGGTAGATCAGCATGCGAAAAACTGGGGGTCCTTCGTGCAAAGTGATTGGGACATCTCTGATAAGTTAAACATGCTATCTGGTGTGCGAATGGATAAGCACAACCTTATCGAAAACCTCGTTTTCAATCCTAGATTAGCCTTATTGTATAAATCCAATTCGAGTACACAGTTTAGATTGAGCTATGGTACTGGATTTAGAGCTCCGCAGGCTTTTGATAAAGATTTACATATTGCATTTGCGGGTGGAGGAGTCTCTAGAGTCAGACTAGATCCTAATCTAAAAGAAGAACGGTCGCAGAGCATCAGCGCTTCGGTAAATTATGATAAGGTATGGAATAAAGTCATCGCTGGATTCACGCTCGAGTCATTTTATACCAAGCTTCAGAATGCCTTCATACTTGAAAATTTAGGGCAAGATAGTTTCGGAGAATTATTTGAAAAGAGAAATGGTCAGAGCGCCACAGTTAAAGGATTTACACTAGAATTAAGGGCAAATTATAATCGCAAGATACAAGTCGAAACTGGGGTGACCCTGCAGAATAGTGAATTTGAAAATCCAGTAGAATATATACAAGGCTTGGAGCCGAGGCGATTGTTTTTGAGAACGCCCAATAGCTATGGATTCGCTAATATTAGTTTCACACCAGATAAGATATGGAGTTTTAATCTAAATTATGTATACACCGGCAGTATGGAGATAGCACACTTTGGAGGAGCTATTAACTTCACTCGGAATCAAATGGTAGAAACTAAATCATTTTCAGAGCTCAATTGTAAGCTTTCGTATACCCTTTGTTTGTCTAAATTCAAGCATGATTTAGAATTGTTTGCGGGTATGAAAAATATGCTCAATGAATATCAAAATGATTTTGATTTAGGTAAAAATAGAGATAGCAACTATATCTATGGACCCAATATGCCTCGATCTTTTTTTATTGGGATTAAACTTAGAACAGATTAGCGAGAATGGCAATGGTGCATATATATAGACTATTAAAAATTCTAAATATATAATAATTGAATGTCATCTATAGTCTAGATAAGGTATATTTTAGTATATTTGCGAATCACAACTAATTCGTTTAAGATTATCATTTAACATTAAAATATATTCAACCCATGGCCTTCGATATCGACATGATCAAGAAAGTTTACGAAACTTTTCCTGCTAAACTTCAAAAAGCAAGAGAAGTACTACAGAGACCCCTTACTTTATCTGAAAAAATACTTTTTGCGCACCTACATTCAGATCAAAAAGTCGAAGACTACAAGCGATTAGGTGCCTATGTTGATTTTGCTCCAGATAGAGTGGCTATGCAGGATGCAACTGCTCAGATGGCTCTTCTTCAGTTTATGCAGGCAGGTAGACCTCGTGCAGCTGTTCCTAGCACTGTGCATTGCGATCACCTGATTATGGCAAAGAATAATGCAAAAGATGATTTAGAATTTGCTAATAAAGAAAGTAAAGAAGTCTATGATTTTTTAGCTTCTGTTTCAAATAAATACGGAATAGGTTTTTGGAAGCCTGGCGCGGGTATTATTCACCAAGTAGTTCTTGAAAATTATGCATTCCCTGGAGGTATGATGATAGGAACAGATTCACATACCGTGAATGCTGGCGGACTAGGAATGGTGGCGATAGGTGTAGGTGGAGCGGATGCTTGTGATGTTATGGCAGGACTTCCTTGGGAATTGCTTATGCCTAAATTAATTGGAGTAAAATTAACTGGTAAACTCAGTGGATGGGCTAGTGCCAAAGATGTGATTTTGAAAGTAGCGGGAATCTTAACTGTTAAAGGAGGTACGAACGCTATCGTAGAATATTTTGGAGATGGAGCTATCTCATTGAGCTGCACAGGTAAGGGCACTATTTGTAATATGGGTGCAGAAATTGGCGCCACTACCTCGACCTTTGGCTATGATGAAAGTATGGAGCGCTATTTACGTTCTACTGGTAGAGCAGACGTAGCAGACGCAGCCAATCAAGTTAAAGAACATTTGACAGGGGATCCAGAGGTTTATGCAGACCCTAAGAAATATTTTGACGAAGTCATCGAAATCAACCTAAGCGATTTGGAACCTCATTTGAATGGTCCTTTAACGCCAGATTTAGCTACTCCTATTTCTAAAATGAAGGAAGTTGCGGCAGCAAACGGTTGGCCTATGAAAATCGAAGTAGGACTAATCGGCTCATGCACGAACTCGAGTTACGAAGATATTTCACGCAGTATCAGTATCGTGAAGCAGATGAAAGAAAAAGGGCTGAAGCTCAATTCTGAGTTTACCATCACCCCGGGTTCAGAGCAGGTGAGATATACAATAGAGCGCGATGGATTTTTAGATTTGTATAGTGAAATAGGAGCTACCGTATTTGCCAATGCCTGCGGGCCATGCATAGGTATGTGGGATCGTGTAGGTGCAGAAAAGCAAGAGCGCAATACGATTGTGCATTCTTTTAATAGAAATTTTGCTAAGCGTGCGGACGGAAATCCTAATACGATGGCTTTCGTCGGTAGTCCCGAACTAGTGACGGCTATGGCTATCGCAGGGGATTTGAGTTTCAATCCTTTGACCGATACACTGACGAATGACAGAGGAGAACAAGTAAAATTAGATGAGCCAACAGGCTTCGAATTGCCTCCAAATGGCTTTGATGTTAAAGACGCTGGGTATCAAAAACCAGCGGATGATGGCTCTAAAGTGGATGTAGCTGTAGAACCGACGTCTAGCAGATTGCAATTATTATCTCCATTTGCGAAATGGGATGGCACGAATTATTCGGATATGTTCCTTTTGATCAAAGCGAAAGGTAAGTGTACGACTGACCATATCTCTATGGCAGGTCCTTGGTTGAAGTTCAGAGGGCATTTGGATAATATCTCTAATAATATGCTCATAGGAGCTATCAATTTCTATAATGAAAAAGCGAATTTGGTCAAAAATCATTTGACAGGCGAATATGACGAAGTGCCTAAAGTGCAGAGAGCCTACAAGGCCGCTAATATTGGTACTATCGTAGTTGGTGATGAAAATTATGGCGAGGGTTCTTCGAGAGAGCACGCCGCTATGGAGCCAAGACATTTGGGTGTGAGAGCAGTTCTAGTCAAATCATTTGCGCGTATCCACGAAACCAATTTGAAAAAGCAAGGAATGTTAGCTTTGACGTTTACGGATAAGGCGGACTATGACAAGATTCAAGAAGATGACAAAATCACGATTTCAGATTTAACATCATTTGCGCCTGGAAAACCTTTGACAATGGTGTTCACGCATAAAGATGGAACTTCAGATACTATCCTCGCTAACCACACATACAACGCTGCCCAAATCGAGTGGTTCAAAGAAGGTGGTGCGCTGAATATTATAAGAAAGCAGTTTGCTTCATAGTTTAAAAATTCCAACTTATGGAACTATCTATTAAAGAAAAGTTGCCAGCTATAGTAGCCATATTCAAAAAAAATGGTGCCACTAGTGCATATATCTTTGGCAGTGCTGCATTAGGTAAAATGAATAACGACAGTGACGTAGATTTTCTATTTAGTTTCTCAAAAGATTTGCATTATGAAATTTACGCAGATAATTATTTCAAATTACTTCACGATTTAGAAAAACTACTCAATAAAAATATTGATTTGGTTGCAGAAAAAACGCTTCAAAATCCATATTTAATCGAAAAAATCAATTCTCAGAAAATTCAAATTCTATGACGATTGATGAGAAAAAACTATTGAAAGATATTCTAGATTCGATAGAATCCATTGATGAACATCTTGAAAATAAGAGAGTATTTTCTGAATATTTGCAAAGTAAAACAAAAAGAAGAGCAGTATAGCGAGAACTAGAAATTATAGGTGAAGCAGTCAATAGACTTTTAAACTTAACTCAACTATTGAAATCAGCTTTGCTAGAATTATTGTAGACTTAAGAAATAAAGTCATTCATTCTTATGATTCAATAGATAATGAGATTATTTGGAAAGTAGTGATGAAGGATATTCCAATACTCAAGGCAGAGGCTGTTTATTTAATTGAGTTAAAATAAAATGAAGAAATGATTATAAATAGAATGGTTCAAAGAAGGTGGTGCGCTGAATATTATTCGAAAGCAGTTTGCAGGATAGAAATTGAATCGAACAGATACTAATAAATAGATTGGTTAGTTTGTTGTGAAATCGGAACTTAAGAATAATATAGAAATAATTAAGAGTAAATTCTCTAATATTTTTGTGATTTCAGTATTAATATCAGTATTGCCATTTGTTGGAATTTTATATTTTTTGTTAAGCATTTTAAGTGTTAAGTTGGAGGCTTGCCTTTTTGTTAATTGTTTTTGTCTTCTTATATTATATCTTTAAAGAATTGAATGACAATGTTTTTAGAAGCGTAACTTTGTTTGAAAATCATTTAGAAGTAAGGAAATTTCTTGAAAAGGAACCTTTAATATTTGAATATAAAAATATTTGGAAAATAAGTTTTGAATGGAATAGATCACTACGATTTATCGTGGGGTATGGAAGTAGATCATACAAAAATGGCATAACGCCAAGTATAAGTAGGCAATCGGATAGAAATATTGGAGGAAGAAATTTTGTTATATTTCATAGAAATTCGATGATATGCAGAATTTATGAGAATCAATATTCTAATTCGGAAGAATTATTTGAAGCAATTTCTAATAAGTGTAGAGAAACTCATAATCAATCATAGAATTACATTTATAAATATACCATATAGATATACACACAGGATAAAGATAGCGTGTTAGTCGGAATTGAAAAGGAACGAGGTCTTTCACATGGGGTCCTTTAACTTTGTCAATCTTTACATCTTTTGAGATTGTTCGGAATTTATTACCTTTGTATGTTAACTAAATATGTATGTCTAATTCAAATCCGATTCTAACTGACAAAGCTGCTAAGCCCTTAGGTTTATATCCTCATTCCCGCAAAGTGGGAAATTTATTATTTCTAAGTGGCATAGGTCCACGAAAAGCCGGCACGGATGAGATACCTGGTCTAAAGCTAGATAAATATGGCAACTATCTCGAGTTTGATTTTGCAGCACAGGTGCGTTCAGTATTTGACAATGTAAAAACTGTTCTAGAGGAGAGTGGCAGTAGCTGGGATAAACTGTTAGATGTAACGGTTTTCCTAGTCAATATGAAGCGTGATTTTCATATCTATAATCAACTCTATGCTGAGTATTTTAAAGATGCTATGCCATGTAGAACTACGGTGGAGGTTTCCTCGCTACCTAGCTCCATATCTATTGAGCTCAAGTGTATAGCTACAGTATAATTACCTTTATTAAAATGGGCATATACTATGAAGTCTGGGCGAAAATTTTTATTGACAGATTTACTCTACCTCAAAGTATTTCTCGCTTTTACTCTAGGCATCATCTGTGTAGAATATATCCCTGCACGATGGATACTGTATAGTCTCCCCTTTAGTTTATTTGTTTTTTTCATAGGGTTATATAAACTGCTAGGGATACAGCGCAGCAAAGTCTGGGATAGTTTCAGTTTTTCTACTATTTTTTTCGCTGGTATTTTAGTTCATCTGAGTGCACAGTATTTAAAGGATTCTTCCATTCAGCGACTCTCCCCAATACTAGATGAGGAGGGGTATCACTTAGCTAGAATTGAAGAGAAGCCAATTGAGAAGTCGAATTCGTTGCAACTAGAGGCGACACTATTGGCTAGTTCGCTGAGTTCGGTACCAAGGCTTAGGGAAAAAATACTCATATACCTGCCCAAAGAAATCAAGATTTCAGAGCCGTATTATGGACAGATGATTCGTTTTAAAGGAAGAATTGTTCAGCCTGCGAAGCCTCACTATTCCTTTGAATTTGATTATAAAAAATGGTTAGAACGAAAGGGAATATATGCCACGATGTATTCAAAAGATTTTCAGGTCTTGAGATATGATTCCAACCTTCTATATCAGCTAAAAAAATGGCCATTGAAGTTGCGAGATTATTTTGAAGGGGAAATAGACAGAATCATTCCCGATATAGAATCCAATGCTATAGCCAAATCTATCTTGATAGGAATTCGCACGGATATAGATAGAGAGCTTTATAATGCTTATGCAGATACGGGTACTATTCATATTTTATCAGTTTCAGGATTACATTTTGGTATACTTATTTTTTTCATTGATTATCTATTGTCATTTCTCATGCGAAGAGAAAAATATCGATTCATAGTAAAACATAGTTTTTCTTTTCTCTATGCATTAATTACAGGATTTAGCGCGCCTATTATGCGCAGTTTCATTATGTTTTTGTTTCTGGATATAGCCAAATGGAATAAGGTAAGAGCTTCATCTTTTAATATCTTAGCATTATCCGCTTGGCTCATTTTACTTATAGATAGCCATCAATTTTTTAATATTGGATTTCAATTTTCTTATGCTGCATTGCTTGGTATCATGCTCATCTATCAAAGAGCTATCTGGAAAATGCAATTTGATAATTTTGTGGCTAATTTTATGTGGAAGTCTACGATAACGCTCTTTGCGGCTTGGCTTTTTACTGCTCCGCTTACACTTTTTTATTACCATAAATTTTCATGGTTAGGTTCTTTAAGCAATCTTCTTGTAGTTCCTATTACCACATTTATCATGTATGTAGGCTTTCTATTTTTAGTATGCTCTAAGATTCATTTCATATCTAATATTTTAGGATATATACTATCACAGTTGGTCATTATTCAAAATAAAACAGTTTCTTTTTTTAGTTCACTTCCCTATGCGAGCATAGAAGCCAATTTACTCAATCTATTTGGCCTGATCATGGTCTTCATGACGATTGGATTCGGAATAGTATTTATGTATTCTAAGTCGAGAATAAGTTTGCGGATATTTTTACTTTCATTATTCATTGGTGTAATCAGTACTTCTTTTTATACTTATAACTTATTGCGAGAAGAGCAATGGTTTTTAGTATCAAATTATAAGCACAGCAGTATAGCCTATAAAACGAAAGATAAAATATTTGTTTTTTCAGATAGCATAGATCAGAATATAGAGACTTTTTTCTTTGCCAATCTTTCTTCGTATTATAATATCCCAGTAGAGAATAGATATGGAGGAAGAGACTATCTGTCTGGAAGAAAGAATCAGTATAGCGCTAATCTTGAAGCTAGCCCTGATTATCTTATATTGTGCAAAGAGAATAAAGATTTTTGGCAAGAGTATATAGATAAAAGAGATAGTTTTGTATTGATGTCTAATGTCGGGTATAAAAAACAAGAACTCATTGATAGTCTCACGCGTAAGAAAAAACGATTTTATGTTTACTAAGAATCAGTTAGATTTTTTACAAGATAAGAAATTGGCTCTAGCCTGCAGCGGAGGCATAGATAGTATGGTCTTAGCGGATGTGCTAATAAGTTATGGGTTTAAATTTGACCTTATCCATTGTAATTTTCAACTGCGCGGCGAAGCTTCTACTTTAGATGAAGAGCTTGTTCATTCATTTGCCAAGAAAAATAAATTGAAGTTTTTTGTTCAACGATATGATACTCCGAAATCCGCTAGAGAAAATAATACTTCTATAGAAGTTGAAGCTCGAAATTTGCGATATAAGTTTTTTGATGAGCGAATAAAACAGGAAGATTTAGATTTAGTACTCTTAGCTCATCACCGTCATGATCAGGCGGAAACTATATTTATGCGACTCATTAAAGGTGCAGGCATTATGGGCCTCTCAGGCATAAAAGAACTTCGAGATCAATGCTACTTTAGACCCTTTTTAAAGATAAGTAAAGATGCTATATTGGCTTATTCAAAAGAAAATAACATCCAATATAGAGAAGATAAGTCTAACAATGAAACTATCTATCAGCGCAATAAAATAAGAAATCAAATTCTACCATTAATAGAAGAGATCAATCCTTCTTATCAGGATGCTTTAATACAACTAGGTGATATCAGTTCACAGACTATGGACTTGCTGCATGATAATTTCTCTCAATTAAAATTAAATTGGGAAAATTCAGGAGCTATAGATTTAAATTTTTATGCTTTAAAAAATTACCTTCCTTTGATTCTAGCATATATTCTCGAAAAGGAAATTCAGCACAAAGCTCAATTAGAGAATATTGTGCAAGCATTAGTAGGCAGTGAGTCTAAAATATTTCAAGTTTTATCATTTGCAATTGAAGTTAAAAATTTTCATATTTCACGTGTCAATGAAATTCATTTTTCCTCTAAGTCATATTTAGATATTGATGAAATTCTTCAGGCAGATGAGTTCAAAGCTACCATCTCTCAAGAAATTCCGAATAGATATAAAGAAGGTTCATTATATTTAGATGTCTCTAAGATGTTATTTCCATTAAAAATTAGACCCATACAATCAGGAGATAGAATGACTCCTTTAGGGATGAATGGACAATCAAAAAAACTGTCGGATATAGCACAGGAGCTGAACTGGACTAAGAACGATAAAATGTCGAATAAAATAATCTTAGACAAGGATTTAGAAATTATAGCTGTACTAGGCTATCGCATATCAGAGAAAATTAGAATAGACTCAGGCACAAAACAGATTCTTATTCTAAATTCACATGAAACTAAATTAAATAATCTTGTAGATAAATGAAAAATTTTGTCAATATTAAAAACATATATGGCATTTTGGATTCCAATGTTATAAGGCTATCCGGTGCAGAAATGAATAAGGTAGAGACTATATCCGACGCCTATATGAAGATAGAGAATGGTCGGATTATTGAATTTGGCGATATGGTCAACTGGATGCAAAATTCAGCGCCTACGATAGATCTAAATGGAAAATCAGTGTTGCCTTGTTACGCAGATTCGCATACACACATAGTATTTGCAGAGCCGAGAGAGCATGAATTTGAATTAAAAATACAAGGAAAGACTTATGAAGAGATAGCTGCTGCGGGTGGAGGTATTTTAAATAGTGCAGCTAAATTAGGAGAGACCAGTGAGGAAAAATTATTACAGTCTGCTACTCAACGGGTTCAGCAGGTGATGCTCATGGGCACAGGTGCGTTGGAAATCAAAAGCGGTTATGGTCTCACGATAGATGCAGAATTAAAAATGCTTCGTGTGATTCAAAAATTATATGAAAATTTTCCCATTCCTATCAAAGCAAGTTTTCTCGGTGCGCATGCAATCCCTTCCATTTATAAATCGAATCCAAAAGAGTATATCGATAAAGTCATTTATCCTTGTATAGAAGTTGCAGCGAAGGAAGAATTAGCTGAATTTATAGATATATTTATAGAGAAAAATTATTTCTCACTCGAAGATGCTAGTCGGATCATAGACTATTCAGATAAGTACGGGTTGAAGCCTAAGTTGCATGTAAATCAACTTTCCAATATGGGAGCACTTCAATTAGCCGTCGATAGAGGGGCTCTATCTGCAGACCATCTCGAAGAAATGTCTCAGTTAGAGATAGATTATCTAAAGGACAAAACTACCATAGGTACTGTGCTGCCATCCTGTTCTTTTTTTATAAAAATTCCTTATGCACCCGCTCGTCAGATGATAGATAGTGGCCTAGCCATAGCACTCGCATCCGACTACAATCCAGGGAGTACGCCGAGCGGAAATATGAATTTCGTTCTCTCCCTAGCATGCATTTATCAGAAACTCACCCCTACGGAAGCTTTCAATGCGGCTACCATCAATGGGGCTTATGCTATGGATTTGAGCCACGAACTAGGAAGTATTTCCATAGGTAAACGGGCTAATTTCTTTACCTCTTCAGAAATAAACTCTTTAGCCTCTATACCATACAACTTTGGTAGATCGATGATAGATGAAGTCTATATCAACGGGGAAAGATTTAGTTAATTCAAAAGAAAGATTTACTTATCTTTGCTCTCCCAAAAAAATTAACCTAAGGGAAAGTTGGAGGAGTGGTTGAACTCGCTCGCTTGGAAAGCGGGTAGGCTGCAAGGTCTCAAGGGTTCGAATCCCTTACTTTCCTCAAAATAGTCGGAAGTAATCAGTAGTCGGCCATCAGGTTTCTGGTAGGCAAATTCTACTGATTTCTGTCGACTGAAAACTGACCACTTATGTATCGTTCACACACCTGCGGAGAATTAAATTTAAAAAATCAAGGACAGTCTATAACCCTATCAGGATGGGTGCAGAATTTGAGAGAATTTGGCAAATTAACTTTTCTTGATTTGAGAGATCGATATGGTATCACGCAGATAGTATTTAATGCAGAGGAAAACGAGGTTTTATATAAAAAGGCACTAGAGCTCAACCGTGAATTTGTAATACAAATCAAGGGTTCAGTTAAAGAACGAGAGAATAAAAACCTAAATATTCCCACTGGAGAAATTGAAATTATCGCCTCCGATTTCACTATTCTCAATTCGAGTGAAATTCCTCCATTTACGATTATAGATGATACGGACGGTAGTGAGGAACTTCGTATGAAATTTCGCTATTTGGATATTCGAAGAAATCCATTGAAAGACAAGCTTATCTTTAGACATAAGGTAGCGCAGCTGTTCCGTCAATATTTATCCCAGGAAGGATTTATAGAAGTAGAAACTCCTGTTCTTATCAAATCTACACCAGAAGGGGCTCGAGATTTCGTAGTACCTAGTCGTGTCAATCCTGGGCAGTTTTTTGCACTTCCGCAGTCCCCTCAGACCTTTAAACAATTATTGATGGTGGGTGGTCTCGACAAATATTTTCAAATAGTAAAATGTTTTCGGGATGAAGACTTGAGGGCTGATAGACAACCTGAATTTACCCAAGTGGACTGTGAAATGTCTTTCGTAGAGCAAGAAGATATTCTACAAGTGTTTGAGCAGGCAACAAAATATATCGTCAAAGAAACTAAAGGATTAGATTTAGGTACATTTCCACGTATGAGCTATGAACATGCTATGAATACCTATGGCAATGATAAGCCAGACATACGTTTCGGAATGGAGTTTTGCGAGTTAAATGAACTAGTCAAAGGCAAAGATTTTGCTATTTTTGACAATGCAGAATTAGTTGTCGGTATTAATGTTGAAGGAGCTTCAGAATGGACTAGAAAACAAATCGATGAGTGGACAGACTATGTCAAAACTCCTCAGGTAGGCGCTACTGGGCTTATATGGGCAAAATATAATCTAGATGGTACATTGACTTCTTCTGTTAACAAATTTTATTCTGAAGAAGAGTTGAAAAAATGGTCTGAAAAATTCTATGCCAAAGCAGGTGATTTAATGTTCATTTTAGCAGGAGAAGCCAAAAAAGTACGACCTCAATTATCTGCCTTGCGAATGTCTATCGCAGAAAGACTCGGATTACGAAAGGCTGATGAATTCGCTCCTCTTTGGGTTGTAGACTTTCCGCTACTTGACTGGGACGAAGAAAGCGGCAGATATCATGCAATGCACCATCCTTTTACCGCGTCTAAACCAGAAGATTTAGCCTTGCTAGAAACTGACCCTCTTAAAGTGAGAGCCAATGCCTATGACTTAGTTCTCAATGGTAATGAGGTAGCGGGGGGCTCTGTCAGAATTTACAATAAAACTCTGCAGTCCAAAATGTTTAACCTTCTTGGATTTAGTCAAGAAGAAGCTGAGGTACAGTTTGGATTTTTGATGAACGCGTTCAAATATGGGGCTCCACCACATGCGGGGATTGCTTTCGGATTTGACCGTTTTGTATCTATACTAGGTGGCAGCGAAACTATCCGAGACTATATCGCCTTCCCTAAAAATAACAGTGCAAGGGATATAATGATTGATGCGCCGAGCAGGCTAGACAATAATCAGTTAGGAGAGTTATGTTTGAAGGTGATAGATAACAAATAGCAGTGTACAGATAACAATAATCAGTTAGAATGTAATAATGAACAGATAACGGAGAGTAGATTTATGAGATAATTAAATGATTTATAACTCCTTTTGTTATATACTATTTATAACTATATTCTCAACTAATTTTAATCAATTATAAAAATTTAATTGGACATTTATTCTCTCTACTTTAGTTTTGTGAGTGGAGTCTAATCATACTCACATGACAAAATACTAATATTTTTTATGGAATCAAAAAATATTTTGGTCGAAAAAAGTCTCAAATTCGCTATTAACGTAGTTAATATCTATAAACAATTAACTAATGAAAAAAAAGAGTTTGTATTATCAAAACAGCTGGTGCGTTCTGGAACAAGCATAGGTGCAAATATTCGTGAATCACAATATGCTTCTAGTCCGAATGATTTTATACATAAACTAAGCATATCACTCAAAGAGGCAAATGAAACGGAATATTGGTTAGAAATATTAAAAGAGACTGAATATATATCTATGGAAGATTACTCAAAATTAGTAAATGATAACAAGGAATTAATAAAAATGCTTATCGCTAGTATCAATACATTGAAGCAAAAGAAATCAAAAGCTTAATCTTCTTTATTTCTTTTATTGACTTTTGCTCTTGTACCTATAATGATTCATTAACTTTGACAAGCTTATAAATACGATATATACTCTATTGTTCACTATTAACTGTTCATTGTTATCTATTCACTGTTATCTATTCACTATTAGTTATTAATTATTACCTATCCCTATGTTTTCAATTTTATACGAAGATAATCACCTCATAATATACAATAAGCCTCCAGGTATGCTAGTGCAATGGGACAAGGATCGTATCGTGAAACCATTGGAAGAACTTGCTAAAGATTATCAACGAGAGAAAAAAGGTAAAGGTCCAGATGAGAATGTATTTATTGGCCTGCCACATAGAATCGATAGACCTACGAGCGGTATAGTCATAGTTTGTAAGACCTCCAAGTCGCTCGAGAGAATGTGCGATTTATTCGTGGCAAGGGAGATTAAAAAGACCTATTGGGCTATCATAGAAAAAGGCAACATTCCACGAGAAGGCCACTGGATAAACTATCTGCGTAAGATAGAAAATCATAATAAATCCTATGTAAGCGATGTCGATAAGCCGCTGCACAAACGTGCAGAACTAAAATATAAAATCATTGCGGAGTTAGATAATTATATGTTAGCAGAGGTAGACTTAATGACCGGTCGTCATCACCAAATACGCGCCCAGTTTGCTCATCATGGGTATCCGATAAAAGGTGATGTAAAATATAATTTTAAGAGACCAAATGAGGATGGGTATTTTGATCTGCATTCAAAGTACTTGCGCTTTACGCATCCAGTATCCAAAGAAGAAATCATCATTGATGCCCCTGTGAGAGATGATAAGATTTGGCAGCTATTTGATGCACAGATAGCCAAACTAAAAGCTCGATAATCTAAACTCTATAAAAAGTTGATGAAACTTCCACTGCCAAAAAAGTATATTCCTAAACCCCAACAAACTTCCATTTTTATACAAGGAGGTAAAGAGTATTGTATAGTTAACCTAAAAGGAGAAATCTATGCTATCGACAATATTTGTCCCCACCAAGGTGCTAGTCTAGGCTTAGGAGAAATTAATGGAGAAGAAATAATCTGCCCACTTCATCAGTGGCGATTTAATTTAAAAACAGGGGCGTGCAGTGTGGAGAAATACTGTCTAGAGCATTATGAGGTGGAAATATTGGATTAATTGACCTTACAGACGTATATTTTATTAAATTTGCCCATACTTAATCCATAACCCAATACATCAATTCATTTTATGTCAGTATTAGTCAATAAAAACTCAAAAATTATAGTACAAGGATTCACAGGAAAAGAAGGAACCTTTCATGCGGAGCAGATGCTAGCTTATGGCACCAATGTAGTAGGAGGAGTGACTCCAGGTAAAGGGGGTCAATTGCATTTGGATAGGCCTGTATTCAATACCGTATTAGATGCTAGAAAGGCGACAGGCTGTGATGTTTCTATCATTTTTGTGCCGCCTGCTTTCGCTGCTGATGGTATATTAGAAGCTGTAGATGCAGGAATCGAGATTATAGTTTGTATCACTGAGGGTATTCCTATTCAGGATATGATCAAGGTAAAAGCAGTAGTTGAAAAATCAAAATCGAGATTAATAGGTCCAAACTGTCCTGGTGTGATTACTCCTGATGGTGCAAAAGTAGGCATAATGCCGGGCTTTGTATTCAAGCCAGGGAGAATAGGTATCGTTTCAAAATCAGGAACTTTAACTTATGAGGCGGCTGACCAAATAGTCAAAGCTGGTTTGGGTATTTCTACCGCTATAGGTATAGGAGGAGATCCTATCATAGGAACTACAACGAAGGAAGCAGTAGAGTTATTTATGAATGACCCAGATACAGATGCTATTGTGATGATCGGAGAGATAGGCGGAGGCATGGAAGCCGAAGCAAGCCATTGGATAAAAAGTACAGGAAATAAGAAGCCAGTAGTTGGCTTCATAGCTGGTCAGACTGCTCCTGCAGGTCGTAGAATGGGTCACGCGGGGGCTATCATCGGCGGTAAGGACGATACGGCTGCAGCAAAAATGGCTATCATGCGTGAGTGCGGTATCACCGTTTGTGACAGTCCAGCAGAAATCGGAGCTACTATGGCGGGGTTGTTGGGACTTAAAGCAAATTAGAATATTCTTCTATTATAATCTAATATCTCATATCTGACTTCTCAAATCTAACTATAAATGAAGGTCAGTTACATAGTCAAGCGTTATATAGCTATTCTAGGGAGATTATCCAATCAGAAAAAAGCCAATTTTAAGCAACTGATGGATGCCATAGAGCGGATGGGAGGAGAGGATATGACCATATCACAGCGCACCTTTCAGCGTATGATCAATGATATTGAGGATTTATTTCAAGTCTCTATAAAATGTGATAGAGCAGGATTTTATTATATTCTAGAAGACGCATCAGATATGCAGCACTCGAAAATCACGCAATCGTTGCATTTCTTTAATTACCAGAAGCACTTAGAAAATTTCGAGAATCATATAGCCTATGACAAAAGCTGCATGGTAGGCCAGCAATATTTATATGATATTCAAAATGCTATAAAAGAACAGAGCTGTATCACATTTGTCTATGCAAAATACAATCCTCAAGAACGGAATTCAGAAAAAAGAGAGCTGGCGCCTTATGGCTTGAAAGAGTATAAAGGAAGATGGTATCTCGTAGGAAAGGATCTGGCAAAAAATGAGATGAGGATTTTCGGACTGGATAGAATAGATAATTTAGAAGCCAGTTCACGAAGAGCTCTGATCCCAAAAGATTTTAGTATTCATAAATATTTTAAGCATTCTATTGGGATTTCTGTAGATAGTGAGGATATTTCAGAATTTGTAGAATTAGAATTTTCTCCAAAACTTGCTGGGTACATAAAAAACTTTCCTATTCACCCTAGCCAGATTATTTTATCGGATACGAATGAAGGAGCACTAATCAAATTGAGAACTTATATAAATCTAGAGCTCGTCAATGAATTGATGCTTTTTTCAGATGATGTCAAGATTATAAAGCCTGCACGCTTGAAGAAAATGATGATTAAACGGCATGAGGAGTTTTTGAAAAACAATCCGCAATAGATTTTTTATAATATTTTAAATAGACAAATATAAATTCTTTGCAGACGCAGTCCCCACAGAGGATAGCCATCAATACAAGAGCCTTAATAAAGGATAGACTGGATGGTATAGGGTGGTTTACCTACCATGTAGTCAAGCGCTGGGTGGAGGCAAATCCTGAAGTTCACTTTTATTTTATTTTTGATAGAGACTTTGATGCTTCATTCGTTTTCGGGAAAAATGTAACCCCAATTGTAATTTATCCACCAGCTAGGCATCCTATCTTGTGGTATCTATGGTATGAGTGGGCAGTTCCACGTATATTAGGTCGTATAAAGCCAGATATCTTTGTCTCACTAGATACCTATACCTCCGTACGGTGGAAGGGAAAAAAAGTGACGGCTATTCATGATATAGCCTTTGCTTTATTTGACGGACAGGTGGATAGTCTCACGCAGAAATTTCTTAGATTTTTCACTCCTAAATATATTTTCCATTCAGATCTAATTGTGACGGTTTCTCATTCTACTAAGAAGGATTTGATGCAGCACTATCATTGTCCAGAAGATAAAATTGTAGTCGCCCACAATGCCCCTTCTTATGACTACAAGCCACTTTCGGCAGGTGAAATTCGGGACTTTAAATCAGCGAATACCAATGGAAATGACTATTTTATTTTTGTAGGATCTATTCATCCTAGAAAGAATATTGTGACACTGCTCAAAGCATTTGAACAATTTAAAACAGAGACAAAATCTTTTCATAAGCTCGTCTTGATAGGGAGAATGTCATGGCAATATGATGATGTCAATGCCTATATAAGTACAATGAAGTTCCATGCAGATCTTATTCTCATCCCGCATTCTTCGCCAAGTATAATTGCGCAGTGGATGGCATCTGCTACCGCACTGCTTATGGTTTCTTATTATGAAGGATTTGGAGTGCCCATCGTAGAGGCATTAGCCAGCGGTACACCAGTCATTTGTTCGAATGTATCCTCTATGCCAGAAGTAGCAGGAGGTGGCGCGCTGCTTGTAGATCCAAATAATATCGGGGAGATAAGTGCTGCAATGCAAACATTAGCGACGGACAATTCTCTTAGAACTACATTAATTCAATCTGGCTGCAAGCATATAGAAAAATACAAATGGTCAAGTTCATCAGAAATAATATGGGACAAAATTCGAGCACTTTAAATTATTGTTTTCTATAAAATACTTTGACGCTTCACAAATAGAAAAAGGACAGAAAATTTTCTGTCCTTTTTTAGAATAGTGAGACATATATTATAGTCTCGATAAGTTCATTATTGATTAAATCCCTCCGTCAAACTTAAAGTCCAACTTGAAATTATCTCCTTTTTCTCTTGGCTTGCGCTCTCCTTTTTCACCATAAGAGTTATCTCTATTGCCACTGAATCGGCTTCCGCCATCGCGGCTTCCACCTCTTGGTCCAGAAGAATATCGATCTCCACCTCCACGCTTATCACCGAATCGGCTTCCACCAAATGAAGCAGGCCTATCTCCGCCTGTTCCAGACATACTCGTTCCTTCACTGGCTAGGTCTATTCTTAGTGATCTGCCATTGTGGTTGATATTTTTCATTCCGCTCACGATGTCTTTTTTGAACTTAGATTCCACTTCAAAGAACGAAAACTTATCTTTCATATCGATACGTCCTATACTTCCGCCTCTCACATTAGTATGGTCACACACTATTCTGAGTAGGTCGCCCTTTGTGATATTATCTAAATTTCCTATATTGATAAAGAATCGATCATAACCTGTCTGTGGGTATATGGTGCCGCCTCTTTCTCCGCGATCTCCTCTTTCACGCGGCGCTCCTCTTTCTCCGCGATCTCCACCGAATCGCTCACTGCGCTCTCTTATCGGTCCTCTTTCACTTCTAGATAGTTCTCCACCTTGGTTTAAGTCTCTTGAGTCTTGATAGTATTCTAAAAATCTATTGAACTCCATAGAGGCAAATCGCTTGATGACATCTTCTTTAGAGATATCAGCAAATTCAGCATTGATTTGATCCATAAATGGAGCCAGCTGCTCTTCATTCACTTCTACTTGCTGAGCTCTGTGTATCAAAGCCAATAGTTGATTCTGACAAACTTCTGCGCCAGTAGGCACATTGACTTTTTCAAACTTCTTACTTACTATGCGCTCGAGTTCATTGATTTTATGCATTTCACGCTTGGATACTAGGGAAATGGAAATTCCTTTTTTCCCAGCACGAGCAGTTCTACCACTTCGGTGAGTATAGTTTTCAGCATCATCTGGCAATGCATAATTAATAACGTGTGTGACATCGCTGACGTCTATGCCTCTTGCAGCTACATCAGTAGCTATTAGTAATTGCAGCGATTTCTCTCTGTATCTATTCATTACGATATCACGCTGCTGCTGGGTAAGATCTCCATGTAATGCATCCGAATTATAGCCATCTTTGATAAGCATATCGGCTACATCTTTCGTTTCATTCTTAGTGCGGCAGAATACAATACCGAAAATATCGGGATAGAAATCGACTATTCTCTTTACAGCTGCATATCGATCTCTTGGGTTGATGACATAGTACTGGTGGTCTATGTTTTCATTTCCTTTATTTACAGACACACTGACCTCTAGAGGATTACGCATGTATTTTTTGGTGATGATTTTGATGTCTTTGGGCATAGTAGCCGTAAACAACCACGTGTTTTTCTCATCTGGTGTATTGGAGAGTATTTGATTGATACTTTCTTTGAATCCCATGTTGAGCATTTCATCCGCCTCGTCTAGCACCACTATTTTTACCTGCTCGAAATTTACTTCACCTCTTTCGATGATGTCAATCATTCTGCCTGGAGTAGCTACAATTATCTGTACCCCTCTTCTCAGGTCTCTTATTTGCATGGAGATACTCGCGCCGCCATAGACCGCCACTGTTCTAATCTCAGGGGTCATAGAGCTAAATTTCTCTATATCCTTGGTGATTTGCATACATAGCTCTCTAGTAGGGCATAAAATAAGTGCTTGAGGTTTTCTATTACTACCATCTATCTTCTCTAAAATAGGAAGAGCGAAGGCAGCCGTTTTACCTGTGCCTGTCTGCGCCAGACCTAAAAGGTCAATATCCGCTTCAATTAATTTTGGAATGGCCTGCTCCTGAATAGGAGTAGGAATGGTAAAATTCATTTCGGCTAATGCACGGAGTGTTTTAGGGCTTAAGCCCAACTGTTCGAATGTCATATTCTAATCGTTTATTTATTTTTAAAAAAGCAAAAAATAAAACCCGATATAGAATAACCCGTAAAGAACCAATCGACTATTTAAAGGTCTTATTTTTTATGAACGCGCAAAG
>JAURJQ010000019.1 GCA_030832185.1 Chitinophagales bacterium | reverse complement strand
GGTGTCTCGATAAATACCGCTTGTATTCAACGTATTTCCATTAAATACCAGGGATTGATTTTTGCAAATTGTTCTAAAGCTATCTTTTCGGGAAGTGTCATTGACTGTCAAAATCAAATACAAGAAACTATCGCAGCCTCTATTGTTAATAAAGGTGTCACGATAGATACCTGCACTCATAAGAGTATTCCCATTAAAGAAAACGGACTGACCTCTACAAATCGTTCGGTTGCTATCTTTTTGAGTCGAGTACTTTATGGTATCGGACACATTCACTGAAAGATTACAAGCAATGTTTTCAACTTTTAATATTTTCAGAGTTTGATTAGTCGCGGAATTAGTTACTTTTATTATCACGGAGTCTGAGATACCTATAATTATGCTATCGACGGGATTAGTGTTTATTTGGTATTTTACCTTATTCCCGGATTTACTTTTAATGACAAAGTATAATGCCGTATCGTTGCAGAAAAATGGTTTAGAATAGATTTGGGGCGTGTCACAGACGGTTCCGCATATATTAATAATAGGAGGTATCGCGAAATTTACACTTGAAATACTATTATTTACAGAACTATTATTGCCGATAGAACCATTAACATGATGTCCTACATAGCCATAGCGTTGGGTATTATACTTTATATATGCTGATGTATGACCACCTATTTCACAATATAGGATGGTATCCGAAGAAGAAATTCCCGCTGGAAAGGCAAGATGGTTGGTGCCGTTATTAGTCGATCTTCCTATCATGAAGGTACCATTATTTCCGCAGGTTAGCATATTGCCATTGGATTTTAATATTCCTAAATTTGGATGAATCGGATCGTGTTCGTTGGCAGAGATCCATTGTGCATCATTTATGACGGAACTATTCGTATTCAAAGCATTCACCCACACCAATCTGTTAGTAGTCGTTCTATCGCCCAATTGTCCAACATTATTAGCTCCTAGTGAATACACTTTTTTGTCGGTTCCGAGTAAATAGTATGAAACAGCAGGCGTAGAAGCCCCGTTATTGAGAGTAGCTTGTATCATTTTTACACCTCCTATTCCAGATGGCAAGGTCATCTGGGTAGCATAACTAGAATTGCTTGCCGCACTCGCATTTCCTCTGACGACATTGTCACCCCATGTCCAGATTGTAGAGTCTGATTTTAATGCGAATCCTACACCAGAAGCGCCTCTCGCTGCTATTATTCCAGTTAATGGGACTCCCGCAGATCGCATGACTTGGGACCATGCAGTGGCAGATCCACCACCTCCATTTCCTCTTATATTTACATCTTGTGATAGCACAAATACGCGGCCGCCACAAGTGGTGATAATAATACTCCAATCTGTCACGAAAAGCATTTTTACACTATCTGGTGCAATTCCAGTAGGCAAACCGTCCGTTTTACCATTGACCGTTAGTTTAGCGAATACATTAGTAGACTTAATACTAGTGCTAAGCACTGCGCCGGGACGACCGCCCGCAAACAATCCAGTCGAGGTAAGTACAATTAACTGCACAGCATTTATAGAATAGGACCCCAATCCCACCAAGTAGATATTTCCTGTTAATGCAGGATAGTTCGCAGAGTTTATGAGCACAGGACTTAGATGATTGGCGTTTCCAGCATTGGCTATGTCTTCTCCCCATACTATATAGCCTGTTGGTTGAGATGCAAATGTAGAATGGAAGGATGACCCCATATTATCATAAGCTATGGTTTTTGGGTCGTCATTAGAATAGACTCCAGCATTGGTATTGCAATTTATAATGCACTGGCTGTAGACAGATTGCACAACTAGCGACAGTGTAAAGTATAAGCAAAGTCTCTTTAAGTTATTACTAATAAAATTTAATCTCTTGACCTTCACCTTTAGAAATTATTTTTTATCTATTTTGGTTCAAAATTGAATAAACCATGTTTGGATTAATCATTTCACGCTTTAATATTTAGAATAACTATGCATATTTATTTAATTTACAAGCAAATTTAACATAAATATCCTTAAGATACATTTTAATTTTTCTAGATAATTATATATCTTTGAAGTTTAGATTAGAGATAGTCAATTGCATAAAATCGTGGATAAGTTGTAAATTGTATTGGAAATATTCAACTAGTTTTGTAGTCAAATTCTAATCTTAAATGTCAAATTTACATCAAGCCGAACGAACGCAAATTAGAAGGGATATAATTCAAATGGTTTACAATGTAAAAAGTGGCCACCCTGGCGGGTCCTTGGGTTGTGTTGAGTTTTTTACGGCTCTCTATTTTGATGTTTTAGATTACTCGGAGTCCTTTGATATGATAGGGAATAATCAAGATGTATTTTATCTTTCAAATGGACATATCTCCCCAGTATGGTATAGCACCATGGCACGCAGAGGGTTGATACCTGTGGCTGAGTTGGCTACATTTAGAAAACTGGATAGCAGACTGCAAGGTCATCCTACCACTGCGGAGCACCTAGACCATGTGCGCATAGCTTCTGGATCATTAGGGCAAGGGCTTTCTGCAGCTTGTGGTCATGCCTTGGCCAAAAAAATGAATGGAGACGGTAAGGCTGTATTCGTATTGATGGGTGATGGCGAATTACAAGAAGGGCAAGTCTGGGAGGCAGCCATGTTTGCGGCAAGTAACAAAGTTAATAATTTAATAGGTGTAGTAGACTGGAATGGACAGCAAATAGATGGTACGGTAGATAGTGTAGTAAGTCTAGGCGATTTAAAAGCTAAATGGCATAGCTTTGGCTGGGATGTCCTAGAAGTAGATGGTCATGATTATGAGATACTAAAGACTGTATTGATGAATGCAAAGAATTTTTTATCAAGAGAAAAGCCGCTTTGTATTTTAATGAAAACGGTTATGGGGAAAGGGGTTGATTTTATGGAAAACAATCATAAGTGGCACGGCTCTCCACCTAATAAAGAACAGTTTGAGATAGCGCTGGCTCAGCTGCCAAGTAGTTTAGCTGATTTTTAAATTCTTATTCCGAATTGATTCTATTAAGAAAAAAGAAAGAGGCAATATTCAGTTTTTCTAATCCGAAAATCTGTTTACTCTTTTTTTTATGCCTCAGTATGAAAGCTTCTGCTCAGGACGAATCTCAAATTTTCAATAAAAGAGTTTTATTTATTTTAGATGGCTCTGGCAGTATGAATGAGCGATGGCAGGCTGAAACTAAATGGGATATGGCCGTCTCTACCTTATCTAGTTTAATTGATAGTTTTGAAAAAGTTAATAGAGATTTTGAAATTGGAATCCGCGTTTTAGGTCACCAGTATGCTAAAAATCAACAGCGGTGCGATGATACAAAATTAGAGATAGAGTTTTCTAAGGAACTCACATTTGAAAAAGTGAACAATCTTTTAAAAAAGCTCTCGCCTAAAGGATACACCCCATTGGCCTATACTATTGGGGAAAGTGAAAAGGATTTTGGAGGTGATATCAAAACACAAAACATTATCATTTTAATCACAGATGGTTTAGAAAACTGTAATGGGAATCCTTGCGAAGTAGCTTCGCGCTTGCGTGAAAAAAACATTTTTATAAATCCATACATTATTGGCTTGGGTATAGATTCCCTGGATAGCAAAAATTTAGAGTGTATAGGAAAATATATCGATGCCAAGAATAAAGAAGTCTTTAGACAGGTTGTACAGACGATTTTGACGGAAGTAGCTGTTAAAACTTCTTTGACAATTAATTTTGTTAAAAGTGATAGTAGTTTATATCCATATTATGTGCCTTTTTCTTTATTGGAGTCTAGGGGGAAATTAGACTTGCACAACCTCATTTTTACCTCCAATACTAGGCGAAGTAAGGACACTATTTTTATCAATCCACAATATGCTTATCAACTACTTGTGCATACTAATCCTCCATTTTATGTGCCCAATTTTACAATAACTAAGGGACGACATCAGCACTATACAGTTCCAGTCATAACGGGCGAAATAAAATACAATAATCCATTTAAAAATAAACGCAATCAATACTTATTGAGACCAGCTGAGTGGCTCAATAATCAATGGCATACGGGTATCTTATCCAATATGCGATGGGTAGATAGTCATATGATTATCGATTATAATATGCACCCTATAGTTAGATATTCCAGGGTTAATCTTACTGAAGGATCGACTTATGAATTGCAGACTGGTCCGCGAGGAACCTTAGCTGTCAAGCGCGAAAACAACGAACACATTACCCTATTTAATAATAACTGGGAGAAGGTCTTTACCTTTAATAATGGTCTAGTCAGTACGCTTGATTTAGCTATCGGTGATTATTATCTTTTGTATAAAAACAAGGCAGCTCATAGCGAGAATACGAAGTACAAACCCATTAAGATTATCGAGAATCAGACGACTAATATTTTAATAGAACACTAGATGGCACGAGCTCTTCCCTTAATAATATGGCTGCTCATAGGTTCGAACATCTATGGGCAATCCGATACCTGCCAGAATAGGCCAGAGGATAGATTTAGAATATTATTTTTGCTAGATGCATCTCATAGCATGGGTCAGAAATGGGACAATAAGCCCCTATGGGAAATTGCTAAAAAGACAATTGAGGAGTTTTCATTTTTTCTACAGAAAAATTATAATGTAGAAATGGGTTTACGAGTCTATGGTCACAATTCTCCTTTATCGGCAAATGATTGCTTCGACTCGAAACTAGAAGTGCCTATAGAAGAAAATTCAGCTAAAAAAATAGCAGCAAAATTAAGAACCTTACAGTATAAAGGAACCACACCATTAACCTACTCATTGGAGCAGGCAGCAGAAGACTTAGGATGTAATAGTAAGAAAAATGTCATTATTCTGATAACGGACGGCTATGAGACCTGCAATCGCAATCCTTGCGCTATGGCTGAGAAATTACTCGACTTTCGTATTTCTATCAAACCCTTGATCATCGGTTTAAATATTGATCCAAATGAAATTCAGCATCTGCATTGTATCGGCGATTTCAAAAATGCCCGAAATAAGGAGGATTTTAAAAAGGAATTATACAACTCATTTATCAATATAGCAAATCGAAGGAGTTTATCCATTTTTCTAAAAAATGGCGACAAAAAAATAAGTGAAACCAATATTCCTTTCACTCTTTATAATGCGAAGAATAGCGAGTTCATAGCTGTATACTATCATCACCTTAGTCAGAGCCAAATGCCAGATTCGATTTCTACCGGCAACTATGATTCGGTAAATATCAAAATTCATTGTGTCCCACCATTGTGGGTGCGTAATGTAAAATTAAAAAAATACGTGCATAATACGATTGAGGTCAATTATCCTAAAGGCATCCTCGACATAAAATGGGATAATACTTCGGGAAAGATTTATGAAAATCCACTAGGGTTTATCTATCAAGACACGAATTTGCTTGATAAATTTTATTTACCAGCATATATAGATATGTTGGAGGGAGATTATAAAATGGCGCTGAATACCAATCCTTTACGTTCTTATGCCAATCTCTCCATCAAGCGAGGAAAATCCAATGAAATAATATTACCTGCGCCAGGACTTTTAAATATTACCTACTCATCAGATATTTACGGAGATTTATATGTTTATAGAAATAATGTTATAGAAAAATGTATGATGCTCAGCACAAATAAAAACGTAGAGGCCATTTCACTTCTTCCTGGAAAGTATAAACTTATCTATCGATCTCAGAGCTCTATGACTATTCATGCTACCTTTGAGAAAGTTTTTGAAGTGACATCCTTCTCGATTACGAATCTTTCGCTTTAGAGTCCTTTTTAAGCTGATTTTCTCAAATATTTTTATACTTTTGCGTCTTAAATCAATGATTTATTGAAAATAGTATTATATACTTTTAATGATTCAAGTGGTTAATTTCGTCGATATTTATGTATGGAGCAATGCAAAGAAGTAAAATTGGTCCATTACAGAAATAATACGGTACTATTTTTTAACGTTTAAACTTCTTAATATAGCATGCAACTGTATAATAGAGTGGATAGAAAGGTATTAAAAGAGCGTATGGCTCAGATACAGGAAGAGTATAAAACGCTGTCCTTTTACAAATACCATAAAATTGATCACCCCGAACAATTTAGAGACGAATTATATCGTGTATGGCATTCTATGGGTGTTCTAGGTCGCATCTACATAGCTCATGAAGGAATCAATGCCCAACTAGCACTGCCTGCCAAAAATTTAGAGGTATTCAACACTTATCTCGATACTTTTTCAATATTTAAAGGTATGCGGAGAAATTTTGCGGTGGAAGATGGAAAGTCTTTTTTCAAGCTTAAAATACAAGTGCGACATAAGATAGTAGCAGATGGTATCGATGACCCTAGTTTTGATCCTGGTAACTGCGGAGTTCATCTCGATGCAAAAAAATGGAATGAACTCATGGAGCACCCTGATGTGACTCTAGTAGATTTTAGAAATCATTATGAGTCTGAGGTCGGTCATTTTCAAAATGCTATTTTACCTGATGTAGATACTTTTAGAGAACAATTACCTAAGGTGGCAGAAGAGTTGCATAATAAGAAGGATAAGCCCCTGCTCATGTATTGCACTGGCGGCATTCGATGTGAAAAAGCAAGCGCCTATATGAAGCATCACGGTTTTACAGAGGTGTATCAACTGGATGGGGGGATTATCAAATATGCACGCGATTGCAAGCAAAACGATATAGAACCTAAATTCATAGGTAAAAACTTCGTTTTTGACGAAAGACTGCATGAGAAAATAACAGAAGATATCATAGCCCATTGTCATCAATGCGGTGAGCCTGCTGATACACATATAAACTGTGTCAATGAGGCCTGTCATTTACTTTTTATCCAGTGTGAACAATGTGCAATAAAATATGAAAAATGTTGCACTCCAGCCTGTCAGGAGGTCATTCATCTGCCATTGGAAACTCAAAAGGAACTGCGAAAGGGAAAGAAAAATAAACAGATGATATTTAAGAAGGGCAGAGCGGGCCATTTGAAGAAATTGGGGTAGCTGATAGATAATCACCGTAAATGAAGGTTTCTATAAGTAAATCTTCTGTTTATACTATTTTTACAGCTTATATTGAATTATAATCGTGAGTACGAATTTTATAGAAGAATTAAAATGGAGAGGAAAGTTTCAGGATTGTGTGGCTGAGACAGAGGCGCAATTGCAAAAAGAATCTACTGCAGGTTATATTGGCTTTGATCCTACGGCTAGTTCACTACACCTAGGAAATTTTCAGCAGATAGTCCTTTTGAAACGATTGCAACTAGCGGGTCACAAGCCGATAGCCCTAATGGGTGGCGCTACAGGTCGTGTAGGAGATCCAAAGATGACTGGAGAGAGAACACTCCTATCTATTGACGAAATCGATTCTTTTATAGCTAGTCAAAAAAAGCAGTTGGAGAAATTTATCGAATTCGGTACAGGTAAGAACGATGCCATCATGGTCAATAATTATGAATGGTTTAAGGATTTTAGTTTTTTAGATTTCATACGTGATGTGGGTAAGCATATTACGGTGAGCTATATGATGAGTAAAGATAGTGTGCAGAATAGACTAGAGACAGGAATATCTTTTACAGAGTTTACATATCAGCTGATTCAGGGTTATGACTTTTTACACTTATATAAAAACTATAACTGTAAGCTCCAGTTAGGTGGTAGTGATCAATGGGGCAATATCACTACAGGAGTGGAACTCGTCCGCAGAGTTCTTGGCGAAAAGGTTTATGCTATTACTAGTTCATTACTTACAAAATCCGATGGCACTAAAATGGGCAAGTCGGAAGCTGGTGAGAATATATGGCTTGACCCAAAACAAACATCACCTTATAAGTTGTATCAATTTGTATTGAATAGAACCGATGATGAAATTCTCAATCTCAATAGGAGATTTTCATTTAAAGGGAAGGAGGAAATAGAGGCCATGGAGGCTGAATTCAAAGCGGCACCGCATTTACGTAGCATACATAAAGCTCTGGGGCAGGAATTGACGACTATGATCCATAGTGAAGGTGAATACCATCAAGCGATAGCACTAAGTGAATTATTGTTTTCAGGAGATATTGAGACCTTGAAATCTACTGATTACGATGGGCTCAAAGAGGTCTTTGGCGGGTTGAAACAATTTTCAGTATCAAGAGATAAACTTAGCCATGGGATTGATATTACAGAGTTCTTGGTCGCAGACACTCAGATATTTCCGTCGAATGGTCAAGCAAGACAAAAGTTAGGAGAGAATGCAATCAGTATAAATAAAACAAAAATTACAGGGGATTACAAGATCACTGCTCATGATGTATTGCATGAAAAAATGATTCTGGTACAGCAGGGCAAGAAAACTTATTTCTTTGTAGAATTGGTATAACGAACGATATTGAATACCTTTAAAAATATTTCTTTAAAATCCTTTAATACCTTCGGGGTTGAAGCTCGGGCAGCCGAGCTGATAGAAATTTTTTCGTTAGATGACTTAAAACAAATTCTGCCGCGATTGGTTTTTGAAAAGTATATGTTTCTAGGCGGTGGATCTAATGTCTTGTTTATAAAAGATTTTGATGGTTTGGTTATAGTGAACCGAATGAAAGGTTTATGTGCAGACCCTATCAGTGAGAATGATATCCATGTCACAGCCCTATCTGGAGAGAATTGGCATGATTTTGTGCTTTGGACATTAGATAGGGGTTTTTATGGATTAGAAAATATGTCATTAATCCCTGGGACGGTAGGCGCAGCTCCTATGCAGAATATTGGAGCCTATGGCGTAGAGTTTAAAGATTATTGTTTGACAGTAGACGCTATTGAATTAGCTACTGGTGAGATCAAATCATTTGATCACGCTACTTGTCAATTTGGTTATCGAGAAAGTGTTTTCAAGCGAGTATTAAAGGATAAATATTTTATATATCAAATACATCTTAAATTGTCTCGAAATAGTCCTATCCAAGCTAGTTATGGAAATATTCAAGATGTGCTAAAATTAAAAGGTATCTCGAATCCCTCGCACCTGGATATTTCTAATGCGGTCATAGAAATACGAAGTTCCAAACTACCCAATCCTTTAGATTTAGGAAATGCAGGTTCTTTTTTCAAAAACCCGGTATTGGAGAGAGAGAAGGCAGAAATTTTATTGACTGCATTTCCAACTGCGCCCAATTTCTCAGATGGGGATATGATTAAAATACCAGCAGGTTGGCTGATAGAGCAATGCGGATTTAAAGGTTATAGAGAGGGAAATGTAGGCAGTCATAAAGATCAAGCCCTGGTAATTGTGAATTATGGTGGAGCTAGTGGTCAAGAAATTTATACTTATTCCGAGAAAATAATTAGTGAAGTAGCGAAAAAATTTAATTTAGTTCTTGAAAGAGAGGTTAATATGATTGGTTTTTGAAGAAGTTTAGTTTCATTTTAGTGTTGTTGTTTTTGATTATGCAGATGCAAGCACTCACGAATTGCACTTTTTATAAATTGGGTAAGTTCATTCTATTCGAGCAGAAACAGAACATACATGTGCGCATAGATCGAACTGCAACAGAGCAGCTAGAGACAGATTTAAAGACTGGAAAATTTATCAGATTTGGTATTCGATGGATTAACGAATGCGAATACGAGCTACATTTTATTGATGGAAATAATGAGCAAGTTAGTTTCTTTAGAAATAGAAAATTAAGTTTGCGTATCACAGAGATTTATGCTGATGGCTATAAATTTGAAGGTAAGGTTCAGGGTTCTAAGAACATCATTTCGAATATCCTCCGAAAATTCTAGAAAAGTGTTCCCGAAATTTCCATTTTCTTTTGAGTGTAATTGTAGTTTAATTTTTGAGTAAATTCTTGTATACTCACTTTACCCTTCATGACATCATGTATCATAGATTCAAAGGTCTTTTTAATCTCTTTTTTAAGTTCTGCGGTGTTTTCTTTGACTGATTGATTTTTCATATCGCTAAATTTTAAAGCAAATATGAGAAAGTATGGCGACATAAAATGGCGTTTTAAATTTCTTGTATTTAAAAAAAACCACTAAAACATATAATCCCTTTTTCTCAGATTGATTCTCAGTCCTGTGATAAATCCAATCGTATTTTTCGAAATACCTGAAATGTCATGAGTCGTGTTTCTATAAATCAAATCTAGATCCCAAAACATATTATGAAATAGACTATACTGCCCGCCTATGGTGAGTATTTGTTGAGTCAATCGTTCTCCTTGAAAAAATTCATTATTATACTCCATAGGAATATTGGGTCCATTTGTATTGGCAAAGATATTATTACCATAAAGTGCCCCATTGATATCGTAGCCTCGTTTATTGAAATTATATTTAGCCTCTAATTTTAATTTAGATACAGGTTTATAACTTATTCTACCATAAATTTCCATAAAATTAGCACCATATGGATGCGCCAACGGCTGATTATAATGTGTGAAATTATTTAAGGTGTCTGTATTCACAGAACTATAATGCGAATAGGTATAAGGTCGCACTATATTAAACTCTAGCTGCGCATCTAGCTGGTTGACTTTAAAAATATTCACAAAGCGCCCTCCTAGTTGTATTCCATATTTATTGCCCCACCAGCCCGTACCTTTTACTAGCTGGCCCACTTGCAAGTCATCGAGTAAGAACTGACCATAAAATTGACTACTTTCATTTAGATTATATTTCGCTTGAAAGCCCATGAATACATTATCTGCACTGCCGATTGTGTGTTCTATAGCATGGTAAAACATCAGTGGATTCAGATAATTCAATTCAAATCCAGTGTTTCTATGAAAAATGATGCCTTCGTAGAGACCAAGTTCTAGTTTGGGTGAAGGCTTAAAACTCAAGGAATGAAAAGCCCCATATTTTTTAGGCAGGAGTCTATCCGCACCTCGCACGTATTGACCCGTAAATTCAGCAAACATCATTTGGTAGTGAAATTTCCAAATATAAGAATTGATTTTAAGTTGAAAATATGGTGCTCCATTGTCACCTAAAAATAGCGATCTATATCCATATCCATAGTGGTTTCTATCATGGCCCAGCATGACAGAGAGATAGCGTCCAGGATTGTATTCTACATAGCCTAAAGCATTACTAAAGTCATAGCCTTCGAAATTATGTATGTCCTTCCAATAGGTATAATAAGGGTTGAAATTATAGTTGTTTTGTCCGTTAAAGCCAGTACCATATTGCTGAATATACTGAAAGGGTCGCATTTGGTTTTCGGTTACTTGAGCATAGAAATTGAGCTTGCCTACAATCGAACCTTGCAACTCTATACCTCTGAAAGCATGATAAATGAGGTTTTCGTTGTCTTGCTCCCTACCTGCTTTTAACTCCACTACTGGGTTGATGCGCATACTGAGCATTTCATGACTTACTGCAGCAAATGCGGCATCATTTGGATAGAAAAAGCCATGAAGTTTTTTCTTATTGTTTAGTGTATTTCTAGAGAAAATACATTTGTCATGAAATTCATTGTTCAAATAAGGCAACACAAATGGATCAGAGAAATTAGAGTCTTTTTCCATCTGATTATAAACCATATCTCCTATATCTCTTCGATTATAAGGTCTAGCATCAGCGAATAAATCTGCATTAGTATAGAGAATAGAATAGCGCTCGTAGAGCTCTTCTAATTCATTATTATTGGTAGTAAAGCCATTCTGACTATAAAGGGTTTCCATACCTATTGTAAGAAGGATGAAAAATGTTAGAATTTTAGAGTACATACTTTTGATTTAATAAGTAAATATACTGCATGTTATACTATATCTGTTTCGAAATAACTCAAACAATTTTTTGTATAATTACGTGCATGAAATAGTTTAGGTAATTTTTTTGACCGATTACTAATTCATACAAGGTATCAATTTCAGGGATATCAGAAAGAGTAACTAATAAAAAAAGCTGCTCTCAAAGTAGGAGAGCAGCCAGAGATACAAATTTTAAAAACGTATACTATTAGTCTCTTCGACTCATCAATATTCTCAAAATATACCAGAATAAAAGCATGACTGATGCAAATATTTGTAATGCTGCACCTACATATTGGTCAGTTGTATAGGTGTCTTTTATCTGACTAGTCTGGTATAAAATACTAGCAGAGGCCAACACAACCATACCCACGGAAAACCATAGACCAAGGTTAAATCCAAAAATAGCCCCTCCTACTATTAAGCCGAGGGATATAAATCCTCCTATAATGATGCCTGTGCGCATAAATGAGAAATCATATCCAGACATAAATACCAATGCCGTTAATCCACCGAACATAGATAGTGTAATAATCCCCGCCTGCATGATAACGTCCCCTCCAGTATAGGATGCAGCTATATAAAGCACAGGTAGAAATATGATAGCTTCTAGCATCACATAGAGTCCTAATCCGAAATATTGTGCACTTCTACTGAGTGAAAATGCAAATTTATTAGCTATAAAGGACCCTAACCAAAAGAGACCGATAATAAAAAGCCACATAAATTTACCGCCAAACATCATCGAGATGATTTCTCCTGGTACTAACTGGAGTAAAAAGCTTTCTACTACCATAAATGCAAGAATAGCTAAGGCTACATGCAAATAAGTTCTTTTGTAAAAGTCTGCCCTGTCCGCTTGGGTTGCTTGTGATACTATTTCTGAGTATTGATTCATATGATTGATTTTT
>JAURJQ010000018.1 GCA_030832185.1 Chitinophagales bacterium | reverse complement strand
ACCTTGAATACCTCAGGCGTCTATCGAGATACCTTTGTCAATGCCAGTGGTTGCGATAGCTTCCTAGTGCTCAACCTCACGGTGAATGATACAACTCGTAAAGATAGTTTCTTGACGATATGTAAGAATTATCCTATTGTATTCAATGGGGTTAGTCTTAGTGCGAGTGGGATATATAAAGACACGTTAGTGAATGTCAAAGGGTGTGATAGCTTTGTTTACCTCGACTTGATAGTCAACGATGTTTCATCTACCATTCTTTTTGATACCACATGTAAAAATTATCCAAAGTTCTTTAATGGATCTCTCACAAATGTATCTGGATTGTATCGGGATACATTGGTTAATTCTAAAGGCTGTGATAGCTTTATTTTTTATAGCCTCTTTGTCAAAGATACAAGCAAATTCGATAGCTTTTATTCCATATGCAAAAATCAATCAATCATATTCAATGGTCTAACCTTGAATACTTCAGGAGTCTATCGAGATACCTTCATCAATGCCAAAGGCTGCGACAGCTTTTTATATCTTCATTTAAATGTAAGGGATACAACTAAAAAAGACAGTTTCCTGACAATATGTAAGAATTATCCTATCATATTCAATGGAGTCAGACTCAACATAAGTGGAACATATAAGGACACGTTAGTTAATGATAAAGGCTGTGACAGTTTTGTCTATCTTTATCTCACGGTGAACGATACCACCAAAAAAGATAGTTTCTTGACGATATGTAAGAATTATCCTATTGTATTCAATGGGGTTAGTCTTAGTGCGAGTGGGACATATAAAGACACGTTAGTGAATGTCAAAGGGTGTGATAGCTTTATCTATCTTCATTTGACAGTTAACGATGTTTCAACTGCTGTTCTGGTAGATACGACATGCAAGAATTATCCGAAGCTCTTCAATGGTTCTCTGATAAATGTTCCTGGATTGTATCGGGATACATTGGTTAATTCTAAAGGGTGTGATAGCTTTATTTTTTATAGCCTCTTTGTCAAAGATACAAGCAAATTCGATAGCTTTTATTCCATATGCAAAAATCAATCGATCATATTCAATGGTCTAACCTTGAATACTTCAGGAGTCTATCGAGATACCTTCATCAATGTCAGAGGCTGCGACAGCTTTTTATATCTTCATTTGAATATAAGGGATACTTCTAAGAAAGATAGTTTTAAGACGATTTGTAAAAACTCATCTATTATTTTTAATGGTCTAGTATTAAATAATACGGGTATATATAGAGATACATTTATTAATTCAAGGGGGTGTGATAGCTTTTTATATCTGCATCTAACAGTTACCGATACGACACATAAAGATAGCTTTTTATCAATATGCAGGAATAGTTCAATCCTTTTTAACGGAAAAATGCTCAATCAAGCAGGTGTATATATAGATACATTCAGCACAGGAGGTTGTGATAGCTTTTTATATCTTTATTTGTCTATACGAGATACATCGGTAAAAATAATCTTTGATACGACATGTAAAAACTATCCAAAATCTTTCAATGGCTCTCTTATCAATGTTACGGGTATATACAAAGACACGTTGGTTAATTCAGCTGGTTGTGACAGCTTTATCTACTATCGACTTTTTGTGAAAGATACCACGCATTATGATAGTTTTCTTACGATTTGTAAGAACTTTCCAATAAAATTCAATGGCATGTTCCGAAATAATTCTGGATTATTCAAAGATACTTTAGTAAATTCAGTTGGTTGTGACAGCTTTTTATACCTCTATCTAGAAGTATTATCACCAAATATTATATCGAGGGATACTCATTTATGCTACTCATATAGCTACAGAGGTAAAACTTATCAAGCAAATGCTATCATTTATGATACATTAAAGGGAAGAATAAATTGCGATAGTATTTATTATGCTACGAATTTGATTATCCATAATCCATATTCAAAAGAAGACGATTCGGCGAAAGGATGTGCAAAAGTAGAATATAGAGGTCAGCTATACAAAAAAGATACTAGTTTTGCTATAAATCAAAAGAAACTAGTATTTCCATATTGTGATAGTATCAATCAAAAAGCAGTTATAAAAATTTACCCTTATCCAAAGGCTAAAATAACTATATCTCCAGATACGCTCGTCAGAGAGGGACAAATGATAGATATACAAGCGAGTGGCGGTTATAGTTATCGTTGGGCTCACACGAATAGTACTTCATCTTTACTAGAATTTAAAATTACTCAGACTACTGTGTTTACAGTCACTGTCACTGGAGATAACCAATGTGAGAGCACTGTATCCCAGGTCGTGAATCTGATACCTATTATAGAAGTACCTAAAGTATTCTCTCCCAATAATGATGGAAATAATGATATCCTGACGATATTTACAGAAGGAAATCTTACTATTCTAGGAACCAAAATATTCAATAGATGGGGACAAGTAGTATTCGAATCAAATGATGCTAACCCAAAATGGGACGGTATGTTTAAGGGTGATAATCAACCACAAGGCTCATATGTAATTCAAATAGAATATATTCATAATGGTAAAAAAGCAATTTATACCGGCGCAACTACACTAATTAGATAATGAAAAGCCTTGTATTAAAATTTTTCTTTTTAAGTATATTGATAAACCAAAGTTATGGGCAAAGCTTAGTCTATTCGCAGTACTATGCCTCACCTTTGACCTCTAATCCTGGTTTGACAGGCGTTTTTAAAGGTACGACGAGATTATGTGCTAATTATCGTTCTCAATGGAATAATATTAATTCAAATTCAGCGCTATATAACACCCCTAGCCTTTCAGTAGATGTTTCCATACCGGAAAAAAATTTAGCATTTGGATTTGTATTTGTAAATGATCAAACGAATGATAAAATATTCAACACTTTAGAGGCAGGGGCATCTGTAGGATATAAATTGAGATTTAATTTATTTGAAATTTCAATGGGGATACAAGGCTGGTATAAACAGATATATTTTGATCCTACCAAAGTCGAGTCAAGCATTTTAGCCGTTGAACCAAATTTACTTGACAATTATACAAATCTAGACTTAAATACTGGCTTGATAGCTACATATATGTTTCCTAATGAAAAGAGTTCTATTTTTTATGGCGCTGCAGTTAGCCACTTATTAGCTCCTCGAGATCAGGTCGTTAATAATACTTTGAACAGAGCTAAGTTGGCAATGAGATATATGTTTCATACAGGGGGATCATTTAGTATCAAAGACGAATATAGAATTATGCCAGGGTTTTTTGCCACATATCAATCGAAATCTACTCAGTTTAATCTTGGTACTTCTGTTGGATTTCATTTTCTCTGGGATGACTATGATCGTCCTTCAGGCACAGTATTTACTGGTATTTGGTTCCGATTGAATGAGTTTGCTATGTCAGCGTTTATACCCCAAGTAGGTCTTGAGTATAACAATTTCAAAATTGGCTTTTCCTATGACTATGTCACAAATAGTATGTCTAGTGGAGTTACAGGTCGGCCTAATACTTTAGAATTATCACTAAGCTATATATTTAATAGAAATCGAAGTACTGATTATAGCTGTCTTTATTCTCCTTATTTCTAGAGATTATATTATTATAGTAGCTCCCCAATTATAGTAGCAATAAGAAATTGGTCCAACGATATAAGTTTTGGTCTTTCCTTATTCTATTTCTTACCTATAATTTATAGTATGCTCTCCTGCATATGCATTTTAGCTAACTGATATTTCTGCCAGATTAAGTGCCAAATTGATTAGAATCATTTGACTTCAATAAAAACTTACTAGATTCTGATTTACCTATCCAAGGAGATAATCGATGAGGTTTAAACATTTACTTATTTATAATACTTAAATTTTCTAGAAATTTGTTTTCCCAAAAAATGGGAAAACCCCAATAATAGGGACAAAAAAGGAGCAAAAAAAAACTTTATTTACAGCCTCAAAAAGTAATAACCCCTGGCGTTTCCGAAAAGCCAAAATAGAGTAAGAAAAAGTAAAAAAAAATATAAATGAATAAAGTAATCATTCCTGTCATTGCTATTCTTTTATTTGTAAATATTTCATTTATAATTAAGAATAATAAAATTTCTTCCAATGAGAATTGGTATTTATGTAGTAATTGTTGTAAAACAAAAAAGGCTTCTGCGGCTCCTTGGGAAAGTGGATGTAGAAGTTCATCTTCAAAAACGCATAACTATCAATTTTGTGGTAAAGCGGGTAGCTATAATCAAACGTGCAGAAAATGTGATGCTGAAGTTTATCTAAAGCAAGGAACTTCTCCAAGTGCATCAAGATGCTGTGCTTCTGGAGGTACACATACATGGTATAATAAATAAAGATGGTCTCCGAATAGCTTAAATAGAGTAAAAATTATATTAGAACAATTAAAATTTAAAAAATGAAAAAAAATGTTTTCTTAATGTTAATTCTATTGTTCTCGACGCAAAAGATTTTTGCACAATCAAAAAAATATTGTGCGTTTAATTCTAATGGTAAGTATGAAGTTAATTTGTCGAATGATGGATCACATAATGCTTTATTTAACTTGTACGATAATTACGGGGATTTAAAAAAGACAACACAAGGTCAATGGTCTATAAGAGATGAGGGAGTCTATGGAGCTGCATATGCTTTAACATTTGTATTTACGGGTAAAAATTCAAATTTGCCATCAATGAAATTTATATGTCAATATGATGGAGAAGGACAATTGCAAGCTTTAATAGACAGCCAAAATAGAACTTGGAATCTTTGCAGATAATTAATTACTAAAAATCAAGGCAGTCTCTCAAAAAGCCAAAATAGAGTAGGAATAATTTAAAAAACAATTAAAATTTAAAAAATGAAAAAAACAATTTTATCAAATCTAGTATTATACGTTTCGCTTTTTTTAAGCTCTTGTAGCTCCTCAACCTCAACCACAGGTAATATTACAGCTAAATTTTCTTTTGAATTGGATGGAGTAAGGTATCAAAATACAATTAATCTACCCGCCTCAAACCCAACTGTAATCCAAGGAGCTTGTGGTTATGTCACCTCAGATCAAGGGATGGTTTCATTAGCTATGTCTATGCCAAAAACTACTGATCCATCAATTGTTATTACAATACCATCAAATCCAAGGCAAGGAAGTTTTACAATTACACCATCAAGCTTTACAAATAATGCTTCATATGCAGCAATTACTTGGATACCTACTCCTACTAACATGCAATCTTATAATTCACATATAGGAAATAGCAATAATTCAAATTTTACTGTAAATATATCTTCTTATGATCCTAGATCGGCTTTTAATAATCCAAACTTTGCAACTAATCCAACCAATATAGGTTTGGTAAAAGGAACATTTAGCGGAACTTTATACAATCCTCAATCAGGTCAAAAAGTAACAATCACGAATGGCTCTTTCGAAGCTATTAACATGAAATAAATATGCGCTTTTACACCTGTGGATAGCTAACACGGATGAATCTGACTATTTGGAGGGTTAATGAAACATATTATGTTCAGATTTACGACGCCTCGAGTACCCTGACAGAGAATAGAAAGATAGTGTTACAGTAAAAGATTAAAAATCAAGGCGGAATCCGAAAAGCTAAAATAGAGTAGGAATTATATTAAACAAATTAAATTTTTTAAAAATGAAAAAAATTACGTTACTTCTAGTCTTATTTACAATTTTAGTTTACCATTCTAATGCTCAGAATGGATTAGCTCTAGGACTCCGTTATGGCATTGGGATTAATAGTATCTCGTCAGACCCTTCAAATCCGAATGCTAATTCAAGAGTTTCAGTTTTGAATACTGCTGCAATATTAGAAAAAGGAATCAGTGAAATTTTTGCTATACAAGCAGAGTTAGGATTGTCAGATAAAGGCTATAGTTCGTCTCCCGTAGATTATAGCCTTAAGTATCTTGGACTTAATGTATTGCCTAAAGCTAGATTTGGCAATGATATGATTGAAGGATTTGGATTCTTAGGGTTAGGCATCGATATGAATTTGTCAGCATCAGTATCAGCAAATGGACAATCCATGGATATGGATAACGTATCTGGAATGAACTTGTCTGGAATTGTTGGAGGAGGTGCTGCCTACAAATTGAGTTCAGGCAAATTATTCTTTGATGCAAGATATAATATGGGCCTTTCAAATACATATAGTGGTTCTGGACCTCTTTCAATCAAGGTAAATCAAATAGGAATCAATATAGGTTATCTTCATAATTTTTAGAATTATATTATTTTAAATTTCATGAAACCCCCCCGAAGAATTCTTCGGGGATTTTTTTTATTACATAAATCCATTTTTATGTATTGAAAGCGATGAATCACTCTCCTATCGATACTAAAAAAATCTAACAGATCTGCAGCATAAAATCCTGCGTAAAGCGGTCTAGAGATTACAGCCCTAGTCCCTGATTCATTTTGACCCCTAAAGTAGGATCAATACCTGTGACCATCTCCGCTATTTTCTTCTTTCGAGTGACCGATTCTTTAGCAAATATATTGGCTATCTCATCGGACTTGGTCAGTATGAAATGCTTGTGAATGTAATGTTTAGAGGGGATTTCATAAATATCTTTTATGCTTAGCTCTAGATTATCCATAGCTTTCTTCGCATCGCTCTCTAGTACATCTATCCCGTCGATATGATATTTATATACTGCATTTCTAAATTTGTCATTAGAGCCTGATAGCATAGCCAGAACCATGCCTACTTTAGATTGCTGGCCACTAATATCCATAGCTTGGCTCGCTTGCCACCCTCTTACTGGACTGCCTGCCACACTAAGATTTGGTGGAACTAAATTGCATAAATTATTACATTTATCGAGTAGAGCCTGACCTGCTTTAAATCCAAAGGTTTCATTCTCCATAGCTATGATATAATATGCGTAAAAAGCTAAGGTCGCGGAGAGATTACTTATATAATTATTATCTGCATAGTCTATAGGCTGATTTTCTATATACTCAAACGGTATGGTAGGATCTTTGTGTCGAAGAATAGGAGATGAATAGGTAGCATTAAATACAGGCCGCTCAGACTGAATAGTAAATTCGGCGGTAAAGGCATTTTCCTTGCTAGCGTCTGTGATATTAATCGTTAAGAAGCAATTTATTCTCTGATGAGCGGCATAGTTTTCATCCGTCCATTTCCGCAGATTCATAAATTCTGATATACTCTTTTCGAGATTGGTGAAAACTGACTTGTTGATGGACGAAGTATTGGCATTGAGAATAACCTGAACTTTACAATTGAGCTCCTGTGCAGAAATCTCCCTGATCCCAAAAGAAAATAAGGTAGTCAATAAAACTAGAACTAATCGCATATACTGAAAAAGTTTGATTCAATGTAGTTATTTATATCCACCGCCACTTCGAGTTTAGACTTTAACTCATATTTCGTTGAATTATTTTCTTTATCTATAATCACAATCTGATTTGTCGCATGCTGAAATCCAGCTCCCTTATCATTCAATGAATTTAAAACGATCATATCCAGATTCTTTTTCGCTATTTTTTGTTTGGCGTTTTCCTCTTCATTATTGGTCTCTAGAGCGAAGCCTACTATAACTTGATTAGCTAATTTATTCTTACCCACCTCGGCAAGAATATCCACAGTTTTAATCAAATCTAGTGAGAATTGATCTCCCGTTTTTTTTATTTTTTCATGAGCCACTGCCCGCGGTCTATAATCTGCTACTGCTGCTGAGAATATACCTAACCGAGCCGACTTTATCACACGCATCACTGCCTGATACATATCATCTGCAGATTCTACCCTTACTACCTTCGCTATTTGATTTGGTATTTTCTCTGAAGAAGGTCCTAAAATTAGAGTTACTTCCGCGCCTCTATTTGCTAAGTCCTCTGCGATGGCTATTCCCATTTTTCCACTCGATCTATTTCCTATAAATCTCACAGGATCTATAGCTTCATAAGTAGGTCCGGCTGTGACTAGGCATTTGACCCCTCTTAGAGAACTCACAGTTTTATTATATCTTTTTTTCGATTAAATAATGATTTCTATCTGACGAAGATCGTGAAATTAATTCGCCCAAAAATCCTGCTAAAAACATTTGCGAACCCATAATCATCAGCGTGAGTCCAAAATAAAAATAAGGACTGTTGGTAACCAAGGCTGCAGCCTCGCCAGAGGCCAAGGCACAATATTTCTGAAATCCTAAATAAGCTGCCATAATCATACCCGCGAAAAACATAACTACACCGAGCGTACCAAAAAAGTGCATAGGACTCTTGGAAAACCTAGAGACAAAAGTAATGGACATCAAATCTAGAAATCCAAATATAAATCGCTCCAGACCGAACTTAGTAACGCCATATTTCCTAGCCTGATGCTGCACTACTTTTTCCTTTATTTTGACGAATCCTGCACGCTTAGCCATAATAGGAATGTAGCGATGCATTTCGCCATAGACTTCGATAGACTTCGTCACCTTACAATTATAGGCTTTGAGCCCACAATTAAAATCGTGCAAATAAACTCCACTCATTTTCCGTGCGGCCCAGTTGTATATTTTAGTAGGAATGGTCTTAGAAATAGGGTCATGACGCTTCTGCTTCCAGCCGCTCACGAGATCTAACTTATCTTCAGAAATCATTCGGTAGAGCTCTGTTATTTCTTCAGGGCTATCTTGAAGATCTGCATCCATCGTAATAACCACATTGCCTTGAGCTAGCTTGAAACCTTCATGCAGCGCAGCACTTTTGCCATAATTTCGTTGAAACTTAATGCCCCGCACAAAAGCAAACTCTGACGACAATTTCACTATGACTTCCCACGAATTATCCCTGCTCCCATCATCCACCAGTATAGCCTCATAGCTAATATTCATTTTATCCACCACAGATTTAATCCATGAAATCAGTTCAGGTAAACTCTCGTCCTCATTGTATAGAGGTATGACTATAGATAAATCCATTATTTTTTATTGTGAAATAAACTACTCGTTATAAAACCAAAGATAGCGCTAAAAACAGAAAAGGCTATTATATAGATATTAAAATATAATAAATACTGCTTCCAATTATTTAGTTCTGGGATAAACCCAGGTTTGATCACCAACTGGATCAGGAGGACAGAAATATAGTAAAATATACCCTGCATCATACCACTCTGTATGGCCGCCTTGATCCCCTCTGACCAGCTAAGGGTGTACCCATTGGCTCGCTTAGTGAACAAAACAGAGAACATAGTATTGAAGAAAAGTAACCCTGAAATCAAAATAAATCCTAATGACTTCTCAGGTAGTGGCTGCACCAAAATGATATTAATCCCAATAGTCAAAAAGCCAAAAATAATTCCAATAAGGAGGGATGGTTTCAAGTAGGGTTAGATTTTAGAAGTTAGATATGAGAGGAGAAATTTGTGAGATTAGATGTAGAATTGTTGTTTTCCATTGGCAATAAGTCCTACAATTTTAGTAGAAAACGTCTTTAGCATAAACGGGGTGTTTTTGCTTTTAGAGGCATTATTCGCTGCCGTTAGAGTGGAGCTCGCCTGCATGTCTAATATGGTAAATGCCCCTGATATTCCAATATTAAATACGGGCAAATCAAGACCTAAATATTTCGCTGGAGTTAAAGATAGTAGATCAATACAGGCTTCTAAATGATCTTTTCCCAAAGTCTCTATGCATGTGAGCACGGAGGTTTGCAAATTAATAGCTCCTACATTCGCTTGATCGAATTCGAGCATTTTTTCTTCGGGAGTGCATGGTGTATGTTGCGAATAGACTATGTCTATCTGACGCTCTCTTGCCGCTTTGACCATAGCTCTTTGATCTTTGACTGAGCGCAGCGGGGGATTGAGTTTAAAACAAGTATCATAATCCTTTACTTCATTCTCATTGATAGATAAGTGCATACTGCTGATAGAGCTATAAAATTGCTTTTTATTTTTATTGGCTGCATGAATGATTTTGAGACTCTCCGGTGTAGTAATATTTAAAAATAGAATGTCGGTATCAGTATACTGAGCCAGCTGAATAATCTCTGAAACCGCCATAACCTCTGCTTCCTTAGGAATACCTTTATAACCGAGCATGAGCGACATGATTCCCTGATTCACTTGCCCATTTTTTGACAATATTTTCTTCTCGGGGTGAATCATCAATTTACCTTCCAATCCCTGACTATAGAGCATGACATTTTTTAGAACACCAAGACCTGGAGAAACTTCATTTCCATCACTAAAGGCAACTGCTTCTGCCTGCTTCATATCCATAAAAGCGGCTATTTCGTGTTCGTTTTTAGTCATGTTTCCTATAGGTAAAACCTGACAGATAGACTCCCTATTTTTTGATTTTAGGAAAGCTATATCTGACTTACTCTGGGTCAGCTTATCTGCAGTAGGCATATGGGCCACATAGGCAAATCCTCCTCTTGAAGCTGTCTCTAAAAAACTATCGAGGGTCTCCGCTTCTAATCTAAATGGCTCTCCTGAGCTGGCATTCAAATCTACAAAGGCAGGAGACAATACCAACTGCTTTCCTTCTATAACTTGGCACCCCTTTTTAGATGTCGAATTTTTTTCAGCCCGAATGATTTGCCCCTTATCTACTTCTATGTCTAGTTTCTTGCCAAAGAAGGGAGAGCGAATGTCTTGTATTAAGACGTTTTTGATTAAAGATTTCATCAAAGAACAAATCTAGGTGATTTAGAAGAAATGGATAAGAAAATCTTGATTTATACTAAACTGCTTTTTTAGAATCTACTTATATTTACCCTCAAAGAAATACCAAACATGATAAAATTGAAAATAGGCGATCATGAAGCACAGGAATTTTCAGACGAGCAGATTCGTGCTTTTAAGAATGATTTAGATGTGAAGGAAATCAAGCCATATACATATAGCGTGATTCATAATCATAAAAGCCATGAAATAGCCATAGCCAAGATTGATAAAGATACTCGAACCATATCCTTGACAATAGATGGCATAGCCACGCAAGTGAAGTATGCCAATAAAATGGATTTACTTTTAGAAAAAATGGGGATAGATACTTCTGCCACGACCAAGCTGGCGCTGCTAAAAGCCCCTATGCCAGGACTGGTAGTGGAGTGGTATGTAAAAGAAGGCGACCATGTGCAGGCTGGTGATAAGCTCCTGATACTGGAAGCTATGAAAATGGAAAACGCCATTAAATCTACCGGAGAAGGCGTCATAAAGAAAATACATGCTAGCAAAGGACAGGCAGTAGAAAAGAATCAATTATTGATAGACTTTCAGTAATATTTTGGCCTTGCATTCACGTAAGCTTGCCCTCATTGCTAACCTTGCATCCCGAAATCATCAAGATCAATCGAGATTTGATCAATATGTACTGGATACACTAGAAAAACAACAGATACAAGTAATCTTGTATAAAACTATTAATCTAGAAGACTTAGAAAATGCAGTGAAAGACTGTTTAGAGGCTGACATAAAAGAATTCGTGGCTATAGGAGGCGATGGGAGTCTTCATCATTTAATCAATCAACTATTCGCCCACACAGATGATATAGCACAAATAAAGTTAGCTATAATCCCTAAAGGCACAGGTAATGATTATATTCGAAATTTCAACTTCAAATCCAAGCGCGAGATTATTGAATCAATTCTTTCTGAGAAGTATACTCAAGTAGATCTCGGTTGTCTGCACTATTCAGGTGGCCAGCATTATTTCATCAATATGCTAGGTATAGGATTCAGTGCAGCAGTAGTAAAAAATCTCATTAAATATAAATGGCTAGGAGGGCTTAGTTATTATTTTGCCTTGATAGAAACTTTCTTCCGCTACCAGTCTCAGGATATATCGATAGAGCTAGATGGAAAAACCTATCAATACAGTTGCTTTCAGCTCTCCATAGGTATAGGAAAATATGCAGGACATAACATGAAACTATGCCCAAACGCTGTCATTAATGACGGATTATTAGATGTCAATATTATAGAAAAAGTCAGCTTGTGGGAGTTGATTCGCTATCTGCATACCTTAAAGGATGGCAGCTACCTGCAGCATATCCCCTCTAGAAGTTTTCAAGCTAAAGAAGTCAAACTACTCAATGTGTCTTATCTAAATTGTGAAGCAGATGGAGAAGATATAGCATGCCCTAAAAAAGTGACTATTTTTAGAAAACGTATTTTAATGCCGACTGCTGCTAATTAAGAATTGAGAATTAATAATTAAAAATTAAATTTGTAAGAGTAACCCATCTCTATATGATAGAAATAAAAGAAATAGATTTAACCAATTCTAGCCAGAAAAAGACTTTTGTCAATTTTGATTATAATATCTACCAGAACTATCCTAACTGGGTAGCTCCTCTTCGCATGGAGGTCAATCAGCGATTGAATACAAAAAAACATCCCTTCTATAAGATAGGAGTTATCAAAGCCTTTATGGCCTATAGAAATAATCAAGCGGTTGGCAGAATAGCAGCTATTGATAATTATAAATACAATGAATTTCACGCGAGCAAAATTGGATTCTTTGGCTTTTTTGAATGCATAGACGATCAAGAAGTAGCCAATGCATTACTAGAAAAAGTAAAAGAATATCACCTTCAAGCAGGCAATAGTTTTCTTCATGGCCCTGTCAATCCATCGACCAATTATGAATCAGGACTTTTGATAGAAGGATTCGATGATCCTCCTAAGATTATGATGACATACAATCCACCATACTACATCAAATTATTGGAAGGATTTGGTATGAACTTGGAGATGAAAATGCTTGCTTATAAATTTGAAGAAGAGGATGTATTGAAAAATGAAAAATTTCTTCGTGTCAAGGATGTAGCTCTCATGCGCTCCAAATGCACGCTTAGATTTATTGATCCTAAAAAATTAAATCTAGAAATAGAACATATCAAAAAAATATATAACAAAGCCTGGGAAAACAACTGGGGTTTTGTACCCATGAGTGATCCAGAGCTAGAACTTATGGCCAATGAACTCAAACTCATACTAGATCCAAGTCTAGCTCCCATGATAGTCAATGAACACGGAGAGGTCATTGCCTTCGCACTTGCTATGCGCGATATCAATCAAATCACCAAAGACTTTAATGGAAATCTTTTTCCATTAAACTTTCTTAAACTCATATTTAATAAAGGAAAAATGGATTGGCTAAGAGTGCTACTCCTAGGCATTCTGCCGGAATATAGAGGAAAAGGCCTAGATGCGGTTCTATATTATGAAATCATAAAAAATGGCTTTGATTTAAATATAAAACATGCCGAAGCCAGTTGGATTTTAGAATCCAATGAAGGTATGAATAAAGGTGTACAGGTAGTTAATGGCCAGAAATATAAAACCTATGGTATCTATCAACTACAGATAGGAAGTGAATAGAACTAAACTAATACTAGTAATTATTATCAAAGAAATATGAATCATAGTAAAATAATCAGTTTTATTTTTTGCACTTTCGCACTAGTGAATGGATATTCTCAAGATAGCACTACCACAGCGGGAATCTTCGAAGGAAAGGTGACCTATATACATCAAATTCTAAGTCCCAATAAAGAACTAATTTCTGATGAAGAATTTTTTCGAGACATGCCTAATGCAGGCAAATCGATAGTCACGCTATACGTTAAAGCTAATCAATATAGATGGGAATACGAAAATAGAATAGAATATTATAATCCAAAAAATCAACAATTGGCCATTGTATCGAAACGAATTCAAGACTCCGTATACTATACTCCAGCATCGATAGTAGAAGATAAGATAGAAAAAATAGTAAAATCTAATTTGACTAAAAAACTCCTTGGCTATGAACTCACGGCACAAGAAATTCATACAAAATGGGATACTAAAACTTTTTTCTATTCCCCATTAGCATTAAAAACCAATTCCACTTTTTGGAGAAATCATAAGTACAATTACCTTTCCGAAATGACTGCTATAGCTATGGCTTTTCCAATGATTATCCATCATCAAAGTCTTTTAGGGAATTGGATTTTGGCCGTGTCTAAGATAGAGCCGATGAAATTGGATGATACTGTTTTTAATATTACCAGTTCTAAATAGGAAGAAAATCTACTCCTTTTTAAACACAAGATAGCAGCAATAAAAAACTACCAGTGCCACAATACTAGATAAAAGTCTCTACCTATTGCACCTAGCATGGTAGGTAAGCAGACTGAAAAGCCAAGAGTACAATACATTGCGATAAATCTCCGGCCTTTGACTGCTATGACATCATGAGCATTCGATTCTTCTGCTTGAAGATTGTCTTCGTTAATAACTCATCTATAATTCAAACATTAAAAAGGTGATAAATGATTTTTTAAAGAATTATCGTCTCACTATATTTAATTTTTATCTTTCGCTGGAACAACTATATAATATGGCACACTTTCCCGTTGTCCATTGCTCACTATTATTTTTAGCGTTCTAGGTTTTTTCATAGGCTCTAGTATAGCTAGATTATTTTTAAGTTCATAAGGAAGACCATCTAACCATGCCGAGACCTTGTGCTTTTTGCAAACTGGCCATAGATTGATTTCGCTTTTTTCATTGACAAGAATTGTGTCCTTATATCCTATTGGCTCCGGTATTCTATAATTGATTCCTTGCTTATCCATCCAATCTAACTCTAGACCAAGTCTATCATAAAAATCATATATATTTCTCAAATCATCGGGCATGAAAAAAATTTCACTCAAAGCCTGCATTCGAGGATAGACCATGTACTCAACCTTCTTCCAATCCTTCATGTACTCAGTCCAAACATTGCCCTGTGCGCCTAGTATATATCTGAAATTTGTATCATAAATACTAAATGGACTGTACTTGTAATAAAAAATATCTTCTAATGTATTCTTACCACCAATATTAACAGGCTCCTCTTTGGATTTACTATATCCGTGATCGAAATACAACGGTTTCCCAGGTGTCATTATGGCATCATGTTTCGCTTTTGCTGCTGCTATGCCGCCGGACTCTCCTCTCCAGCTCATCACAACAGCATTTGGTGCTAGACCGCCTTCTAGTATTTCATCCCATCCTATGATTTGCCGTCCTTTACTATTCACGAACTTTTCTACTCTAGTGATAAAATAGCTCTGAAGTTCGTCCATTGCATGAAGCTTATTTTCTTTCATAAAACTGCGACATATTGCAGAATTTTCCCAGGTTTTCTTCACCACTTCGTCTCCTCCTATATGGATGTATTTAGATGGAAATAATTGGATGACTTCACTCAGTATATCCTCCACAAATTGATAGGTAGACTCCTGGCATGGGCAGAGCACTTCATCATAAACACCCCATCTTTTGCCCACTTCCACAAGCTTGCCAGTGCAGCTCAGATGAGGGTAGGCTGCGATAGCTGCTAGCGTGTGACCAGGGATATCGATTTCAGGCACTACCGTTATAAATCGTTCCTTCGCATAGGCCACGACTTCTTTGATTTGATCTTGCGTATAAAAACCAGCTACTGGTATACTGTCATAATTTCCCGTGCCTTCAGGATTTGTTTGTCTGCCGACAATAGTGCCACTTCGATAGCTACCTACCTCCGCTAACTTGGGATATTTTTTTATCTCTATTCGCCAACCCTGATCTTCGGACAAATGCCAATGGAAATAATTAAACTTATATCTTGCCATCATGTCGAGATATTTTTTTATCTCATCTATAGTGAAAAAATGTCGACATACATCGAGGTGCATACCTCTGTATTTAGCCCTTGTACCATCTATGATTTCCCCTTCAGCCAAGGTGCCATTTTCATCTAATTTTTTTAATGTCTGCAATGCGTAATAAGCGCCAACTGTTCCTGCTTGAATGGTAATGTCATTTTTAGACATACGCATTCTATAGTTATCTCTTGAATATTCTGTCGTATCTATTTCCAAATCTATACGCGCGTAACTCCTACCTGCATCATTAGAATTTAAAAACTTCTTGACATAGTTAATATTAAAAAAACTATCAGGACAATAGCCCACTATTTGCAATCCCTTGATACTAAATTTTTCTCCTGAAACCCTTGAAAAAAGAGGCTTAGGCACGAGACCGTATTGCTGGGAATAGCTATGAGTGAATAAAAAAAAGGTGAGGATTAAACAGTAAGTATTTCTTCTAATCATAATAACTTTCAAATTGCTAAACACAAATTTAAACCAAAGTACGGACTTAGATTAAAAATATTATATCTACCATAATTAAGACGAAATTCTCGCAAGTAGGGAGTGTATGAGAGTTTTACAAGTTAAAGTGGAATTCACAACCCTAGTAAATTGGCGATACGCTAATTTAAAAAAATCACCTCAGCAACCCAGCGCTCCATCTTACCTCGTAAATGGATTTGAGGTAGCTCGTTTTAAGGTCTATCAACTTTTCCTGAGCTTCTAGCGCCTTTACTTCTCGCGCGTTGATGGTAAATAGATTGCTCTCTCCATTTCTAAATTTGGTCTCTTCCGCTCGAACCATGGTGCGATAGTTTTCAAAATTCTCATATTGGAGTTCGCTTAGTTTTTCATAGTTTAGATAGTTGTTGAAATAATTTTTTATTTTTATAGCGATATCTTGCTGTTTTTGTTGCAGGGCTAGTTCTCCATAATTGAGTTTAAGCTTGGCATTTCTCACGTTTGAACGACCTTCTGATAGACGAAGTGGTACATCGAGCTTGAGACTATATTGATAGTTATTTGAGAAAAGCCGGGTGTCATTTATTTGAAAATTCTGCGGGGCCGCATTATTAAGAAATTTATAATTAAAATCTAACTTAGGAAGTAGATCTTGGAAATAAATTTTTCTATCCACTCTATAGTAGCTGACTTGTTCCTGATACATTTTGATCTCTGGATGACTACTCAGACCTTGCTCCAATATAGATTCGTAGATGAGATTAGGCTTGTAGGATCTATACTTTATATCCCAATTTTCAGAAGGCCTGACATTGGCTGGAATCTGATAGGGAGTTCCGCTCTCCAGCCATAAGAATACGGAGAGTTCATTGCCAGCGTTTAGAAACTCTGTCCAGCGTTTTTCTTTCTCTATCTGGAAACTCAATAATTGTGTTTTGACTTCTATAGAATCAATGGCCGGTCGCTCTCCATAGACGATACTCTTGGTTACGAATTCATTTCGTGCTAGATTATTTTTCACTAATTCATCTAGAATCCGATAAGACTCATAAGCCTTGACCCAGTCCCAATATGCCTTCATAGCATCAAGAAGGATGTTGTTCACGATATTTGCCTGCTCGTGTTGCGTCATTCTCGACATAATTTTTGCTTGTTCCAGATAACCTCTGCGCTTATCATAAATCAAATTTTTAAGAAGTGGGACCGTCACTCCTAAATAAGAAACATCGCCTTGAGTGAGCGAATTATCTAGACGCTGTCCTCCCTGATTTACAAATCCTCCTTCAAAATCTATACCAAACCAAGTAGGTATTTCTACACCCAGCTCTGTATATTCGTAATAGGATTCGTTTTTGAGAGCTTTGGCTCCCTGGCCACCAGAGAGTCTGGGATCAAAAGAACCTCGTTGATTCAGAATATTATTTTCAGCTACTTCAACCTTAATCGCTGCTTGACGAAGCACTGGGTGATACTTCTTTAAAATAGAAACCACCTGCTCAGGTCTTAATTCATTAGTAAGTTTAGTATCTGTCTGACCTAATAACGGCCTATCAGAAAGTAATGATATAGAAACTATAAAAATGAATAGTTTATTTTTCAAGGGTTTTTTATTCATTATTAATTATCACATGCAATTCACATAAAAATTATCATCGCTTTGTGTATAAATTAGCTCGATAATTTTTATTTTCATTTCACTTTTTTGATTTCACATTAGAATTTACTTTATAATAATCAGGTGGGAAGCCATTTATATTTCGCCATAGTTCGTACCAAATAGATACATTTTTCAAAAGAACGATGCTCTTAGCTCCAGAACCTACTTTTATCTGTCGAGGCCATGGTTTATCGTCTCTATCTGGTGTTACCAGCACTCTAAACATACCATTCTCGCTAATTGTATTTTCAAAGGCTACAATTTCTCCGCCAAATGTACCATAGCTTCCCTCGGGCCAACCAGTAAATACAATCGTAGGAAATCCATCAAATATGAGCCGTACTTTCTGACCTCTATCTATCAAAGGTAGATCCACAGGACGCACAAATACTTCTACAGCGAAATTGCTAAGCCCTGCAGGAACAACTGTCCCAATACTTTCGCCGTCTTTTATAATCTCTCCAATACCCGATTTTTTTACCTGAACTACTTGACCATCTTGTGGTGCCGTGATGACATACATTTTGTTTCGCATTTGGTAATTCGTTGCCTGATTATCTAGCTTGGCGGCATCTGCTAGAGAGGCATTCGCATCGCTCAATGAAGATAATCGCTCCCCTTCTGCCTTTTGCATTTTTTCCATATACTCTTGTATGGCACTATTTTGCTCCACTTGGTTATTTTCGATCTCCTGCTTGGTTTGTGCTATTTTATTTTCGATGACTGTTTTTTTGGCAGTTGAATTTTGATAAGCTAACTCTCTCTGCTGCAATTGAGTTTGAGATACCAATCCTTCCTGAAACATTTTACGCTGCCTATCTCTTTGGTCTAGGGCGAACGTATAATCGTTGTTGGCTGCTACTAGCTCGGCTTGCTCAGCTTTTAGCTTACTTCGCAATTGATTGAGATAATTTTTCAATTGCTGAATTTTCAATTCTCTTCCCTTCTCTATTGCTTGTATCTGCATCTGAGTAGTGGCTGCTTTACCTTTGTAATAATCTATACTATTTCGCTTTGCGATGGCCTGCTCTCTCGTCCGCTCTACGAGCAGCGGGTCTAGGTAGTCATCCTTGACCTCAGATAAAAATAAGATTGTATCCCCTTTACGCACCATGTCACCCTCTTTTACATACCACTTGGCTATTCTGCCCGCTATTTGAGTTTGAATATCTTGAGGCCTATTTTCTTGCATTCTCGTTGTGACGAGTCCATTGCTTTGAATATTCTGCGTCCATGGAAGAAATAAAAATAGAATAAAAAATAAAATGAGTCCTTTTAGCCAATTGCTAAATCGTATGACTCGTTTCTCACTGTATATTTCGCTCGGAGATTTTAAATTATACTCGTTCATCTTAATTCCTTAATAGTGGCTTCGCCATCCGTTAAACTTATCATTCGATCACTTATTTGCCATACCTCTTCATCGTTCGCTATAATAAAAATAGTAGTATGGTTCTTAATCTTCTGCAAATATGAGATTAATAATTTTTTCTCTGAATCGAACAGACCTATAAATGGTTCATCCATAAATAGTACCTTAGGCTGGTGAACTAATGCTCGCAATAATATAATTTTTTTAACCATATTGGTAGAAAGCCTAGATCCGAATGGCTCTAGAGTGGATTCTAGTCCATTCGAATTTCCTTGGATAATCGATTGGAACTTCAATTCCCTAATCAGCGCCATCACCTCGTCTATAGATATCCCTTTCTTACCTAAGGTGATATTCTCTAATATACTACCCGATATAATTTCTTGATTTCTAAAATAAAAACCGCAGTACTGCCTAAAGGAAGCGGCAGAATAGCTAGAAAGTTCTATATCATCTACTCGCAGGCTTCCATCATAGTCCCTATATAACGATGCTAGTGTATGTAAAAAGGTTGTTTTACCATCCCCCTCATTACCCACAATCACGTTTATTCCATTAGCTGGTATGGATAAGGTTAAATTTTTAAGTACTTCTTTCTTTGAATCCTCAAATTTAAAATTAAAATTGGACAATTGATACGCAGGTCCTCCTCCCTGGCTTGGTGGCTGCCATTCATAGTGACTATTCCGTTCTAGCGGCTGTTCCATTATACTCTCTAACTTAGAGAGACCCGCAGCCACATCATAAAGACTATCTAAATGATATATTAGTTTTTCTGTTGCACCAATGACCATCAATATAACTATTTCTGCCGCAATAAATTCTCCAATATTTATTTTCTGCTCTATGAGGAGATAAGTACCTATACCCAGCATGGCGGCCGTGATCAAGACTTTGAATGCAATGAGAGCTTTGTATTGAACAATCAGGACGCTGAAGTGTTTGTTTCTATCTTGGAGATAAATGGAGGCTAACTCATCTGATTTCCTAACCGCTAGGTCTGAGTTTTGTGAAAACTTAAAGGTGCGAACCGCACGTGCAATATCCTCTAACCAAGAGGCCAATTCATATTTATCATTGCTCTCCTTAAGCGAAGTCAATAATCCTAGGTTGGAGGTATATTTTAATATTAACCAAAGAAGTACTATCAAAAAAATACCGAATACAATAAAACTACTTTCATAAAACGCCAAGACAATAAGTCCTATAATTATCTGAATGGAGGCTAGCGGTATATCGAGCAGTAGCTTTGACAAGCCTTTTTGAATACTAAAAATTTCAAAGTAGCGATTGACCTTTTCAGGTAGATAAAATTTATTGTTGTCCTGAAGATCTATTTTAAGCAATGTCTCTGTAATTTCAATGGCACTTTTTGCAAAAATTTTCTGCTGTAATATTTCTATGAGTTTTATCAGATTTAGATTTAAAACCCCTACAATAAATACTCCTAAAATGACAAGAATAATCAAGACATAAATAGAGACAACAAGCTGCGCCCCAAAACTAAATCCAATAATAGCCTGAATACCCAAGGGCAATGAAAGCTGAACCAAGCCACTCAGTATGGCGAATGAATAAATGGCCGAAATTTCCTTTTTATAATCCCGGGCTAAATTTAATACCCGAGACCAAGTTTGTATTGTGCTTATAATCTTATATTTATATTTACAATAATAGCATTACTATTACAATTAAATGTATTTATATTGTTTTTAGTTCCAACTATAACATTTTTTATATATTTGCACTTATTTTTATGGAGGTACATTTTAGTTTTGATATCAATCCACTGCTGTTTAAAAAAAATCCAGAGGAGTCTGCCATTGGCCGACAAATTGTAGGAAATAGTATTGAATTGATCCATGAGCTGGGCATTGAAAACTTTACCTTTAAAAAACTAGCATCAAAGATACAGCATACTGAAGCAACAATATACCGTTATTTTGAAAACAAACAAATGCTGCTGCTCTATCTAGTTAATTGGTATTGGCACTATTTAGATGTATTGATTGACTTCAAATTACAAAACTTAACAGACCCAAAACAAAAGTTAGAAGAGGTCATAGCTGTTTTGAGCCAAAGTTTAAAAAATACGCAGCTGACTTCTTATTATAATCTCGAGGCTATGTTTCATATAGTAATAAAGGAAGGCAACAAGGTTTATCTAAACTCGAATGTTAAAGAAATTAACAAAATACAAGTTTATAAACCGTTTAAGGATTTGTGTGAGAAACTGTCCTTACTATTCCGTGAATATAATCCTGACTATGAATTTCCCCGCTCCTTAGCGAGCACGCTCATAGAGGTATCTCACTTGCAAATTTTTTTCTCGGACAATCTACCTAAACTCACTGATGTGAATCCAACGAATAAGTATAATTATATTCAAAGATTTTTAACTACCCTAATTTTTAAATCACTCAAATAGAATTATATGGAATTTTTAGTCCCACTTATTACCCTCATTATTTTAGAAGTCATCCTAGGGATAGACAATGTTATTTTTATATCCATTTTAGCTGATAGACTGCCACAAGAGCAGCGAGATAAGCTCCGATACTGGGGTCTAGGGCTTGCGATGGCTATGAGACTTGTCCTATTATTTTTCATTTCCTGGATATTAAAACTGGACAATACCTTATTCACCTTTTTAGGAATACCCTTTTCTGGGAAATCTCTCATATTAATCTTAGGTGGTCTTTTTCTTCTATATAAAGCTACCAAAGAAATCTACCATCAGACAGAAAGTCCAGACAAAGACTCTCCAGTGCATACGAAGGCAAAGTCATTTAAACAATTGCTATTAGAAGTAATACTTCTCGACATCGTGTTTTCAGTAGACTCTATTATCACTGCAGTAGGTATGGTAGACGAGCTATGGATTATGTACACCGCTGTTATCGTAACAGTCGTTATCATGCTGATAGCCTCCAAACCCATCAGTGACTTTATCAAAAAACATAGCTCATTTAAAATTTTAGCACTTTGCTTCTTGATGATCATAGGTGTATCCTTATTAGGGGAAGGTCTCCAATTCCATATACCTAAAGGCTATATTTATTTCTCCATGTTTTTCTCGTTTATGGTAGATATTCTGCAGATGAGAGCTGGCAATAAATCTTCAACCAAAACTGCATAAGCTATTTCTATCTTGGCATATATTTTACCATATAAATAAGCTGTTTTATTCCTGCTAATAAAAAAGCGAGGCAACTTTCGGCTACCTCGCTTTTAAATTTGATTTAGATTTATTATCTTTTCAAATCAAATCGATCATTATTCATTACCTTGACCCAAGCTGCTACAAAGTCTAGGACGAATTTTCCTTTAGCATCTTGGCTAGCATAAACCTCCGCTAAGTTTCTTAGCTCCGAATTGGATCCAAAAATTAAATCCGCTCGCGTTCCTGTCCATTTTACTTTGCCCGTTTTTCTATCGTAGCCTTCGAAAATCTCCTTATCATCGTTGATAGGTCTCCAGGCAGTGGACATATCAAGAAGATGTAAATAAAAATCATTCGTAAGTACTTCTGGCTTATCTGTCAATACACCATACTTTGTATTATTGTAATTTGCACCTAAAACCCTCAAGCCTCCTATCAGGACAGTCATCTCAGGAGCTGTAAGATTTAGCAACTGAGCTTTGTCAATGAGTAACTCTTCCGTAGTTGCCGTGTATTTCTTTTTTAAGTAATTTCTAAATCCATCTGCTATAGGCTCTAAAACAGCCATAGACTGCACATCAGTTTGCTCTTGAAGTGCATCCATTCTGCCAGGACTAAATGGAACTTTCAAGGTATAGCCCGCTTTTTGTACTGCATTCTCTATGCCAGTATTGCCTGCTAAAACAATAAGATCAGCCATTGAAATCTTTGATGACTTTGACTTTTGATTAAATTCATTCTTAATTTTCTCATATACCTTTAATACTTTTTCTAGTTGCTTGGGATTATTTGCCTCCCAATTTTTCTGAGGACTAAGTTGAATTCTAGCCCCATTTGCTCCTCCTCTATTGTCAGAGCTTCTGAAGGTAGATGCCGAAGACCAAGCGGTAGAGACCATTTCACCTACAGACAAACCAGAATTTCTTAATTGAGTTTTTAATAGGGCTATTTCATCCTCATTGACCACTGGATGATTCAAGCTAGGTATTGGATCTTGCCATATCAAATTTTCTTTAGGGAGTTCTGGACCTAGGTATAATGAAGATGGTCCCATATCTCTATGGGTTAACTTAAACCAAGCTCGTGCAAACGCATCTGCATATTGATCAGGATTATTAAGATATCTTCGTGATATTTTTTCATATTCAGGGTCAAATCTCATGGATAAATCTGTAGTAAGCATCGTTGGCAATAATTTCTTGCTACTATCAAAGGCATCGGGAACCATTGGCTTGGCGTTTTTTGCTTGCCACTGATGAGCACCCGCAGGACTTTTTACGAGCTCCCACTCATGTCCAAAGAGTGCCTTGAAAAATCCCATTCCCCACTGCGTAGGAGTAGTAGTCCATGTCACTTCTAATCCAGAAGTTATGGCATCCGTTCCTTTTCCTGATTTATAGCTGCTCTTCCACCCAAATCCTTGTTCTTCTATACTAGCGGCTTCTGGTGCAGCACCTACATGGCTAGCAGGTCCTGCGCCGTGTGCCTTGCCAAAGGTATGTCCCCCTGCTATCAAAGCTACGGTTTCTTCATCATTCATACCCATTCTTCCGAAAGTCTCACGAATATCTTTAGCCGCTGCTAGCGGATCAGGATTGCCATTAGGTCCTTCTGGATTTACATAGATCAATCCCATTTGAACAGCAGCAAGAGGATTTTCCAAATTTCTGCCTTCGCTGTATCGCTTGTCATCGAGCCACTTCGTCTCCGATCCCCAATAAATGTGATCCTCAGGCTCCCATACATCTGCTCTGCCACCTGCATAACCAAAGGTTTTGAAACCCATAGTTTCTAAAGCCACATTGCCAGTCAATATCATTAGATCTGCCCATGAAATCTGAGCTCCGTATTTCTGCTTGATAGGCCATAAAAGTCTTCTTGCTTTATCTAAATTACCGTTATCTGGCCAGCTATTTTGTGGAGCAAAGCGCTGCAAACCCGCACGCGTGCCGCCTCTCCCATCTCCTGTTCTGTATGTACCAGCACTATGCCAGGCCATGCGAATGAAAAAAGGTCCATAGTTTCCATAATCTGCTGGCCACCAATCCTGTGATTGTGTCATTAAATCTTTTAAGTCTTTCTTAAGTGCGAAGTAATCTAGTTTCTTAAATTCTTCACGATAGTTAAAATTGGTAGCATAGGGATTCGAAAGTGAGGAATGCTGGCGAAGAATGCCTAGCTTTAGACTATTCGGCCACCAATCACTATTGGAAGTGCCACCGCCGCTAATTGTTTTCTTTTCCTTTTTTGCATGAAATGGACAATCCGCAATGGGATCCTTTTTTTCTTGTGCCTCTGCGCCGTAGACCCAAAATAACAAACTGGTAAACAATATTTTTTTCATACGATGAATTTTATAAATTTAAAGCAAAAATAGTTTTTATCTTTGATTGACAAAAACGATAGTTTAGATACTAATATTGATAGAATAGATGAACATAAGACAACTAGATTATATACTGGCAGTAGCAGAGTACCGACATTTCGAATTGGCCGCCGCTAAATGCTTTATCACACAGTCTACACTGAGCACCATGATAGCCAAGTTCGAAGATGAAATAGGTTTAAAAATCTTCGATAGAAAGAAAAAACCTTTGGAAGTCACCTTAGAGGGGCAGGCTATCTTAGAGCAGCTGCGTCTTATTCGTGGGAACTTTAGCCAACTAGAGGAAATGACCCAAGAAATCCGCGGAGAGATTCACGGAAAACTAACTCTATCGGTGATACCCACGATTGCCCCATATCTATTGCCGCTTTTCCTTCCCGACTTTGTAGCACAGCATCCTCAGCTACATATAGAGATAAGGGAAGAAACCACGGATGAAATCATTCGTAAGCTCCGAAGTAGAGAATTAGATATCGGTATATTATCTACGCCCCTCTATGAAAAAGATATTCGAGAATATCCATTATACGAAGAGCCCTTTCTACTTTTCGATAAACAGCTGCGGACCAAAGCAAATGTCAATATAAAAGAATTAGCCTTTAACCAATTGTGCCTTCTAGAAGAGGGGCACTGCATGCGAACGCAGGTACTCAATCTATGCGAGCTACATCGAAATAAGATAAATGCTAAACTCCATTTTGACTATAAGGCAGGCTCTATAGATAGCCTCATGCGATTCGTAAAAGCGAGCAATGCTTCCACGCTGCTGCCGTATTTAGCTGCCAAAGAACTATCGAAGGAAGATGCCATAAATCTGCATCCCTTCCTAGCGCCCATACCTATGCGGACGGTTGGCTTGGTCGTTCACCAGCATTTCGTAAAGAAAAAACTCCTGGTAAAACTAGAAAACAAAATAAAAGAATTAGTGCTCCCATTGCTACCCCTGACGAATGATCTTGTGAAGATATTAGAGCCTAGGTAAAAATAAATCTCTCAAGAAGCACCTAGATGACACGACTCTACAATCCAAAAAAACGACCCGCCAAAAGGCAGGTCGTTTTATCTAAATCAAGTATGCAGAAACTTATGCTTCTTCCACTAGAATATTAACTAAATTATTAGAACATTCTACTAATCCAGAGCCTATATTAAACTCTATAGCTTTGTTAGTATTATCTGCTACGACTACCTTACCCTTTTTTAGAGCAGATACAATAGCTGAGTGATTACTTAATAACTGGAAAGAGCCATCCAAACCAGGACATATGACCGAGATAGCCGATTCTGAGCTATATAATGTTTTTTCTGGTGTGATTATATGTAGTACCATCTGTTTGAAGTATTAAGAATTAGATATAAAGTATTAGGTATGTCGTAGGATAATTCCTAATTGCTTGTACTTTATACATTGTACATTTTTACGCTTGCGCCATCAATTTTTTACCCTTCTCTATCGCTTCATCTATTGTTCCTACTAGGTTAAACGCAGCTTCTGGGTATTGATCTACTTCACCAGCCATGATCATATTGAACCCTTTGATAGTCTCTTCGATAGGCACCAGAACACCTTTCAAGCCAGTAAACTGCTCAGCTACGTGGAATGGCTGAGATAGGAATCTCTGCACTCTTCTAGCTCTATGCACTACCAATTTATCTTCTTCAGACAATTCGTCCATACCTAAGATAGCTATGATATCTTGAAGTTCTTTATATCGCTGTAATAACTCTTTCACTCTCTGCGCACAACTATAGTGCTCTTCTCCTACCACAGCAGGGCTCAATATTCTCGATGTAGAGTCCAATGGATCTACCGCAGGGTAGATACCTAATTCCGCAATCTTTCTAGACAATACCGTAGTAGCATCAAGGTGAGCGAAGGTAGTAGCTGGTGCTGGATCCGTTAAGTCATCCGCTGGTACATAAACCGCCTGAACGGAAGTAATCGATCCTCTCTTTGTGGATGTAATACGCTCTTGCATCAATCCCATTTCTGTAGCCAACGTAGGCTGATATCCCACCGCTGAAGGCATACGACCAAGAAGAGCTGACACTTCAGAACCTGCCTGTGTAAATCGGAAGATATTATCTACGAAGAAAAGAATATCTTTCCCTTGACCACTTTGATCTTCACCACCATCGCGGAAATATTCTGCCATAGTCAATCCTGATAAGGCTACTCTGGCTCTAGCTCCTGGAGGTTCGTTCATCTGACCGAATACCAAGGTAGCCTTTGATGACTCAAGTGCTTTTAAGTCTACTTTATCTAGATCCCAGCTTCCCGCTTCCATAGAATGCTTGAACTCTTCTCCATATTGAATAACGTCAGACTCGATAAACTCACGTAACAAATCGTTTCCTTCTCTCGTTCTCTCTCCTACACCTGCGAAAACGGACATACCATCATAGGCTTTTGCAATATTATTAACTAACTCCATGATAAGAACTGTCTTACCAACACCCGCACCACCGAAAAGTCCAATTTTTCCTCCTTTGGCATAAGGCTCGATCAAATCGATAACCTTGATACCCGTGAATAATACATCACTAGAAGTAGATAAATCTTCATATCTAGGAGGCTTATTGTGTATAGGATATCCACCTTCTTTACTTAAATCTCTTTTGATACCATCGATAGCCTCTCCCATTACATTGAATAGTCTGCCTCTGATCGCATTACCTGCAGGCATTGTGATAGGAGCACCAGTATCCGATACTTCCATACCTCTTGTGAGACCGTCTGTAGAATCCATAGCTATGGTGCGTACTTTATTGTCACCTAAATGCTGCTGCACTTCCAATACAATTTTCTGGCCGCCGCCTTTATGGATTTCTAAGGCATTGAGAATTTTAGGCAGAGCTACTCCGACACCAAAATAAACGTCTACTACTGGGCCGATAACTTGTTGAACCTTACCGTTGTTTGACATTATGAGTTATTTTAATTAAATATATTTATAATTTTGAGAGTGCAAAAGTAAACAATTTGACATGAATAATGAATAGAGATTAGTGAAAATTCCAAAAATATTCCATTGCTTAGAATTCTTGCTTTAGATCAGCTGATACTTCAAATACATTCCTCCCATTCCCGCACCACAAAGTTTTAGATAGAATTCATTTGTATCCAATCCTTTACGCCATTCTTTCTCAACAGTTGCTGGTATGAAATCCTTAAAGTTAATTAGCTGAAGAGTAGAATATTGCTTCATTTCATCTGCTATATCCTCTAAATTTAACCACCGCTCGATCATAATATCTGAAAGTTCAGCCAATTGACTGAGACCATTTTTAAAATCAGATTCAGTTAAAAGCTTGTTAAAATGACGGATAGCTTCTTTGGCAGTGCGCTTTATACCACTATCGAATAAGCTAAATGGACCTAATTCAACTTTGGGGACTATTTGAATACCTTCTGGACTGCTCAGAATAGCTTTATTTAAATAGGAGGTCAAGGGATCAATACCACTACTTTTATCATGAAAAAAGCACTCAAGATCTGCGAAATCCGTTTTTAATTCGTTAGATTCGGAGGCCTTTTCTATAAAGAAATCATCATAAATAGCTGCAACCAATGCGCCCGAACTTCCTAGTCCATAGCCTACAGGGATATTGCTTTCAAAATTTAATCCTAAATCCACCTCGCTTCTTAAATCTCTGCTGAGCCTTACACTCAAGCGATCATGCTGCTCTATGTAGGTGACTAGTTTTTGAAAGAAGTATTTATTGTTTAGTAAATACTGCTGACTTCTTTTAAGGGAAAACGATTTATAGGGAAAGGAAAGTGATTTACCCCCATTCAGTACCATATATTCTCCGAATAATAGCACTTTAGACGAAAAAGACTTATAGTTTTTCTGGTCCATTACCTACGCAATCTTGAATCCAGACACCATTCTCACAAAGAGGTACCATTTCATTTATGACAAATTCATTGACCGCTGTTTCAATCGACTTAGGGTAGAGCAAATGAATATTAGGCCCCGCGTCTAGGGTAAAGTAAAGTGGTAGTTTTGAGCTATCTCTATAACCTCTGATTTTTTCAATCATACTAATAGTAGCAGGCTTCATGAGAATAAACGATGGATGTGACATCATCATCAAGGCGTGAAGAGAGAGTGCCTCATATTCTAATATTTCTCCCCATTTTTCGAGGTCCCCTTCGCGCATGGCACCATACAAATCTATGATATTTTGCTGGGCGTTTTGAAATCGGAGCTTACCATAGACATGATTATTCATCAACTCATGCCCTAAAGAACTGCTCACCGACTTTTCACCAGAAGAGGCTATAAGAATAGCATTATGATAGGTATGGAAAATTTCGTCTACATCTTCCCATACTGGGATAGCATATTCATTGGAGCTTAAAGGCTGAGCAGCATGAGCTCCCCACCACCCAAGCCTAGGTATCACGGAACGAGAGGCACTCCCACTGCCTATTCTAGCTGTATTTGAAGCGCGTTGTATGTCTGGGGTTCCATATTGTAATTCTTCCAAACACATAGTGAGAGCAGCCATGGACGAAGCACTCGAGGCTATTCCACTGGAGTGTGGAAAGGTATTTGCACTAACAATATTGAACCTATACTGCTCCACAATGGGATAGTCTGAGACCACAGTTTTAAAAAACTTCGATATCTTCTCTGCAAATTTTGGATTATCCTTACCTTCAAATTCGATTTGGACCTCAATATCTCTAGACGCTTTATCTGAAAGACAAACTTCAAAAATAGATTTACAGTTATTCAATGTGAAGCTAACGGAAGCATTTCTAGGGAGCTGCTTACCATACTTGCCCCAGTATTTAACAAGAGCTATATTCGAAGGTGCTTCATATTTGGTAGCTAGCATACTTAGGATTATTTCTTAAAGTCAAAATATATAGTTTTTTTAATTTTTTCTGCAAATAGTACTCGACCCTTTACATTTGGTAGGATGTAGGTTTCACTTGTATTCGGCAATTTCTCAATATTGACATAATCAACTGCACCCAGTTTTGTCCTTGAATAGCGCCCTACCTTATAGTTTCCGCCACTTAAAGCATCTAGTCTAAAGTTTTTAAAATAGATCCTCAGATTCTCTTTGTCCAACTCTGCGCCGAGATAGTCGAACAATCCATAGCGATTGTATATTTTCCCGATTTCGAAAATAGGCTGATTAAAGTTATAGGAGAGCTGAATAGTATTACCAGGTTTCTCTATTATCTGTGTTCCTTGGTAGTTGAAATCTGAATCAAATTTAGATAAAGTAAGATCATACGTTTTAACTCTAGTATAGTCATTGACCATGCCCATACCTCCCATGACCGTAATCCCAATAGCTGAGCCTTGAGCTACCTTTTGATAACCCTCGCTGATGAGAAAAATAGAACTCGAACCATCCATGACAATGTTTTGAAGAAATAAGAATCCTAAATCTTTCCCCTGATTATCCTTCTTGAATTTAAGGTCATTGATATCGCGCTGAAACGATATATATTTTTCATTTTTAAAATCTCCCTTTTCTTCTAAATCCCAGAAAGCAAAGCCATCGTAAAAATCATTTTCCATATTCTTTTCTGCTTCAAAAAAATACCCTACGAGCTTCACCTTATCAGACGTATCATTAGTCAGAGCTATCTTAGGGAAAAAGAAATAATCCTGATCTTTTAGTTGCTTAATTTCAAAAACGCTTTGAAAGGACTCAATATTGATGCCTAGACACTCCGTGAAAAATTGTCCCTTCATTTTACCATCTATCTCAAAGGATAAATAGATTTGACTCTTACTTCTACCCAAAAAATTCGCCTCATATATAGGACCTTCCGACATAAAGGTATAAAATTTTTCTTGAGAACTATCCGCGGTAATTTTAAAAATTTGACAGGTATTTAAATTGGACTCTACTGAATGAAGCATAAGTAAAAAACCATGTTGGTTGAGCTCCTGTAGAAATTGATTATAACCAGTGTAGTTATTATTGTGCGTAACGTGCGCAAGAAAATACTCAATATCCTTATTAGTCAGCGTTCTTGGAAATTCCCGAACTAATTTTCCATTTGCATCATACAATTTTAGCTCTAGCCTCCTAGTTACTACATCTAAAAAAAGAAAAGCATAGTGCTGACCATTGAACGCCGTTTCTACCAGATAGTAATTTGGCTTATTTTCTATTTCTATTTGAAAAATGATATCGGCATTAATGTCTAAAATTGAGATGGATTTCGAAGTGGACTTTTTATGTTCCAAATTTACGGAAGACACATAGCCCACAATGCTTCTATCCTTGTGAATAGTAGCAAACCGCTCTACACTCAGACTACCTTTTCTAGAGGAATAGTCTAACTGAGCAGTCAAAGTTTCTACTAGAATGAATAAAAAAATTAAACTATAACACTTTCTCACTTATAAAAAAAGCGCCTAATCTAAATGATTAAGCGCCTCAAATTTAAGCATTAATTTTTTAACGTTTTACGGTAATGTCAACCCTTCTATTTTTAGATCTGCCACTATCGGTTCTATTATCGGCAATCGGGTACTTCATACCAAATCCCATGGACTCTATGAGACCACGTCCTACTCCTTTTGAGACTAAGTATTCTGCCACAGCGCTCGCCCTGTTTTTAGATAACTCCAGATTATAAAGCTCTCCACCACGGATATCACTATGACCCTCAATGAGAAAAATCAACTCTGGGTTTACTTTAATGATTTCAGCAATATCATCCAAAATTTTATAGGATGCGGGTAATATATTAAATTTAGCCGTCTGGAAGAAAATAGACTGTGCTTTAAATGAAATAGTGTAGTCAATCGATCTTTTCTGAATCTCATTTGGATCTGGACAGCCTTTAAACTTGACCATTCCTGGAGTGTCTGGACAATCATCCATATAATCCGGCACACTGTCATTGTCTCTATCAGGACAGCCTTGGAATTTAACAATTCCATTAACTTCAGGGCATTTGTCAATCTTATCAGGCACACCGTCATTATCTTTATCTGGACACCCTTGAAATTTCTTTGTGCCTGGTATTTTAGGACATGAATCCTGATAATCAGGAATACTGTCATTGTCAAAATCTGGGCAGCCTTTGAAGGCAATTAACCCAACAAGTTCAGGGCATTTATCGTCGATGTCTGGCACTTTATCTCCATCTTGATCAGGACAACCTTCAAACTCTTCCAGTCCTGCATCTTCCGGACATCGATCTTTTGTATCTGGAATACCATCTCCATCTTTGTCTGGGCAACCATTAAACTTCTTACTACCAGGACTATCTGGGCACTCATCTTTATCATCAGGTATCCCGTCTTTGTCTTTGTCTTTCATCCCAAACCTATAGCCAAGGGAAACTGAATACTCGAAATAGTCCTTATCATAATTAAACATAGGCAGTGTGTGGTACAACTGCTGCAACTGAATTCCAAAGGATTTTTTACTATTTAGCCAGAAAGCCAAACCTCCACCAAAACTGTATGTAGTAAGAAATTTATCGTTGTCCTGAGCATCTAGATAGGTCATACCTGCTCCACCTTTAAAATAGGGTTCAAAAAATGAATTTTCACTAAAAATATAACCGTTGGCAAAAGAATATTTCAGATTAAAGATTCCATTTCCTAAAAGCATTTTAGAGATTTGCGTCTTTGGATCCGCAGCTACGATATTTGTAGAAAATTTCAATTCAGGCGAAAACCCACCGAATAAATGTCTGGAAATACTCAAATGATTTAAAGGAAAACCAGTGTTAAATTTATCAATCTGTGTCAAGTTAGGCATAATTTCCACGCTCTGATCGAGGAATTTATGCATACTCCATCCAGCATTGAACTGCCACTTTTGAGTTTTGTTTTGAGCAGTTAGACTGCTAGCTATAATTAATAAAAATAATAATATCTTCTTCATAAGAAGTTTTCTTTCATGACGTTATATATTACAAATATATGGCGATTTCTATCTATTAGCTCTGTTTTTTTTCCAGTTCGACTGAATTGTATTGTTTATTCGAATATCTTCTGCTGATTTCTCCATTTTAAATGTAGCAAAAAATTTATCTAAAGTGTTTTTTTGCTCAGGGTTCAGCGAATAATTTAGATCTGAAGCCTGATAGTACTTGTCAACAAATCCTGTGTCGAAATCTCCACTGATAAAGTTGGGATGATTTAAAACAAAAAGTCCAAAGTCGAGCGTGGTTTTAACGCCTACAATCTTAAAGTCATAAATTGCCCGCTTCATTTTCTCTATAGCATCAGTTCTATCTGCGCCATGCACCACTAATTTAGCTATCATTGGGTCATAATAAATAGGTATATCCATACCTTCTCTAAAGCCGTCGTCCACTCTGATTCCTAACCCCTCTGGTTTTTGATATACCTCCAATTTACCTATGTCGGGAAGAAAATTATTTTGTGGATCTTCGGCATAGACGCGAAGCTCAAGGGCATGTCCATTGATTTTCAAATCTTCCTGTTTAAAACTGAGCTTTTCACCTCGGGCTATTTTTATTTGTTCTTTGACTAGGTCTAATCCTGATATCATCTCCGAAACAGGGTGCTCCACTTGGAGTCTCGTATTCATCTCTAGAAAATAAAAATTCAGCTTATCATCTACTATAAATTCCACAGTTCCAGCATTGGTGTAGTCACATGATTTTGCTGCATTGATAGCGGCTTCTCCTATTTTTTCTCTTATTTCTGGAGTCAGAATACAGCTAGGAGCCTCCTCGACTACTTTCTGGTGTCTGCGCTGTATGCTGCACTCTCGCTCAAATACGTATACATAATTTCCATGGTGATCCCCTAAAACTTGAACCTCGATATGACGTGGATTCGTCACATATTTTTCAATAAAACAGGCATCATTTCCAAATGCATTCCTAGCCTCACTCATCGCCCTATCCATCTGCTCTACAAATTCTTCCTCCTTGGTGACTATGCGCATTCCTTTACCGCCACCACCAGCACTGGCCTTTATGATGATAGGATAGCCAATCTCTCTAGCTAGCTTCTTGGCAGCAGGTATATCTGAAATAGCCTCTTCTGTTCCAGGCACGAGAGGTGTGCCATATTTTTTTACTGCGTTTTTAGACGAAATTTTATCGCCCATCACATCCATAGCTTCAGGACTAGGGCCAATGAGTATAATATTGGCACCTTTTAATTTTCTTGCGAAATCAGCATTTTCACTCAGAAATCCATAACCTGGATGCACAGCGTCTACCTTGAGTGCTTTGCAAATTTGAATGATTTTATCTCCTAGGAGGTAGGATTGATTACTAGGAGGAGGACCTACGCAGACTGCTTCATCTGCATATAGCACGTGTGGACTCTGTCTATCAGCTTCCGAATAAATGGCTACCGTTTGGATGCCCATTTCCCGGGCGGATTTCATGACTCGAAGGGCTATTTCGCCTCGATTGGCTATAAGGATTTTTTTCATTTATATTATAAATCAAGTATCAGGTAGACATATTAACTCGTTTTCAAAAGTATTCATATTTATTCAGTATAAGACAAAAAATCAACCCTGATTCGCCCAATTCTCTCTATCCAAACTTCTGTAGTGAATGGCTTCAGCTAAATGCTCCACTTTAATCTCTTCACTTTGAGCGAGGTCGGCTATGGTGCGAGAGACTTTGAGAATACGGTCATAGGCGCGGGCGGAGAGATTGAGTTTTTCCATAGCTCGCTTGAGGAGGTTTCGACCTGCATCAGAGATTTGACAGATTTCTTGCACTTCTTTACCGCCCATTTGTGCATTAGAGTGAAGACCTTCGATAGCTTTAAATCGCTCTTGCTGTATATCGCGGGCTTTGATCACACGCTCGCGCACATTGGTACTTTTTTCAGATTTAGACCCCGATATGAGTTCATTGAAATTGACAGGAACAACCTCTACATGCAGGTCTATCCTGTCCAGTAGCGGCCCCGATATTTTATTTAAATACTTCTGCACAGCTCCAGGTGGACAGACGCATTCCTTCTCTGGATGATTATAGAAGCCACATGGGCAGGGGTTCATAGATGCTACCAGCATAAAGCTTGATGGAAACGTAATAGAAAATTTAGCTCTGGATATAGTCACTATGCGATCTTCCATGGGCTGACGAAGGACTTCGAGGGCTGTTCTTTTAAACTCAGGCAACTCGTCTAGAAATAAAACTCCATTGTGTGCTAAGGATATTTCACCGGGCTGTGGGTGATTACCTCCGCCCACTAAGGCGACATCACTTACCGTGTGGTGAGGACTTCGGAATGGACGCTCAAAGACCAAGGAATCGCCTTTATTTAATAGACCAGCCACTGAGTGAATCTTAGTCGTTTCGAGAGACTCATAGAGATTTAGAGGAGGCAGAATAGAAGACATACGCTTGGCAAGCATAGTTTTGCCTGCTCCTGGAGGTCCTATGAGTATGAGATTGTGCCCTCCAGCAGCTGCTATTTCCATAGCCCGTTTGATATTGTCCTGACCTTTTACATCGGTAAAGTCATAGCGCACGCTCTTCATATTTTCCTCAAACTCTGCCCGCGTATCTACAAAAACAGGTTTAATCTCTTTGTTCTGCTCAATAATGTCTACTACATCTTGCAGACTATCCACGCCGTATACCTTTAGAGTGTCTACTATGCCAGCTTCTCGTTCATTATATTTAGGAAGGATAAAGCCATCATAATTTTCCTTTCTAGCCTGAACAGCAATAGGCAAAGCGCCCCTTATAGGTTGAATGGATCCATCTAAGGACAATTCACCCATTATGACATATTTACTCACATCAATTTTATCTTCTATCTGTCCGCTAGCTATCAGTATTCCGATGGCTATAGGTAAATCATAAGCTGAGCCTTCTTTTTTGATGTCGGCTGGTGCTAGGTTAATAACGATTTTATACCGAGGCATTTTATACCCAACATGCTTCAAAGACATTTCAATACGCTGTAAACTTTCCTTGACGGCATTATCTGGTAAGCCGACCATATAGTATTTCGTACCCGCTTTATCAATGCCTACCTCTATAGTGATAGTCACAGCATCTACTCCATATACGGCACTTCCAAAGGTTTTAACGAGCATTGATAGTTATTAGTTATAAGTGTTTAGTTTTAAGTTGTAGTTATGCATTAGTATGAAGTCGCCGTCATTTTCAAATAATCAAATTATCTCATCTTCACAACTCCAAATCATCACATCAAATAATTATCGACTGCCTTTCGCACACTTCCATACTTCAACAATAATTCCTTGCATTCCTCGTATTCTCTTCCTATTTCAGCCATAATCATTTTCGTACCCCTATCTACTAATTTATCATTGGAAAGCTGCATGTCAAACATCTTGTTTCCTTTTACGTGACCTAGCTTTATCATAAGAGTCGTCGAAATCATATTTAATATCAACTTCTGAGCAGTCCCTGCTTTAAGCCTTGTGCTGCCTGTGATAAACTCAGGACCGACTACGGCTACTATAGGATAATCTGAGACAGCTAAAATAGGCGCGGCAGCATTACAGGTAATACATGCAGTCGCTATATGATGTTTCTGACAAGCCTCGAGTGCACCAATGACATAAGGAGTGGTGCCACTAGCGGCTATACCTATAACTACATCGTCGGAAGAAATATTCCAATTTTTAAGATCTTGCCAACCTTGTATTCTATCATCTTCTGCCCCTTCGACGGCTTTGCGGATAGCACCATCTCCCCCAGCTATGATGCCTATCACCTTTTCAAATGCTACACCAAATGTAGGTGGAAGCTCCGAAGCATCTACCACCCCTAACCTACCACTAGTACCAGAACCGATATAAAACATACGACCCCCCGCAGATAATTTAGGCACTGTGGCATTTACAAATTTATCTATATCAGGGAGAATAGTTTCGATTGCGAGAGCTACCTTTTTATCCTCATCATTCATCCATGTGAGAATATCTATTGGGCTTTGAGACTCTAAATCAGTGTAGAGGGATTCTGATTCGGTGGTTTTCTGCATATGAAACAAATGTACAAAAAATATTTTTTCGTCAATTTAAAATCAAAGAGATTGTCAGTCCAGAATTAGATTTTCAAAATGGATAGTATACTATTTTCTAACTTTGTCGAAAATCAGATTATTTGGCAAAGCGAGACAATTTATTCAGTATAGAGAAAGTCATGGAGATGCACGGAGAACATTTTCTACAAATTAGAACATTGCTCCTAGATCAGAAGATTTCAAACTATCCTATCCTCATTTTTCAAAAGCCTTCACAGACTATACTAGGCAGGAGAATACTAGACCAAAGTCAGAATAGTGAAAAATGGAACGTATTTATTACACATCTGGAAGAGCTTTATCACAAGAAAGTAATTATGGAGGACAAACTGGCTGATTTTCAATTTCAATATAAGAATAACCACGATAAATATTGTGTTTTGCTGATTGAAAATGAAGAGGAATATTCCTTTTTATTCACCCCTATTTTGTACTAATGCAAATTAAAAAATTTACCTTCAATCCTATTCAGGAAAACATGTATATCATCTATGATGAGGCCAAGGAATGCATCATAATAGACCCGGGCTGCTATTTTCATCATGAACGAGAAGAACTCGTGGACTTTATTTCTGAGAATAACCTAAAGCCAATAAAACTAATCAATACGCACTGTCATCTAGATCACATCTGCGGCAATAAATATGTAGCAGAGACGTGGGGATTAAAACTAGAAGCGAGTATCCTAGATGAATACAATCTGGAGCGAAGTATTCAAGCAGGAAAGCTATACAATATGCCCATAGAGCCTAGCCCGCCTATCGAAGTAGATTTAAAAGAAGGAGATGAGATCCGTTTTGGAAATTCTCTTTTGACTATTCTATTTACACCGGGACATAGCGCTGGTAGCTTGAGCTTCTATAGCGAAGAGCATAAAATATTGATAGCAGGAGATGTACTATTCAAAATGAGTATTGGACGAACAGACCTTCCGGGCGGAGATTTTGACACACTTATATCCACCATCAAGACCAAACTCTTCATACTGCCAGAAGAAACCATAGTCTATTCGGGTCATGGTGATGAAACAACTATCGGCGATGAAATGAAGTATAATCCATTCTTAGTCTGACTAATATAGAAAAAATGAACTCTGTTTCTACCTTGACTTTATTTCGCTTTTCTACCTTATCAGATAAAATATGGGCTTTTTTCCAAATGCAATTTGCACATGCTCACATAAGCAAGACGCCTGGACTACAATTTTACAAACTCATGGGAAGTGGAAAGGATCTTGGGTTTAATCCTCTCCCTGACTGGGGGGTATATGCCTTACTCGGCGTATGGGATGATGAAGAATATGCTCAACAATTTTTCGAACAAGCAGCTATTTTCAAACGATACCAAACACATAGCAGCGAGCACTGGACTATTTTTATGAAGGTAAGGAAAGCCACGGGGCTTTGGTCGGGAGAAAATCCGTTTATGCCGTCTGCAGATATTGATGAGTCTAATCCCCTCTTTGCGGTAATTACCCGAGCGACCATTCGCCCACAAAATTTACTTCAGTTTTGGCGTTATGTTCCTACTTCGCAGCGACCCATTGAGGCTGGCTGCCCAGGGCTACTTTACACCAAAGGTATAGGTGAAGCACCCTTAGTGCAGATGGCTACATTTAGTGTTTGGAAATCTTTGGACGACCTCAAAAACTTTGCCTATAACAGTCCTGAGCACAAAGTCGCTATTAAGAAAACACGGGAAATAGATTGGTACAAAGAAGAAATGTTTATACGATTTCAGCCTTATAAATCTTTAGGAACCTGGGGGGGTATAAGTATTTTAGAGTCTTATCTTCCGCCAGTTATTTAGTTTAACCACGCAACGTAACCTTTCCCGAATTATGATGGTTTAGCTATGACCGTCAAAAAACCCATAGATATATGTTTCTGCCACATATAAATGGGTTTATGAATAATCATTCCTGCCACAAATCCTATAAATCTAGACTCCATAGAACTCGACCAATCAATTCCTTTCCGCTCCATTTCGCTCATCCAATGAAGTGTGTAGGAATCTAGGGTGCCATATGTTAGAATTTTTTCTACTTGCCAGCCACTATTTTTCAGAAGAATCTCTATATTATGTGGTGAATAAAGCGCAGTATGGCGCGGCGTATGATACCCAGCCCAATGTTCACCGAATTTTTTTCTTGTATAGCTATCAAAATTTGGAACTTCGATAATAAGTTTGGTTTCGGAGTGTGTCAAATCTAGCAGATTTTTCAAATGCTTCTGTGGTGTATAATCATGCTCCAGATAATGCCACATGGTCATGACATCTACAGCATTTTCTCCTTTAAGATCAGCAACCTCTCCTACTCTTAGCTCCAGCTCACTATAGTTTTTTGAATTGTTTTTCCATCCTTCGTCACTGAAATCTATACCAATGAGGTGTGCAGGAGTATCTTTATGTAATTGAGCTAGAAAAGTTGGCTTACCGCACCCCACATCTAGTATACGACTTTTTGTGGTCAAATTATGGAAATCTTTAACTCTTTTTACTCGAGCTTGATCGATATTTTGTTGATCTGTTTTGACAAAGTATGCATACTTGCCCCAAGCCTCTTCTGTGCGATACGGCAGATAGTTCTCAGAATAAAAAGGACCTAAATCGGACTCTGGAACGCGGTTATTCAGGAATACTAATCCGCAATTTTCGCATTGATCAAAATTATACTTCTTCGATCCCTGCTCATGCATCATTGAGTTAGTCTTTATAAATGACTTAAATTTTTTCGAGTTACAGACGAGGCAGTTTAGGACTTGTTCCATATATGAGATATTTTTTTTACTACAGAGAAAAGGAATGGCGTCCATGGAAAACGGAACATAATAGATAGATCTTGCTTGAAACTAGTTTGATCATCTAGAAATGCAAAGATAGTCTGTACAGGAATTTTTGTATACATGATATTAAAAAGTTCTGGCCCTCGATAGTTTTGCCGATAGAGTACATCGAGAAATAAAATATCGTAGATGCGAAATTTCATTTTTATAAGACCATCGTTTGGCTGCTTATTCAGTTTTATATTTGCAATTAATTTCCTAGAATTGCGCTCACAATTCTTGAATGAATAGCCCGTAGATGGCTTAACCCATCCGCCGCCTGTGCCTATGCGAATATGATTTCCTACAGAATAGTTTTCAAAAGGGAAATCACTCATAGGAATGAGACCTTGCTCATGCTCTACAATCTCATATTCTTGAATTTTCAATATATCATTTATGTAACTTTGCAACATTACTTCGTAATCATTTTTTTGAAGCAAGGAAGAGGTAAATAGCGTAAACTCTATTAAAGCTTCGCGTTTATTCAAAGGTAAAACATAGGTAAAGCTTGTAGATTCTGGCCATATTAATCTAAAATCCATCATGGTAAATCTATCTGAATTAAAGGCATCATAATCCGTTTTTATAACCCAGCCCTTGAAATGCTGTAAAATCCGAGTATAGGAGTCCTCGGCCTTAATAAAATCGGTTGGTATACGGCTATCAAAGACCATTTCAGCCGTATAAAATGATCTCAACCCGTTGATTTGAATTGGATCACCATTTACTACCTCTTGAACGTCCTCCTCTACCCACTGAAATTGAGAGCTAGCAGAAATCTTTCGCTTTGCATACTCATAAAAATCAATGGAGCGAAGCATCTTATATCGATAAGGCGATAAAGAAAGAGAGACTCTCTTCTCTTTGTGAAAAAATTCACCTTTGGACCAACTTTGCTGTATTATCTCATCCCATAGTCCATTCCCTTTTTCCCAAAAGCACCAGGTCCGATCATTTTGGTCTTTCACTAATTTTTCAAGGATTAGAATCCGCTTGTGGCAAAAGTATGGATCCTCACACATAGCCAGAGCTAAATGAAGTCCAGCTGCTCCTGCACCAATAATGGCAAAATCAAAATTTGAAGTAGACATAGAAAAAACCAAAAAAAACGAATTGAGATGCTAAATGGTGTATAGGAAAAGAATTCGACTCTTCCGGCAGATCATTTTTGACAATAATCTGTAAAATAGAGGAAGTAACAAACCAGTCGACGAAATTTCTAAAAGGAGCATATCCGCTATCCCAATGCCAAAAGTCAAAAATAGGCGCCGTGGGTTCGATGAAAAAATCGAGTGATACCATTAAAAAAGATCCGAAGAGGATGGATAACCATTTATTCTGGATAAACCGTTTAGATAAATGTGCTGTAAGAAATGTCAATACTACCCAATTAATGCCAATTAAAAAAGGAACTCCGTAGACTTTAATTCCTAGATTCTCTCCATAATGATAACTTCCAAAAAGCAAACCCGTATTAACTCCTATGAGTTCTACGGCCATTCCTATCAAATAGACTATGAGCCAAGTCACCAAACTACGCTGACCGTTTTTTGGTGGAAAATTCCAGTACAATAGGATCAATCCAAGAATCAAATTTATAGGCGTTTTAGATATGAACCAATCCATATGACCAAGATAGATCCCAATAATACCAGAAATGGTCACTAGCCAAATGGAAAAAATAGATACAGAGTTTTTATATGACATAGGCTTGATCATTTATCAGAATTAATTAATTTAGAAGTAATTTTAGCAGATAAAAGACAGAGTGGAATTCCTCCTCCTGGGTGAACCGAACCCCCTACGAAGTATAAATTTTTCAACTGATTAGAAAAATTGGGGTGCCTTAGAAAAGCCGCAAACTTTGAATTACTAGCAGCACCATATAACGCGCCTCTATAGCTACTCGTGCGTTCTTCAATTTGAGGGGGTGTCAGCGAATCTTCTACCTCAATAAGAGAAGCCAAGTCAATACCTAGCAAACGATTTAACTTATTGATTATATTTTCACGAGCCTGAGCGACCAGTTCCTGCCAATTCTGTCCATAATCTCCAGGAGCATTGATCATTACGAACCAGTTTTCACATCCAGATGGAGCATCGCTATGATTTTCCTTGCTTGTAATATTGATGTAAATAGTAGGATCTTGAAACAATGTTTTGTGGTCGAAAATATGTTCAAACTCTTCCGAGTAATTTCCGCTAAAGAAAATATTATGCAAATCGAGCTCTGGTAGCAATTTCTTCACTCCCCAGTAGAAAATAATGGCAGAACTAGAGCGCTCCTGGCTCAGCGTTCGGCGAGGGTGAGACTGATCTGGCAGCAATTTCTTATAAGTAGAATAAATATCCATATTAGATACAATGTTATGTGCAAAATAATCTTTATTGTTTGTTCGTATTCCCTTCGCTTGATTTTTTTCTACAATGATCTTTTCTACAGAATGGTTAAAATGAAACTGAATACCTTGTTTGACTGCTAACTCATAAAGGCTCATTGTAATACTATGCATCCCATTTTTTGGGAAATAAGTACCCAAATGCAGCTCTAAGTGTGGAATCATGCTCATAATGCCTGGAGTGCGATATGGTGAAGATCCATTGTAGGTAGCGTAGCGATTGAATAGCTGCACTAAATGAGGTTCTTGAATTTCTGATAGATTGAGGGTGTCAAGGCTAGTAAAAATTCCCATATCATACATTTGAAGGAACGCCTTGAGTGTGTCTTTGGACAAATAGGTGCTAATTTTATGTAACGATTTCTCTAAGAATAGTGGTGCTGTAAGTTCATACTTCTTCTGACTCTTTTTCAGATATGCTAATAATAATGAAGACTCTATCCCAAATTTTGCGGCAGCTTCTTTCACAAAAATCTCTCTATCTGAATTTACCGCAAAGCGGATCCCATCATCCCAGAAATAATTGCAAACTGAATCTTTACGACTATATTCAAAATAGTCCTCTGAGGATTCCCCGAACAATTGAAAAAGCTCTGTAACTAATTCAGGCATAGTAAAGAGTGAAGGGCCGGCATCAAATCGATACTCATCTAGCTCAAAGGCATGCAATTTGCCTCCTGGATAATCATTCGCTTCAAAGACATCCACCCCCATTCCTGATGCTCGCAGACGCAGTGCCGAAGCTAACCCAGCAATACCGGCACCTATGACAATAGCCCTAGGCATAGTTTAGTTTATGAACATGAAATGGTTTATAACTTGAAATAAGCATGAGTGACTATAATGAGGTATTAAATAACATACATTACAAATTTACGTTTTATATAACTAATACACAAGACTCTAAAATCTAAAGCATGTTAAACTTTTGATGAATTATATTTACAGCGAAGTAAATCTCTAAAAAATTATATGCAGTGTTAAAATCTCACCTCTCAAAACAAATAGCCGTATTCGCATCTGGTAGCGGCTCCAATGCGGAAAATATTTATCACTATTTTCAAAATTCAGTCGAGGTAGAATTTAAATTCCTCGTCTGCAATACCCCTAATGCAAGGGTCCTCCAGCGCTTTGAGTCTCTAAACGTCGAAACTATACTTATTACAAAAGAGGAACTCGCTAGCGACGTGTTTATAAATAAATTATATGGTGTAGACTTAATTATTCTTGCGGGCTTTCTAGCCCTTATACCAGAATCTCTCCTTGCTGCTTTTCCCAAAAAAATCATCAATATTCACCCTGCGCTCCTGCCGAAATATGGCGGCAAAGGGATGTATGGAGATCGCGTTCATAAGGCGATATTAGCTAATAATGAGAAAGAACATGGCATCTCCATTCACTATGTCAACGAAGAATTCGATAAAGGGGAAATCATATTTCAAAAAAAATTTCCATTAACAGAAGAGGATCATTTAATTTCTATTCAATCAAAAATACATGACTTAGAATTCAAATATTATCCGGAAACTATAGAAAAGCTCTTACTAAATTGTTAAATTTACACTTGTGATAGATATAAAAATAAAGAATCGATGAGCAATTTATTGGAAAGCTATTCACAAAGCCTCGGAGCCATCATACTCCCTATTTATCAAAATCCAGAAACTAAGATGGAAAGATTTGCTATCCCCAAACTCGAAGTAGAATATAAAATTCCATTCCTAACTCAGTATATAAAAGAACTCACGTGTGGCTTGCAAATTATGAAATCAATTTGAGATTTTATATTGAGATTTTGGCCAGTGGTGACCTAAGCACTCATAGTAGTTTTGTTTTTTAGATAAACTATCTCAGTCAAAATAGACCTTTACGGTTTAGGAATTGACATAGCGGTCCAAAAATTTGATCACAGTTTCTTTTATTCCTAGATTAAAATCAATTTTTGGGTCATAACCCAATAAAGATTTAGCTTTGAAAATATCAGCTAAGGAATCTCTAATATCTCCTTGTCGAAAATCTTGGTGTTTAATTACCGCTTTTTTGCCTGTAGCGGCTTCTATATTAGCTACTAGGTCTAATAGGGAAAAGTTCGCACCGCAGGCGATATTATAAACTTGATTGACAGCAGCTTCATTATGAGTCATTAGCGCCAGCAGGTTTGCCTGCACTGCATTGGCTACATAAGTGAAATCACGTGTTGTCTTACCATCGCCATTTATTTTAATCGTCTGTCCTTGCAATAACTGAGATATAAAAAGAGGAATCACCGCAGCATAGGGACCATTAGGGTCTTGATTTGGACCGAAAATATTAAAATATCTCAAACCGATGGTCTCTAATCCGTAGGACTTGGCAAACACATTAGCATAAAGTTCGTTGGTGTATTTAGATACTGCATAAGGTGAAAGCTGAGCTGCGATTTTAGATTCCACTTTAGGCAGACTATATTCGTCTCCATATACGGATGAACTGCTGGCATAGACGAAGCGTTTGACTTTATTATCTTTAGCTGCAATAAGCATATTGACAAAACCAGAGACATTGATTTCATTCGTCTTTTCTGGAAATAAAATGGAGCGAGGTACTGAGCCTAAGGCTGCTTGGTGACATACATAGTCCATATCCTTGCAGGCAGATTGACAAGTCAAAAGGTTGGTGATATCTCCATCTATAAATTCAAAATTGGGATTGGAAGTGTGCTCTTCGATATTCTCATAATGACCCGTCAGCAAATTGTCGAGCACTCTGACTGTAGCTCGATGCTCTAATAAGGAGCGCACTATGTGAGAACCAATAAATCCAGCACCACCTGTGACTAAAAATCTCTTACCGCTAATCAGTTCAGTATGAATCACGAAGACTGGTATTGTTTTGAATAATAATCCTGGTAATTTCCGCTCGTTACATTATTGAGCCATTCATCATTCGCTAGATACCAGGCCACCGTTTTTTCGAGCCCTTGCTCGAAGTTGACCGATGGTCTCCATCCTAGCTCGCTTTCTATCTTAGAGGCATCTATAGCATAACGCAGATCATGCCCTGGTCTATCTTTGACAAATGTGATCAATTTTTGGCTTGTTCCCACTTCTTGACCTAGTTTCTCATCCATGACATCGCATAGGAGCTTAACCAAGTCTATATTTTGCCATTCATTGAATCCTCCTATGTTATAGGTTTCTCCTAATTTTCCTTTATGAAATACATCATCGATAGCACGCGCATGGTCTTCTACGAACAGCCAATCTCTCGTGTATTTTCCATCGCCATAAATAGGAAGTGGCTTGTTATTCTTTATATTATGAATACAAAGTGGAATCAGCTTCTCCGGAAAATGGTGTGAACCATAATTGTTAGAACAATTGGATATGACTACAGGCAGACCATAGGTGTCATAATATGCTCTTACGAAATGGTCACTACTAGCTTTGGAAGCCGAATAAGGACTATGCGGATCATACTTGGTATCTTCGGTAAATAAACCCACCTCACCGAGTGCACCATAGACTTCATCGGTAGATACATGATAAAATCTTTTATCGGATAGGTCAATTCCCCAGTGGTTTTTGGCGGCATTGAGGAGATTGACGGTGCCTACCACATTCGTCATCACGAACTCTAGTGGATTGGTTATACTTCTATCTACATGGCTCTCCGCCGCTAGGTGTATGACTCCGTCTAGATTCTTATCTTGAAATATCTTATTGACAAAGTCAAAATCTTGAATATCTCCTTTGATAAATTCGTAGTTAGGCTTAGCCTCAATATCTTTTAAATTTTCTAGATTACCCGCATACGTGAGTTTATCCAAATTATAAATTTTATACTCTGGATAGTTATTGACCATGCGGCGCACCACATGGGACCCTATAAATCCTGCTCCTCCTGTAATTAATAATGACTTCATATAATAAAAAAACAAATTTAAGAGAAGTTAGTTAAGGAGGTAAAATAAATTTTCTAAGATAATCTTAATATAGAAATTTCGTGATATAAGTCTTTTGAATCTGAAATAGTGCTAAATAACTGCCCTGCGCACCAAGGTATGAGCGATGCACCTTTAGTGCCAAAGCCATTAAAGATAAAGAGTCCTTTATGCTGCGGGTGTTCGCCGATAATGGGTCTGCGGTCAAAGGTAGTAGAGCGCAGCGCGCCTTGGTGGTCTAGAATTTTGTAATCAGTGCCTTCTATGAGGTTTGGGAGTGCTTGTATTAGGTCTTGCTTCGTCTTCTCGGTAGTTAAGGGTACTTGAAAATCTACTTTATCAAAGGAAGATCCTACCCAAAACTGTTCTCCAAAAGGACAGATAAACTTGCCGTATTTTTTAACTACCTCTGGTTTATTCGCATAGATATCGAGTAGGAGTGCTTCCCCTCTATTAGGTTGAAAATCTATGTAATTGAAAAATGGATTGTTTCTTACAAAAATTCCCTCGGCGAATAGAACCTGACTGTAGATTAGTCCACGATAAGTCCAAGCGTTTCCATCAGGCAATAAATCGCCATGATTAAACGCTTGATGTATGACGGCATGTTTCTCAGATAGTAGATCCGTGTAATAATCTATAAATGCTCCTGTCTGAAGCTGATAGCTAGCCTTAACCTCTAGCCAGTGCTCATTGATTTTAGACAAGTAGTTTTCCTTCCCTCGAATGATATTATCCATACTAGACTCTTCCTTATAAGGTGTGAAGTGTTTTTCGAGTCTTACAGGCTTCAGAAATTCACCATAAAATACGGTAGCTGCGGCGATCAATTCATCATATCTCCAGGAGCTCGCATAGCGCCTACCTGTGACAGGATTTAATATACCCGATGAGATATGACTAGCAGAAGGAGTCTTATCGCGATACCAATCAAAATTAAGTTTTTTCTCTGCTAGAAGTTTGGCGAGTGCCGTTCCTGCCAGACCACCGCCTATAACTGCTATCATTTATTATCTATTTTTATCATAATATTGCTTTAGATTATTATATTACAAATTAATCTCCTAACATCTATATTTAGTAATAATTCACAATATTAGATTTTAAATACTATATTTTTGTGAAAAATAAGAATATGAGTCTAAATGACAAGAATTTTATAACTGAAATAGCAGAAGATGTAAAGGAAAATCCAGAGACAAGCCTTCGTCTTATCAAACGTTTTTTGCCATTAGCGATCATGCTTTTACTGGCTGGTCTGCTAGGGCTCTATTTTGTCAAAACAGATCATACCGCCCAACCCATAACTAATTCTGGCGCTGAGACTACTATACAAAGTAGCGCAGATACGCCTAAATAAATGAGCTTTTATCATTCTATGTTCCGCAGTAGCTTATACCTTTGCATCTTATGCGCCCTAGTTCTATTTTCTTCCTGTGATAGAACGGACTCAGCAGGAGCAGTGCCTATAAAAATAAAGCGTTTCGACCTAGATTTTAAAAAATTTGATACGACGAATTTTGAAATCTCAGAAAAAACTATGATTCAAAAATATGGAGATGTATATCACTTCTACATAGAAAAATTGATGGGATTAGGGAGTCTAGATCCTAAAAATTCTTACTATTATAGACCTCATCTTTCTGGATTCCTCAGTGAAGAGTATCCGTCTATTATGGACACTATAGATCAATACATCACCCCAAATGTTTCGGGAATAGAAAAGGAATTGGGAATTTGTTATCACCGACTGTCCAAACACTTTCCAGAAAAAAAACCCAGCACTATCTATTCATTTTTCATTTCACCTATGGGTGCAAATCCTCCTGCTGCATTCAGCTATGGACAAGACACCATCGGATTCAATTGGTTTAATTATCTAGGGAAAAACTTTTCTCTATACAAGAACCTTTACGAAGGATATAGCTATATGATAGAGTGGAACCAACGAGACTATTTAGCCCGAAACATCATGTTAGTAGAATATAATCTGCTCCGAGAAAAACAGGCTGCAAAAGAGGTACACAGCGAGCTTATCTATGCAATGATAGAAAAAGGCAAGGAATTTTATTATTTAGACAAGATATGCCCAGATATGAAAGACGCCGTCAAAATCGGCTACACAGAGGCTCAGATGAAGTGGTGTGAAGAAAATGAATACGAAATATGGGCTTATTTTAAAGAAAATAAAGTACTATACAGTACGGAAGTCATGGTCCTCAAACGAATGACCGCAGAGGGTCCCACTACACCTGGTATGCCGAGCGAGAGCCCAGGTATGGTAGGAGCATGGACAGGTTGGCAAATCATAAAAGCATATCAATCTAGAGCCAACAAACCGCTAAAAGAACTGCTAGCTACCTCACCAAAGGAGATTTTAAAACAATCGAATTATAAACCTAAAAAGCAATAGTCAATCTAGATCTGAAAATGAGAGAGAGAATTCTATTACTAACTTGTATTTTATGGAGCTTAACTAGTTTAGGTCAAACTAAGTGGAGCGCATTGGAGGGAAATTGGATACTAAAAGATCTAGATAACTCGTTAGTCAATTTCTATGTAGGGGGCGATGGATTCTGTTATGGAAAAATCATAGAATCTGACAAAGCTATATATCTCCAACAGCTGATATTCATAGGGAAGGGAATAGATAGTAAAAACTATATTGATGGTATCTTTACGACTCCTAAATCAAAAATGAAAATAGAGACTAAAATATACCTCGACTCGGAAGAAGATATGCGCTTCGTAGGTAAGAAATTTTTTATTACTAAAACTTATATGGGCAAAAGAGTTAAATAAAATTTATGAATGTCTTTAATACTAATATCAGCAGACTGCGTTTAGCAGGATTTTTAGAAGGCTTATCTCTTATCGTACTAATGGGTTTCGCCATGCCTATGAAATATATTTGGGGAGACCCATCTTTTGTGCGTATGATTGGCTCTATCCATGGCGCCTTGTTCGTTTTATTTGCATTGCAGCTTTTTCTCACTGCTGAGGAAAAAAACTGGAGTTATAAAGACCTTCCACTGAAACTGATGATATCTTGTTTCATACCTTTTGGTACCTTCTATCTAGACTATAAGATACTGAAAGGGATGGATGAAAATTAAACGCTAAAACAATCAAAATGAAAGCTTTTATTTTATCCTTAACTTTATTCTCAAGCTCAGTTATTTGCAGCCAATCTGTCGAAGGATTAGATTTTATGACCTATCCCGCTAGGGAAATAGAATTTAAGAAAACAGCTAAAATCAATTGGAAGACAAACCCATACAAAAATAAAGTCAAAGAAATCAAAGAAGGCTTTGAAACAGGTACAATATCGTTCGGGGGCAATTATGTCACAGTATTATGGCTTTGCGGAACAAACTGCGTGCAGGGTGTGATGATAGATAGTCGCACAGGGTTAATCTATAAATTACCTATAAATTCTCTAAATACATCGAACCAATGTCAGGACAGAGACGACATCTTTGATAGATATCTATTCCTTCCTAATAGTAAGCTATTAGTTACATCTATCTGTAAAACTAAAAAAGAAGCTCAAGGATTTAAGGTAGAACAAGAATTCTACTTTTATCTTTGGAACGAAGCCTCTAAAAAATTTAGTCTACTAAAAAAAACCAAGAAAGAGCGCCTGGATAAGTGATATTGTATAATTTTGAGCAACAAATTAGCTCCTAATGATTCTGCCATCTTCCATCTCTATGATACGATGAGTTCTTTCTGCGAAGCTCATGTCGTGTGTGACAATAAGTAGAGTTTGATTTAGCTCTTCTGTCAATTGTTTGAAAATATCGAACACTATTTGACTATTCTTTAAATCTAAATTACCTGTAGGCTCATCGCCCATAATGATTAATGGATCATTGATGAGGGCCTAGCTATAGCCACTCGCTGCTTTTGACCGCCAGATATTTGACCTGCATTTCGCAATGCTAAATCTCCAATTCCAAGGACTTCTAATTTTTTCATCGCTCTAGCTTCAATTTCCTCTTCAGAATATTTTTTTAATTTTAATGCCGGTAGCATCACATTCTTAAGTACTGTAAATTCATTGAGGAGATAGTGAAATTGAAAAACAAAGCCAATTTTCTCATTCCGAACTTGAGCTAATTCCGCACCCGTTTTTGGCCCCATGAGTTGCTTATCAATATATAGATTCCCCTGATAGTCTCTATCCATAGTAGATAGGATATACAAAAGCGTGGACTTACCGCATCCAGATTTGCCCACTAAAGAGATGAACTCTCCTCTGGTAATTTCAAAAGAAACTTTATCTAATACTTTTACTTCGATAGGATCGTAAAAATATTTGGTAATTTCTTCACATTTCAATACTGTCTCTGTCATATACTTACTTTCCTCTTATAATTTCTACAGGGTCTATGTTGCTTGCTTTCTTAGCCGGAAACCAACCAGCGAAAAATGTAGTAATCAGCGAAAAACAAAATGCTATGAAATAGAAAAACGGATTAAAAGATACAGGGTAGGTTTTTATCGTAGGTAATGCCTCCGTATTAAATGGAATCGTACTAATGAACACGGTGAATAAAAATCCTATAAATAACCCAGCAAAACAACCTGCCACTCCTATAGAGAGTGAGATAACAATAAAAATAGATTTTACATCAGTGCCAGAGAATCCTGTTGCCTTCAGAATAGCTATAGTGTCCATCTTTTCATAAATCATCATATTCAGAATATTGTATATCCCAAACCCAGCAACTATAAGCAATGTGACCCCCACGGCATAGGATATAATATTCCTAACCTTAGTCCCTGTTTCAAATTGTGCATTTGCCTTTTGAATATCGATTGCATTAGTTTGAAATTTTTTTTGAAATTCAAGTGCTATGATAGGCGCCATTTCTATACTTTTCAATTTGACTTGAATATCTGTAATGTAATCTGGGCCTCTACCTAATAATTTCTGAGCTGTAGCAACCGATGCAAAACTCTGCGTCTTATCAAAATCTGCTATGCCTGACTGGTAACAACCTACTACCTTCAATTGAAACCGATCGCCCTGCGATGTCGTCAATTGAATAATATCACCGAGGTCTGCTAAAAGTTTTTCAGCTAATGGCTTACCTAATATAATAGAGTTTGGTACATTTTTTATATCGATTGGATTTCCAGTAGTCACATAATCTGAAAATTTATAAAATTTTACTTCCTTCTCCACATCTATCCCATTGAGAAAACCAGCTATATCTATGGTCCCTAAATTAAAAAAAGCAGGAGATGATACCTTTCGAGAATATCCAAGCACTCTTCCATCATGAGCCAAGCTGTTTAAAATCTCCTGAGACTTTAATATTTCAGAGCGACTATTGCTCGCTTTGATGGATTCAATAAAATGATAGCTATTCTGAGAAATGAACCAATTCTCAATAGGTTGATTCGGATTAGTGGTAATTTCTTTATAAATCCTGACATGCGGGGTCCTATTGAGAATTAGCCCGTCGAGCATTTTATTGAGCCCAGTCATAAAACTAAGTAAGGCAATAAACATAGTAATACCGAAGGTAACTCCTACAGCGGCTATTACACTTTGCTTCCTTCTAGCTTGTAATAATGACCATGCAATATTCACCAATAATCTCACTCAGTCGTTGGTTTTGCAATTTCTTCACCCTCTTTTATTCCATCTATAATTTCTGCCATTTCAAAGTTTTTAATTCCAATGCGCACTTTTCTTTTCTCTCCAGAAATCAGGGTGAGTTCGTTTTCATTTGATAAATAGTTTAATGGAACCAACAAGGCCCTTTCCTTTTTACTGATTAATATATTCGCTTCTAAACTAAGATTTGGATATAAATTGGGTGGCGACTTTATAAATGTTGCAATCACTACAAATGTCTTAGTTCGTTCATTCATAATAGGATAAATCTTCGTTATTTTCGCCTCAAAACTAGTTTCAGGATAGCTCTCCATGCTAACTGCCACTGGCTGACCTATCTTAATTTTAGTAATATCTGTTTCATCCACATTGAGTTCGATATGATACTCCTTGTCAGAGCCAATTATGGCAACTGGTGTTTGCGGAGTGACCATTTCTCCTTCCTTTTTTAAAATACTATAGACTATCCCGCTTATCTGACTTTTTACACTTCTATCATTTGACTGTGTTTGAGAAATTTTGAGTGCATACTCTGATTGCTTGTCGAGTAGATTGACCTGTTTATTCAATTGACTGTATCTTAACCTTATACTTTTAAAATTCGACCTAGCATTATCATAGGAAAGCTCACGTTGCTCATATTCCAATTGGGATCCAATACCTTGCTGCCATAGATTTTTTTGCCTAATAAATAGCATGGAATCTGTTTTTAATTTTTTCTCTACTATTTTAATATTTTGATAAAGTTCTTCAAGCTTATCATTATTATTCTTCTTATCATTAAATTGAGCATTGACCGTGGAAAGCGCTTGATTAAATTCCACAATTTCGTTTTCTATTTTCATCAGTATCGAACCCGAATTTACAATCTCTCCTTCTGCTATAAGCACCTGAGCTATCACTCCAGAAGACTTAGGAAAAACTTGATATTGTCCCTCACTCTTTATAATGCCTGAAGCATACACTGATTGTGTAATACTTGTTGGGTGGACTATATAGGAGTCTTTCTTTTCCTTGCATGAAAGAAATAAACTTGAGAATAGAAAAAGGCTGAAGTAGCGCATAATTTTTACTAAAAGACAAAGCTATATATAAATAGTTGACTCTTGGACTTATTTGCCAAATTGTACATTGATACTTTTGCCTTAGAGGTTAAGGAAACTGACTTGTTTTTATAGTCTTTGCTAATGAAAATTCTACATCTCTCAAATTACAGAAGTCTTATCTTTGCTTTTATACCATAACATCTATCAAGGTATCTGAAAAATGCCAAAAGATAAACGATACCGCAGTTTTTTAAAAGGAATCTCCTGGCGCATAGTGGGTACGATAGATACTATAATTATCTCCTACTTTTATACTTTAGATCCTTTAAGTGCCTTGAAAATAGGTATGACTGAAGTGTTAACGAAAATAGTACTCTACTATATACATGAACGTATTTATTTCAAAACATTTGGCAATAAGGTAGTCCAGCGAAAAATTAGTCTCCTAAAAGGAATGACTTGGCGTATCATTGGCTCAATTGATACCATTTTGATCGCATGGATATATACAGGAAGCCCACTGACAGGTCTCAAGATTGGCGCCACAGAGTTTCTAACCAAAGTAATTTTATATTATATCCATGAACGAGTCTGGAATCGAATCAAAATAGGAACTATAGAAGAATAAAAAAACTCAGATTATGCATATTATGAATCCAATAGAATCATATGAAATCGAAGAAGACATAACACTTATAGTAGAAAAAGCAGAGAACTTCGGAAAGGGAATAGGGGATGCTTTCGTGCGACTAGCAGAAAAACTGGAGAACAAAGGAGAGTCAAGAGACTGCTATGGACTGGTGATGAAGGAGGAGAATAGGATGACTTATTATGCTGCATTTACAGAATTATTTATAGGGGAGGCTAAGGAGAAAAAATTATCAACTCGAGTCATAGAGCAAGGAGCTTATTTTTCCATTCTTCTTAATGACTGGAATCAGAATCTCATGCATATAGGACCTACGTTCGACCAACTGTTGCGATCAGAACGAACAGATACGGCTATGCCATGTATAGAATTCTATCGAACTGAAAAAGAATTATTGTGTATGGTTAAGACCAAGTTGAATAATTAAAATTGAATTTCATAGACATTATCCTTTCATGGAATAATTTCTGAGAACCTTAGCTTTATTCCAAGCTATAGTAACAAACAAAAGTGTCATACTCCCTCCAAATAAAACGGATCGGACGGTTCCTAGCATTTGAGCAGCAAATCCACTTTCAAATGCTCCAATCTCATTACTAGATGATATAAAAATAGAATTAACAGAAGTAACTCTTGCGCGCATGTGATCAGGGGTCTCTAGCATGAGTATAGCTCCTCTGATGACTACACTCACCGCATCAAATGCCCCCATGAGAAATAGTATAAAAAGAGATAAATAAAACGATCTTGAAAGTGCAAAGCACAGGGTCGCTAACCCAAAAAGTCCAACAAAAATCATCAACCATTTTCCTGTATCTTTTCGTATAGGATTTCTAGCTAGAAATAACATGGTGATAGCAGCGCCCAGGGGCATAGCTGCTCTAAGATGTCCATAGCCATCGCTATCTACGATAAGGATATCTTTAGCAAATATTGGCAACAAAGCTATACAACCTCCAAATAAGACAGCAAACAAATCAAGTGAAATGGCCCAAAGCATCACCTTATTATCCTTCACATAGATCAAGCCCTCTTTCATTTTTTGAATAGAATCAATTATACTAAAATTATTCTGCAATTGACTTTCAATCTTAGGGAGTTTTAATATAGAAAGTAAAGCAATGAATAAGAAAAAAACCACTACTAAAAAAGCATTTTCTGAACCAGAAAACTTAATAAGATAGCCCCCTAGTATTGGACCTACAATAGCGCCTATTTGCCATGCATTGCTACTCATAGCAGAATATTGAGCCATTCTATCTTTTGGAATAATAGCTGAAAATAATGCTACAGAGGCCCCCATCCCCATACTGCCAATAACTCCCATAAGGAAGACACTTATATAAACTACCTCTGTTAATATATCCGGATTTGATTGGAAATAATTCATAGCTAGATATAATAGTAGCGTCAGTATAAAATAACTGCCTACAACAATAGCGAGTGCCTTCCTCTTTTCCATACGCTCAACTTGATAGCCTGCAGGCAGAGCTAATAAAATTCTTGGGAGTGCTTCATATAAGCCTAGCATGCCTAGCGCTATGGCTTCTCCGCTCAATTTATACAAAAAATAACTGAGAATAGTGATTTTCATCTGCATAGCTACCGTAGTAAAAAAGCGAAAACTAAGAAACCATCTTACATCTGTATTCATAAAACAAACATCCTTATTTTAGTTGAAGTAACGTGGAGTATATATCATTCAAAAGTACTTCTTCTAGATTTTCTGTATCGATATTCATATCTATATATACGCCTCCTCCAGCCTCTGCCATAAGGTTTAGCTTTGACTTATAACTCTGAGATATACCAAATCCAACGACAGAAGTAAGAATGCCATCCTCATTCATTTTTTCTATCTTTTCTAGCATAGCCTTATCATCGTAGGCATACTTATTCATTTTTCCATCAGAAGCTATTACCACCATATTGATAGCCTCTGGCATATTATTTTTTTTCAGCATATCAAATGCAACGTCTATCCCCAATACACCATCTGTAGTGCCAGAGGGCAAAATTGACTGAACGCTTGCTATACACTTATCTTTATTTTTCACTTTACTGCGCTCAATAAGAGTCTCTACGCGATCATTAAAGGTCAGAATAGCTAGATAGTCAAGTTCCTCATAGTTTTTTATCAAATGAATGATACTCTTCTTAAGAACACCGATTCTATTTGGCTTCTCCATCGATTTAGAAATGTCAATGAGCATGATTAAATTCAATGGCTTGCGATTTGAGACTAGCTCCTCATGGGTTTCGAAATTAGTCATCGCTTCAATATTCAATGGAGGCATGACCTTAATTTCTTCTACTTCGTTTGCCACAGCAATAGACTCTACAAATTTTTGTTGCTCTATTTTCAACTCGACTACCTTTTCCGGAATTATAGAATCTTTTGTTTGAACTAGCATTGGTTTCACGATAAAGTCATTCTTAACGAGTGTATCTTTCACTTCAGGTCTATCCAGAAGTATCATGGCTATATTTCGATTTGCATCGAGCTTAATATCCAATACATCTTTACTATAGTCTTTGACTAAGGCTTGAATATTATATTTACCTTCAGGAATTCTATTGATAAGCACGCCAAATCGATTGGCAATGCCAATATAACTCTTTTGATTCGTCACATTTTTTATAAATACTTTTGCATAGGGGATACCTAAAAAAGTCTGCGCATCTACTACCATAAATGCGATATCTCTATCCCCGAAAAGCTTACTATTATCCGTAAGTGATTTATATGATTTGGATATACTAGCTACTATACCATAAACACTCAATTCTATTTTTTCTTTTTCATTTACTATGATATATAATTGTTCGTTAAATGGCCCCTCTTCTTCTGGATAAAAATTTACTTTTAAAGTTCCTTTCTCTCCTGGCGCTATTGCCTGCTTTTTATAGGTAGTGTTAACAAGATTGGTAATTGGTTCATAGCTTAGTAGGATAGGTTTCTCTGATACATTCTCATAGCTGAAATTTATACCATAAGCATTGTTTATTTCTATTTCACCCAGATAAACCTTCCTACTCTCAAAGCGAAGAGAGCTCTGAGTGTAACTATAATGAGCTATGAAAAAACTAATAAAGAATAATACGCTCTTCATATTGCATTTTTGAACAAAATTGCCCCATTGAATAATTGTATCTAAATTTCTCTGTTTCAATTCAATTCAATTTTGTGCTTTGAGTTCATAAATCTATAAAAAAGAATACTTCCATAGCAAAATAATAAAATAATTAGACCAAATATTGACTCTGTAAATGCACTTAAATTTATCATATCTAAAATCAAATGAGTAGAAAATAAAAGAGTCAAAGAAATACCCATTGGAATGAAAATAATATCTCTCAGCAAGCTCCATTGACTAATTTTAAACATTTTATTTAACCAATAGATTAAAAATGGGAGAGGAATTAAATTGATGTTAAACCAATACATAGCGGCTCCTTCTAAAGCATAAAATTTGACTAAGATATACAATAACGGCAGAGATATGGCAGCCAAAAACCCAGTAACTATAATTAGCAATTTTGTTTTGGACTGCGCTATTAGATAAACCCATGGTATTATCATCAGTGCATTGCAAAGACTGCCAAGTATAATCCAGGAAAAAGAAGAATTTAATTGACTAGCTATCATCCCTTCTTGAAGCCATAAGTCTAAAATTTCTTTTCTGAAAACTAGTATATATATACTAAACGGTGTGAGTGTATAGCTAATGAAAGCTAGATGGTTAAAATACTGCCTCTGAATATCAGAAATATGACTCGTTTTTACTATCTTAGAAATAACAGGAAAAAAAGCGCTTTTTACCGTAGCACAATACATAATATAAGCCATGATTATATTAAATAGAATAGAATAGTGTCCAAACTCTATTTTATTTAGCCATCGCATCAATAGAAAATTATTAAGATCACCGTAAATAAATGCAAAGAAACTTATCAACGAAATGCCTAAGGCTAATTTTGACAACTGCTGAATGTATGTCCATGAAAAATAATGAAACGAATTAATATAAGGCACTTGCTGATAGATTAAAATCTTTTGAGCAATTAATGTAAGGAGCGAAATAGCAATATGCCAATAAAAAAACAGTTCTATGCTAGGTGTGAAATATTGAAATAAAAAGAGAACACCTGTATTTTTAATCAAGGTAATGAATAGCTGAGTATAATTAGATAAAGTCTGCTTATCTAGTCCGAATAGTGCTCCCGTGTAAAATGAATGCGGCCACTGGGCAACTAGAGCTAAGACTAGAATTTTAAATTTATTAGCAGACTGCAAAAAATTTCCTCCATTATAAAGCCAATGAGCGACAAGCCAATCAGAGAATAAAAACAATATTAGAAATAAACTGAATCCAATGGTCAAATAAACTAGCTCTTGGCTGGCGATGATAGTTTTAGTTTTCTCATGAGATAAAATCCGTTCCTGTGCAATCTCTTTAGTAATTAAACTAGTCAACCCAAAATCAAACAAATATATAGCGCTGGTTATAGTAGCAAAAATTCCTATCCAGCTATAATCAGCAACACCTATATATGAAAGAAGAAAAGGTAATGTCAATAGAGTAATGATTGCGGATAGTCCGCGAGTTATAACACCATGGTAAATATAATTTAGCTTTTCATATTTACTATTAATTTTAAATAGGCGCATCAAGCTCCAGAAAATCTTAAGTACATTAAAGTCTGCTATTCTAATAATCTTAGATATTGATTTTATATCTTTATTCTGTATGACAGTTATAAGTTTTCTATCTAGCTCCCGGCTTTCAAATATTTCTATGATTTTCTTAATATCAGCATAAGATAAGAAATCCTCTCCCCATTCGAAAAAACGATAGTATGCCAACTGATTCTTGGCAAACTCAATCTCAGAATAGCGCAAATCCGATTGATTGCCATCATGCTTTCTCCATACGCCGATCTCTTTAGAGCCAATGAGCACATTGCCCTGAGCAGCTGCACGCGCCGCAGTTAAAAAATCCGTATGCATACAGTCATCAATATATGCACCAAATTTATCTAACAAATCGATCTTAAAGATACTACTAAAATGAGAAAAACCATAATGCTTGATACAAAGCTTTAAATATTCTACCCCAGAAATCAAAAAATAACCATCGCCATAAGATTTTATAGGTTTGATAGGCTGACTTATCCTGGATAGAAAATTAGATTGAATGTGACAAATATTGTCTTCACTATGATTGACGACTATATTCATGGCTTCCTTAATCCATGTCTTATTAGTATAATAATCATCACTATCTAGATTAATCAGCCAATCTTCCTGAGCTGATTGAGCATAGGCATTCTGGTAATTACCGACTCGGCCAAGTCTTGATTCATTATGGATAATTTCGATTCCCATCAAGCTAATACTATGTCTACATAATTCTTTTGTATTATCAGTAGAACCATCGTTTATAAGCAATATTTTGAGGCACTCATAGTCTAGATTCTTAACACTTTCTATACATTCCTCTAAATATTGAGCATTGTTGTAATGCGGTATTTGCAGATAAACCTTCGGAATACTCATATATAATAATCCCTCTGCTTAAATATTTTTAGTTTGATGAGGGGCTATTGTAGAGAGCTCTTGTAAATGATTTCTATACCAATTAACACCTGCATAAATTGAATTTAAACCATAAATCTCTGGCTTAGCATCTAATAAAATTAATATGTCCTCCAGTGAAAAGTTTCTATTTATCTTATATAGTTCTTCATAAATTCTAGAAATAAAATTAAAATCTTCAATATAATCAAGGGTGAATCGATGACTCATAGAATAATCTATATTTCTCTCCCACGAGATATTACCTATAGTAAAAAGATGAGGATTTTCCCAAAAATAGGGGGTCGTATGCTCTCTCTCCATAGATTTTTTGGCATCCCTATTGGCTTTTTCTAATGCTTCAATAGTGAATACTTCAACATCATTGCCATCTGGATATGTGGCAGGGTGAAGATTAGACACATAATCCAAATTGTTTTCCATGAAAAATTCAAAAACCTTATCCATAATCCTAGCATCAATTAGTGGACAATCGGATGGTATTTTAGCTACTGTAGTAGCTTCGTACTTTAACGCACATTGATAATGCCTATCCAATAAGTCGTTTTCATCTCCTCTAAAAACATCTATTTGATTTTCTATACAGAATTTTTCAATAATGTCATCTGATGGATTTAAAGATGTGGCTACGACTATTTGACCACAACATTTAGAAAAAGACATCCGTTCTAGTTGCAACTTCAATATAGGCTGACCTAATATTGTTCTCATCACCTTTCCTGGCAATCGACTAGAACTCATTCGAGCCTGAACTATAGTTATCACTTTAGACATAAATATCTTTTATTTTTATACACTGAATCTACCTCGCTCTTACAGGTATTTCTGCGCAACAGAAGATGAAGAAATAAAATCTTTTTTGTTTCCTTGGTACTCTATATATTCTCGAATTATTTTAGAAATAATTTCACCACTTTTGCCACCATTCTGTATGGGCTTTTTAGACTCTAGTTCTTCTATTGGGAAATAACTATATACCGTCTTCCCTAGCACTAATCCTTGGTATACGCAGGACGAATACTGGGTTATAAGTGTATCACAATGCGCGATTAGGGTATCAATAATTGGGTCTGTAATAATTGTCGCATTGGGAATCAGAGAGTAGATTTCTGATATGACTCTTCGAATTTTTTCGTTAGGGTGAGGCTTAAAAATAATCTTTCGACCATCTGCTATCTCTAACGCTTTTCTTATTAAATGACTCCGATCATCATTCCCTCCTAATTCTCTAATATCAGATGTCGCTACTAAGACAAAATCTCTCTCAGGATAGGTGGTTTCTTTAAGCGAGCTAATATGATCGAAATTTGGCACACCTGTAGCCAATATTTTATTTCCATCAGTACCATAGGTTGCGAAATATTCTTTATATCCCTGGGACATAGCAAAATACAAATCGGCGATGTTTGTGGTACCATTGAGAGCCGTACTAGCTGTAGTATAGGGAGGCAAACCTAATCGATTAACTAATTTAGCGAATTTATTAATAGGGTCTATCATACCTTCTTGAATCCATACAGTCTTGATTTTTTTGAAACTCTTAGGAACTATCATATCCGTGGATAGTATGGCTAGGTCATAATTTATACCCTTGGTCGTTCCTCTGTAATCATAGTTTAGATTATGCATGCGTATATATTCCTGCGACGATCTTGTAAATGAACTATCCCTGCCTAAGACCGTATTATCAAAAAAACCAATCTCCGCAGCTGCTCTATACAAAATGCCTTCACCGAATAATTGACTATAATATACGTTATAATCGTCTTCTAGAAATTTAGCAATTTCATGTAGCTGCGTGGTCTGATTTCTAGAGCCCACAACGCATAAAATATTCTTTCTATTTGCCATTTATTTTTTCAGCTATTTGAATAATTTTATAAAATGAATTTACATCTAAACTTGCACCACCTATGAGTCCCCCCCAGATATGTGGTTGATAAAATAACTCTTCTGCATTCTTTTCATTACAACTACCTCCATACAAAATAGGAATTCTAGCTGCGGCCTCAGGGTTATAGATTTCTGACAAAAGCTGAAAAATAAATTTATGAACCTCTTCTGCCTGCTCTTTCGTAGCTGTAATACCTGTGCCAATGGCCCATACTGGTTCATAGGCTAACACAATATTACCAATTTTTTCAACCGGCACTTTTTCCAATCCCCTCACTAACTGCTTTCTTATAACATTGAATGTTTCATTTACTTTTCGTTCCTGTAAAGTTTCTCCAATACAAAAAATTGGTTGCACATTGTAATGAATCAACTGAGCGATTTTATCTGAAATAATTTCATCCGTTTCCTCAAAATATGATCTTCTCTCGGAATGGCCTACAATACAATACTTCAATTGAAGCGATGCTATCATTCTAGCTGAAATTTCCCCTGTAAAAGCTCCAGATTCATAAGCACTGCAGTTTTGTAAAGCAAGGGCTAAATTTTCCTTTTGATTATTTATAAACAGAGTATCTACATAGAGACTAGGTGCGGCTATAATCACTTGAGAAGTATAGTCAGGCAATTGATTCAATTTAGCTATAAATTCCTTGGCCTCTAGATAAGTTTTATTCATCTTCCAATTCCCAGCTACTATTATCTTCTTATTTTTCATACTAATTGATTAGCTTGAACTATTCATTGTTATATTGTAAATATGGCTTAATATTCTTACTTCCCGGTCTGTTATAATTTTACTTCTTCTAGCATAGACTGCATGGATTGTTTCGAAGGCTTTCTCTAGATCATAAGGTCTGATTTTTTCCGATATAGACCAACTAAATGATGGAATATGCTTCTTAGGAAATCCGGCTCCTACTATATTTGAGCAGACGCCGACCACAGTTCCGGTGTTGAACATGGTATTAATCCCAGACTTCGAATGGTCTCCCATGATCATACCTAAAAATTGCTGACCAGTTTCTATCACAGCTTTTTGATGATAATTAAATATCTCTACTTTGCTATAGTTGTTTTTTAGATTCGATGAATTAGTATCTGCTCCTAAATTGCACCACTCTCCTATTACTGAATTTCCCAAATAGCCATCATGCGCTTTGTTAGAATTAGCAAAAAATACTGAATTCGTTATCTCACCACCTACTTTGCACCCTGGCCCTATGGTAGTAGCGCCGTAAATTTTAGCGCCCATCTTAACCTGTGCACTATCACATAGTGCGAAAGGTCCTCGAATCATAGCCCCCTCCATGACTTCTGCGTTTTTTCCTATATACACAGGTCCGCTATCCGTATTTATAATACTACAGTGTAATTTTGCACTTGGTTCTATAAAAATATTCTCTCCTATAACCTTGATGTCAGAACTCACATGAGCGCTCGTTCGCTCTGCTGTTAAGAGATCATAATCTTTTCTAATTTCTGCATCATTTTCTAAATAGAAATGCCACGGGAATTTTATAAATGTTATTTCACCTTGATAGGCTACCTTAGTACTATTGGAAGAAGCCTTATTGAATGCAATTTCTTCGCCTTGATAGACTAGAATAGAGTTCTCTCCTAAATTCTTTATACTATCAGCTAGTTTTCTATTTGGAAGTATATGAGATGCCACTCGCTTATCTTCATTTCTCAATTCGCCTAACTTTAGATAATCCATAGCATAAACTATCTGAACTTCTTCATCTAAATAATAAGCCCATTTTTCTTGTATGGTCAAAATTCCTATCCTACACTCAGCTATGCTGCGCGTGTATGTAAGAGGCAATAAATTTTCCCATATGACTAAATCATCGTATAATATCATAGTCTACTTATTTAGAATTCGCCTTCCTGTGTTTTATCCTTTTTTAAAATTCTATCGATCTCATCCACATTCGATTTAGATTCCATATCCTCGCGTTTGACTATTTCCGTCTTTAACATTCTCAGTGCATACTTGCTGCAATAGGTATCCGTCTCGTCTTCAGAGCCCATCATAGTTTCAAATCTTGTGATATAATTTTGAATAGATTTTTGGTCCAAGCTCGCTATATATGTCCCATAATTATTATATATTGCCAGTTTCTTATAACCTTCTGCTTTGGATATTGCCTCTTCAAAATAGACTATATCTTTGGGGTTTTTAGACTGTGCTATAATTTCAAAAGCTGTATTAAGAATATTATAACTCTTACAGTAAATTTTTTTCACAGCATAACTCTTTGCCTTTTCTGGATCCAAGGTATTCAGAAACTTAAGAGAGGAGTTTTCTACTAAATAAGAGGAATCACATAAGAATGGTACAATCAGACTATCGAACCCTGCAAGGTTTTCGTTCTCACTGAGTTTGTCGATAGCAGCTGATTTTATGATTCCCAATTTATTTTCTTCTAAAATTGACTTCAATTTATCATTCCACTTCTCATCGCGCTTTAACCATTTTTTATCTATGGCTTTAATCCCTTCCAGTTTTATTCTTTTCTGTTCACTACTCAATAAATTAAAAATAGCATCTTTCACCTTATCTTTATCCTTATGCACCGCTAGTTTTTTTAATGCCTTCACCTGATCTATATAGCTCCTAGAATTTTCAAGTAAATATAACCAATCATTGACTTCTCTTGATTCATTTTTCACAGCTACTATGGAATTAGTGCCATCTATACTAATAGTTCTCACATCCTTCTCCCTTATGATGAAGGTGTCTGATTTTTTATTTAATATAACTCGCTGTCGCTTAATAATATCACCTGTATAAATATTTAAATCCATAGGTATTTTATAGACTAAGCTAGAATCAAAATTGTGGCGTTGCGATACGATGAGAATAGTGCTATCAGCTGATTTTATATAACTCGAATTGAGAATAGGATGCCCACCATTATCATACCATTGATTGAAAAACCAATATAAATCTTCCCCAGAAACTTCTTCAAAACACTGACGTAGATTGCTATATTCCGCCGTCTTGAAACGAAATTTAGTCAAATACAAGTTTAATGATTTAAAGAAAGCCTCATCTCCTAAATAATTTCTAAGCATATGCAATATTTTCCCCCCTTTGTTGTAGGAGATCACATCAAACATATCATCGGGCTTCTTATAAAAATAACGTATTAGTGGCTCTTTCTTAGCACTGCTATATGAGAAATAGGGGGATAAATCTTGTGTCCAATGATACTCAGCAGCTTCCTTTCCATATTTATATTCCGTCCATAAATATTCAGAGTAATTAGCAAAGGATTCGTTCAATGTCAAATGAGTCCATGTTTTACAGGTCACAATATTGCCAAACCAATGGTGAAAAAGTTCATGTGCTACAGTCTCATCATCGTTTTCATCAAGGAGCTCTCTCTCGTCTTTTTGAAACATAGTATTAAACGTAACCGCACTTGTATTCTCCATAGCCCCTGCAGTGAAATCATGCACTATCACTTGTGAATACTTATCCCATGGAAATTCGACACCTAATAATTTTGAAAAATATTCCATCATCTCTGGAGTGCGACCAAAAATAGGACGAGCTAATGATTTGTATCTTGGCTCCATATAGTAAGACACCTCCTTGCCTCTCCATTCGTCTTTCACTATCGTATAGTCCCCAATAACCAGAACAGTCAAATAGACAGAGTGCGGTATAGTCTGAACCCAATGATCCGTCTTGGTTCCATTCTTATTATCTCTAGTAGATTTTAGCTTTCCATTGGATAGAGAAACATATTTAGAATCGTAGGTTACCTTTAGTGATTGAGTATGCTTTTCTGATGGATGATCTAGTGTAGGAAACCAACTAGAGTTAGAATGAGTCTCGCCTTGAGTCCAAAGATGCGTCGGCACATTTTTTCGCTTATTATCTGTATTAATGAAATAAAGTCCTTTCTCATCCTTTATAGCTGCCCCGTCAGAATCCACAATACTATCGGGATGAGCAATATAACTTATCCATACTTTTATAGTATCTACTTTTGTGTAGTATTTACCTAGATCTATTTCTAATTTGGATTTAGTAAAGCTATATTTTAAAGGCTTTGAATCTTCACCTCTGGACTCTACTTTTAGTATCTCTAGATACTTTATATCCAGAATGAGTTTATTCTGTGCATAAAAATAGGGGACTAAGGTTAAGGTGGCTTGTCCTTTCATCTGATGTTCTTTCCATAGTGGCGCTATATCCAACTCTGTATGAATCAAATCAAAATATTTCTTTGGAACCTCTTGTAATTTATTTCCAAGTATATCAATGCTATACACAGAAAAAAGGATTAATAAAATATACTTCATGCGCAATATGGTAAAAACTCAACAAATTTATAGTAACCATACTTAAAATGCCTCATTTTATAAATTTATGACTCTTCTGGGTTTATTGAAATATAGATTCTGTTAAATACTAGGTTTCTTTAACGCTAATGACATAGCGCATATTGTGCGATATAGAGCTTAATAATTGACTACTTAGCCAATGTGAATTAGGTATTACACCTATTTAGTTTGTGTGGAAATTTCTAAATAAATTTTTTAATGTACATTTGCCATGAATTTCAACTTTTGGAAAAGCCTAGACATATTTTTCTCATAGTAGCAGATAGTCTGCGAAAAGATGCTGTATATCAGAACGGAGTAGACATGCCTTATATAGAGCGTCACGGAGTACAATTTACTCAAGCCAGATCCTCTGCCTGCTGGACACTTCCTGCCACATCATGCATGTTTACTGGGCTCAATGTGCATGAGCACAGAGCTGATACCCATACCCGAAGATTGCGCAGTGATATACCTACTTTAGCTGAGAAAATGAAAGAAAGGGGTTATAAGACTATACAAGTGACAGCCAATCCAGTCACTACCGATATATTTGGGTTAGATAGAGGTTTTGATGAAGTACACAAGGTATGGAAATTGGTGACCCCAAAATTGAAAAAGACCATGCGTCTTTTATTATCTATCGGTAAGCCTAGAGTGCGTAAAATGCTCTTTTCAAAAGATGTCATCAGTGACAAATTGAGTGAAGACCTGCAGGTAGCGACCTGCTGGGGACAGAATACACATAGAGATAATTTCGCCAAGGTACTGCAGCTTATAGAAGAAAACGACAAACATAATCAACCTTGCTTTTTCTTTATTAATCTTATGGAAACCCATTTTCCATATCACGTAGCGGATACCTTCGGTTTAACAGGCAAGAACTTATGGGAAAAGACGATGGAAAGCATAACTCTTTTCAAAATAGTCAATCAGAATTTTCTTATTAACGATAAACCCGTTATCAATCAAAAGTATGCTGACTTAATCTACCAGCGGCAGATGACCAGCTACCAGATTATCAAAAATGATTTAAATCAATTCGTAGAAACTATTCACCAAGATAAAAATAGCCTAGTTGTTTTTTGTGCAGATCATGGAGATAATTTTGGCGAACAAGATTGGTATTATCATTTCTCCAATGTGAATGATGGCGGAAATCGAGTACCTCTATTTTGGCTGCCACCAGGTGGAAATGCAGCTAAGACCATAAACCAACCAATTAGTAGCCGATATATGTTTCACAGTCTTTTAGAAGCTATAGGTGAAGAGCAGACGACGACTTTATTTAAAAACTCCGACTATAGTTTTCCCCTTACTCAGAGTTTCTGGTACAAGCACAGAGGGGTCACTAGAGATCAATATCGCTATAATCAGTTTATGTTTGTAGATGATAATATGCGATATGTCAAACGAAATACAGACTGGATGGCAGCCCCTATCACTGGAGACCACTATCATCAGGAAGCTAAATTTGAAAAAATGAGTGAAGGCACTAATCCAATTATAGAATTGGTTAAAGACACCGAAAAGCGCACTTATTTATTAGAAAAAGAGAAAGAGTTCGACGTCTTCTCTAGTGAAATTAGAATACAATAATTCTAAAAATATAATTCCTCTGAATGGAAAAATTAGAAGAGGGCGTTCTCAATAAAAATATAGCTGCATTAGCTAGAATGGTCACTTTCAATGAGAGCACCAGACTAGAAGATAATATCATAGCTGATAGATTTATAGAGCAGCATCAGGAGAAGTTGGACAACTCTATTGTATTAAGCATAAGCGGCATCCCTGGTGTAGGAAAAAGTAGTTTCATAGAGGCTCTAGGAGTTTATCTGCATAGCCTTGGGTGCAGCATTGCCGTATTTTCTATAGATCCTAGCAGTGAACTGACTCAGGGCAGTATTCTCGGAGATAAGACTCGCATGACAGAGCTAAGTAGTCTCGATCATGTATTTATTCGCCCTTCACCTACATCTAATAGACTGGGAGGACTAGGAATCAACACCCATAAAAACATAGAATTAGCTAAAATAGCAGGTTATGATATCATCTTAGTAGAAACAGTTGGAGTTGGACAGTCTGAGACTATTGTAAAAAATCTATGCGATGCGTTTATTCTTCTTCTCATGCCAGCTTCGGGAGATGAACTGCAAGGAATAAAAAAAGGAATTATGGAGGTCGCTGACTTTTATATCATTCATAAAGCTGATGGCGAACTATTAAATGCGGCCAAATTATCAAAAAAAGAAATTGAAAATTCTGTTCATCTATTGAAGTCAAACTTGAATATTTCAGAAAGTATTTTTGCATTCTCATCCGTTGAAAAATTGGGATTAGATATCATTTGGAAGTCCATAATGAAATTTATCGATACTAAAAAGGGAAACAAGACCTTCTATGCTACTCGAATTCAGCAGAGAATTCATTGGTTTAAAGAAACCTATGAACGAATGATGCTCATGCACTATCTCGAAAAAGGAAAAGAAAAATATAAAGTCCTAGAAGATGAGATAAAGGCAGGAAAATATATCAGTCTAAATGAAATTCAAGAAAATATAACGAACTAACTTAGGTTATTACTCAACTTATATTTCTTAAACGACAGTCTTTCTTTTTTAGACCATTCAATTCTATGGCTAGACTTAGCGTATACCATTCTTCCAGCCCTGATTGCTTATAGGACACTATTAAATCCAATTGAATTTTATTTTGATTTTTTGTCATCCACTTCATTTTAGTTCTCGCCGAAGAGTTAAAATGTTTCTTATTAAAATTCTCAATTTCTCTTTAAAGTTTGAATTATATCTCTTGAACTCACACTTCGAATACTTCGATGTGCAAGAATCATCTGATATGGGTTGCAAGAATTTCTCATACTCCGAAGATTCTTCATATCTATCTAGCATAGATTTACTTTACAAAAGACCCATCGTATATTTTAAGTACTAAAGAGTTAAAAAGCATCTCATACTTTTCTTTTACATTATTCGATATGGAACTAACTAAGTTTGACTTTGAGGTATTCAGCTCCTGCAGAGCAATTCTGCCAGCCTCATATTTTAGCTTCTCCGTATCATAGTTTAATTGATTAGAATACAATGAAGACTTTGACACTTCATATTTTTTTTGGGATGCCGCGAAATCTAAAAACGCTTTATTAAAAATTTTTATCTGGTTTTGAAATTCTGTTTCATACTGCAACTGATTAGACTGAATATTATATTTAGCCTCTGCTACTTTATTTCTAGTCTGAAACTGCGAGAATATAGGAATACGAGCATTGATATTGAATCCATAACTCAAGTTATTATCCACTTGTTGTTCAAAATTAAATTGTCTATTAAAGGTAGAATAAGTACTGCCTATTTGGCTTCCCAATGAAATAGTAGGATAATACGACGATTTGGTCATTGCTAGATTGAGTTCCGATTTTTCGAGATTCGTTTGCTGGATTTTTAGTGATGGTGAATTTTCTACCGCGCTTTTTATAAAGTTGGTCTTGTCCTCTGCGGATATGCTCGAAATGGCTATTTCCTTTAACTGAATATTTCTAGTGATATCGACTCCCATCAAGATTTTCAGCTCTACCATATTCGTTTCACAATCGTTTTCTGCTCGTATGAGATTGAGTTCCTCATTATCTTTTTGGGCCATAGCTTTATAGACTTCTCTCTTGGCTAATGTTCCTGCTTCTATTCGCTTCTCCGTAAATTTTACATTCGCTTGACTAATGACTACTTGCTCTTTTAAGTTTTTTATCATCTCTTGCAGGTACAGAATATTGGTATATCGAAAAGCGATGTCGATAGTTAAATCGTTTTTCACTTTCATCCATTCTGATTTATTTTTTTCTAAATCTTGTTTCTGAATTTTTATATTATTAATATGATAAAACCCATTGAATAGATTTAAATCAAGATTTAGTCCCCCGTTATAGGTATTGAATTGCTGATTAGCATAGGTATTCGTAAATGGGTCAATACCTCTTCCCCAGCTAGCATTGGCATTCGTATATCCACTAATATTAGGGAGTCTGGCATCCTGCGCTCTCTTGCTATTCAGCTTATAATTTTTTTCTATTATTTGTTGTTGTCTTATACTGAGATTGTATTGCAAAGCAGTGTCGAGACATGACTGAAAAGTGAAAATATCTTGAGCTATACTAGACTCAAATACCATAAGACAAATTAAAATAACCAATTTATTCATCGCTCTTTACTATTTGACCATCTATGATTTCTATTTTTCTATCACAGCTATTCGCTATCTCTGCTTCATGTGTTACTATCAGGACAGTTTTTCCTTCTCTATTTATTTCCCTTAATAACTCCATTATTTCTTGACTTGTTTTACTATCTAAAGCACCTGTAGGCTCATCTGCTAATATCAAATCTGCATTGGTGACCAAGGCTCTAGCTATGGCTACACGTTGTTTCTGCCCTCCTGATAACTCATTGGGAAGGTGATGTATTCTATCCCCTAATCCTACCTTTTCTAGCATTTTTTCTGCCACTATACTTCGTTCCTTCTTGCCGATTCCTTTATACATGAGTGGGAGTGCTACATTGTCTAAAGCGGACTTAGTGCCTATCAGATGAAAAGTCTGAAATACAAATCCGATATATTTATTTCTATAATGTGCCGCATCACTTTCAGATACATTATTGATCAAATTCTTATCAAACCAATACTCACCGCTATCATAGTTATCTAGCATTCCTATCATATTGAGCAATGTAGATTTGCCTGAACCCGATTTACCGATAATAGATACCAACTCTCCTCGCTGAATAAATAAGGAAACATCCACTAATACTTTTAAGTGCTTTTCCCCTATCTGATAGGATTTGTTAAGATTTTTTATTTCTATCATTTCTCGGCTTCCATTTCCTCTTTCATCACTTTATCTTCTTTTCTCAGGCCCTTGATTATTTCAATATATTGTCCATCTGATATGCCAGTTTCTAGAATAATTCGTTTTTTGGACTCTCCACTTTTAATATAAACGTATGAGGTGTCTTCTTTGTATCGAATGTATTTTTCTTCAACGGATATCGCATTTGAAACTCTATCAACCACAAATTCAGCTGAAGCAGTAAACCCAGATTTGAATTTATATAGATCTACTGCCGATACTAATAATTTAGCCTCAATATCAAATCGAGTAATTCCACCCACATCGACGCCTTTTGGTGAAATTTTTACCACTTCAGACTCGAAGGTTTGATTTCTCAGGGCATTGACACGAATGAGCATTTTCTTTCCTAAATCTAGTTTACTTAAATCTCTTTCGTTGATTTGTCCTTTAAATAGAATCTGATTCATATCCGCTATGGTAGCTATGGTAGTTCCTTCATTAAAATTATTTCTATTCATAATTGTAGCTCCAGTTTTCACAGGAATATCTAAAACGATTCCATCTGTAGTAGAATAAACTACATCCGACACAAAACCATTTTTACGCGAAAATCCCTGAGTTACTATCTTCTTATTCTCATTTGCATTTCTCAAATCGGTTTCAGCCAATTTATATTCTTGTACCGAAACTTCTAAATCTTGCTTTGCTATCACATCCTTTTCATAAAGTGTTTTATTCCGCTCATAGTTGGCTCTTACTCTCTCCAGATTTGTATGCGCTACAGAGATCTGTCTTTCTGCCTCTTGACTCATCTTGGGGTCAGGTAGAGTTCTTAGTTTAGCTATCGCCTGACCTTTTTTTACCTCGTCTCCTACACTGACATAAATAGCCTCTATGACGCCTCCTAGTTCCGATTTCAAGTTGACTTCTTTCGAACTCACTAACTTTCCTGATAAAATTTGTTTATTCTCTATTGTCCGAACAGACGGTTGGATGTACAAATCTTTTTCGTCTTTATCTCCATCACTATTTATAAATTTTTTATACGCACCTACACAGACGAGTATAAGTACAAGTCCTGATATCCAATATTTTTTCTTGCTTAATTTCATTCGCTTACTATTTAATTTTCTTGATTTAAAGCTATGACAGGCCTTATTCTAGTGGCTTTGAGCGCTGGCAGTATTCCTGCTGCTACTCCAGCTAGAATGAGAATACTCAGAGACGCGAAGATGACAGGAAAGTTAACGCCTACATTTCCTAGAAACATATTTTCCTCTACCATAGATGCGATTACGATCTGAATAACAAAAATAACTATATAGCCGAAAAATATTCCTACAAAACCAGCTATCGAAGTAAGCACTACTGACTCTACCAGTACCATCTCTAGAATATTGCGTGGAGTGGCACCGATAGCTTTTCGAATACCAATTTCTCGGGTTCTTTCATTGATATTGACATACATAATATTACCTACAGAGATAATACCCGTTAGCAAAATACAAAAACCCACAAACCAAATAAAAATTCTAATCCCTGTAAATAACGACTGAAACTCCTTAACCTGCTCCGACATACTAAATGTATAAAAAGCCTCCTTATCATCTGGATTTACTCTATAGAGTCTCGACATAAAGGCTTCAAATCGCTTCATAAACGTGGAGCCATCTACATCCTTGTACAAAGAAATTATAAAACTATTCGACGTATTGGCATTGAATAAAGTCTGATAACTGGAGAATGGAATAATTACAGAATTTCGATCACCAAAATTTATATTTGGATTGTCTTTTGTAATACCTATTACTTTGAAATAATTATCTCCAATATTTATATATTCACCTATCACTTTTGACTTTCTTTTAAATAGCAATTCTTCCACCCGCTCTGGGATAATGCATACAGCTCCATCTTCTTTAAAATCTTTAGATTTAAACAATCTACCCGCTTTAATCTTTTGTTTTCGTATACGAAAAAAATCCTTTTCTACCCCTATGAGTGAACCTGAATTTTTATTATCGTCATAAGTCATCTGCATACTCTGAGGAGAATTTGCCTGCAGACTAATATACTCTATTTCATCAAAAGCCGTTTTAAATTGACGTAAAATATCTTGGTCAAAAACAATCGTCTTATTATCCATCACTCCATTATAAGGCATAGTGGATTCACCTCCCCAGACTACTATCGTATTCTCTGCAAAAGATGAAAAAAGTTTAAACACTCCTTGCTGAAAACTATCTCCAAAACCCATCATCAGCATCATGATAAAAATACCCCATGCTATTCCGAATCCGGTCAAGGCATTGCGGAGTTTATGCTGGGTGATAGATTTATAAATTTCTTTAGGTTCGATACTCAGTAGCATACATCAAAGATACTTACATTGGATTAAGAAATTGCCTTAAGTTACAATTTTTAAAGTTTTTATATGAAACTATATTAATAGATATTAATTTCAATCACTTATCTAGACTTCACCTCAAAATATCACGAACAATGCTTAAATGATGCTTTGTATGGATTTCAAGCATACGAATGGCTTGTTTCAATTTCAAATCCCCAAAATAGGGATGTTTGAAGTAAGAATTCACTGGCAAACTATCTAGTTTTGATGCTTGGGTTTTAGCTTCGGTAATATGTGAATTTAACTTATCCAACAAAATAGTCTCCGATGGCAATACCACACTAGGCGCTTTTGCCTTACCTCGTGGTATCTTGCCTAGAGTAAATATGATATAGCGCGACAGTTTAAAACTCCATTGATACTTAGTAGAGTCTGAATTCTCTAATGCATAAATAATTTTATTTATAGTCATCATGCTATGCTCTATGTGCCAGCCTACTGAGGCCGTTGAGAATTTTACATTCACGGACTCATATTTGCTCACATAATCTTCCATTTCATGGACTAATTGTGTTAGATGATTCATATCTGCAAAATTAAACTAGATTCAATTTCCATTCCGCATCTAGCGGGTTTGCATTGGCTATCATAGCTTCAATCCAGTCTTTCCCTCCTTTCAAATAATACGCGGAGAAATTTTCCTTTCGCTCTATCAGATAATTATCCTCAAAAATTTTAGATTTTATTTTTTCAAGGGCAGCTATGATTTCTTCATGCTTTCTTTTCTCTGCTTTAACGGCTTTACTATAAAGAAGCTCTAGTGACTTTTTCAGCTTAACTAATTCGGACTCGTAGGATCCTTTTAGTGATTTATCTATGGAAGTCATTAAAGTTTCCAGGCTTGCAAATTGGATGGTAAGTTCCTTTTCTGCTCCAGAAAATTCTAATTCTAAATCTGAATCTTTTAAGGCAATTTTCTTTTTCAATTCATCGATAGGTAGAAAGAAATCTAGTTCAGTATAGCCAGAAGATATCCACTTTTCCCAAGACTTAGTATCTAAAACCGAGACAATATCACGAAGAAGTATCACGGGAAAATCTATATGGACGGATTCGAAAATAGGCTTTAGCTGCAACCAATAGCTCACTTCTGCACCGCCTCCAATATTAGCGATAGAAGGCAATACCGTCTGCTGCATTAGTGGTCTTAGGATGACATTCGGACTAAAACTTTCAGGACTTGATTTTAATTTGGCTAGAAGATTCTCTTCGATTCGATCAATTCGTTTACGCTCTCCATCTCTATATTCAAATAAGTTAATGTCTCTCGGCTCCGCCTGCACTGAATAGTTCTCTCGGATAAAATCTAAATTAGATTTCAACGTATTGACAGAAAAACTTTCTTTTATTTCTTTTTCAAAAACCGGCACCATAGCTTCTTTAACTTCTCTCATATTAAGATCTAACACTATGAGACCATAACTGCCTAACAACTTTCTTAGCATACTAGCGAATGCTAGTGCTATCGTATGATTCAAAACATACGATGAAAGGTATGCATCTTTTAGTTCCTCTGCATAAGGCATATTGCCAAAGGCATCTAGCCATTCATGTAAGACTAGGATAAAGGAATCATCTATCACCATAGAACCTATTGGTCCCTTTTGCGAAGTCGTCCACTCATATTTTTTGCCAAATAAATAGGTATGGAGTAGTTCTTCTTTATCATGATCTTCACTGCCAATGACGAATATAGGCACGATTTTTTTTTCTCCTAAGGCCTCATTCATTTGCTCTGCCAAAGAGATAACAGATACAGCTTTGGTCAAAGTATATAATGGACCTAGAAATAAATTTGGCTGGTGAGCAGTGCTCACTGCATATCCATTCTCTTTCAACAAGACTATATTTTCACTCTCTTTGGGCCTTAATTTTTTTGCACCTGCATAGTTATATTCTAATAAGTTCTGCAATAAACTTCTTTGTGTATAATTCTTTTCTTTCGATAGGAGTGCCCGTTTTAAGCCCTCCATAGTAGGATGAAATGATTGCAGGCTCTGCACCTTTTCATTTCCTATCAGATAGTCTTTGACTAAGGCGGAAAAAAATGGAAGATCTTGGATGGAGATTCGGTTCAAGTTTTTTGTTTTTTTATGCTTCCTATTTAGAAACGTAATTATAATATATGTTAGCCTACAAGCTCTGCTTCAAGATCAAACTCAGTAGCTGCCATTATTTTCACCTGAACAAAGTCGCCTAATCGCAGATGCTTTTCCGTATGAATAATGACTTCATTGTCTACTTCTGGAGAATCAAATTCTGATCTCCCTATATAGTTTCCACCTTCGATTTTATCAATAAGAACTTTATAGGTTTGCCCGATTTTCGCCTGATTCAGTTCATAGCTAATATCACTCTGTATTTCCATGAGCAACTGTTGTCTTCTGTTTTTTTCTTCCTCAGTTATGCCATCTTCATATTTATATGCTCCAGTATTCTCCTCATGCGAATATGTAAATACGCCTAATCTGTCAAACTTCATCTCTTGAATAAAGTCAACTAATTCTTGAAAATCTTCTTGAGATTCGGTAGGAAAGCCTGTAAGTAAAGTGGTACGGATAGCAATGTTAGGCACTACTTCACGGATTTTATGGATCAAATCTACCGTATATTGTTTTGTCGTATTGCGTTTCATATCTTTCAATACCTTATCAGACACATGCTGAATAGGGATATCCAAATATTTACAGACCTTAGGATTATCTCTTATCTCATCTAATATCTCATAAGGAAACTGCGCAGGGTAGGCATAATGCAATCGAATCCACTCTACTCCTTCGACTTTAGACAAGGCTTGAATCAGATCTACTAGTGCCTTTCTCTTATATATATCCAACCCATAGTAGGTTAGCTCCTGTGCAATGAGGATAATTTCTTTAACTCCTTTTTTGGCTAAATTTTTCGTTTCCTCTACAAGAGATTCTATAGTTCGAGATTTATGAAGACCCCGCATCAGCGGAATGGCGCAGAATGTACATTTTCTATTGCAGCCTTCAGATATTTTCAAATAGGCTGAATGCGTATCCATTGAAAGCACGCGTTCTCCGATGAGTTCTTTTTTATAATCTACTTCAAATCGATTGAGCAGCAATGGTAAGTCCATCGTGCCGAAATAACCATCGACTTCTTTGATTTCCTCTTCTAAATTCTCTTTATATCGCTGTGAAAGACAACCGGTAACATAGAGCTTTTCTATCCATCCCTTATTCTTAGCCTCCGCGAATTGGAGAATCGTATTGATACTTTCCTCTTTTGCTTTATCTATAAATCCACAGGTATTAATAATCACTACATCAAAATCATCTTTTTGACTTTCATGCACTACATCTATACCCCCATGGCTGAGCTGCCCCATCATCACCTCGCTATCGACTGTATTTTTCGAACAGCCTAGTGTAATGACATTTACTTTTTGTTTCTTCGTTGATTTGGTTTGCACGCTGATAATTTGTACAAAAGTAATAGACCTAGCCTAAACGAGCTTAACTATAGATTTCAAAGCGGCAATAAAGCTATCTATTTCTTCTTTCGTATTGTAAAATGAAAGGGAAGCGCGACATGTACCTTCCAATCCTAATTTACGCATCAATGGCTGACAGCAGTGATGCCCTGTACGAATGGCTATTCCTTTGGCATCGAGCAGCTGACCTATGTCATAGGGATGCGCACCTTCTATGTTAAATGAGACAACTGCTGTCGAATTTTCCTTTGGTGTATATATAATGATTTTATCTACTTTCTCAATTTCTAGCATTAAATAGCTATGTAATTCATCTTCTATCTGTTTAATGTTTTGAAGACCGATGTCTTCTATATATTTAACGGCAGCTCCTAGTCCTAGAACATCCGCTACATTTGGTGTACCAGCTTCAAATTTATAAGGCAATTCATTAAAAGTAACCTTATCTAGAAACACTTCTTTAATCATTTCCCCTCCATATAGATAAGGATTCATTTCTTTAAGCAAATCTTCTTTACCCCAAAATACACCTACACCCATAGGGCCATATATCTTGTGAGATGAAAATGAAAGAAAATCTATGCCTAAGGCCCGCACATCTATCGATATATGCTGAATAGCTTGGGCACAGTCCAAATGGACCAAGGCAGAACATAATTTGGACTGCGCTATAATTTGAGCCACTGGATGAATAGTCCCTAGCGCATTGGAGATATAGGCTATGGATACCAGTTTGGTTTTTAGCGTTATAATCTGATCCAGACTGGAAATATCCAGTTGACCACTGGTCATCATAGGGATATAGTTTATCTTAAAACCTATTTCATCCTGCAGAGCTATCCAAGGAACTAAGTTAGCGTGGTGTTCCATTTCCGATAGAACTATTTCATCGGCCGAAGTAAGAAATTTTCTACCCCAAGACTGCATTAATAAATTGACAGATTGGGTAGTACCTGAGGTAAAAATGATTTCGTGAGATTGGCCACCTATAAAGGATGCTAGCTGGGTTCGGACATTTTCATATTTCTCTGTGGCTATATTAGCCAAATAATGAGCTCCTCTATGAATGTTACTATTATAGTTTCGGTAATATTCAGAAATAGAGTCAACTACAACTAAGGGCTTTTGAGTGCTAGCCGCGTTATCTAAATAGATTAAAGGGTTTTTATTTACAGTGGTAGCGAGTATCGGAAACTGATTCCTAATGGAGTCCATATGTGTTATTCTTCTTTGACAAACGCCTGTTTGTCTAAAGAAGTTCCCATACTATCTGCAAAGCTAGGCTGAGCTGTGTTTAGAACAGATAAGGACTCTGATACTTCCTTCCCTTTTTCCACCTTTCTTACTCCAGCCCTAGCAAAAGAAGCTAATTGTGAACTCTCAGAGAGGTAGCTATATAACTTATCATAGGTTTTATTATCATTCGACCTAACATATGCAAATTGATTGTCTACATATATTCTATCCATGAATTTTGTATTTCCTAGACTAGAAAACTGTTTATTAACCACTTCTATTGATACATTGATGACTCCTTCTTTTAGAAGACCTAACTCATGCGCACCTTTCAACGATAAATCGATAACTCTGTTTTTCACATAAGGACCTCTATCATTCACCCTTACTATAATCGATTCATTTGTAGATAAATTGGTTATTTTTAGCTTAGTGCCAAATGGAAGGGTCTTATGCGCACAGGTATACTTTTGAGAAGTAAATATCTCCCCGTTGGCCGTCTTTCTGCCTATAAACTGGCCTGCATAGTAACTTGCTTTCCCATATTGATATATTTCAGGAAACCCTTCTCCAACATTGTCAATTGTTTTAAATGAAAGAGCGTTCAGTGATACAATTAATATGATGAATATTCCTAATCTTTTTAACCCACCTTTTGTTTGATTGTTTCTAATTATCATAAGCTACACTTTTAAGTTTTTGAACCAATAGGCTTTTACCTACCTCAAAAATTATATAGTTTGACTTCACTATTGAATTAATGCACCGCAAAATTAGGTTAGTTTTACCGAATAGAACCAAGTAAATAGTATGCAGAATGTTGATAATCAAAACAAATGAAAATTTGTTAAAAGAGAGTTATTTGACCAAAAATCTGGGTTATTTTGATCCTAAAAAAGCCAATTTCGTCAGAAAATAGATAAAACTCTTACTGATTTGATTTCCACACCTACCTGTAAACTCAAAAAATAGACTTAAAAATTAAACATGTTTAACGCCTTTTGTAAAATATCCAGTGATTTCTGGAGTTAAAAATTAGCGCTAAATAGAAGGAAAAATAAACTTACTCACTAATTTTGGTCGCGATCTCTGTTCGTCCTATCCATGGGATTAGAATATATCCGCGTATATGAGCAGTCTTTTTATCAGGTTGCAGTGTCATTAAACACCTATATTGTTTACCAGAAATAGGATCATAGACATAGCCTCGAAATACACCATCTCCTTCGTGCAGAAAATTAAGCATCAAATTGATTCCTGTTATTCTGCGTGTGCGAAGTTTAGGATTGGGATTGTTTTTATCTATTAATACCCTACCTTGTTCCTGATCATCCTCGTACATCCATATTATTTTTCCTGTATAGGTTTTCTTGACAGGATCATAAGTTACTCGAACTTTTTGCTTTTTATTTTCAGATAACCATACCCCCAGCACCCCAGGCATATAACTTTCCTGAGCCCAAGAAATCTTTAACCCAAAAGCAGTCAATAAAACAAAGCAAAAGATTCTGATCCCCATATATTAGTATTAATAATAAGTAAGACGTAAGACGTTGGCTATATATTTCGCTAGCCTAATTACCTGACATGTATAGCCATATTCATTATCATACCAAGCATATATAGTAATACCTTTTTTATCTTCGCTCAGCAATGTGGCATTACTATCATATTCTAGCGCATGTGTATTGCCAATGACGTCAGTTGATACCAGCTCTTTGGAGGTGGAATAGTCTATCTGCTCTATTAAATCACCTGAGAAGGAAGCTTTTTTGATCGTTTCATTCATCTCTACCACGCTTGTCTCCCTCTCTAGTCTCAGATGCAGAATAGCTAAAGATACATTTGGGATAGGAACTCTTACCGAATTGGCAGTGAGTTTTCCTTTCAAATAAGGCAATGCTTTCACAGCAGCCTTAGCAGCTCCTGTCTCTGTTATTACCATATTCATAGGTGCCGAGCGGCCTCGTCTGTCTGCTTTGTGAAAATTATCTACCAGGTTCTGGTCATTGGTAAAGGCATGCACCGTTTCAATATGTCCTGAAGATATTCCGAAATTTTCATACACTACCTTCAATACCGGCACAACTGCATTAGTAGTGCATGAGGCTGCACTAAATATCTGGGTTGTATTTGGGTCAAAATCCTTATGATTAACCCCATAGACTATATTAGGAAGATCTCCTTTGGCCGGAGCAGTAAGAAGAACTTTAGAAACTCCCTTCGATTTTAAATGCAGAGATAATTTCTCCTCATCGCGAAACGCTCCGGTACTATCTATCAAAAGAGCATCCTGAATACCGTAATCAGTATAGTCAATATTAGAAGGGTCTGAAGAAGTTATGATTTTAATGCGTTGCCCATTCACTATAAGCATACTATCCTCTACATCATAGGCTACGTTGCCTTTCATCTCACCATGGATACTATCCTTCTTAAGCAAATAGGCTCTTTTTTCTATTTCTTCTGGACTCTTCATCCGGATGACGATAGCTTTTAACCGAAGTTGACTTCCCGGTTCTTCAGCCAAAATTCTAGCCACAAGTCTTCCTATTCTACCAAAACCGAATAAAATGACATCCTTAGCTTGAATTTGCCTTTTGTCGTCTCCAATTAAATCCCCTAATTTTGAATCAATAAATACATCAAGTGATTCATAATTCCCTTTTTCTTGATTCCATTCATTGCATAGTCTAAATAGATCGATTCTAGAAGGGGCAATATTTAGTTTCTCTATAACTTTAGCTATTTGAAGGGTGTCTGTGACCGAAATCGGTGAACCGAGCATAACTGTAGCGCGCTCATGGAGATTGATAATCTCAGATACATTTTTATCAGACAACTTTCTTCTTAGTAATACTAAATCTGTTTTTTTATCTATTTCTAAATTGGAACAAATATTGCTCAGTTCAATGGCATCTTTTTTCAATAAAATCCATTGGTTTAGATTGGCATCAAATTGTTGACTCATGGGATAAAATAGTTTTTAATGCGGTGAATATAGTTAATTATAAAAAATAAAGCCGGGCACGATTTTTCATCGCACCCGGCTTTTACTTTTATGAGTTAGTTTATAAGCTAATTCTGTCATCTATTCTGCAATGACTTCCATAGGAACCTCTACAACTTGCTCCTTGGTAAGGTTTACTATTACAGTGTAACTTCCTAGCTCCTTAATCTCGCCCTCTTTGACAGTGATTTTTCTTCTATCTATATCTAGACCACTCTTTTTAAAAGCTTCCGAAATAAGAACTGCGTTCACAGACCCAAATATTCTACTCGTAGTACCTACTTTAGCACCAATCTGTAAGTTTGTACTATTCAGCTGCTCTATGATGGCATTAATATTTGCCATTTGTTTAGCTTCATTCTTCTCTCTTACTTTTATTTTTTCAGTAAGAAGGGCTAGATTGGTGGGATTTTTCACTACGCCTAGTCCTCTAGGTATAAGAAAATTTCTAGCATACCCCGGCTTTACTTTGACTACATCTTCTGCAAAACCTAATTTATCTACATCATTTATTAATATTACTTCCATATTTTTAGTGTTTAATTTTTAGTTTTAAGTTTTAAGTAGAGCTTTAAGTATAAAAAAACTTATAACTCATAACTTATAACTACTTATATAAATCCGTCACGTATGGCATCAAGGCTAATTGTCTAGCTCTTTTGATAGCTGTAGAGACTTTTCTCTGATATTTTAGTGAGTTTCCTGTGATTCTTCTAGGAAGTATCTTACCTTGTTCATTCACAAAACGCAATAAAAACTCTGGGTCTTTATAGTCAATAAATTTAATGCCCATTTTCTTGAAACGGCAGTATTTTTTATTCTTATTGCCAAGCTTTACAGCTGTTAGGTATCTTATTTGTTGATTTTGACTAGCCATTTGTTACCTCCTCTTTTGGTTGATTATCTTTTCTTGTTTTAGACTTACCTACTTGTCCTTTCTTTCTTTTATCAGCATATTCCACGCCATATTTGTCGAGGCTTATTGTTAAAAATCTAAGAATGGATTCGTCTCGCTTGTATTGGAGCTCGAGCTTTTCAATGACTTCGCCTGGAGCTTCGAAATCGAAAATATGATATACCCCAGTTCGCTTTTTCTCAATAGGATATGCCAGTTTTTTTAGTCCCCAATGTTCATCGGTGACATTTGTTGCGCCGTTTTTTTCAAGGAAGTCACGGAAAGACTTCAGCCTGTTTTTAACATCTTCGTCCGACAGCACCGGAGTAATGATAATTGTAGATTCATAACGATTCATCGTGTAGAAATTTAAAAATTAAAGAACTTATTAACTATCCGAATGGGTACGGATAAATTTGGAGGGGCAAAAGTAAGAAATAATAAGTAATTTGAGTGTAATTATTTCACTCTCAAGAGTGCGATAAATTCCAAACCGAAATAAAATCCATCTAAATAATTGACTACGAATTAGTTATAGGCATTTTTTAAAAGCCTTAACAATAATGCTCAAACACTTTCTTGAGGTGGTCACCGATCATTTCGGCGGTGTTACCTTCAATCTGATGTCTTTCGATAAAATGGGCTAATTTTCCATCTTTAAATATAGCCATACAAGGAGATGATGGTGGATAAGGTAAGGTATAAGAGCGCGCCTGATCTACAGCGTCTTTGTCTACACCAGCGAAAACTGTAACTAGGTTCGTTGGTTTTTTTTCTGCGCTAGCCAAGGCTCTTTTCACGCCCGGTCTCGCAGCACCAGCAGCACATCCACACACTGAGTTGATCATAAGGAAGGTAGTCCCTTCGGTCTTATCTAATACATTATCTACTGACTGAGGGTCAAGTAATTCTGTGAAACCTAGATCGGTCAATTCTTTTCGCATAGGAGCGACTAATTCGGCTGGGTACATATAATAGTTGAAAGTTTAAAGTAAAAAGTTGAAGGTGTTAATTAGTTAGGTTATAACAATGGTGATATGAAAAAGGTTCGACTATAGATAAATTATCGCTAAACTCTAACATATAACTTCTTATATCTAATCTCTATTTAATTGATTCAAAAAAACCAGTCTGACGATTCTTTTTCACTTCATTCCATAGAAAGTAGGTGCCATTCATGGCTATATAGACTCCTTTTGGCAACGATTGCGCGAAGGCTATGGCACTACCTAAATTAAAAAATCCATCACTACTACCGAAAGAATAAGGTATCATAGCGCCAGTGATGACAATCGTTTTGTTTAAATTGGCTTTGGCTAAATACTCACCTGTCGCGGTCATTGTATCTGTACCATGTGTGATGACTATTTTATCTTCCTGATTTTCGGTGCAGGCTTTGAGGATTTTATCTCGATCTCGATCTGTCATTTCTAGACTATCTACCATCATCAAAGTCTCTACAGTATGGGGCACAGTGCATCTTCCTTTAAGAAGCATCTCATCTATATTGGTTTTGTTGAAATAGAGTCGACCATTGATCATGTCATACTCTTTATCAAAAGTGCCACCGGTGATTAATAAGCGTATCATTCGTTTAGTTGAGGTTTATTCCGATTAATTCTTAACCGCAAAGTTAATGATGATGTCGGAAATTCAAAAACAAATAAAACAACCCAATAGCTATCATAATGAAACCACTAATAAGATGAGGGTTTATTTTAGATAGGATAGAACTCAAAACGAAAGAAGTCTTTGATTTTAAAATCAACACTCCTATAAAGATAGCCAGAAATACAACAACCACGCCAATGATATAGGACAAGAGGTAGTAGAATATCTGATCAAAGCTCTTATTTGATAGGCAAATAACTATGGGAGCAAATACGGAAGGGCAAGGTGTAAGTCCAACCATTATTCCCATTAGAATAGGATTCTTCGCAGTGTCCGTTTCTTCATGACTGCAATTGCACGCCATATATTCGTCTGAGTTTCGCTTCGTTTTAATCAATAAAAAAAGGCCATAAAAGATAATTAAAAAAGGTGCAGCAAATCTTATCCACTCATAATCGGCCCAATGGGGATTAAAATAAAGAATCAATGAAACTATCAAGGTCAAGGAAAAATGCGTAATTAAAAGACTTGCCAATAGCGAAATACCATCGCTCCATTTTCTGGATTGGGAAGTATGCAGCGCCAAGATAGACTTTCCATGGCCAGGCTCTAAAGAATGAACAGCTCCTAAAATAAAGGTGGAAAGAATAGAGAGGTTTGAGGATATCATAGCGAACTTAACAAAAAAAATGAGCAATAAGTTCAATTAGACCTTTCAATAAAATGGCTCTAATAAAATTTGACATCTATAAATTCATAACTTATCATCATATTATCAATTTGTTTTCCACAAATAAATAGATCTTCCAAAATTCAAAACTCAAAATTCAAAATTAAACTTATCTTCGCCCCCTGATAATTAACTTCTATCAGCAATTAATAAATATAGAATTATTAATTATTCACTATTAATTATTAATTGAATCCAATGCCACAAGACAAGTCCATCCAATCCGTCCTCATCATAGGTAGCGGCCCCATCATCATAGGTCAGGCCTGTGAATTTGATTATTCAGGAACCCAGGCAGCCCTCTCTCTTAGAGAAGAAGGGGTGAAGGTCATTCTAATAAACTCTAATCCTGCCACAATCATGACAGACCCCTTGATAGCGGATAAGGTTTACCTACTTCCTCTGACGCCAGAGAGTATCGAACAAATCTTGAAGGAAAACCAAATCGATGCCGTGTTGCCTACTATGGGAGGTCAGACGGCACTCAATCTCGCTATCGAATGCGATGAAATGGGGATATGGAAGGACTATAATGTGCGACTTATTGGTGTGGATATCCTCGGCATTGAACTAGCAGAAGATAGAGATAAATTTAAAAATTTAGTGGCAGACTTGGGTCTTAAAACTGCCCCATCCAAGGTAGCGAATTCCGTCCTAGAAGGCTGGGAAATAGCTCAGGAAATTGGGTTTCCACTCGTGATTCGCCCTTCATTTACCTTAGGAGGCACTGGAGGAGGTTTCGTCCATACCAAAGATGAATTTGAAGCTAAATTAAAACATGGACTAGAGTGCTCTCCTGTTCATGAAGTGCTGGTAGAGAAAGCCGTTTTGGGCTGGAAAGAATTTGAACTAGAGCTTCTCCGCGATATAGATGATAATATTGTCGTGATATGTACGGTAGAGAATTTCGACCCTATGGGCGTGCACACAGGCGATAGTATCACGGTAGCACCTGCCATGACACTTTCGGACAAGTCCTATCAGCAGATGCGGGACGAAGCGAGATTAATATTGAAGTCCATTGGAAAATTCGCAGGGGGTTGTAATGTGCAATTTGCCATTGATCCTATTACAGAGGATATTATAGTCATTGAAATCAATCCGCGCGTTTCACGTTCGTCTGCCTTGGCGAGTAAAGCTACAGGCTATCCGATAGCTAGGATTGCCGCTAAACTGGCATTAGGGTTCAGATTAGACGAATTGAAAAATCAGATAACCAAGACGACTTCGGCATTTTTTGAACCTTCATTGGATTATGTCATTGTAAAAATACCGCGTTGGAATTTTGATAAATTTCCAGGAGCGGATGAGACTTTAGGCTTGCAAATGAAGTCGGTTGGAGAAGTGATGGGTATCGGTAGAAATTTCCAAGAAGCCCTTCAAAAAGCCTGTCAATCTCTCGAAAACAACAAAATAGGACTCGGCGTAGATGGCAAAGAAAGCAAAGATGTCGATAAGGTATTAGCAGGATTACAGTTTCCGAGTTGGGACAGATTATTTAGAATTCGTGAAGCCTTAAAACTAGGCGTACCCAAGACTAAGATACATGAATTGACTCAAATTGATATGTGGTTCTTGCGAGAAATTCAAGAATTGGTTGATTTTGAAAAGGAGCTGAAGAAAATTCCTTTTGACCAATTGAATAAAGCTATTTTGACTAGAGCCAAGAAACAAGGATTTTCTGATTTACAGTTGGCGCATATATACAATAAAACCGAAGATGATATTTATGATTTAAGAAAATCGTTGGGGATTCGCAGAGTCTATAAAATGGTAGATACCTGTGCGGCGGAGTTTGAAGCTCAAACACCTTATTTTTACTCAACCTTCGATGATGAGAATGAATCCTTCCCGTCCGATAAAAAGAAAATTATCGTCCTAGGCTCTGGCCCGAATCGCATTGGTCAGGGAATCGAATTTGACTACTGCTGTGTGCACGGACTGCTCGCATTAAAAGAATCTGGCTATGAATCTATCATGATCAATTGCAATCCAGAGACTGTGTCCACAGACTTCAATACAGCGTCTAAACTCTATTTTGAGCCTGTATTTTGGGAGCATTTAAGAGAAATCATAGAACTAGAAAAACCCGAAGGCGTTATCGTACAGCTAGGTGGTCAGACGGCATTAAAACTAGCTGCTAAATTAGAAAAATATGGAATTCCTATCATAGGTACTTCCTTCAATGATATGGATCTAGCCGAAGATAGAGAGCGCTTTTCTGATGAACTGAAAAGATTAGGCATTCCATATCCTAATTACGGTGCAGCGCAGAACGCGGATGATGCTATCGAAGTGGCGCATCGAGTAGGTTATCCTGTTTTGGTTCGACCGTCTTATGTCATTGGTGGTCAAAAAATGCGTATCGTTATCAATGATGATGAATTGACGAAATCTGTCGTGAGTATTCTTAAAACTTTCCCTGACAATAACATTCTCATTGACCACTTCATAGACCGCGCTGAAGAAGCGGAAATTGATGCGCTCTGTGATGGTGAAGATGTCCATATCATGGGTGTTATGGAACATATCGAACCTGCGGGGATTCATTCAGGGGATTCGCATTCTGTCTTACCACCTTTCTCTCTATCCGATGAGGCGATAGAGAAAATGAAAGAACATACAGTCAAAATTGCCAAAGCCCTCAAGGTAAAAGGATTGATAAATATACAGTTTGTGGTCAAGCGCGCGCTCAATGACAAGGAAAAAGACGAAGTCTATGTCATCGAAGCCAACCCTAGAGCGAGCCGCACGACACCTTTTATCTGCAAGGCCTATCAAATTCCTTATCTGAACTATGCTACCAAAATAATGATAGGTCAGATGAAAGTCAAGGATATCAAAGACAAAGAAAAGCTAGAAGGCTTCGCTATCAAAGAGCCTGTTTTCTCTTTCAATAAATTCCCGAATGTAAAAAAAGAACTTGGCCCCGAGATGAAATCTACTGGAGAAGCCATCCGATTTATCTCCAATATCCGCGACCCTCATTTTAGAAATTTATTTAAGATGAAGAGTATGTATCTAAGTCGATAGATTTTTTTATATCTTTAAACGCCTTCGTCCCTTATACCGGATGGATATCTTTAACAGACCAATTTAATGGTCTGAAAATCTATCACATCGGTGCATACCAATTTAGGCTTTGGTCTATAACCAAATCACAATGGTATTATTTCCCATTAACAGAGAGCTGCAACCCTATGATTCCTATCAAGATAAGGCACAAAAAACCTAACTGTTTGAGACTGATTTTTTCTTTAAAAAGAAATATATCAATTAAGGTTTGCAGAAACAAGGCAAGACCCATCCATACCGCATAGCTGATAGCTAGGGAAATAGATTTTAATGCGATAGTGAGAAAGGTCATATTTAAGATGCCAAAAACGACATAAGTGCTTAGGGGAAGCAAAGCAATGCCAAATTTTCTAGAGAAAAGTCCATCGCGCTTTAATCGTATTTGTATACGCCTAAAATTAAGGAACTTGAGAGATGAAGCCCAGAGGGTCTCGCACAAGGAAGCTAAAAATAAACTAATCCAGGCCATCTATTTCTACGTCTACAGGTTGTATGGATTTAGGATCTGAGAGTTTCATGCCCAGAATACCTATTAGAATAAAACTGATAAATAGATATTGCAATAATTGCATTTTTTCTCCATAGAAGAATACATCTACCACTACCTGAAGTAGCAAAGTAAGGCCCATCCAGGCGGCATATACGATAGACATAGGCAATAACTTATAGGCCTTGGAAATCACTATAGCTATGGCTAACCCGAGACCGAAATAGGCTAGAATAGGAAGTAGTTTCAAAATGAAATCTAGCTGAAAGACCTCTCCCTGTTGAATTAACTTAAAGGCCACTTCGAAATCCAACACCTTTAAGACCATACCCCAGAGCGTCTGTAATATCACTGCAATAAAAATAAAAATCCAAGCTTTCATTTAATTAATTAATCTAACACTTCTTAAGTATAGCCTTATTTTTGTTCTGTCAAATTTATAACTGAAAAAATAAACAGGGTTATATAATTTATAAATTATAACATGTCTATCAAATCATTTCTCTTTCTCAAATTTGCTCAATGGAAGGTCAAACAAGAATATAGGACCCACAGGAAAGCCATGTATGTCCAGGAACATTTCCTAAATTCCTGGATTGATCATAACAAAGAGACTCTCTTCGGGAAAGAGCATCAATTCCATAATATAAGAAACTACAAAGACTATCAAAAGCAAGTTCCTATCAGGAAATATGAAGACTTTATCCCATATATAGAACAGATAAAATCAGGGCAATCAAAAATTTTAACCTCCCTAGCGCCCAGCTATCTTTTGATGACGAGCGGCACCACCGCAGGTAGCAAGTATATTCCCATATCCAAAAAAGGCATTAGACATCAGATAGACGCCGCCATGAAGGTTCTCTGTTTCTATGCTGTGCAAGGAAATTCAGCGCAGTTTATGAACTATAAAATGATTTTCCTACAGGGAAGTCCTAAGCTAGATGATAAATTTCAAATTGCCTCTGGGCGACTGTCTGGGGTAGTGTATCACCATGTGCCCAAATTTTTTCAACAAAACAAATTGCCGCGATATGAAGTGAATATTATCGATGATTGGCAAACGAAACTTGACACAATAGTAGATGAAACGTTCAATGAAGATATTTCAATTCTTGGCGGTATACCTCCATGGTGCATTCAGTATTTTGAGAAATTGCTTTCAAAGACAAACAAACAAACACTTAAGGAGCTTTATCCAAACCTAGCTATCTATATTCACGGGGGTCTTGATTTTAGTAACTATAAGGAGAAAACAAAAAAAATATTGGGGGAAGGCATTCATTGTTTACAAACTTTTCCTGCATCTGAAGGTTTTTTCGCTATACAAGATGAGTTGAACGAGGATGATATGCTACTCCTACTGAATCAAGGTATTTTTTATGAATTTCGCCTGTTGAATCAAGATTCAGCAGACATTTTGACCATAAACGAAGTAAGCCTTCATACTCGCTACGAATTAATTATAACGAATAACAGTGGCCTCTATCGATATGCGATTGGGGACTTAGTTGAATTCACATCCTTGAGCCCTTATAGGCTCAAAGTGGTAGGTCGCACGAGTCAGTTCATCTCCGCCTTTGGAGAGCATGTCATAGCATATGAAGTAGAAACGGCCATGGTGAATGCAACTAAAGCCCTTCAGATTGAGATTGAAGATTACTATGTTTCGGCCAGTATCGAAAGAAGGCAATATCATTGGCAGGTAGAATTAAAGACAACTGAAATAAACGCAGATAAACTTGCTTTTCAACTGGATATAGAGTTAGCTAGGCTGAATATTTACTACGCGCATTTAATCAATGGGAATATTATTAATCCCTGCACTATCGAATTAGTAGAAAAGGGGTTTTTCTATAGAAAACAATTGATAATGGGCAAATTAGGAGGTCAGAATAAAGTCGTAAAATTGGGTCAAATGATATGAAACTATGATTTTTTTATTTATTTTATCAGGTTTTATCCTTAATCTATATATTTGTCGTCCATAAAAATTAAATTATATGAAAAAAATTATTTTAAGTACTCTAGTGCTAGGGTTTCTAGCTTCTTGCTCCGTAACAGTTCCAGTAAACGCAACTTCCAATGAGGTAGGAAGTAAAGTAGGAATAGCAAAAACAAATGCTATTCTTGGTTTTTTCTTTGATGGAGGAGATGCTTCTATAAGCAGAGCTGCTAAAGAAGGTAAGATTTCAAAAATTTCTACTGTAGATTTCAAACACACAGTAAAATTATTTGGATTAATCCATAGCTACGAGACTATTATTACTGGAGAATAATTTATGCTTCAAATTAAAATTAGAAGAGGAATATTTAAATATTCCTCTTTTTTTTTACTACTTATCAGCTCCTGTAATACAAACAAGAGTGTAAATATAGGATTTGACAAAAAATTTAGCTTAGATAAGCATGAAAGACAAATACCTATAACTGCGACAAGTTTACAGCAATTTCAAGAACTTGCTAATAAATTTGACCAAGATATTATTCTAAGTCGTTTAATAAATTCGAATAATTATGCTATCTTCATAGGCATACTTCAAAATGATAGTATTAAACCGGAGCATATAAGTCTAAAAGATAGCTTCCAAGCTCTAGTCATAAAAAAAGAGCAGAAAAGAAATAATAAGTATTTATTTAAGCTTAAAAATGAATCTATTTATACAACAGTAGCCGAGGCTAAAAATTCCATTTTTATCGCCATTTTTAGCAAGGATTCCGCATTAATTAATAATTTTTTTTCCAATGATTACCTGCAGAAGAAGTTGTATTAGTTTACTAATTATTTTATTTTATGCATCCTGCAGCATTCGACCTAGCGGTGGAGGCGGAGGCAAATTTCCTAGTGACAAGTATTTTACAAGCTATTATCGTGGAAATAACGAAATGTTATATTTTTTCAAACCGATAAAATTCAAATCTGAGGAAGCTTCTTTAGAGGTGGATTTTACCTTTATAAGTAAAGGAGATACGGTTGTAGATAGCGTAACCATGAATTATTCTATTATAACTATCAAGCAACTGAAAATCAATGATTTAAAATCAATTTATTTTGATAGTTCAAAAATTGCAATTGGGGAACAACTATTCAATGAACTAAGAGGAAAAAATTATACGCTCAGATATACCACTAAAATAAGTAAACAATTGTCGAGAACTTTTAGCGATAAGACTTCAATTAAATGCACTTTCAATGAAAAAGATGTCATATTTTATAATGGATCTAATGACGCTAAAAAGTCTTTATTAAGATTTTCGGCATTTTAATATAAAATTT
>JAURJQ010000017.1 GCA_030832185.1 Chitinophagales bacterium | reverse complement strand
GCAGCAGCTAAAAAAGCTCCTGCTAAAAAAGCAGCTCCGAAAGCAGCAGCTAAAAAAGCAGCTCCAAAGGCAGCAGCTAAAAAAGCAGCTCCGAAAGCAGCAGCTAAAAAAGCTCCTGCTAAAAAAGCAGCTCCGAAAGCAGCAGCTAAAAAAGCAGCTCCAAAGGCAGCAGCTAAAAAAGCTCCTGCAAAGAAAGCGGCCCCTAGTAAAAAAAAAGTAAGCAAGTAAAAGAAGATTCTAATGTAGCATCTTCTAAGAAACTTAAATTAGAAGATGCTACTACAGAATTGAAGATGCCAAAAAGCATCAAACGGATTCTTGTATCTCAACAAGAGCCCCAAGGAGAAAGGTCTCCTTATCATGAAGTCAGCAAAAGATATAATTTTAAAGTAGACTTCGTACCTTTCCTAAATGTGGAGAGTATAACTCTTAGAGAGTTTAGAAAATTCAAAATTAATATTCCCGATTATACTTCTGTAATTTTTAATAGTAAAAATGCCATTGACTATTTTTTTAAATTATGTGATGAGATAAGACATAAAATGCCACAAGAAGCGAAATACTTTTGCTCATCAGAGCAGATTGCTTTTTATCTTCAAAAATATATTCAATACAGAAAAAGAAAAGTGGTCTATGCCAATGGGACATTGGCAGACTTTCAAAATATTTTATTAAAGCACAAAGCAACTGAAAAATTCATTATGCCATGCTCTTCTGTTGGTATTGGTCAATTGTCTTTATACTTGAAAGCAAATAAGTTTGATTTTAGTGAAGCTATCATGTATAGAATGGTGCCGAACTCAGATGTTAAGAAAAGAAACTTTGATTATGACCTAGTAGCTTTTTTTAATATTGAAGGTGTAAAAGCCTTTTTTTCCTTGTATCCAGATTTTAAACAAGGTAGAACTATTATTGGAGGTTTCGGTGAAGCGACACAAATTGAATTAGAAAAAAGGGGATACAGAGTGTTAGTAAAAGCCCCAAGGAATGAGATAAAATCAATGGTAATGGCTATAGAACTACTTTTTAAAGAAAATCCAAGCTTAGCTAGATAAAATTTATATTATTGAATTTCAGTTATTTACATATAATACTAAAAATAATGAAAAAAAATTAAAATAAATACGCTTATATTTGCGTTATGAACAAGAAGTTTGTGGATTTCCTCAAGCTTCATTTAATTTAAAGAAAAATAGATCTAAATGAAAAGATTAAGTTTTTTTAAGTACTCCTTAGCCCTTTTGGGTTTAAGCAGTCTTATAGTTTCTTGTGGTGGCGGTTCTTCTAATGGTCAATTAATTGGTGTGTTGCAGCGGCCAAGTTGGCGCACGGAAATTCCTTATGGAATGACTTCTGTGCCTACGGGGACTTTAGTTATAGGACCTAGTGATCAGGATGTCACATTCGACTTAACAGCAAAACCAAAGCAGGTCACCATTGGTGGTTTTTATATGGATGAAACTGAAATAACAAACAATGAATATCGTCAGTTTGTCCAATATGTAATTGACTCCAATGCTAGAACAATTCTACAATTTTTTGTTCAAAATAATAATTCGGATGATTTGACAGCAGGTAATCCTCCTATTGATTGGAAAAAGAAAATCAATTTGAAAGATCCAGAAGTGAATAATTCATTAAGTGCTATGTACCTTCCACAAGATCAGTGGATAAATGGTAAGAAAGAATATGATGTTTCTAAATTAGTCTATAAATATGATTATTTATCATTCAAATCGGCAGCAGCAGGTAAGAGTAGTAGAAACAAAGATAGACGTCAGCATGTAAAAACAAAGGCTATACCTGTCTATCCTGACACATTAGTGTGGACACGTGATTTTACTTATTCATTTAATGAGCCATTTACACGTAATTATTATTCTCATCCAGCTTTTGATAACTATCCTCTCGTGGGTGTAACTTGGGATCAAGCGAATGCGTTTAGTCATTGGAGAACACATGAATGGAATAAATGGAGAACTTCTAGAGGAAGACCTGATGCGGAGGTATTTAGACTACCTTCAGAATCCGAGTGGGAATATGCTGCGAGAGGTGGAAAGAAAAATGCACCATATCCATGGGGTGGACCGTATACAAGAAATCACAAAGGTTGTTTATTAGCTAATTTCAAACCTACAAGAGGTAATTATCAAGAAGATGGAGGCTTTAAAACGGTTAAAGTAGATTCCTATTTTCCAAATGATTATGGTTTATACAATATGTCTGGAAATGTCTCAGAATGGACAGTAACTGCTTATTACGAAAATACGTATTCCTTTGTGCATGATCATAACCCTGATATCAAATATGATCATTCAAAATTAGATAATGAATCTATGAAGCGAAAAGTGATTAGAGGTGGTTCTTGGAAAGATGTAGCCTTTTTTATTCAGAATGGGACTAGAATATATGAATATGCTGATTCAGCTAAGTCATATGTTGGTTTCAGGTGTATTTCATCTATGCTTAAATAGATTATAAATCAAAAAACAATTTAATCTTAACTTTTAAATAAATTAAAATTTTCAAATAAAATGGCAAAAAAAGTAGGCGGATTTAAGAAAATAATAGCAATGGCTTATGGTTTAGGTGCTGCGGTTGTAATTCTAGGAGCACTATTCAAAATCATGCACTGGCCTGGAGCAGATGAAATGCTTATTGCTGGTATGGGTACAGAGGTACTTATATTTTTAATTTCAGCTTTCGAGCCTACATATGAGGATTATCAATGGGAAAGGGTTTATCCTCACTTGATGGATGAAAATACCGTTGAAGTAATCAAGGGTGAAGGTGGCTATGGAGAAGGAGGTGGATCTGGTTCTGGTTCAGCTGGCAGTTCTCTGATGGCTCTAGACAATGCACTTTCGAAAGCAAGTTTTGATAATGAAATGCTCAATAGATTAGGAGAGAATTTAGAAAAGTTAAGTGGAAATATAAGTTCCATGAATAGCGTGGCAGATGTAGCAAATGCTACGGAGGGTTATAGTGAAGCTGCGCGCAATGCATCGGCTTCTATGAACTCTCTTCAAGTTGTATTTGAAAAAAGTGCTGAAAGCGCCAAGAATTTAGCGATATCTACTGCTGGTACACAAGAATACCAAGAGCAAATTCAGTTAGTGACTAAGAATCTTACTCAGTTAAATTCGATATATCAAATAGAATTACAAGATGCGAATAATCATATTAGAAATCTTAATCGATTTGTAGGTAACTTGTCAGAAGCTATGGAGAGTTTAGAGTCGACTAAAAATGATGCTTTAAATCTTAAAGACAATATGAATGCCCTTTCTAAGAGCCTAAGTTCATTGAACAATATCTATGGTGGCATGCTCACTGCTATGCGCACAGCATAGGAAGTTCAACGAATAAAAACAATTTTGTAAATAATTTTAGTAATTAGGTAAAAGAAAAATAATAAGAAATGGCAGGAGGTAAGATATCACCACGTCAGAAGATGATCAATATGATGTATCTCGTATTGACGGCTTTACTAGCAATGAACGTATCTAAGGAAGTAATCAATGCATTTAAAAATGTAGATAGCAGTATTAATAAAACTATAAAAGTTCTAAATGATAAAAATGCCTCAACTTACAGTGCACTAGAAGATGCCGCAGCAGATCCTCAAACTAAAGAAAAGGCTATGATATGGAAACCTATTGCTGGAAAAATAAGTTCATTATCTAATACTCTGATAGCTGATATAGATAACTATAAAATGGAGATCAAAAAGGCTTCAAAACTTGAAATCAAAGATGGGGAAGAAGTCTACAAGTATGATGATCTCAATTCAAATACCCGAATAATGATTAAAAATAAGAAGGGGGAAGAGATATATAGTAAGGTGAAAAAGTACAAGGAAGATGTTATTAATGTTCTTAAATCTGCGAGTGTTCCAGAAAATATGAAGGCTCAGCATTTCGCTGCAATAGCAAACTTTGAAAAATCCCTACCTTGTGAGTTAATTATTCCAAAGAAAAGTTCGTATGGCAAACCCTATCCTCAAAACGCTGAGGGTTGGACTCAATCTAGTTTTTATATGACACCAGCTGTAGCAGGGATCACTGTATTGTCAAAAATTCAGAATGATGTGAAGAGTTCTGAAGGTATGTTGTCCGACTATTGTATAGCTCAGATAGGTAAAGTGAAAATTATATATGATAAATTCGCAGCAGTTGCCTCTGCAAATACGACTTATTGCATGCCTGGAGAGGAAATTGAAATTACAGCTGGTGTAGGGGCTTTCAATGATCAAGCCAAACCTAGTGTGACCATAAACGGCGGTGGTGTTGCACTTAACACTGATGGTGTAGCTGTAAAGAAAATACAGGCGGGTGGTCCAGGTGAGTATCCAATAAATGTAGCAATTAGCTTTACGACTCCAGCAGGTGAGAAAAAATCAGTGAATAAAGTAATTAAGTATGTTGTAGGTCAACCATCAGGTGCCGCGCTCATGCTTGATAAAATGAACGTGTTTTACATTGGTTTAGATAATCCGGTAACAGTTTCCTCCGGAACAGGTGATGAAAAAACTAAACTTAGTGCTTCCGGTGGTGGTGTTACTTTGTCAAAGTCAGCTCCTGGTAAATATATTGTGAAGGCTACTACCGTTGGCGAAGCTACCATCACTATATCGGATGGAAAGCAGAATACACCTTTCAAATATAGAGTAAAAAGAGTTCCAGATCCGGTTACTACCATTGGAGGGACAATTAAGGGTGGAAAAATACCAAAAGGAACCTTACAAGTGCAGCAAGGGGTAAAGGCGGTATTAGAAAATTTCGATTTTGATGCGAAGTTTACGGTGAATAGTTTTGAATATACTTATGTTCCTAAAAATGGGGATCCTAGAGAAGGTAGAGTAACTGGAGATAGATTTAGTAGCGAGTGGACTAGTGCAGTTAATGCATGTAAGCCAAACGATGTGTTTATGATAGAAAAAGTTAAAGTGACAGGTCCAGACGGTTCTATGAGGACTATTACTGGCGTGTCTGTTCAAATTAAAATGTAATTAACAACTAAACGATATAACGTATGAAAAAATTATTGTTTGTATTATTTTCTCTTTTCCTTACAATGTCTTATGCACAGACGGAAGGCTCAGAAACGGCTCCTTTAGACGAGTTAGAAGAAAAATTAGATGGCGCATATGAAAAGGTAACTCTTAAAGAAAGAGAGATAATAGCTTATGACCATCTTCGTGAAGCAGATATAAAGTGGAAAAAGAGATTATGGAGAGTTATTGACTTCCAAGAAAAATTAAATCTACCATTTGCTCATCCTAAAATGGGGCTGGTAAATATTCTGCATGAAGCTGCAAAAAAAGGAGAAATAGAAGTCTATCAATCCTCAGAAGCTGGAGAAGTATTCAAAGAGCCAATGAATGTTCAAGATGTTGCTCAAATTGGGGCTTCTATTGATACTGTCACGAGAGTAAACTTTGAAACAGGTCTTGAAGAGAGAGTGGTTACAACCAATACATTTAATCCTGAGACTGTTAAGAAGCTTAGAATTAAAGAAGATTGGTTATTTGATATTGAAACTTCTACTATGGTAGTGAGAATCCTAGGTCTAAGCTTTATGAGGGAAAAATACAATGAGGCTGGTGAGTATGTAGCTGATATACCTATGTACTGGATATATTATCCAGATGTAAGAAAGATATTAGCGACTAATCAAGTATATAATATCAAGAATGATGCGAATACCACGAGCTGGGAAGATATTTTTGAAATGCGTTATTTCAATAGTTACATCATGAAAGAGTCCAACGTGCAGGATCGAAGAATTGAATCTTATGCTACCAATTTGGATTTATTGTATGAGTCGGATAGAATTCATAACGAAATAAGAGATAAGGAAAGCGATTTTTGGGAATACTAGAATAAACAGAAATAAAGTAAAATGCACTGCACTCGCAGTGCATTTTTTTTTATAGGAATATCAATTTATATATATATTTGCACTTCTAAATTTTGACTGACCGATGGTGTAACGGTAACACAACTGTTTTTGGTGCAGTTTTTCAAGGTTCGAATCCTTGTCGGTCAACTTTTTTCAAGACTGCTTTTATAGCAGTCTTTTTTTTTATGCCTATATTTGAACCATGAATATTGTTTTGGATTTTGATAGTACTCTTATTCAAGCAGAAAGCCTTGACATTCTCGCGGCTATTTGTAATAGGAGTAAAACAATTCAAGAAGAAATTAAGCATATTACTAATTTAGGAATGATAGGTGAAATTTCAATTCAAGAATCATTATCACAAAGAATAAAACTTATCAATGCAACTCCAGCTGATTTGAGTGAATTAATAGTTAAATTGTTTTCATTTATTTCTCCTAGCATAGTCGCATTGACTAAAATGAAGTCTATTTTTCCAAAAAACTGCTACATAGTTTCAGGAGGGTTTCTTGAGTATATTATGCCTGTTTGCAAGCGAATAGGTTTTCTAGAAAGCAATATTATCGCCAATCAATTTGTATTGAAAGATAATACTATTATAGATTTTAATAGGAGTTTGCCTATCGCTCACAATATGGGTAAAGTTAAGGTAATAAATGAATTCCAGCTCGCACGACCCATTTGTATGATAGGAGATGGATATACTGACTTAGAAGCCAAATTGGAGGGTGCTGTTGACTATTTTATTGGCTATACCGAAACGGTTTATAGAGATTATATAGTGGAAAGAGCAGATGCAGTATGTAGTGATTTTTATGAAGTAGTAAAATTTATTAAAGAAAATGGCTAGGAAAATTTTCTTTACGGTAGGGCCTTCTGCTATTTATTCCAATCTGGATAAATGGACGAATGAATTTTACGCGAAGGGTCATGCTTCTGAGTATCATCGTTCATCTACCATTCAGTATATGTATCAACACTTGGATGAACAGCTACGTATTTTAATGAGTATACCTTCGACTCATGCTATTTTTCTAGCTAGTTCTGGGTCAGAAATAATGGAACGAATTCTGCAAAATTGTGTTTCAAAATCTAGTTTTCATTTTATAAATGGTGCATTTTCTAAGAAGTTTTATAATTATGCTAAGCGAATAGGGTTAGATACGTCTAAATATGAATCTGAGTTCTTCACTGATTTTTACCCATTTATTCACTCCGATACTGAGCTAATATGTATTACTCATAATGAGACTAGCGCAGGAATTAAAACCAATGAGGGGTATATACACAATGTTAAAAAAAGAAATCCTAAAGCTATTTTAGCAGTAGATATTGTAAGTTCAGCCCCATTTGTTGACCTAGACTATAGTCTAGTAGATATATCATTTTTCTCATCCCAAAAAGCTTTTGGTCTTCCTGCAGGACTAGGCGTATGGATTATAAATAAAACTTTAGCAGACGCTCTAAATTCTGCGAATTATAGCCATAATCGAAGTGCTCATAACACGATAGGCGATTTATTGAAAAATTATAAAACATTCCAAACGCCATCTACTCCGAATGTATTAGGAATTTATCTTATGGGACGTGTCGCGCAAGATATGAATCAAAGAGGTCTAGGAGAACTAAAAAAAGAAATGCTTGATAAGAAGAATTTCCTCCAATCTCTTTTTACAATTAATGATTGGTTAGGACTAAGTCATAATCATACCAACTCCTCTGATACTATCCTTTGCACCTACCCATTAAATCATATAGACGAAATTAGAAGTCTACTTTTAAAGAGAAATATCATTTGCAGTGACGGGTATGCTGAAAACAAAGATAAGCAGCTTCGATTTTCCAATTTTCCAGCTAATAGCTGGAAAGACATAGAGTATTTGGCTCAGGTATTAAAACAGTGAGGTGTCCATCCTTAATTTAGTTTCATTTATACATATTTAATCTAGGCATTCAAACATAGCGAAGCCGACAAATAGTAAGAAGATTGCCGATTTTTTAACAATTATTATGCATACATAAATTATGCATGCATAATAAAAATGTGCTATCTTTGTTGTATGAATAAAATGATGACAATCGATTATTTATTAAGAACAACTTGGAATACAGTGACCAAAATGTATAACGAGGAAGCTGCGCAGTATAATTCTACAATGGTGGTAGGCTTTACGCTATTATCTATAGATCCTAAAGAAGGTTCATTGAGCATGACATTAGGCCCCAAGATGGGTATAGAACCTACGAGTTTATCTAGGACACTGACCAAACTAGAAGAAGCGGGATTGATCAAACGAGAAGTCAGTAAATCTGATAAGCGAAATGTCATAATTAAGTTGACGAAAAAAGGTCTAGAAATGCGTGATGTGTCTAAGAATTATGTATTAGATTTTCAGCAAAAAGTTAATGAGGCTTTGACCGAAAAAGAAATGAATCAACTAATCAAAAGTCTAGATAAAATACAAAAGCTAGCTCAAGAGCAAACAATTTTAATAAATTCATAATAAGAAAGAGCATTATAAATTAAAATATAAATATCATAAATGAGAACGATAAAAAAAGTTGCGGTTTTAGGTTCAGGAGTTATGGGTTCCAGGATAGCTTGTCATTTCGCTAATGTGGGATTACAAGTCTTACTTTTAGATATTATTCCACCAGAATTGAAAGAAGAAGAAAAGGCTAATCCAGCTAAGCGCAATAGCCTAGTAAATGCTGCACTGCAGACAGCTATAAAATCGAATCCTTCCCCTATTTATAAGACCTCATTTGTATCTAGGATTAAAACAGGAAATTTTGAGGACAATATAACGGAGATCAAAGATTGTGATTGGATTTTAGAAGCCGTGGTAGAGCGGCTAGATATTAAGCAACAATTGTTTGAAAAAGTAGAGCTTCATAGAAAACCTGGGACATTGATTACTACCAATACTTCAGGAATACCTATATCTATGCTTATTGAAGGCCGAAGCGATGATTTTAAAAAGCATTTTTGCGGAACGCATTTTTTCAATCCTCCTCGCTATTTAAGATTGTTTGAAATCATTCCTTCAGCACACACAGATAAAGAAATGATTCAATTTTTCGAATATTATGCGGATAAATTTTTAGGCAAAACGCCAGTTTTATGTAAAGATACACCTGCATTTATAGCAAATAGAGTAGGAGTCTTTTCTATGGCAGCTATATTTAAGTTGCAGCAGGAAATGGATCTATCCATTTCAGAAATTGATTCTTTAACAGGAACGTTAATCGGCAAGCCTAAATCAGCCACGTTTCGAACAGCAGATGTTGTAGGACTAGACACCTTAATCAAAGTAGCAAATGGAGTTTATGAATTTTGTCCAAATGATATATCGCGTGATACGTTCAAAGTGCCAGATTATGTATTGAAAATGGAAGCTAATAAATGGCTTGGCGACAAGACAGGACAAGGATTTTACAAAAAAACTACCGTAGATGGCAAGAAAGTCATCTTAGAATTAGATTTAAATACACTGGAATATAAGGCAAGTGAGAAAACAAAATTTGCTTCCGTAGGTGAAGCTAAAATGGTGGATTCCTTGCGAGCTCGCTTGAAAATATTAGCAAAAGGAAAGGATAGAGCAGCCGAATTTCTAAATAAATTGAATTATTCCATCTTTAACTATGTATCCCATCGTGTTCCAGAAATTTCTGATGAGCTCTATCGGATCGATGATGCTATGATAGCAGGTTTTGGATGGGAAATAGGACCTTTTCTAAACTGGGATATTCTGGGTGTGGAGAATATAGTAACCCTAATGAAGGAGCATGGACACCAGCCTGCCTCTTGGGTAGAAGATATGTTGAATGCAGGGCATACTAGTTTCTATAAATTAGAGAATGGCGTACAATATTTTTATGATATTAATTCCAAGGCCTATCAGATCATTCCGGGAAGAGAAAATTTTATAGTACTAGATCATAAACGAAGTCAGACTCCAGTATTTAAAAATACAGGTTGTACTGTTCACGATATCGGAGATGGAGTGCTTTGTGTAGAATTTCAAACTAAGATGAATACCATAGGTGGCGAAGTTCTTGAAGGTATTAATAAGGCTTTGGATATAGCGGAAGCTGACGGATGGAAAGGAGTTGTGTTGGGAAACAATGCACCTAATTTCTCCGCAGGAGCTAATCTGGCCATCGTACTCATGCAGGCAATAGAGCAGGAATGGGATGAATTGAATTTTGCAGTTCGTCATTTCCAAAATACGGTGATGAGATTGCGTTATAGTTCTGTGCCAGTAGTAGCTGCACCGCATGGGCTAACGCTAGGAGGTGGCTGTGAAATGTCTATGCATACAGATGCCTGTATGGCTGCAGCAGAGACCTATATAGGACTGGTAGAAGTAGGTGTAGGTGTCATACCTGGTGGTGGCGGTTCCAAAGAATTTGCCCTAAGATTATCCGATAGTTTTGGCGCAGAAGATACTTGGATTCCAAAATTGAGTGAACGATTTACTACCATTGCTACTGCGAAAACCGCGAATTCTGCTTATGAGGCTTTTGACCTAGGAATATTTACAAAAGATAAAGATGCAGTAGTTGTCAATCCGGATAGAGCTATATCCTCAGCAAAAGAAAAGGTTTTAGAACTCTATGATGCGGGATATACAAAGCCTGTGATGCGTGATGATATTTTAGTGCTGGGTAGAACTGGTTTGGCAGCACTCTATGCTGGAATAGCTTCATTCCAATTAGGGAAATACGCAAGTGCGCATGATGCTTTGATTTCTAAAAAACTGGCTTATGTTCTCTGCGGAGGAGATCTGAGTGAACCGACTCGTGTAAGCGAGCAGTATCTCTTAGATCTGGAGCGTGAGGCATTTCTTTCCCTCTGCGGAGAAAAGAAAACCTTGGAAAGAATGCAGAGTATATTGACATCAGGAAAACCATTACGTAATTAATGTTGAATTTTTAATTCTTAATTTTTAATACAAGGGTAGAATTAATATTCAAAATTTATAATTCAAAATTTAAAATTAAATAGCAATGGACGCATATATAGTAGCAGGTTTTAGAACCGCAGTAGGAAAGGCAAAACGCGGGGGCTTTCGATTTACTACACCAGTTGATTTAGGAGCCAAAGTCATAGATCATTTATTGGATTCTTTACCACAGCTAGATCCTAATCGAATAGATGATATCATAGTAGGTAATGCTGTACCAGAGGCTGAGCAAGGCTTGCAGATGGCGAGATGGATAGCTCTGCGATCAAATTTACCTGAGAGTGTAGGCGGTGTCACCGTCAATCGATACTGTGGGTCTGGAGTAGAGACTATAGCTATGGCTACCGCTAAGATTAAAGCGGGCATGGCAGATTGCATATTCGCAGGTGGAGTAGAGTCTATGAGCCTAGTACCGACTACAGGTTATAAAATCGCACCGAATTATGATTTGTCAATTTCGCATCCTGATTATTATATCGGTATGGGATTGACTGCCGAAGAGGTGGCTGATAAATATAGTATCACACGCGAGGAAAGCGACACCTTTGCATTTCATTCACATCAAAAAGCAGTGAAAGCTATTCAAGAAGGAAAATTTAAAGATGAAATTGTTCCGATAGAAGTAGAAGAAGTGTTTTACACAGATGGAAAAAAACAATCCAAAAAATTTATCGTAGATACAGATGAAGGTCCACGCGCAGATACGACTCTGGAGGCATTAGCCAAACTAAAGCCCGTGTTTAAATTAGGCGGTCAGGTCACGGCAGGAAATTCTTCGCAGACGAGCGATGGCGCTGCATTTGTGCTGGTGATGAGTGAGAAAATGGTCGTGGAGTTAAATCTAACGCCTATAGCTAGAATGGTCACCTCTGCCACAGTAGGTGTCGATCCTAGAATCATGGGTATAGGTCCTGTAGCTGCTATCCCTAAGGCATTGCAATTAGCAGGATTGAAAATGTCAGATATAGATTTGATAGAACTAAACGAAGCTTTTGGTGCACAATCACTCGGTGTGATGAAAGGATTGCCGGATTTGAATCCAGACATCATCAATGTGAATGGCGGTGCGCTCGCCTTAGGTCACCCATTGGGGTGTACAGGCACTAAATTGTCCATTCAATTATTCAACGAAATGCGAAGAAGAAAAAATAAATACGGAATGGTGACAGCCTGTATTGGGGGTGGACAAGGAATTGCCGGCATATATGAACTACTTTAATATCTGAAACAACTAAACAAACTGATAACGAAAAAAACTCAATCATATGGATACAACAGATACAAAAAAAGCAATATTAAAAGGTGGTGAATTTTTGGTTAAAGAAACCAATCCGCAAGATACGTTTATCATTGAAGATCGTTCAGATGAACAGTTAGCATTTATAGAAGCTGCCAATGAATTTATCGATAAGCGAATTGCCCCTAATTATGATGCGATAGAGCATAAAGAATTTGACAAGGTAATAACCCTTTTGGAAGAAGCGGGAGAATTAGGTTTGCTCGGCATGGGTATTCCAGAGGAATATGGCGGAATGGGTACAGACTTCAATACAGACTGCCTAGTGTCTGAAGGTTTCGGAAGATCTCAATCATTCAGTGTGGCTTTAGCTGCGCATGTGGGTATTGGTACTTTACCTATCTATTATTATGGTACAGAAGCTCAGAAAAAAGAGTGGTTGCCAAAGCTCGTGAGTGGAAAAGCCAAAGCTTCCTACTGCCTGACAGAGCCTGGTTCTGGAAGTGATGCGCTAGGTGCTAAGTCGAAAGCAGTCTTAAGTGAAGATGGCAAGGAATGGATTATCGATGGACAAAAAATTTGGATAACCAATGCAGGCTTTGCCGATATATTCACTGTTTTTGCTCAAGTGCAAGAAGATGCGCGATTAGAAAATAAAAAAGGTTTCACAGGATTTATAGTCCCTAAAGGATTGGCTGGTTTGAGTCTAGGTGCGGAAGAGCATAAAATGGGTATCAATGGTTCATCTACTCGTCAAGTATTTTTTGAAAAGATGCGAATCCCTGTAGACAATGTACTAGGAGAAATAGGTCAGGGACATAAAATAGCCTTTAACGTATTGAATATTGGTAGAATCAAACTTGGTTTATTAGCCATAGGAGGTTGCAAACAGGGAATCATTTCTGCTTCGACCTATGCGTTGGAGCGCTCGCAGTTTGGCATACCAATCGCTAAGTTTGGAGCTATAAAGCATAAATTAGCGGAGATGGCTATTCGAACGTATGCACTAGAATCCGCTTCCTATAGAACGACAGGTTTGATTACAGAAAAAATCGAGGAGCTCTTAGAAGCAGGAACTGACAAGGTTCAGGCAAAAATTGATGCCGCTGATGAGTATAGTATAGAAGCAGCTATATTGAAAGTCTATGGAAGCGAGACAGGTGATTATGTCAGTGATGAAGCTGTCCAAATTTTCGGCGGTATGGGTTATAGTGAAGAAACAGTAGTTAGTCGTGCTTATAGAGATAGCCGCATCAATAGAATATTTGAAGGGACAAATGAAATCAATCGACTCCTTACAGTAGGCACTATTATCAAACGCGCCGTGCGTGGTAGAATCAATGTCATGGGTCCTGCTATGGCTATTCAGCAAGAATTGATGTCTATTCCATCTTTTGAAGCGGAAGAGGAAACTACTTTGTCTAAAGAATTTAAAGCCATAGCGCAAGCAAAAAAAGCCATACTGATGATAGCAGCAAGTGCAGGTCAGAAGTATGGAGATAAGATACAGAAAGAACAAGAAATCATGATGTATCTCGCAGATATGTTGATTGAAGTATTCGTAGCGGAGAGTGCTTTAGTACGCACTGCCAAACTGGTCTCTACAAAAGGTGAAGAAGCTTGTTCCCTTCAAATCGATGCCACTAAAATCCTCATCAATGATATGGTGGACAAGGTCAATACCTATGGAAAGAATGCAATAGCATCACACGCAGAAGGCGACATGACGCGCATGATGATGATGGGTCTTAAGCGCTTTACTAAATACGAATCTTATAATACTATCGCTGCTAGAAGAAGAATAGCTGATAAAGTGCTAGAAGGGAAGGGGTATTGTTTTTGATAGAGAATTTCAATAGTTTCAGGATAATATTTCCGTAATGTAATTGGCTAAGGTGTAAGTTTTTTCACCCATATTCTATTCATTCCCTGCACTTCAAAACCTTTTTCAAAGAAATTATTTATATCGAAATTCTCCTGTGATGGATAGTTAACCAGGGTATTCCAAATGATGAGTCCATTCGGTTTTGTGATTGAATTTAATTTTTCCCAATAAGAAATTTCATTAAGAAAATTTGGAGTCTGAGTATCTATAAAAAGATCTATGAGAATGAGATCAAATGTGGCATTTACAGTATCGATTTCATTAGCAGATTTAGAAATTATATTGATGTCAGAGCTGTCATAATATTTTTCTAACCATGCAAGAATTTGGGGATTATTTTCATAAGCGGTTAGCTGATTAATGTTTCCATTTTTATTAAGTAAATGAACTACACTCCCTAGACCTAATCCAAGTAATAATACATTATTAAATTCTTTAGTATAGATACCTAGGTGATGAAAGCACTCATGAAATGCATATTCTAGACTGCCATTAGATTGATTAGCATGTTTAGAATTTAGAATGAGTTTATTTTTAGATAAAACTAATTCTAGTTCATATGGTGTCGAGCTATTTTCTATAGTTACAGGATAGAAAAAACTAGCTAGTTTTAGGGAAAAAGGAAAAGATTTTTTTAATTTCATAAGATAGCCAAGAATTCACGAATTTTCTTTTTAAGGACTGACTTTTTAAAGCTCCAGCGAAGTAAATATGAATTTCTTTAAAATTAACATAACTATGAATAAAGTTGACAAGGGTTTTCGCAAATTAATCAAAGGAATTGCAATTTGTCACATCTTCACATTATCATATTAACTCATCATCACATCGTCAAATCATCCTAAATACTCTCCCGCACCTTCTCTTAATATCTCATGGGGTCTGGCAGTCAAATCTACAATAGTGGTAGGCCTTTCTCCGCATATACCGCCATCTATTATTAAATCCACTTTGCCATCATAAACGTCAAAAATTTCATCGGCTGTCGTTGCATAGGGGCTATCATGTTCTATCTGAATACTAGCAGAAAAAAGGGGTTTGTCTAGTGCTTTTATCAATCGGATGACGAGAGGATAATCTGGAATTCGAAATCCGATTGTTTTTTTATTGTGTTTGAAGATTTTACTCGCTTCTTTATTAGCCTCCAGTATAAAGGTAAATGGTCCAGGCAGGTGCTGTTTCAATACCCGAAATTCAATATTGGATAGCTGTTTTGCAAATTCACTTAGGTGACTATAATCTGAGCATACTATACTAAATTGTGCTTTATCTTCTCGTACACCTTTTAGTTGACAGATGCGCTTAAAGGCTTTGTCGCTATGAATACTAGCTCCTAATGTATAAACACTATCAGTAGGATAAATGATGACTCCATCATTTTCTAAAACATCGATGATCTGTTTTAGTCCTCGTTCGTCAGGTTTATGAGCATCTATGCGCAGGAGCTTAGTCATTAGTCATTTGTTATTTATCATAAAACATCCGTGTAGATTTATAAATTTTCCTTTTCAAAGGCTTTCCATTGCTTTATAATCCGCTCTGGTATAGGTATAGTCTTTTGATTTCGGACATCATAAAAGACTTGTGTGGATTGACCTGTAGCTGCTAGTTTTTCAATGCCATTTTTCTCAAAGGTAATGGCGTAATGAAAGACAAAGCTTTTGTCTCCAATATCTCCGATACGCAAATAAACCTTGATATCTCCAGGATAGAAAATAGGTCTGAGATAATCTACCTTAATTGATGCTATGATATATTGGTCTTGATTCCAATCCCACTGATTGACGTCTCTATTGTAGTAATAGCGGGCTGTTTCAAAATAGGTGAGGTATACAGCATTATTCACATGGCCGAACTGATCTATATCCTTCCAGCGAAGCTGAATAGTCGTGCTATACTGAAATGGTAGTAACTGCGGTATCAATCCTTGGCTATTTGGTGCTAATCAGACTTTCTAATTTTTTCAAGGTCATATTGGGCTCAGCAAATGGATAATTGCTTATAGCCTCTTCATACATCTTGGGTTGTTTGGTCTTTATCTTTTTCAAAAACTCTATACTATTTCCTCTGATACCAGGGTGAAAGTATAGTGCACCTTGAATCATAGATTTCGTAATATCTAAATCCATGATTTCATTCTCCATGAGGAAGGTGATGGCAGGCACTCGAGATCTAAATTCATTGCTCTGAGAGGCTAGAAATTTCAATTTATCTTTAGACATTGGATGTTTCTCCTTAAGACTGCTATCAGCTAATACATTGGAGTGATAGAGGTAAGTGAGATTATTCATAATGCCTGTTTGATTTTCGATAGATTTTAGCCAAGTCATCTTTTCTGTAGGATAAAGTTCGATTAGTTTATTGACGGCATTTTCTACATTCACATAGGATGAATCATTTAATCTATCAATAAGCATTTTCTTTAAGGTCTCATCGTTGAAATGAACTGATTTAATTGCAGTTCTTCTTATTTGAACTTGACCGTCGGTCAGGCTTTGCATGAGTATATCTTTAGCAAACTCGTCTCCATTGCTTTTGGCTACCTGCTCTGCGATTTCATTTTTGACTAGGCTAGAAGTCTCTTTGTGATATACATTGACCAGGGTTTTGTTTTTTTCTACCCATGCTACATCTTTTAGGTTTTCAATAGCCTCCAATCGACCAAAGGTAGTTTGACTCTTTTCTGCTATAGCTAGTAATGTTTTCGTATCATAACTATACTTTATTTTACGGAGGAACTGCATGTTTTCATCTAGTAAAACAAAATGCACTCCAGCGTTTTGCTCTAAAGGAACCGAGAAAGTATCCATGTTGTTTTTTATGGTAACAGGGACATGCTGTATAGTGCCATTTACATAATAAATAGAAAGTTTCATAGGTAGTTTAAAGTTGCCCACTGTGGCATCCATATTGTGAATTTGCTGGGTGGTTGCTTTTAGATTTTTACCTGATATGGTATAATTAAAATCTATTACAGGCTCACCTCCTCTGTGTATCCATTGGTCAAAGAACCACTTGACATTGCGGCCTGTGGCTTCATATATAGAGGCTACCAGATCGCTAGTCTCCACATTCTGATGATAAAATCTGTTTAAATAGAGGGCTATAGATTTTCTATAATGATCATTTCCCAATTCATTTCTAAGCATATCGAGTACAAAACTGCCTTTAGGATAATGTCGCGATGAGCCCGATGCCGTGTGGGCTACAGGGAGTGAATTGGCTCTTCCAGCTCCAAATGAAGCTTCTAATTCGCCTTTTCGTATCCAGTCAAACATATCTTCCCCCTTCAGAAAATGAAGGAATTTTTTGGAATAATGCGTAGCGTAGCTTTCATGAAGCCAATGATGCGGACCACTGCGTTCGGTGATTAAATCGCCAAACCATTGGTGTGCCAGTTCATGAGCATTGACAGCTAGGTAGCCTCGCTCCTGCTGACCACGCCAGTCTTGATGCATGTAATCAGCGAATATGGTCGAAGAGGTATTTTCCATAGCACCGTAGAGAAAGTCTTGAGTCGGTACATTTCTATAAATTTTACCCCAAGGATATCGCACCATGATTTCATCTTCAAACCAATCCATCATGACTTCACTATGCTGATAAGTAGGCTCGAAGTATTCAGGCTTGTCATGATAATAATATTGCTCTAAGACGATGCCACCTTTTGATTTTTGATTTTTAAATTTATAATCTCCTGCTGCTATCATAGCTAGATACAGTGCATGCTGGTGATCTAGTTTATAGGTCCAGGTCTTTGTTTTATCTTTATTTTGAATAGTAGAGATTAGCTTACCATTCGATACTACAGGATATTTATCATTAAATGTGACTTTCATTGTCATACGCAGTAGATTAGCTACGTCATCTATACCTGGTATGTAATGTCTATTATCTACCCCTTGACCTTGTGTCCATATTTGTCGGTAAGCATTGGTGTCAGGGTTATTCCAATTGAGAAAATAAATACCTCTCGTCGGATAGCAATGATAGTCAATGACCATATGGTTGGTGTCAGGTCTATTTTTAGGAAGATAAACGGTGATTCCTGCGCTATCCGTTCGGAATCTCACCTCTTCGTTATTAATACTAATTTTCTGAACCTGAAACTGTATAGCATCAAAGAAGAAGCTGTCGACTTCTTTGCGTAATTGTAGAAATTTATAGTTGGCTCTGCCTTCTACTTTTCCTTCCTTTTCTTTTAGTTTTAGTTCTAATACTAAGTCATAGGGTCTTATGTTTTTCTCCCGGGTAGTGCCTTGGTCATAATGATAGCATGTAGGGTCTTGGGAGAAAAGATTGCAAGAGAACAAAAAGAAAAGTAAAAACGAGTATTTCATGCTTATAAACCTAGATAAGAAGTAAAAATACTGATTTCAGACAAAATGAAGTAATAATTAGGGAGGTAATGATGAATTTAGTCCCCGATTCAACTAAAAACTCACCCAGCCTTGTGCTTTGAGGTCGAAGGTATTTCCGCCTCTAGATTCTAGTTTGAGACCATCTTCTGGTTTCGTTATCACACCAATTATAGAGATTCCTTCATTTTGAATGATTTTTTCTCTTTCTTTCGGGTCTATGGTGAATAAAAGTTCATAGTCTTCACCACCGCTTAGCGCGCATACAGTAGGGTCTAGGTTGAATTTCATCGCCTGGTCATAGGCTGTCTGATCTATTGGGATTTCTTTTTCTTCAATCAGGCATCCTACCTTTGACTGACTGCATATATGCATTAGTTCGCTACTCAGCCCATCGCTAATATCAATCATAGCATGTGGCAGAATATTCTCCGTCTTTAAATACTCGATGATCTTCTTTTTAGCCTCTGGTTTGAGTATACGCTCTATAAGATAGCTATTTTCTTCCGTTATCTCCGGCTTCATATACGGGTCTTCGAGATAGACTTGTTTTTCTCGAATGAGGATTTGTAATCCTAAATAGGCCGCTCCTAGATTGCCAGTGACACAGATAAGGTCGCCTTCTTTCGCCTGATTTCTATAAACTATTTTATCTTCTGCCGCTTCTCCTATAGCTGTAATTGATATTATCAATCCTTTTGGTGAGCTAGTAGTATCTCCTCCTATGACATCTATACCATAATTTTCACAGGCGAGATATATTCCTGCATATATTTCCTCCAAGGCTTCTACTGAAAATCGATTACTCACTGCTATGCTGACGGTGATATGCTTGGGAGTGCCGTTCATGGCATATATGTCGGAAACATTTACCACTACTGCCTTATAGCCTAGATGCTTCAAGGGTGTATAACTTAGGTCAAAGTGAATATCTTCTACTAGAAAATCGGTAGTGACTAGTGTCTTGAGTAGTTTGGTATCGATGACGGCACAGTCATCGCCTATAGATTTGATGGTATCAGAGTGTTGTGTATTTCCTTGGCTGAGTCGCTGTATGAGTCCAAATTCTCCAAGCTCACTAATTTCTGTTCTTTTTGTCATCGCTTGATTCGTATGATTTAGTTTTTGTTATTGGTTTAGTTTGAATTTAAATACGACTGGCTGATGGTCTGAAAATTCGAAATTCTGAGTAATACCATGACAAGAAATAGCAGATATATTTTTTGAAACCCAAAAGAAATCGATCACCGTGGTGAATGTTTTTTCAGCATCGTAGGCTTTGTCATTTTTTCTATTGGTTGCTGTTTGAGGATCGTATATCCATTGACCACCTTCGGTCAGAGGTTTTACATTGGTCTGGGAATAGTCTCCTTCTTTACCTGCAGCTAGGCTATTGTAGGCAAAATCTGGCGGACACTGATTCCAATCTCCACCGCAGACGATATAGTTTCCATTAGCATCTTCCTTGTCCAATATCGTTTTTAGATAGGCCATTTCTTCTGCCTTTAGTTGGCCAGAATCATCGTAGGCGCTATTATGAATATTGATTAAAATTAAGTCCTTGCCATTGGTCAGATGAAAATATTGAATCAATAGGCATCTGCGCAGGAAAAACAACTGCTTTGGAAAGCCGAATTTACCGGGTAATTGATGGCGCTCTACTTTGTAGGGCTCATATTTAGCGAGTGATAATAGGCCGCTATTGACCTTGCCCATAGGTTCTGTCCATGGCTGTGGTATGTAGTTCACTTTATAGTTATAAACAAAATGCGAAAAAGGATTGGATTTATGTGCCTGTGCCTTGAGAAAGGAAACTTGATCTAAATAGTAGCTTCTTTTCGAATGAGAATCTACTTCTTGCAATAAGATAAAATCTATGCTAGTATCAGACAGGCTATTGACTATCCCATCGAAATATTTATGCACCATCTTCTCTTCTGGATTCATCATTTTACCACCATCGTAGAAAAAATCGGATTCTGCTCCCAGCCCGGCATAGCCTATATTCCATATCATGGTAGAGAAGGAATCTCCTTCTAGTTTTGGAGCCTGATTATTAGAGTATAGTAGCTCTATGATAGGGGGATCGAAATAAGTCACCTTAGCATAGACGATACAACCTATTACATAGCTGAGGGGAATAAGTAGTATTATGCCGATAATTTTCCAAAAGTTCATAATTAGAATTTCTGTAAAAATACGAACTAATATCATTTGTGTAGTGGAAATATACCAAGCAATTTTGGGTATAACGCCTTGTTAGTAATATCTTAGAATTTTCAATATATCTCTTACGGAATAAGTATCGCCGGATGAGATTTTGATGCAGAAATCAATGGATAAAATCCAATTCTTTGTCAAACCCGTCTTCTATCATAGCTGTACCAAATACGGCGAGCAAGAAACATATAAAACATATAAAGAAGGCTATTTGAATCATCTTGGCGTCGGGATGGGCAGAGAACGTGACGAAAATCCAAGTAATTGGTACGACAGTGCCTCTCACAAAATTAGGAACTGTGGAGCTAGCTGTAGCTCTGAGGTTGGTTCCAAACTGCTCCGCACTATTGATAACAAATAGTGCCCAATAGCCTGTAGCGAAACCTAAGACATACGACATGGTGTAGTAGAAATTAGGCTTCTGATCTGTAGTAAACATAAAAACACAGCTAGCAAAAAAGGCCATGGTGAGATAGATGTAAATCACCGTTTTTCTATTTCTTAGCAACTGACTGAGCACCCCACTCACTATATCGCCAGTGGATAATCCTATATATGTCCACATAATGCAGATAGGCACTTCTATATGTATACCACTATTTTTAAATGCAAATCGGTCGCCTAGATTAATCAATACACCGATGATAAACCAAATGGGAATACCAACGGCTATGCAGCTCATATATATTTTCAATAAATCACCGCTAGATACAATCTGCCATAGACTTCCTTTCTTGACACCTGATTTCTCCATTTTTATATACATAGTACTTTCAAGATTGCTGGTGCGAAGCAGGAGCAACAAAAGTCCCATGATACCCCCTACAAGGTAGGCCATCTGCCAGTTTTGAAGGTTGGTGTCGAATAAAGAGTTGAGCATCGCACCTTTATTACCTACTAACGTAGCGAATACTCCTCCTAGTGCTCCAAAGGTCACAATGAGCATAGTGCCGAGCCCTCGTTTCCCTTTTGCTATTGTTTCAGACATGAGTGTGACCCCAGCGCCTAGCTCACCAGCTAGTCCTATGCCTGCCAATAGTCTTAATATTTTGTAGGTATTGATGTCGGTTACAAATGCATTGAGAATATTGGCTATGGAATACATCAGAATAGATCCAAAGAGCACGATGACCCGTCCACGCTTATCGCCGATCATTCCCCAAAGTATACCGCCGATGACCATTCCGGTCATTTGGTAGTTAAAAAGGGATACTTCATAGACCTTATAGGTGATCTCATTATACCCTAGTGCGAATAAGCTCTCCTTCTTAATAATGCCAAAAAGGATCAAATCATAGATATCTACGAAATATCCTAGAGCCGAAATAATAATGATTATCCACGTCTTTTTTGTCATAAGACCGCAAAGATAAGGAATTGGAAATAAATATACTTACCTATCCCCTCCTATCAGCTGGCCAAGTCCTCCTAGAATACTTCCTTCTTCATTGGATCCACCATTTTGAGGCGCATAAGAGAAGATTCTGGCAGCTAGGCGAGAAATTGGTAGTGTTTGTAGCCAGACAGTTCCTGTGCCACTGAGGACAGCATAGAAAATGCCTTCACCTCCGAAAACCATATTTCGGATACCTTTGATACGTTGTATATCGTAATTGACCCCTTGAGTAAATCCCACGATACAGCCCGTATCCACCTTCAATACCTGACCAGGCTGAAGTTGAAATTCTTCTACGTGTCCACCTGCATGCATAAAAGCCATGCCATCTCCTATCAATTTCTGCATGATAAAGCCTTCACCTCCGAAGAGTCCAGTGCCTAGTTTGCGCTGAAATTCTATACCGACTTCTACGCCCTTAGCCGCGCAGAGGAATGCATCTTTCTGACAGATGATTTTACCACCGAGTTTATTTAAATCTAGGGGAATTATTTTTCCAGGATAGGGAGAAGCAAAAGCTACTTGAGATTTTTTATTTCCCACATTAGTATAGGCAGTCATAAAAAGACTTTCGCCAGTGAGCAATCGTTTCCCTGCATTGAGCAGATTGCCGAGTACTCCAGAATTTTGAGACTGACGTGAGCCATCGCCGAAAATCGTCTGCATTTCTATCCCTTCGCGCATATACATAAATGAGCCAGATTCTGCTATGACGACTTCATTTGGGTCAAGTTCTACTTCTACGTATTGTAGTTCGGAGCCTACTATTTTATAATCTATTTCATGATCTTGAATATTATTCATTTTAGACAAATTATTTAGTTAGAGTTTTTTTAATTAGTGTGATAAATGAGAAAAGGTTACAATTTTATTTTTTCATATTTCACTACCTCAAAATCATATTCATTTTTATCATTTTTTGGAAATGAATGGAGAACTTCGCGAGTCCATTCGTTTGGATTGAGTGAAGGAAAATAAGTATCCCCTTTTATATCGACTTTGACTTCTGTGGCGTACACCACATCTGTCATTGGGAGCGTTTGCTCATAAATTGTGCCTCCGCCTATAATGTAAATTTCGTCTTCAGTTTTCTTAAGAGCAGAAATGGCTTCTTCCAAAGATTTATACCAGCTTAGATTTTCATGCTCCTCAATAGGTTCTTGACGGCTGATGACTACATTTTTTCTATTAGGTAGCGGTCTAAATTTTTTAGGAAGAGAAAGATAGGTATTCTTTCCCATGACCACTGTTTTCCCAGAAGTTTGCAGTTTAAAAAAAGCCATATCATCTGCTAAATGCCACAAAAGTTGATTGTCCTTGCCAATAGCATGGTTCTGACTGTAGGCGACTACTAAGTTAATTTGAAAATTATCCAATTTGAAAATTTGAAAATGAATTATGCTTTGTTTGTTTTTGCTGTAGAGATAATTTTAGTAAGCATTTTGATTATATCTTTGTTGATTGAAATTAAATCTTTACAATCCGGATAGTTCTTTGCACATTGACAAAGCTCTAACCAATATTCTGTTTCGTCAGCTTCCTTTGCAGCTATTTTCATTTTATGTATAAAATCAGCTCGGCTTTCAGCATTTTGGGCTTCCCTAGCATTTGCACCAATTGCGGTAGATGACTTCAATAGTTGTCTTGCAATTACATATTTCTTTAGTTCTTCCAATTGTTCACAATAATCAACGGAAAGCAAGGCAAACTGAAAAGTTTTGGTTACAATTAGATTTTCTTTATCGTTTCTCATTTTTAAATTTTAAAAGATAAACACTAACTATTCGAAAAAAATTCAATACTTGAATATTTCAGTAATATATTTTCAAATTGTCACATTTTCAAATTAAATTATTTCACTTTCTTTTTAAAAACCACATAGGTCGGAAAATGATCTGAAAATCCACCTTGATAGAGGTCTCCATTGTAGGTTCTCAGCGGATAGCCTTTGTATTGGCCGTCTATTTGCACCATATAGTTTCTGCTAAAGATATATCCACCGCCGAATATTAGAGGATTTTTGCTTGACAAGACCTGAGGTGAAACTAGAATCTGGTCAAACAAATTCCATGCATCTGCATAGGCGAGAGTGCCTATACCTTTTTTAAAATAGTCATAAAAAGGATTGAAAAATTTGCCGTCTATAGCTTCTTCTTTTTTACCAGTAGATTTTAAACATTTCACTAAACTAGGACTGGTGGGGTCATCGTTCAGATCTCCCATCACTACTACATTGGCCAAAGGATTTTGAAGTAAAATACTATCTGTTTTGGCACGCATAAACTCAGCCGCACGGCATCGCTTAGGCATGGAGACTTCTTCTCCTCCTCTTCGGCTAGGCCAGTGAGCGACCATGATATGCATTTCTTCTCCCATAAAGAGACCCTGTACCCATAGAATATCTCTAGTTCTGCCCTCGCCTAGATCTTCCATGTCTACATAAATCTTGTCTGACTTCAGGACCTTGAAATATTTTGGGTTATAAAGTAGACCTACATCTATACCCCTGGCGTCTTTCGAATCATAGTGCACTATTTTATAATTCCTAGATTTCAAAGCATTCTGATTGCAGAGATCTCTCAAAACACTTCGGTTCTCAATTTCAGCTACACCTATGATGGCTAGACCCTCAGGGCTATGATCTGTGCCAATCTCAGACACTACCTTTTCTAGTTTAGATAGTTTGTCTAGGTATATTTCTCCTGTATATCTTCTTGTGCCATCGGGTGTAAATTCCTCGTCGTTGACATCGTCTTGATCTATCGTGTCATATAGATTTTCCAAGTTATAGAAACCTATAAGGCCTATATTGAATTTTTCCTGGGCGGAAAGGAAGGAATACGAAATGCATATTGCTATAAATGCTAATTTTTTAAGCATAATAGTTCTGACAGAACGCGTCATAAGTAGTTTGAATTTTGACTAAATTAAATTCTTTTGATTCTTTGACAAAAGGTTGGTCAATTAGTTTATTATAGAGTTCAATATATCTTTCGGAAATGGTATTGACCCAGTCTGTGGTCATTTCAGGAACCATTTCACCCTTTTGCCCCATAAAATTATTTTCTATTAACCATTGACGAACAAATTCTTTGGAAAGTTGGCTAGGGGTTTCTCCCAGATTGAATTTATCCAAATAACTATCTGCAATAAAGTAGCGAGAGCTATCAGGAGTTAATATTTCATCAATGAGAATAATTTGACCATCTTTTTTTCTTCCAAATTCAAATTTGGTGTCAACTAAGATTAAATTTTTTGTACTCGCATATTGCGAACCAAAATTAAATAGTTCTAGGGAGTATTTTTTTATCAAATCCCAATCAGTTTTACTGATTACACCATCTTTCAGAATTTCTTCTTCCGATGTATTTTCATCATGACCTGCTGAAGCTTTGGTTGTAGGTGTAATAATTGGGGATTCTAATTTTTGATTATTTTTCAATCCATCAGGAAGTAAATTTCCACAAAACATTCGCTCACCAGCATCATAGGCACGCCACATACTTCCAGATATATATCCGCGCACAATGACTTCGATAGGAATCGTAGGCGCTAAATGACCGAACGCTACATGGCTATTAGGTGTGTCAATAAGCCAATTTGGAACAATATCTTTGGTTTGATGAAGGAAAAAAGTTGAAATTCCATTCAGTACGCCACCTTTATAAGGTATCGGGGCCGGCAATACTACGTCAAAAGCAGATATCCTATCTGAGACTATAATAAATATAAAATCTCCTTTTGTATAGACATCTCTAACTTTCCCTTTATAATAGGCTGTGTCTGGACTTAATCGAAGCATTATTTTTCAGGATTATTTTCGAAGGCTGTTATGATCTTTGCTACTAGTCTATGTCTTATGACATCTTCATTCGTGAGCCTTACTATGCCGATTCCTTCTATTTCGTCAAGTATTCGCAATGTATGAGGCAATCCACTTTGTTGTGATCTAGGCAAATCTATCTGTGTGACGTCTCCTGTGACAATGCATTTTGCATTAGGTCCTATACGAGTTAGGAACATTTTGAGCTGCATGGATGTGGCATTTTGAGCTTCATCTAGGATAATAAAGGCATTATCAAGTGTACGTCCTCTCATAAAAGCCAGCGGAGCTACTTCTATAATTCTTGTTTCTTTGAGCTGAGTCAATTTGTCAAATGGAATCATATCTTCCAATGCATCATACAATGGCCGAAGGTAGGGGTCTACTTTTTCTCTTAAATCCCCAGGAAGAAAACCTAAATTTTCTCCAGCCTCCACAGCAGGCCTAGTTAGTACAATTCTTTTGACTTGTTTTTCCTTCCATGCTTTGACGGCTAGGGCTACAGCGGTATAAGTCTTTCCTGTACCAGCAGGTCCTATAGCGAATAGGATATCATTTTTTAGATTTTGCTCCACCATCACTCGTTGATTAGGTGTACGAGCTCGCACTGCATGTCCATTATTGCCATATACGATGACATCCCCCGTTGGCTTAGCTAAATAAGCAGCGTTAGGAGTTTCACTCATAGCTATTTTTTCAATATCTTTAAGCGTTATGTCCTGATATTGCTTGATATGCTCTACAATAACGCGCATCTTGAGTTCGAATTGCTCTATTTCATCTACCTTTCCACTTACTTTGATTTTATCTCCTCTAAAAACCATTCTAAGTAATGGAAATGCTTTTTTTAGTACATCGAGTTTATTATTATTCACTCCATATAATACCAATGGGTCTATATCTTGTAATAGTATAGTACTTTCTATCATATATTAAATATGTAAGGATGATTATCGTCTGAGTAGGCCAAGTCTGTGGGGTCTTCTAGTATTATTCCTATAGGAATTTCTTTTTACTTTGGTTGTTGAAATTTCTTTTCCAGATACGCTTCCACTTTTGCGTTTACTTTCATCATTGCAGACAGAGGAATAAGTAGATGCTTTTTTGCATGCAGATTGGAGCATCAAAAAGGCTAGAATTAAAAATATGTATTTCACTGTCGAGAATTTAGTTTAACATTTATAGCTACAAATTTATTAAAATCTAGGTGTTTTTCCTATTATTATTTTGTAAATACAGGTTTTATAAGGGTTGCAAGCTATAATTTACAAGGAAATTAATCAACATTTTGAAAAAATAAATTTAAAACTAATTTGCTGAAATACAATTGTTTGACTATTAAGTTATGCCTGTTTACAAGGGTTTTCCACAGAGTAGATGAAACTAAATCTTACAGATGTATTATAAACAGGCGTTTTGCTCTAAATTTGTTCTCGTTATAAATTATTCACAACCTAAAATCTTTAAAGATGAACAAAGGAGATTTAATCGACAAAATTGCAGCTGACGCTGGTATCACTAAAGCTTCAGCTGGTGATGCATTGAATTCTTTCATGAATGCAGTAAAGTCTACACTACAAAAAGGTAACAAAGTTACTTTAGTAGGATTTGGAACTTTTTCTGTATCTAAAAGAAGCGCTAGAACAGGAAGAAATCCTCAAACTGGCAAAGAAATCAAGATAGCTGCTAAAACTGTAGCTAAATTTAAAGCTGGTGCAGATCTTTCTGCTTCTGCTGCAAAAGCAAAAATCAAGTAATTTAAAAATAATATTTTTTTACTTGCTTACTTATACTCCGCCTTCGGGTGGAGTATTTTTTTTATAGGTTATTCTACTTTTCAATAGTCTAGTCGGCAATATTAGACAAGAGTTATTGCTAAAAGCCATGAAGCAATATATCTAAAACAATTTTTTTTATCTATATTTGTAGATAGTAAATTTTTATAAACAACTTAAATTACAACATCAAATGGGAAGAGGTGATATTAAATCAAAAAAGGGGAAAATTGCCAATGGATCATATGGCAAGAAAAGAAAGCAGAGAACGGCAAAAAAGATAGCTATCGTAGCTAAACCTGTAAAAACTAAAAAAGTGTCAGTCGAAGAGGCTGGTGAGCCAGAGGTAAAAAAGACAAAAAAAACTACTAAGAAAACTGTTAAGAAAACAACTGAAGAAACAAATGAATAGTAATCTTGTAGCTCTATTATTTATTTTCTCACTGACTTCATGTAATATAGAGAAAAAAAAGGCAGAAGCTCCTCTCGAAGTTAAAGCTCCTATAGAATCTTCACCTTCGAAGAAATTTATTGAAATACAAGGGTTAAATCCAGACGGAGACAGTATTCGTTTTACTGATATTAAATCAAAATATATTCTAGTTGAGTTCTGGGCATCATGGTGTCCTCCATGCAGGCAGTTCAATCCTCATTTGGTCAAACTTTACAAACTATATCAGCCAAGGGGCTTGGAGATTTTATCTATTTCTTTAGACCATGAAAATGAAAAATGGAATCATGCCATCAATAAAGATGGCCTTATATGGCCCTATCACATCTCAGATTTAGGTGGATGGGAGTCCAAATGGGCTTTAAAATATGGTATAGAGTCGATACCTAGCAATTTTTTACTTGATAGTCTAGGAAACGTCATAGCCAGTAATATGTCCCATGAACAAATGGCTAAGACGTTATCTACCTTACTTGAATAAGCTATCTAAGGTTTTTAATTCATAAATGCGCTTATTCTCAAAAAGTATAAGCGCATTTTCATTATAAGTCTGTATTGATTTAATAGGATAGGGCAGAAAAGCTTTCTTAGCAGAGGTATAATCTACTTCTTCCAATTTACTCATTTCATATCTAGTTATTCCTCTACCTTTAGTTAGATAGATATTGCCTTTGTATTCAAATAAATATCTATAAGATTTTAGTGGTATGTGTTGGATTAAATTCCCGTATTCATTGATAATGAATAGGCCATAATTAGTATCTAAGGCAAGACTTTGGTTTCTCAACTGAATGATTTGCATAGGAAAATAGGATTGATTTCCTATTTTGAAAGGGTTTGGATTTTGTGAAATTTTTACCCCATTTTCATTGATTTTATAAAGAGAATTATTACTTACATCTAGCACCAATATCATTTTATCTAATGTGAATTTCACGAATGTCGGCTGATATATCTGAAGCTGATCTAGTCTAAATTTAGATAAGACACCCCAGCGGCTATTGTTTATTTCTATAGTGTTCGAACTTTTATGAAAGAAAAGATTTTTAAGAGGAATTTGCAAATCTAATTGGACATCACCTATGTTTTGAAAATAAAGAGTGTCATTATAGGCTATTTCGGAACTGCTTCTTACTATTTTGTGGTCATAAATATACCACTTATTATTGAGTTTATCTACCTTTAAATCTAATAAGGCAGAATCTACAGAATAATTAAGAGAGTCTAATATAGATTGAGAAAAAAAACTAAAACTAACATGCGTTAGGATTAAAATCGAAATTATTCTTTTCGCTACCATATTGATACAAAGATAATTCATTTTCATGGAAAATAGCATAAGTATCATACTGCAGCCAATCACCGAGATTGATATATGTAGCGGTAGAATCATCTAGTTTGGTATATATTGGAAGATGCCTATGCCCAAAAATAAAGTAATCGACAGTATCTTCTTTTAACTTGGTCTGACAGAAATTATATAGCCATTCATTGTTATTTCCCATATAGGTTTCAGGCTCACTAGGTTGACCATATCGACTTCTATAAGAGAAGAAACTAGCTAATCTGATTCCAAGGTCGGGATGAATCCACTTAAAGAAGAACTTACAAATAGGCGAACTGAAAAATACCTTTAAAAATTTATATTTTAAATCTCCTGGTCCTAGTCCATCCCCATGTCCAATATATAGGTTTTTGTCGCCTAGCCTTAACTGAATAGGATGTGCGTATATTCTAGCATTAAACTCTATACTAAACAAATCCTTCATCCACATATCGTGGTTTCCTTTGAAAAAATGTAGTTGAACTCCCTTGTCAGCCAAAGAAGCTAATTTGCCAAAAAGTCTATAATATCCTTTTGGGACTACAGTATTATACTCAAACCAAAAATCAAAAACATCCCCTAACAAGTAGACATCACTGACTTCTTCTGCATAGATTTCTAATAGTTTGCAAATTTTATTTTCGCGATATCTGCTAGTTTCACTATCAGGAACGCCAAGGTGGAAATCGGATAGAAATAAAACTTTCTTCACCTATAGTATTTATTCGAAACAACATTCTTCACAGTAGAAAATAAAAATTCTCTTGGTGCCTCTGGAGATAAGAATAGGTTTGTTTAGTGCAAAACGAGTGCTTTTTTCTTCTTTTGAAATATCAATTATAAATGGAAACACTTCCTGATGTTTTAAAATAAAATCAGATACAGCATGATCCATATTTAGCTTTATTTGTCCTTTAGACGCTAAAATAATATGGTATTCTGGAAAATTATCAAGCGGTCTAAATCTATTCTGGTTGGGGTTAAGTATAATCGTGCCTTCATCAGATACTAATCCTTCACAAAGACTTATAGCTACATTGGTAGAATCAATAACCCTATCAATTTTAAGATGGGATGGAAATTGTTCATCCTTCATTAGGCGAACGATAGAGTCTTCCCAGACAAAAGCTCTAGTAAGGTTATTCATGCTTAGAAAATGAATTAACTTCTCTTTTAATTCGTTTTTATCCGCACAATAAATGAATTTACCTTCTTTATCTATAAATTTTTGTGCAAAATTCAAATCTGCATTGTGGGGGATTTCCACAAATGTCTTTGTATGATTATAGATCTCATTCTCTAAAACATCTCGTGGCACATATGTCGTATACAATTTCTTGGATAAATCTGTATCTAATTCAATGCCCTCGTGAGATTTGCTATTATTTTGATTATGTAATATATTTGAAAACATTCAGTATATGTTTATGCAAAGGTAGTATAATATTAGCTAGTTGTATAGTCCTACTATCTACCAATTTGGAAAACGTGGTTAAAAAATAGGACAAATTATTTCTTAATCTGTAGGGATTAACTTCTTGCCTTTACTTTTTCTAATATTCACAGCTACTATTTTATATTCAGGACACATAGCTTCTGAATCATGCTCGTCGCTGGTGATGACATTTAGCATAATGTCTGGAAAATGAAATGTTGTACTCAGCACTCCTTGCTTTACTTCTTCTGTAATTCTTGCTTTGATATCTACCTTACCTCTTGGAGATTCTACACATACAAAATCACCTTCGTGAATCAGATGTTTGGCTGCATCTTCAGGGTGAATTAGAAGAACATCCTCAGTTAATATAAGAGCATTATCCGTTCGGCGCGTCATCGTGCCACAGTTGTAATGCTCCAGTTCTCTATTCGTCGTCACGATATAAGGATATTCCTTTTTGTATCTAGTCAATTCATTACTCTCCTGGTAGTCGAAGTAATGAAATTTACCTAAACCACGAGAGAATTTATCTAAATGCATAATCTGTGTATCCTTGCCGCCTTTCATCACGGGCCATTGCTTTCCGTTATCGCCTAGCTCTTCCCATTTCACGCCTGCGAAAAATGGCACTATCTGAGAGACCTCATTAAGCACAGTGGCTGCATCATAATCTGCTTGTGGAAAGCCCATTCGCTGCATGATCTCGGCTACAATTTGTCCGTCTGGCTTTGTACCTGGGAGAGGCTCTACCACCTTTTGCACGCGTTGTATTCTTCTTTCTCCATTAGTGAAAGTGCCACTTTTTTCTAGAAATGAAGAAGCAGGTAATATCACGGTAGCATACTTAGCCGTTTCCGTCATGAAAATTTCTTGTACGACTAATAAATCTAGGTTTTTCATAGCAGCAATGACTTTATTAGTATTCGGATCGGTTTGCACCACATCCTCACCCATGAGCCAAAGGGCTTTTAGTTTACCATCTATGGAGGCATCAAACATTTCAGGAATTTTCAAGCCTTTTCCTTGTGGAATTTTTGTTTGGTAAAAATTTTCATAGTGTTTGTTGATTTCTGGATTATATGCATCGAGGTAGCCAGCACCCTGATGTGGCTGACAGCCCATATCCGCAGCTCCTTGCACATTGTTTTGACCTCGTAGAGGATTTACCCCTACTCCTTTGCGACCTATATTTCCTGTAATCATGGCTAGGTCAGAAATAAGCATCACAGTATAACTACCTTGAGAATGCTCTGTGACTCCTAGTCCATGGAAAGACATAGCATTGCCTGCTTTAGCATAAGCCATAGCTGCTTGACGAACTAGACTTTTATCTACTCCTGTTATTTTCTCTAGTTCATCTAGATTCAATGCCAGTATTTGTTCTTTAAATTCAAGATAACCTTCTGTTCTTGACTCTATGAAACCTTTGTCTTCTATGCCTTCTATGATAATATAATAGAGCATCATATTGAGGAGGGCTACATTGGTTCCTGGATGGAGTTGTAGATGATAGGTAGCATATCTTGCAATTTCAGTTTCTCGAGGATCTATCACTATGGTTGTTTTATTCTTCATCGCAAACTGCTTTAGCTTAGCCCCAGTTACTGGATGACCATCTGTAGGGTTAGCACCAATAATCATTATGCAGTTTGTGTATTTTAAATCTTCAATAGAATTGGTAGCTGCACCTGTACCAAAGGCTCGCTGCATTCCAAGAGCTGTAGGCGAATGACAGACTCTAGCGCAACAGTCTATATTATTAGTACCAATAACAGCTCGAATAAATTTCTGCATCAAATAATTTTCCTCATTGGTGCAGCGAGCTGAAGAAATGCCTGCGATGGCATCTGGACCATAGGTCTCTTTTATATGGGTCAATTTATCTACAATAAAGTCATAGGCTTCGTCCCAAGTCGCGGGCACTAATTGTCCATTTCTGCGTATTAATGGCGTTTTAATCCTGTCAGGGTGCTTGTAAAATGAAAAAGCATAACGACCTTTGAGACAAGTATGGCCGGCATTGACCTCTGCATCGAAAGGAGCTCGTATAGATTTTACCTCCCCATTGAGAGTAGAAACCTCTAGATTACAGCCCACACCGCAGTATGTGCATATTGTTCTTGTTTTTTCTGTTCCAATGATAGATTTTGATTCAAAAACATCGGAGATGGCCGAAGTAGGACAAGCCTGGGCGCAGGCACCGCAGCTCACACAATCTGATTCGAAAAAATTATTTTCGAAACTTTTAATAATGTGACTATCAAAGCCTCTTCCTGCCATAGATAACACCAACTCTCCCTGAACCTCTTCGCAAGCTCTGACACATCTATAACAATTGATGCATTTAGAAAAATCAGAGGTCATATAAGGGTGGCTCAAATCTTTTTCTCTATTCAAATGATTTTTCCCTTCTGGATAGCGAACCTTTCGGACGCCTACTTTGGCCGCCACGTCTTGAAGCTCACAGTTGTTATTTACCTCACAGGTTAGACAATCTAGTGGGTGGTCCGTTAAGACTAATTCAATAATATTTTTTCTTAGTTTCAGAATAGTCTCGCTGTGTGTATATATATAAGAATTTTCAATCACTGGAGTATGGCATGAGGCCTGAGTCTTGCGTTCGCCGCCCTGATGAATTGCTACATCTACGCTGCATACACGGCAAGAGCCAAATGGCTTGAGATTTGGAGCGTCGCATAGGGTAGGGATATAGTCGTCTTCGAAGTATCGCTTAATAAATTGTAATATGGTATCTCCATTCTTAAATTCAAAAGGCTTGTCGTTTATAAATGCAGTTTTTGTCATTTTTTTAAATTCAGCTTTAATAAGTCTAATTCTCTAGATTAGTATATGTACTCTTTCAACTCCTCGCCAAAATACATTAAAGCATTTTTTATAGGCAAGGGCAATCCACCTCCTAAGGCACAAAGAGATCCCTTTTCCATTGTCTCTAATAAATCTGTTAATAGTGTTTTATCTATTATATAACCTTCATTTTGAGCTTTTTTGAAAAGTTCATAGCCACGTGTAGATCCCAATCTGCAAGGGAAACATTTGCCACAACTCTCATGCGCTGTAAATTGAAAAAGATGCTCGATATATTTTACCAAAGGGAAATCTTCAGGTATGGAGACTACTGAAGCATGCCCCAATAAAAAGCCTTGCTGGGCAAAGGAGTCGAAATCCACTAGCAAATCATTTATTTTAGCTACGGGCACTAGACCGCCAAGAGGACCTCCAATATGGAGCGCTTTAATCTTATTTTTAAATCCTCCACCAAGTACTTCTACTACTTTAGATAGTGGAATGCCCATATCTACTTCATATATACCAGGTCTATTAAAATGACTATCTAAGGATACTAGTTTAGTACCTGACGATTTGGCGTTACCTATAGCAGCATATTTTTCACCGCCTTCTGCTAAAATGAATGGAATATTTGCTAAGGTTTCTACATTATTGACCACAGTGGGCATATTAAATAAGCCTAACTGAGTAGGGTAGGGTGGACGCACTCGGACCTCTGGTCGCTGCCCTTCGATAGAAGAGAGTAGTGCAGTTTCTTCTCCACAAATGTATGCCCCCATTGCCTTGATGACTTTAAAATCAAAATTGAATTGACTTCCAAGAATAGCGTCGCCTATTAAATGATTTTCTCTTAGAAAAGCAATACTTTCATGGATTTTATCAACTGATTCTGGATATTCCCCTCTTATATATAACACTCCCCAATTAGCTCCTATTATATAACCAGTGAGAATCATGCCTAGTAATACTTTATGTGGCTGCTCTTCTAATAAATAGCGATCTGAATAGGCTCCAGGATCTCCTTCATCTGCATTGCAAACGATGAATTTATCTTTTGATGGGGTGTTTTTACAAGATTCCAATTTAAATCCCATGGCAAAACCTGCACCACCTCTGCCGCGAATACCTGACTTTTTGATTTCATTTAAAAGTTCATCAGGAGACTTTTTCAGGGATATTTTCAGTAACTTATAGAAATTTGTTAAGTCTTGAATTTTTTCTGTTAAAATTGGTGTGCCGATCTGAGCTACATTATATTTTTCCTTTGATTTAAGAGCGTTAGACTTGATTTGAGCGATTTCATGAATATCAGTCCCAGAGAAATTTTTCCCACCTATGTGAAAGGCATTATTCTCATGACATCTTCCTAGACAGCACATTTCACCAATTTCGTCCGCAGAGTAATATTTACTTATCTTATCTTTTAATTCAGTTTGCGTAGCTGCCGTCATGCAAGCGCTGCCATTGCAGATATAGACTTTTTTTCCTTGGTTTTCGGGTCGTAGAAAATCGTAAAAAGTTGTCGTTCCATAAACGGTAGATTTCCCTACTAAAAACTCCTTTCTTAAGGCCTCCATTCTCTCCATATCAGGAGTCCCTTTATCCTGTGCAGCTATACCCAGTTCTTCAAAGAGATTTTTATTTAACCCTTTGCGACCTAAAAGATGACTTAAATTTTCTGGCATATGATTGCTTTCTATTATTGAATATGATTTTAACCCCATTATAAATTAGAAATAAACCAATTAATAACTGGTATAATACTGCGGTTAAGTATTATCGGTCATTTTTATTGACCGATTACTAATTTGCCTATGTTATTACCTCACAAAGTTACCTATTTTTAAAATTTTATAATAAATTAAATTAACTGACCATTTTTTAAGTTCATTTATGTACCTTAGATAAATTGAAATTACTAACTTTGATAATTAAAAATTAAGTACATGGTTAAATCAGCTTTAGTTTGCGGAGGAAGTAAAGGTATAGGATATGCAAGTGCTATGAAATTAGCAGAAAAAGGATACGCAGTTACCCTTTTAGCTAGAAATGAGGAAGATTTGAAGCTAGCATGCAGTAAACTACCGAGCCCGAATAATCAAGTTCATCGATACATTGCAGTAGATACAAATAATATTGATTTACTATGTCAAAAAGTCGAAGCAAAGGCTCATGAAATAGGGAGTCCTTATCTTATTTTAGTCAATAATTCTGGAGGTCCGCCAGCAGGACCTATTACTTCTGCTAAAAACGAAGAATTTGAGTCAGCATTCAAGCAACATTTACTTGTAAATCATTCTCTGGCTATGCTTTTAACGCCTGCTATGATTGAGAATAAATTCGGCAGAATAGTTAATATAATTTCTACTTCTGTAAAGCAGCCATTGCCTAATCTAGGGGTATCAAATACAATTCGCGCTGCAGTAGCTAACTGGGCTAAAACGCTAGCTAATGAATTAGCTGTGCATGGAATAACTGTAAACAATGTACTCCCTGGAGCTACAGCTACTGACAGATTGAGCGCAATTATTGAGAATAAGTCTAATAAATTGAACCTACCCCAAGAAAAAGTGGAAGAGGAGATGAAAAATGAAGTCCCAATGAAGCGTTTTGCAACGCCTGAAGAAGTAGCTGCCGCTGTAGCATTTCTAGTGTCGGATGAAGCCTCTTATATTACTGGGATTAATATTCCGGTAGACGGCGGCAGAACAAGCAGTCTATAAACTAATTTAAATATTACCTTATGAATTATCATGTTTTATTATTGTCAGCTCTACTAATTTTATCAGCTACATCTAAAGCGCAGTCTGTTAGTATAGACAAGAAAGTGGAAGAAGATGCTCCAAAATCTGCTGTAAAACCAGAGCTTATAGGAATAGATCCATCGCTTTCTGCACCCATTACTGTTATGCATGATTTGACTATTTTTCCTCCTATTGATAAGCTAGTGAAGCATGCCATTTTCCTTGAGCCAAGAGTAGACGAGACTCTTTACAAAGTGGAAATGTATGCTGTAAAGAATCAGGAAGTGGATAATTGTAACAAGTATTTTCTTCTAGGTGATTTTGAGTTAAAGACTCTCGAAGTACATGGCTTTCCCTATTATATCTTCAAGTCAAATGCCCAAATCATATCTACTAAAATAAGTTGTGGGGATAATATTACCAAAATGAAGAATGTGCCTTCAGGAAAAACGGAATTGCTAAAATATATTAGCGTTTTGCCATTAGTAGTATATGCCCCAAGGGATATTGAAATTAAGTATAAGATTTGGAAGCAAGATCCTAGGGAACTTGATGCAAAATCATTTTAGTAATAGGCATATAGTAAAGGTCTCATTATTATGTTTTTAATCTATTTCCTTCTAAAAAATATCGTATACACTTGATTATAATTCATCCTCGCAATTGTTCTAAACTTCTTAAATTTGTCCTTGATAATTTCGTATAAAATGAGCCAACAAAAAAATTTCGTTTCCTTAAAAGATGAAACAATAAGAATGTTTGATAATCCAATATTGGATCGAATGTCAAGAATTCACTGGGCGACCCCCCTTATTGTCTGGGTTCCAGTTGTTATATACTGTTTATATCAAGCTTTATTTGTCCAGCAGATTGGCTGGATAAAAGTTCCAGTTCTTTTTCTAATTGGTCTTTTTATATGGACGTTATCAGAATATTTCGTTCACAGATTTGTATTTCATTACCATCCGACAACTGATTTTGGTAAAAGAATTAGTTTTTTAATGCATGGCGTGCATCACGACTATCCCAATGATTCTAAGCGTTTGGTTATGCCCCCTATTATGTCTATTGTTTTAGCTATTCCATTTTTTGTTTTCTTCAATTTAGCTTTTGGGGGCGGCGGCGAATCTCTTGCTGCATTTTCTGGTATGGTATCAGGTTACTTAGTATATGATATGATGCATTTTGCTCTTCATCATGCGAAGTGGCAAAACAAGTATTTTGAAAAATTGAAAAAGCATCATATGGCTCATCATTATGTGCACCCTGAAGCTGGGTTTGGTGTCAGTAATCTATTCTGGGATGTAGTTTTTAAAACTGAATTAGAAGAAGCTCGCAAGAAAGCGAATGAAGAGTAAAAATCCACCAATTCTAGTATTTTGAAAATAGCAGTTTTTCCGGGATCATTTGATCCTATAACCATAGGGCATGTCGATATCGTGAAACGATCAATACCTTTATTTGACAAAATCATAGTAGCTATAGGTGTGAATACACAAAAGAAATATTTGTTTTCTTTAGAGAAGCGAACGGAATGGATTAAAGAGGTTTTCAAAGATTATCCGACGATAGAAGTTAGCAGTTACATCGGATTAACTATCAATTATTGCAAAGAAATTGGAGCTCAATATCTTCTCCGAGGTATTCGCTCTGCATCGGATTTTGAATACGAGAAAACCATAGCTCACCTAAATCATACCATGGAAAGCGAAATTGAGACTATCCTAATGCTGTCTCCATCAGAATATTCGTCCATATCATCTACTATTGTTCGAGAAATAATCTTAGGTAAGGGAGATGTAAGCAAATTTGTGCCGATAGAAATAGTTAATGGCTTATCTTGCCATAATGTTTAAACGCCTTTTTTTGGTCCTAGTTTTCTCAATATGAATTTTTTTTTCTTTATAGAATCATTTCAATCCCTTTTATTCTCGATTAGCAATTACTTAATTTTGCTTAACGGATCAGGGAGTTTATAGCAATTTTATACACAATAATCCTTCTGGCTACTTATTTTTAGTTAATTATTAATTCTTATACGATCTTATATTTAAAACTTAATTATATTTGTAATATAATATCGGCTGCGTAGTTCAACTGGATAGAATAACAGATTTCGACTCTGTTGGTTAGGGGTTCGAATCCCTTCGCGGTCACTAAACTAAAGACGTCAGTGGATAGTTTTAAGTTGTTTAAGTTATTACTATCCATTTCCCAATTGTGAAATCTTTAGCATTCAACATTGGCGGTGTTCCAGAGCATTTTAATCTTCTTTTTCGCAAGGCTATAGATGAGGGTGTATTCTGCGCCAAGAATTTAGATCTAAACTGGAAATACTATAATGGAGGTACAGGTGATCTCGTCGAAGCTCTCGTGGAAAAGCAAATAGATATTGGTGTACTTCTCACAGAGGGTGACGCAAAGGCTATAGCAGATCAGAACTCATTTAAAATAGTGCAAGTTTATGTAAATTCTCCTCTTCACTGGGGAGTGTATTGTGGAGCAGGTTCTATTTTACAATCATTAAACGACGTAAAGCAACCTAGCTTCTATATAAGCCGATTTGGTAGTGGCTCACACCTCATGTCATATAGGTTTTGTTAGCGAGAAAGGTGGTCTATGGATCAAGTAGAATTCATAGAAGTGGCTAATTTTTCTAGAGCAATAAATGAGTTTAATCAGAATCCTGATAAGTTATTTCTATGGGAGCGTTTTATGACAAAACCATATGTCGATAGAGGCACTTTAAAGAAAATTGGGGAAGTCCCAACTCCTTGGGCATCGTTTAGTATAGTGGTGCATGAAGATATTCTAAATAATCATGAAAATGCTGTCATTTTATTCTTAAAACTTATCTCTGATTATACTTATAAGTTAAAGCAGATAACATTAGACTCTATTGACTATATTTCCACCTACCTCGAGTTTTCTGTAATCGATATGAAACAGTGTATACAAGATACTGACTGGAATTATCTGCCAGATGTGCCTTATCCTAAGTTGAAAATAGCATTAGATTTTCTTAAGGAGGTCAAGCTTGTTGAGGTTAATTTTGATATTAACCATTTATGTCCAGGCGGAAATTTTTGGACCAAATGCTCATTATAGTTCATATTATAATCTAGCTTGTGAATTATATATCCCATTATTATGTCTTAAGGAGAAAAATCCTTACTATACACTGGGGGTATTTCTGCCCGATATATTGAAAAACTTTTCGTTTTTATATAACCGCTATTTTCGATCATATGTTCCAACTTCCTTGAATACTCTCGAACTAATGCTTTGGAGAGGAATTATCCAGCATTATCAAGATGATGCTTACTTTCATGACTTATCTTTTTTTAAATTAGGCATGCAGCAGATAGAAGAGGCTATGAATTTGAGTGACTCCCTAATTTTATTGAAAAGAAAGTTTCTCATTTCACATGTATTATACGAGTTGATTTTAGATAACATGATATTGGATCGACATCCGACCCATGTGCTAGAAATAAATGACAACTTAGCTAAGATTGATATAACTATTCTGAGCAATTTCCTAAGAAATATTGTAGGAGAGAATGAAGAAATTGGGCTATATTTGTATTCATTAGAGTGTTTTTTGGCTAGGAGATTTTTAGGCTTCTATTCCATGGAATCTAATTTAGTCAAATCGCTGCATATGGTCACTGGAAAAATTAGTCAATGGGACTTGAACGATAGTATAGTAAATGAATTTGCAAATATCATAAAGGTACAAAAACAGAAAATAGATTTTGATATGTTATTTGATAGTGTAAAACAATATAGAGTCATAGCGTGAGAAATTTTTTAATTTGCCTAAGTCTATTATATTTTCAGGTGTCTTATTCTCAAGTAAGAAAATATTCCAATGAGTTTCTGAAAATAGGAGTGGGAGGAAAGTATCTAGGAACTGGTGGTGCATTGACATCCTCGGAATCTGACCCAGCTACGGTTTTTTATAATCCAGCGGGCGTAGGAGCTTTTGACAGAGTAGCGGTATCTGCCATGCACAATTCCTACTTTGCTGGTATAGCCAATTTCGACTATGCAGGAGTCATTTTCCCTCTTAAATATAAAAAAAATATAGGTGTAAGTCTCATACGTTTCGGTATAGACAATATTCCTAATACTATTCAGCTCTATAATCCAGATGGAAGTATTAATTATGATAAAATTACCTCCTTTTCTATTTCAGATATGGCGCTTTTTCTCAGTTTCGGAGGAAGAATGAGGGATACTCAAGGACTATCCTATGGAGGTAATGCTAAGATTATCAAACGCGATTATGGCTCATTTGCAGGTGCGTGGGGTTTTGGTATAGATGCAGGCATTCAGTATACCACGGATAAATATCGATTAGGTATTTTCCTTCAGGATATTACAACCACTTTTTCTAGTTGGAATTTCTCATTTGATGATACTACGAAAAAAGTATTTGCAGCTACAGGTAATGAAATACCAAGTTCTTCGAGTGAAATTACCTTGCCTTCTATACATTTCGGAGGTCAGTATAATTTTTTATTTGGGAAAGGTAAAAACCTGCAGTTCTCGCCTGTAGGTAAGGTGTCACTTTATACGGATAAAAGAAACGTCTTACTCGCAGGTCCGGTAAGTATAGATATAACTATGGGGGGGGAGTTGGATATTTACCATATAGCTTTCATTCGATTCGGCTTAAGCAATTTTACCAAGGCAACAAACAGCTTAGGCGAAGAGTATATGAGTTTTATGCCGTCTTTAGGGGCAGGGTTTAGACTAAATCAATTCGATATTGATTATAGTTATAATAATGTGGCCAATTCAGGAGTAGGGCTATATTCGCACGTTTTTTCCCTAGCCTATCGCTTTAATAAAAAGGATAAGTATAGCAAGCCAAATGTATCTCCTGAGACCACTCCGATAGATATTGGTAATCCAAATAGTAATGATAATGTGCCCGTAAAGCTAGATTGAGTCTATGAAATTTTTTTTACTACTAGTTTTTTTACTAATAAGCTACTTTCTACAGAGTCAAGCACCATATGGACATGAATGGATAGATCCAGTAAAGCCGCATTATAAATTTCCAATTATCACCACAGGTATTTATCGTATTCCGTATTCTTACCTACAGGTAAATTGTCCTGAAATAGCAAGTGCGAGTGGATTAGATATATGCATCTACAATAATGGTAAGCAAATACCAATATTCATTTCATGGACTGGTATTCCTGTCGCTTCAGATTTTATTGAGTTTTATGGAAAACGTCTAGATGCTGAAATAGATAAACGTTTGTATTCAGATTCTAATCATGTATTGAATCCTTTTACTAGTTTGTTTAAAGATACGAATTATTACTATATAACCCTTCGATCTGGCACTAATGCTCGCATGACAGACTATAGCAATGATACAGCTAGTATTTCAAATCCTTATTTAGATTACTGTATCGCTAATGTTATCAATAATTATAAAGTAGTATATAGTGATGGTAGACGCTGGTATTACTCAGCTACACAGTTTTCATTCAGACCGTCTTTTGATGACGGTGAAGGTTGGGGAACGAATGCATATACTAGTCTATCTATATCTACTCCCAATTTCGTTAGTATAGCAGGCGTGAATGCCAAGCTGAAAGTGAGATTATTTGGTCGTAATGAGCTATCGCATAATTTAGAGTTTCGAATAAATGGCATAACAGTTGGTACTCAGTCGGCGAACGGAAGTACGCTGATTAATTTTGAAAAAGACCTAGATGCGAGTTCTATTAATTCGGCTAGTACTTCTTTGTCTATAACCCCTCTCATAGCAAATAATCATGGCTACTGCCTTGGCTTTGCCTCGTTATTCTATCCTCGTAATTTTAATTTTAATAGTCTAAACCAATATAGCTTTTCTCTTCCTGTTTCGGCAGGTTCTGTCCGATTTCAATTGACAAATTATAATTCTACAAATGAAATAGTCTTGCATGATTTAGCCAATAATACCAGAACAACTCATCAACCAGCTGCCCACCATCGCTTTTTAGTTAATATTCAAAATGATAAGAGTCTGCTGGCTATAACGCCTATCTCTGCGATACTAGCCATACCTTACACCAGCAAATATAATTTTGGAAATTTATTAACACAGCGCGGCAACTTCTTATTGATAGCCAATAGAGCTATGCAGCTTGACTCTAGTGGAGCTGATGTTATATCAGAATATAAAGCATACAAAGAGTCCGTTGCGGGGGGGGGCTTTCAGGTAGTAGTAGCTTATATGGATGAGTTACAAGAGTTTTTTGGTTATGGTCAGCCCAAGCATCCTATAGCTATACGTAAATTTCTACAATGGTCGCAAACATGGCCAGGAGTTAAAGCACAGCATGCTCTATTGGTAGGAAAAGGATTTACAGTCACAAGCTTATTTTCCTCTGTAGGGGCTAATTTTAATAATAATTTTATACCTTCCTTTGGGCATGCATCCTCCGATTATCACTATGCTACAATGGATGGTTCGGATATACAATTTATGGGACTAGGTCGACTAGCAGTGACCAACGGACAAACGGTAAGAAATTATTTAGAAAAACTAAAAGAGTATAACTTAGAGTATTATGCCACCTCTGAGGCCGATCAAAGGCCTGATAAGAAAGAATATATGAAATGGCTTATAAATCTTGGCGGTGGCACAGGAGCTGCACAGCAGGCAGACTATAGAGCCAATCTGCAATCTTATGAAAAAATAGCTGAGGATAGTTTTTATGGTGCGCGTACATTTTCTGTATTCAAAAATGGACCTGATATTTCCGAAGATGTTACTTCGGTGGATTTGACCAATCGAATCAATAAAGGGGTGGGGTTGATTACCTTTTTTGGTCATTCATCTGCGACTATATTCGATGTAGGCATAGGAGAGCCTACTACATTTACCAATAAAGGTAAGTATCCAATTTTTCTGGCCAATGGTTGTAATTCTGGCTTTTTCTATGGCGGAGGATTATCCTATTCAGAAAGTTTTATTAATTTAAAAGACAAAGGAGCTATTGGCTTTTTAGCTACTACCAACACTGCATTAGATGCTGCATTATACCAATATGGAGACGCATTTTTCAAAGAAATGTCGAAAAATAGCTATAACACAACCCTAGGTCAAGTAGCTAAGAATGCAAGCCAATCCTTGCTTAGCAATGGCAATATGAACTATCTGAATGCTACATTTATGGAGTTTAATCTCAATGGCGATCCTTCAGTACCTCTAACCCAGTATGCTAAACCAGATTACTATATAGGAGCTAGTTCTGTCTTATTTCCTAGCACCAATTTGAATACTACTCTTGATTCATTTCCTATTAAAATTATTATTCAAAATCTTGGGAAAGCAATTCAAGCTAATATCAAAATTAAAGTGGAGCGATGGAATAATGGCAATTCAGCTATATATGAAAAGTCTGTGCCTGCCTCTAATTTTAAAGATACATTTATTTTTAATTTACCAATTCGGGATCAAAATTTTGGATTAGGCATTAATACTTTTAATATAAAAATAGACGCTGATGAAAGTATATCAGAAATATCAGAAGCGAATAATGAGATAAAGAATCTTGGCAATTTGTTAATAGAAAACGATGATATAATTCCTATATTTCCATACGATTTTTCTATTGTGTCAAATAATACCGCTAAACTTATCGCTATGTCTACCATGCTCAATAGACCAAGCAGAAGTTATGTATTTCAGCTAGATACTAGCGAAGAGTTTAATAGTCCTGAACTAAAAACGTATAAGACTGAACTCAGTGCCGAAAGTATATTTAGCTGGCTGCCTTCCAAGGTTTTTAAAGATTCAAGTGTATATTATTGGCGAGTAAGTAAAGATTCTACTCCCGGTCAAGGTTATCGATGGAATGCTTCATCATTCATTTACATACCCAATCAACCACTCAGTGGTTGGAATCAGTCTCACTATTATCAATTTCTCAAAAACACCTATAAAAATATAGTATATACCGGCACTAGAAGATTTCAATTTGTCAATGATATTAAGAGTATCTCTTTTAAGATAAATGGAAGTAATAATGTATACGATACAGAGTGGTATCTGAATAATGCTAGGCAGGCGGTATTGCGCGAAGCGGGTAGAATGACCAATGGTGTTTTTGTGATATGGATAGATGGTAAAACAGGTGTAGCTCGGCAGAGTATGGATTCAAATTATGGTAGTCGTGTATGGGGAAGTTATGGCTCTATTCAGTTTGGTTATACCGGCATTCCGCGTGAGGGCTTTGTATTCCAAGATACAGGTTTGACCCCAGCTAACCACCCCTTGCCCAACACCCCTTGGTCCACAGTTATGTTGAATTTTATAAATCAAGTTCCCGATGGTGATTATCTCATTTTTTATTCTAATAAAAGACCAACTTATAAATTTTGGAGTAATGATTTGAAAAATTATTTTTTCAATGCAGGATTTTCTGGCTTACAGCAGTTAATAGACAGTGTGGTAGTCGCTCCATTTATATTCGGTTACAGAAAGAATACTCCTATTTTTCCAGTATATCAGAAACTTGGGACTAATTATACGAACTTTACAACTGGCGATATGTTTATCAATGGCAGCTGGAAAGAGGGATACAAAGAATCTGTCAATGCGGGTCCAGCACGCCGGTGGCATACACTTAATTACCGCCTAGAGGCAGCAGAATCTAACAATAATGATATCAATTTAGTAGATCTATATGGTATCAGAGCCAATAAACAAAGAGAGTTGCTCAAGACCTTCCAAAAATCTTCACTAGATACCTCACTAGAATGGATAGACCCAAATACATACATTCAATTACAATTAAAGCTTAATAGTAAAGATGAAATAGATAGAACTCCTACTCAGTTAAAGTATTGGAGAGTATTTTATGAGGATATAGGAGAAATAGCAATGAATAACTTATCAAGTATAGTGCCCAAAATGCGAGATACGATAGAAAACGGTGAAAAAATGGTATTAAACTTTGGCGTAGAAACATTGAATTCAAATAGTTTTGATTCGGTAACTTATATTATCACGATTAGCCAAGGTACTCAATCCAAAGTATTACAGGGTAAGACTGCACCAATAGCAGGTAATTCATTTCTACTTGTACAGCGAGAAGTGAATATGTCTGACTATTTTGAAGGTGTCAATTCCGTATCTTATGAAATTAATCCAAATAAAACTGGCTATCAGAAAGAAAAATACGATGTTAATAACTTTAGTAAATCCAACTTTTTTGTTAAATCAGATGTTGAAAATCCTTTACTTGATGTAACCTTTGATGGAGTTCATATTATCAATAATGAACTAGTGTCTAGCAATCCTCAGATTCGTATTGCACTCAAGGATGAAAATAAATACTTACTGCTCAATGATACTGCGCTTATTAACCTATCTCTTCGCCATCCAGACGGCAGTGTAAGGCCTATCTATTTCTCTCAACCTGGAGTTCAATATACTCTAGCCACTGCAGGGACTAAAAATATGGCTGAGATTAATTATAAACCTACATTGACAGATGGCACCTACCAGCTTATAGTCAAGGATAGAGACCAAGCAGGGAACTCAAGTAGTCCAAACGGAAGTTTTAATTACAAGATTTCTTTTAAGGTAATTACCAAAAATCAGATTTCGCATGTAATTAATTATCCAAATCCATTTACTACCTCTACCCAGTTTGTCTTTACCCTTAGTGGTGCTAGGATTCCCGATTTTATTAAAATTCAAATCATCAATGTTAGAGGGCAAGTAGTGAAAGAAATTTTTAAAGAAGACCTCGGACCTCTCAAACTAGGATTGAATAGGACTCAATATGCATGGGATGGGAAAGATCAATATGGTGATATACTGGCTAACGGAGTTTATCTATTTAAAGTAACGGTGAAAAATAATGGTGAGGATATACCGATGATGGATGAAAAGGACTTTAATACTATTAATAAAACTAATAAAAATTTAGGACAGTACTATAAAGATGGTTGGGGGAAAATGGTTATCATTAGGTAAGAATAAGGTATGAATATAGCACTCTCACAACAAAATTACATTCTTGGAGATTTTGAATTTAATACCCGCAAAATTATCCGAGATATCCTTCGAGCTATAGAAGAGCAGGCAGATTTGATTGTTTTTTCTGAGTTATGTCTAACGGGTTATCCTCCCACCGATTTTTTTTATTTTGATGATTATTACTCAAAACTAGATAAATGCTTTGAGGATCTTATGCCTTACAGTCAGCATCTCGGTATATTCATAGGAGCACCTAGGAAAAATCCAACCAAAGAGGGCAAAGATTACTATAATTCTGCTTTTCTTCTTCATCTCGGAGAAATAAAGCATATTACTGATAAGACTTTACTGCCTACCTATGATATTTTTGATGAGTATCGATATTTCGAACCCAATAGAGTATTCCAGTGTTTAGATTTTTTAGGAAAAAGGCTGGCAGTGACTATCTGCGAAGATATATGGTATATCAATACTTCGAATCCGCTTTATCAAAAAAGCCCAATGGAGGAGCTCTCCAAGCAAAAACCAGATTTAATAATTAATCTCTCAGCATCTCCTTTTTCTTATAGTCATAGTGAAGAACGAAAGAAGGTAGTTATTGCCAATTGCAGTTCTTACAAAATTCCTATGGTCTATGTCAGTTCAGTAGGAGCGCAGACTGAACTAGTTTTTGATGGAGGGTCTATGGTATGCAATAGTCAAGGTGAAATTGTTTATGAATTAAACTATTTTCAAGAAGACTTTGGTGTTGTGGATATAAATCTCCTAGATAAAATTATTCAAATTCAACCTAATAGTTCTAAAGTGGAACGCAAGTACCATGCTTTGGTTCTTGGTATTCGAGATTATTTTCAAAAACTTAAGCTTAGTAAAGCCATATTAGGGCTTTCTGGGGGTATAGATTCTGCATTAACTTTGGCTCTAGCTTCGGAGGCTTTAGGTCCAGAAAATGTGCTCAGCATTTTGATGCCTAGTCAGCATTCTAGTCAGCACTCTATTGATGATGCCCTTCAGATATGTGAAAATCTAGGTAGTCCTTATCAGATTATTCCTATTCGGGAAAATTATGAAGCTATTCTAGATTCACTTCAGCCAATATTTGAAGGAAAAAAAGAAGATGTTACAGAAGAAAATATTCAAGCTAGAATCAGAGGTTTGCTCTTAATGGCAGTTTCAAATAAATTTGGCAATCTACTACTCAACACTTCCAATAAATCAGAGGTGGCTGTGGGTTATGGTACTTTATATGGAGATATGTGTGGAGCATTAGCTGTGCTAGGCGATGTTTATAAAACAGAAGTTTATGGCATGTGTGAGTTTATCAATAAACGAGCGCAAAAAGAAAAAGGGCTAGATATTATACCCCAGCATACTATTTCCAAACCACCTAGTGCAGAGTTAAGACCTGGTCAGAAAGACCAGGATTCACTGCCACCTTATGAAATTCTCGATGCCATACTTTATGAATATATAAATAAAGAAAAAGGGCAAAAAGAAATCATAGCGCAGGGATTTGACGATGCTCTCGTTGAGCGAGTTTTCAATATGGTCAATCGCAATGAGTTTAAACGATTTCAGACTCCACCTATTATTCGTGTAAGTTCCAAAGCATTTGGTTTTGGGAGAAGGATTCCAATAGTAGCTAAGTTTTAAAATTTCTATAAAATAGTATCTATGAATAATTTATTTCATTTTAAGTTTTATCTTGTATCAGTTTTTGTTTTCAGTATTACTATTGGTTTATTGGGTGCTTTATTTAAACTTATGCACTGGCCTTGGGCTGATGAAATGCTTGTAATAGCTTTGCTGACCACTCTAATTTTATGTGTCATTTTATTGTATGATATGTTGACTTTTCCTATCAAGAAAAAACCATTATGGATATTTGGACTAATTATTTCTCCGCTGATTGTAGGCTTAATATATTGCTTTATGCGGGATGATTTATTAGATAAATGTGAAGAATAAAGCTTTAAGTAAGAGTTCTATTGTCTCATTCCAAAGGAGTCTCTTAGAGTTTTACTCACAATCGAATGAAACAAAACCATGGATAATTGATAAAAATCCATATAAAATCTGGGTATTTGAGGTCGTCATGCAGCAGACTAGAATGGAGCAGGGTTTGCCCTACTTCGAGCGGTTGATTACCAAATTTCCTACTATTGAGGACTTAGCAATAGCAAGAGAAGACGACTTATTCGCTGTATGGAAAGGTTTGGGCTATTATAGTAGAGCTCGAAATCTTCAATTTACTGCCAAATATATAGTCAATGAACTTAAGGGGAAATTTCCTAGTTCTTATATAGAATTACTCCGACTCAAAGGTGTAGGCGAATACACTGCCGCTGCCATAGCAAGTTTCAGTTTTAATGAGGACGTGGCTGTGCTAGATGGGAATGTACATAGGGTATTATCACGAATATTCGGAATAGAAAGAACCATTCAATCCTCTACTGATAAGAGATATTTTCATGACCTTGCTAATCAGCTATTGCTTATAGGAAAGTCTGCCATTTTTAATCAGGCTATGATGGACATGGGTTCAAGAGTTTGTAAACCTCAGAATCCTATCTGTCTAAATTGCTCATTTAGCCATAACTGCTATGCTTATCAAAGAGACAAAATATTAAATTTCCCACCTAAAAAGATACGTCCGGACTTGAAAAAACGCTTTTTTTATTGTCTTTTTGTAGAATATAAAGGAAGAATTTATTTAGAAAAGCGAATAGAAAATGATATTTGGAAAGGATTATATCAAGGCATGGTGCAGGAAGGAGCGGAAATAGACAATAAATTTTGGGCCGAGAAAAGTATTAATATTTCTAAAGCAATTTGGTCCGAAACGCTGTCACAAGTGCTTAGTCATCAAAAAATTTTTATGAAAATGGCGATTATAAAAGTCGTAAAAACGAGTCTAGATAAGGTGAATTTCTTTGAGATGGAAGACTTGAAAACGATTGCAATGCCGAGAATAGTGAGTCGGTGGTGGGAAAGTATCCTTAACCATAAAGGTGGATATAAGAAATAACTTTCTTTAATTTTAGATTATCAGTTTTGACGGGATTTAAAAACAAAAAATTAGTATTCATAGATTTTAGTTTGATTTTCAACTCTCCAAAAGGTTCTGTTACAGAAAGCATATCTATAAGTATAAGATCTAGATTATATTGTGTCACGTAAAGACTCAAATCTTCGAAATAAATTTTTTCAATACCGTATTCAATTGAATAATTTAACCACTTTTGTTGGTTTAATATGCAGGAAACACTCTCATGGCGAGGTGATATTATCATTACATTTTTTCTCATGTATAACCTACTCAAGACTCTGGAGAAAATTGCTACCCAGAGGCTACGAAAAATGAGAAGGAATAAAATACCAAGAGTAAAAAACATAACTAAATGAACTAGATAATATTTTTTATTGAGTGCTATTAACCAATACAAAGTAGTAATGGTAAAAATGATAAGAGCATGTTTTAAGGTAATCTTTATTATGTCTGAAAACTGAAAGGATGGATTTAGAAGATGTTGCTGGCTCAGAGCATAGCTGATAATCACAGCTAGATTTATAACAATAAAAAGTGAGGGATACGACCAACCATCCACCCAAAATGTATAGAAAACGACTAGGTTGGTCAATCCTAGAGCTATATTAATAGCTAGAAGATCAAATAGCAATTTACTTAAATGAATATTTATTTTTTGGTTCATTGCTTGTCTAAGATTGAAAACTCAGAATTATTACTTATGTATTCGGGGATAAGATTTTTTAAGGATTGAACTAAATCTTTTGGACTCCTATTTTCCTCAAAGCAATGGATAATGTTACTTACTTTTCCTATTATATCTTCGAAATTATGTTGAACATTTTTTCCGATGAGTATTTTAGAATGATGAGTAGGCATCGTATTCTCTTCATTAGCTAGAAGTTCCTCATAAAGTTTTTCACCTGGTCGCAGGCCTATATATTCTATACTTATATCTTTTCCTTCTTCTAGACCGTATAGACGAATCATGTTTTTAGCTAAATCTACGATTTTAACAGCTTCTCCCATGTCAAAAACATAAATTTCACCACCATTGCCATAGCTTCCGGCTTCTAGTACTAGCTGACATGCTTCGGGTATTGTCATGAAAAATCGAGTTATATCCGGGTGAGTTACTTTTATTGGACCACCAGACTCTATTTGGTTTTTAAAAACAGGTATGACAGAGCCATTACTTCCTAATACATTCCCAAAACGAGTGGTTATGAATTTAGTTATATGGTCAGAACGATGATTCAGACACTGAACGTAGAGTTCAGCTGCCCTTTTGGTGGCACCCATTACATTGGTAGGGTTTACTGCTTTGTCAGTGGATACAAAAATAAATTTTTCACAGTTCGCAAGTATGGCGTTATCTGCCATAATTCGCGTACCATTGAAGTTTGTTTTGATAGCTTCATAAGGGTGCAATTCCATAAGCGGTACATGCTTATAGGCAGCAGCATGGAAAACTATATTGGGTGATTCTTGATTGAAAATACCTACGATTCGCTCCTTGTCAGATATGTCTGCTATATATGACTGAATACTATTAAATTTAGATTTTAGCTCATTTTCTATGTCAAATAGGGGGGATTCAGCCTGGTCTATGAGTATAATTTTTTTAGGATTATATTTGATTATTTGCCTGCATAACTCTGCTCCTATGGACCCTGCTGCTCCTGAAATCAGAATTGTTTTATTGGCGATTTCTGTTTTAATCTTATTTATATCTAGCTGTATAGGTGGTCTTTGCAGTAGTTGCTCTATATTTAATTGTTTAGATTGTATCTGACTTTTTTCATTGATTGAAAGCCAATTCTTAAGCCGCTGGCTTTCTATAAAATGAATTCCTTTTACTTCACATATTTCCTGCGCAGACTTAGTGTATAATCCATATCCTTTTTCTGCTACCAAAATAAGGGTGTCAATATTTATGACATCAAGCATCGTTGCCAATGTTTGAATGTGATATACTGGAGACCCCTCTATCGTTTTATTTACTAGACTTGTATCTTTAGTGAAATAAGCGACAATTTTATATTTAAACTGAGCCCTCTCGTAGTCTAAATAGTGCTTCGTTATTATGGATTGGTAGTCAGTTCCTATAAGCGCAATTCTTTTTTCAGGACGGGTTTCAGAATTTAAAACATTGATGGATATTATGTACCTGACGACCAATCTGTAGAGTACAATAAAAAATAAATTGAAGAAATAAGAGAAAATCAAAATGAAGTTACTCAGAAAGATACTGGGATATTGGCTTTTGAGAAGATTACTTAGAGATATAATTACAAAGTATGTACATGTTAGGGAAATAAAAACCTTAAAAATATCACGGTATGAGGTATATCTTAAAACGGTAATATGTGTTTTGAATATAACAAATCCAATGCTATTGAGAATCGTAACTAATAAAATGGCATAAACTATGTGAACTTGAATATCAATTATTTTTTGGATAAAAATAATTGAAGCGAGTATTGAAGAGAATACAGTAACGAATATCTCGAATCCTAATATCAAGAAACGAGAAGAATGGAAAGTGTATAATTTTTTCAATACAAAAATTTAAACCACAAATTTATAGTTTTTTATTTCAAAGTATCTACCACAGAATTTAAAGGTATATGCAGTGAACCATTAAATCTGATTTCTTTCCATGGTTGGGTATAGGTTTTAGGGGTCAATTAAAGTTGAGGGTTACCTTTTTTTTACTATTTTTGCATCATTATAAGAAATAAGTCAATGAATACCATCGCAGTTATCGGTTTAGGATATGTAGGATTACCATTAGCACGACTGTTTGCCACTAAATACAAAGTAATCGGTTTTGATATTAATACGCAGAGAATTGCTGAGTTAAATAATGGCGTTGATGTAACCCATGAAATATCAACTGATTTATTGAAGTCCGTTCTGATTGATAATATGCGAGCTAGTGAACCAGGACTGTATATTACGAACGATATCGAGGTATTGAAATCAGCAGATATTTATATAATAACAGTTCCTACACCAGTTGATAAGAATAATAATCCTGACCTGACGCCTCTCTATAAAGCCAGTGAAACTGTCGGTAAAGTGCTAAAAAAAGGAGATATTGTAGTCTATGAATCAACAGTTTATCCTGGTGTAACGGAAGAAGAGTGCATTCCCGTCCTAGAAAGAGTTAGCGGTCTTAAATTTAATTCTGATTTTTATGCAGGATATTCTCCAGAGAGGATAAACCCGGGAGACAAAGAACATACTGTAGAAAAAATTCTAAAAGTAACATCTGGTTCTACACCGGAAATAGCTAAAAAAGTAGATGATTTGTATTCATCCGTCATTATCGCTGGAACCTATTTGGCGTCGAGCATAAGAGTGGCAGAGGCCGCCAAAGTCATTGAAAACTCACAAAGAGATATAAACATAGCATTTGTTAATGAATTATCCAAAATATTCAATGTTTTGAGTATCGATACGCATGAGGTTTTAAAAGCGGCCAGCACAAAGTGGAATTTCCTTCCATTTAAGCCAGGATTGGTTGGAGGTCACTGTATAGGAGTGGATCCTTATTATCTAGCTCAAAAAGCACAAGCGCACGGTTATTTTCCAGAAATCATACTTGCAGGGAGGAAGATGAATGATTCCATGGGAGAATTTGTTGCATCTCAGTTAGTGAAGCAGATGGTCAAGCGAAAAATTGATGTGCAAAATTCTAATGTCTTAGTTTTAGGATTTACGTTCAAGGAGAACTGCCCCGATGTCAGAAATACTAAGGTAGAAAGCGTAGTTCGATCGTTAGAATCTTTTGGGGTATCTGTAGATATTTATGATCCACATGCTGATAAAGGCGAAGTAAAACATGAGTATGATCTAGAGATAAACAATGATATGCCTAGTAAAAAATATGATGGACTTATTTTAGCAGTAGCGCACACAGAGTTTATTGCGCTAGACTTGTCGGGATACAAAAAAGAGCAATCTGTAATTTATGATATAAAAGGGATTTTACCTGTAGGACAATATGATATAAGACTTTAAAATAATAAAAGACGAATGAAAAGATTTGCATTGATTGGAGCAGCGGGCTATATTGCACCTAGACATATGAAAGCCATTAAGGACACAGGTAATACCTTAGTATGTGCATTCGACCCTTATGATGGAGTAGGTATTATGGATAGTCATTTTCCAGACGCTGATTTTTTCACAGAGTTTGAGCGATTCGATCGTCATATTGATAAGTTGAGAAGGGAGGGTAATCCGATAGATATTATTAGTATTTGTAGTCCTAATTATCTGCATGATGCTCATATTCGATTTGCTCTCAAGAGTGGTTGTGATGTCATTTGTGAAAAGCCATTGGTGCTAAATCCTTGGAATGTAGATGCCTTGGTGGATATTGAGAAAGAAACGGCAAAGCATGCATATACTATACTACAGCTGAGGTTGCATCCTAACATAGTAGCTCTAAAACATAGAATAGACAATTCTCCTGCAGGCAAGGTCTATGATATTGATCTAAAATATATCACTTCTAGAGGCAAATGGTATCACCATAGCTGGAAAGGAGAACTAGATAAATCAGGTGGAATTGCTACTAATATTGGAGTACATTTCTTTGATATGCTCACATGGGTATTTGGGGATATTGTAGAAAATAAAGTCACTAGACACGATAATGATACTGCCGCAGGATTTTTACATCTTGAGAAGGCTCGTATCAATTGGTTTTTAAGTATAGATTACAATCAAATACCAGATGAGGTCAAGTTAGCAGGAAAGCGTACCTATCGTACTCTAAGTATGGAAGGGGAGGAGATTGAGTTTTCTGATGGATTTACAGAATTACATACAGATAGTTATAAGGAGATTTTAGCAGGTAATGGATTTCGAATATCTGTGAGTAAAAAAGCAATAGAAATTGTACATGGGATTCGGAAAAATAATTAAGGTTAAGAATTATATTAATTCCCTACCTACTACATTTATTTCAATTTTCCCAATTTTACCAAATGCACTGCAAGCAATTAGTTTTGCTATTTTTCTATTGCAACGTTTATATGATGTTAGATTGCAGTTAAGTCATAGGCTTTCATTGATTTATAATTGGCGCTCATACCTGATTCTTACAATATTTTACTTACTTAATCTTCTTACATTCTTCTACGAAACTGAACATACACTTAATTTAACGATAGTTCAATCAAGTGTTCTATTAGCGATTGCTCCTTTTTTTATGATTTTTTGTCATAAAAATAACGCAGCTAATTTTAAATATATAGTTTGGGCATTGACCACATCTGTAATATTCTATCTCATTATTTTATATTTATATTTAAAGTATGGAGTTGAGCAAGCATATATTTTTTATAAAACTTCTATCGACTTTAAGAATTTCAATGGAATAAATTTTAATTCTTTTTTAATTACTAATTCGTTTGAGTACATCAATAGTTTAGCTTCTTGGGGCTATTATAAAAAAAATATGTTCATAGAACTTAATACCCACCATGCTTATATATCTTCCTTGATAAACTTGAACATACTTTTTTTAGGGAAACTTTACTGCGGTGTTAAAGAAAAAAAGTTTTTTTACTTAATCATTATTTTATTTTTCTGTTTAAGTATTTTTTATCTGGGTTCTAAGTTAAATATTATTTTCCTTCTACTACTCCTAATGTTGACTATCTTTTTTTTGCTAAGTAAAATTTTGAAGAAAAAATTGCTACTCTTGTTCTTTGGAATAATGCTTATTTTGTGTTTTATCCAATTTGAGAGATTTATTGATGTGTCAACTTTTGTTGAAAATCCAATGAGTTTTGTAACTGAATGTATAGATGAGGAGCGAATAACCTTGTATAATAGAGTTTTACCAACTATAAAGAATCATATTGTTTCTGGTGTAGGAATTAACAATGTATATCCTCTTATAGACTCAATTATGATATCGTCGCCACATTTATACAAATTCAATGTACCTTCATATTTAAATAGTCCACATTCACAATTCTTGTTTTATTTATTTTCAGGTGGTATAGTTGTTTTAGTATCGTTTATGTTTATGTTTTTATATCTTATTTATAGATACTACCTGCAAGATAATTTATGGGGAGGCTTGTTTATTGTCTTGATTATTCTAAATTGCCTCTTTGAAGATTATCTCAATAGAGCATTTGGAGTCTTTATCTTTACATTCGGGAATTTAATTTTATGGCTGCCTGAGCTTAATGAAGAATGAAAACTGAATTTAGCAGAAATTTTATAGCCTTATTTTCTGGGAGCACTATCTCTCAAATCATACCATTTATAGTAGCACCAATAATATCTAGACTATATAGTCCTGCTGATTTTGGCTTCTATTCATTTTTTATAAGTTTAGTGGGGTTGCTTTCAATAATTGTAACATTAAAATATGAGATGGCAATTATTCTCCCCTCTAATACTAAAATAGCCGATCAACTTTTGCTAACTTCAATATTATTAAGTGTATTTGCATCAAGCTTAATTTTAGCAATTACTATACTTGGTTATTTTATCTTTCATTATGAGTTAATATTTCTTACATTACCTTTTGCTGTCTTTCTTTTATCTATGGTAAATATTTATGATAGATTTTATAATAGAGAAAAGCAATATAAAAAAATGTCTTATCAAAGAATAACTAAATCAAGTATCGAATCTGGATATAATTTGCTGGGCTATATTAAAACTTTCAAATCATATAATTTAATTTATGGATTTATTTTGAGTTATTTAGTTTCATTTCTGTTTGTTTGGATAAATGAATATAAGACAATTAAAAAGGTATTTTCAAAAATTAGTTCATTACGGATTCGGTTGACATTGTTACGATATATAGATTTCCCCAAGTATACCCTTCCGCATACATTTTTAAATACTCTATCCACTAGTATTCCAATTCTCTTAATTCCGATTTATTATGATCAATCGGTCTTAGGTAGTTTTACCTTTGGTCTTAAATATATACAAGCTCCATTGGCATTGATTTCTGCTGCTATCTATAATGTAATTAGTCAAGAGTTTTCTGAAAATATAAATAATAAAGAAGCCTTAAGTTTAAAATTTTATAATGTATTGAAAAAACTTATTTTGTTTTCAATTTTACTTTTCCCTTGTTTACTATTTGCTGAATCTATTTTTAGTTTCTTTTTTGGCAATCAATGGGCAGTTTCAGGGAAATTTATTTGTATACTTTCTTTATGGATAATTCTAAATTTTATCGTATCCTCATTTGCAAATATCCCAATTATTTTTAATCAACAAAAGACAGCACTTAAAATTGAAATTATATATTCATTAATTAAAATTCTTCCATTTGCAATCGGTGCAGGATTTTTAGGATTGGCTATAACTCATGTTCTACTGATTTATATGATTATGTCTAGCTTATTGCTTATTTTAGTCTTAATCTGGTATCGAGCGCTATTAACTAATTAGTACATAATTTAATTAAAATACTATCAAAGTCTTTCTGCATGTCGACTATTGCTAATAAACTTAATGAAATTTAAATTATACGCAGACGAACTATGATAATACATTTTATTTCAGACTCAATCTATACTCGTAATTTTATCGAGTTTATTAATAATAATTTTGACCCAAGAGGTCATTTTTTTGTAATTTACGGAGGAAAGGAAAGTAGTTTTAATGAATTCTACATAAATCAGTCTAATTGTCAGTTGTCAAAATCTGCTTTAGATCTTATATTAGGATATAAAAAAATAAAAAATTCCAGTAGAATAGTTATTCATCAGCTTAATAATATTAAGTTGATGTTGTTTATACTGTTTTGTTACCATAAAGCATTTGATAAAATTATTTGGGTTATCTGGGGAGGCGATCTTTATTTCTACAAAATATGCAATGATAGTATACATTACAGATTTATTGAATCTATTCGAAAAGTATTTATTCGAAGACTAAGATATATTTCTTCCTATATTTTTGGTGATTTTATAGTAAGTAAAAAAGTTTATAACCACTCAGCACAATATGTAAAGTCCTGGTACCCAGGAACTATTGACTTAAATTTTGTTCAAAAATTTGAGCCAATAAAACCTAGTGGGAAATTTACTAAAATATTAGCTGGTAATTCAGCTGACCCAAATAATAATCACTTAGAAATCTTTGAAATACTTTCAAAATTTTCAAACTCAGACATACACATATATGTTATATTATCATATGGTGGTGGATTACAGTATATTAATGAAGTTAAATCAAAAGGGAGAAGTCTGTTTAAAGATAAAATTACATTTATAGACGACTATATGTCCAAAGATGAGTACTTTGATTTTCTAAAAAATATAGATATTTGCGTATTTAATCATTATCATCAGCAGGGTTTAGGTAATATTAATTTGCTTTTGTGTATTTATAAAAAAGTATACATCCAATCTATTACTACGCCTTATAATTATTACAGAGAAATGGGAGTACATATTTTTGATACTGACGAGATTCAAAATTCTTCATTTTCAGACTTTATTTACTTATCTGAGAGTGAGGCAGAATCTAATAAGCAGAAAATGCTTAAAGACTTAGATGCGTCGACAATATTGAAAAATTGGAAAAGTTTATTTTATGGTGATAGGTAGTGGAATGCTTGCTAAAGTATTTAAGAAATATGAATTACAAAAGGATGTATTGATTTTTGCATCAGGAGTTTCAAATTCCAATACTACATCTGAGGACTCTTTTGATAGAGAAATGGGCCTTTTAAAGTCTTTTTTACCTTATCAGAATTCAACAATTGTTTATTTCAGCAGCTGTGATGTGATTTATGCCGAAAAAATAAACAAACCTTATTATTTTCATAAGTTAGCTATGGAAAACTACCTTAAGGAAAATTATCCCAAACATTATATTTTCAGGATTCCACAAATTATAGGTGCCTCTCAGAATAATCATTCATTAGTTAATCTATTTATATCGAACGTCTTAAATAGTATCGAGTTCGACCTATGGGTAAATGCTTATAAGAATTTAATCGGCATTCAAGAACTATTTAGATTTATTACGCATATTATAGATAAACAAATTTTTCAAAACCAAATCATTAACATAACAAATTTAAATTACTATTCAGTGCCAGAAATTCTTCATACAATTGAAATACTTACTGGAAAAGCTGCATGTGTAAAATTAATTGAGAAGGGTTTTAAGCCTGAATATGACACTAATATTATAAGCAAGCTCTCCGCTGAATTAAATTTTTTCTTCGAAGAAAATTATTTAGCTAATTCGATAAAACTAAATTATAGTTTAAAATGAAGATTCTTTCTTATCTATTAGTTGTATTATCGTCTCTGCTTTTTCTTTTGATCGGGGGGTTAGACGATAATACTATTTTATTAGGTGGAATAGTTTTATATGGTCTTTCAATTTTAGGGGGTTTTGTATTAAATAGAAATTTAGTTTTTTTTGAACCTATTGTACTTTTCAATTTTTTCACAATAGGTTCGTTTATAGCCATAGTTTATTACTTTAATGTAGGATTTTATAAGAGTGAATATATCACACTGACCTCATTTAGTCAGGACATTGATTTGCTTTTTATAAAAGCAACCTATCTCTGCCTTATTGGATTAATAATGACGAATTTGGGATATTTTATTTTCAGAAAAAAAATTAAAATTCATATAAAACCAGAATCAAATATTTCAGACTTTTCTTTTAAAATTGGTATTGTACTATTTCTAGTATTATGTTATGCAAATTTTTTCTATAATGTTTGGATTTTTGCTGGAGGAAATGTTTTTAATTATTTAAGCAATGTTTCTATTCGTACCTATGAATTTGAGTCATCTGGAACCACAATTATGTATAATTTAGGGTTTATTGCTGTCTATCTTTATTTGTATCTGTGCTTAAAAAGAAATAAATTTACCTTTCGCTTTTATTCTGTCCTTTTATCGATTATTATTATAAAGTTTTCGATGGGTAGATTGTTGCATACAATAAATTTTGCTTTATCTGTATTTGTCATTCAATATTTCTACCATTACCAAAAATTAAGAAAAAAGCATTTTTTATACATTTGGGGATTGATGAGTCTCATTGGCTTAGGTATATTTATGTATTTCTTGCGGGCGCTAAGCAGCTTAGCTTTTAATAATATGGTAAATAAATCATTTTTTGATCAAATGACAGAATTTTTTAAGATAGAGAGTTTGTTTAAATTTTTGATAGAAAAGGGCAATATTCCGAATATCCCCGTACTCATGAAAATTATAGATAGTTGGGAGTCTGATATTGGATTTTACATGGGTAAATCCTATTTTACATGGTTGTATAACGTATTACCTTCGACAATTAGACCAGTAGACTATCAAACAAGTTTTGTCATAAAAAATAGGTGGTATAGTGCATTACTTGGCGGAGGAAGTATTCCTCCTACTGGTATTGGTGAGATGTATCTTAATTTTGGACTTTTTGGGGTAATTTTGGGAATGTTTTTTTTTGGTGTTCTTATGGCCTATACATATAATCTATTAAATAGATTTAATAATATATGGTATTTAATGATATACTCACAGATATTGGTTTACTTCTTTGCCATATATCCTAAAGGTGAATTTGATAATATGTCTTTATTTTATATTCTTCCTTTTATTGCCACATACGTTTTCTTATTATTTTTAAGCAAATTTTTTTCAAAAACTAAGATTTAAATTATGTGTGGAATTTCAGGTATAATAAATTTGAATAAGAATCCTGCCTCAGAGACTGAAATATCACGCATGAATGAAGTCATTCATCACAGAGGTCCGGACGCTAGTCAGATATATTTATACAAAAACTTAGGAATCGGTCATAGGCGGCTTTCGATTATTGATTTGTCGATAGATGGAAATCAGCCAATGCATTATAAAGAAAAATATACTATTATATTTAATGGTGAAATCTATAATTATATCGAAATTAAAAATGAATTAATTAAAAATGAATATACTTTCGAAACAAATAGTGATACAGAGGTAATTTTATGTGCATACGATTACTGGGGGGAGGATTGTGTTTCTAGATTCAATGGTATGTGGTCATTTTCTATTTTAGATAAAGAAAAAAATGTTCTTTTTATTAGTAGAGATAGATTTGGAGTTAAACCATTTTATTATGCTAGATATAATTCCCAATTTATTTTTGGATCGGAGATAAAGCAGATTTTAGAGATTACGAATTTTCGTAAAGTTAATTATACAATTCTACTTGATTACTTAGTATGGGGTTTTATTGACCATACGAATAATACTTTTTTTGAAGGTATTTCAAAATTAGCACCATCTCATAATTTAGTATACGATTTAAATACAAATGATTATCAAATTAAGAAGTATTTTGATATTGAGAAAACAAATTACTCTGGTTATAAAGATGATCAAGTATTAAGTCTTTTTAAAGATACTTTGTATGATGCAGTAAGTTTAAGACTTAGATCTGATGTAAAGGTAGGAACATGTCTTAGCGGAGGGCTAGATAGTTCATCAATTGCAGCAATTGCCTCTAGTTTAAATTCTCAAAGAAATGTAAATCCATTTTTTGCAATCCATGCTATGTCAACGGAAAAATCTACTGACGAAAGTGAATTTGCTATTCAAGTTCAGGAGCATTGTAGTTTAGACTTAGCAATAGTAAAACCTAGTTTAGATGATTTTATTAGAAATATAGATGAGGTTATTTACACCCAAGAAGAGCCATTTGGTGGGCTTTCAATTTATATGCAATACTTCGTTATGCAAGAATCTCGTAAAAAAAACTGTGTAGTACTTTTGGATGGCCAAGGCGGCGACGAATGTCTTTTAGGATATGAAAGGTATTATCCAGCTATATTCCTAGAACAAAGAAACTTGAATGGAATAAGAGAATTTATAAAGGGTATTCGAAATTCTAAAATTTCGCTTATCAAAATGTTGGGATTTACTTTCTATTTCCCTATATTTCAACTAAGAAAATGCTTGCTTATAAAAAAAGCGAATTTCATAAAGAGTAAATATATTGCTGAAGCAGATGAGAGCCATTTGAAAATGAATTCTGTAAATTATTTCAATCTTTTCAATCTTCAAAAACAAGAAATATATAGCACTCAATTACCAGCTTTATTAAGATATGAGGATAAAAATTCTATGCGACACTCTATTGAAGCCAGGTTACCATTTCTTGATTATAGAATGTTGCAATTATCTTTATCAATTTCTTTTTGGCATAAGATCAAAAATGGTTGGACTAAGTTTATCCTGCGGCAATCTGTTGACTCCTTATTGCCAAAATCAATCGTGTGGAGAAAAAATAAAAAAGGCTTTGAAGCTCCTACCAATGAATGGATGAAATATATTGAAAAGGATTTAAGAAACGAGATTTTGGCTTCTAATCTATTAAAAGAGATTTTAAATGAAAACTTAAACATCGAAAAGCTTGACAATAATCAGAAATGGAGGCTATATAATGTGGCGAAATGGGAGAAAATATATAAGTTAAAATGAGATTAAGTACGACAGCTTTATGAAACATTCAAATATCAATTTTTTTGAATAGATATCAATTAATATATTAGATTTGATTTAATCGTTTTGTCAATGAAATTTATAGATACACCATAGAAAAAAACTTATGAAAGTTGCTCATTTAACTTCCGCCCATCCTAGATACGATACTCGCATATTTCATAAAATGTGTAAATCATTAGCTAGAATAGAGGGAAATGAAATTTTCTTAGTTGTAGCGGATGGTAAAGGAGACGAAATTAAAGATAATGTTCAAATACTTGATGCTGGTGGAAATGCAGGTGGCAGAGTATCACGAATGTCAAAAATGGTGATTAATGTATTCAGACTTGCTCAAAATCTTAAAGTTAATATTTATCACCTACATGACCCGGAGCTTATTCCTATAGGTATTTTATTGAAACTTAGTGGTAGGAAGGTTATTTTCGACTCTCACGAGGATATACCCCGCGATATTAAGGACAAAATGTATTTGAATTTAATTGTGAGAGTTTTATTTAGTTATTTATTTAGGTTGTTAGAATTTACAGTATTTCGTTTTTTTGATTTTATTGTCTCAGCTACTCCTGATATTAGAGATAAATTCTTAAAAATAGGTGTAAATTCGGTTGATATTAATAACTATCCTATTTTGGAAGAATTTGAAAATCATTTGCCCGATAGTGAGAAAAAAAGATTAATTTGTTATGTGGGAGGAATTACTAAGGTGCGTGGAGTATTAGAGGTAGTTAAATCACTGGAATTAGCCGATAATGTTAGACTTAATCTAGTCGGAAAGTTTGAAAGCGAAAATCTCAGAAATGAAATAGTATCGATTAATGAGGGATGGTCATTAGTTAATGAATTAGGCCATTTGGATAGGGATGGAGTGTCTAAGGCTATTTGTGAGTCTATGATAGGTATGGTTACACTTTTGCCAGCAAATAATTTTATTAATTCTCTGCCTGTCAAAATGTTCGAATACATGGCAGCAAAATTGCCTATTATTGCATCGGACTTTCAATTATGGAAATCAATAATTGAAGCTAATAATTGTGGTCTATGCGTAAATCCAACAGATATAAATCAGATAGCGAATGCAATAAAAACAATAATTGATAACAAAGAGTTGAGATTATCTATGGCTGAAAATGGATATCAGTTAGTAAAAACTAAGTATAATTGGGATATTGAGGAGAGAAAACTGATTAAATTATATAATAAATTAATTGTAGAGTAATGTGCGGTATTTCTGGGGCCATTGAGTTAAAGGATTTTGCGAAAATTGATTTTAGTCGAGACTCTTTTGCGCACAAAAGTATTGCGCGAAGGGGACCAGATAGTTATAGTTATAAATCAATAGACTACGAAAGGTATAAAATTACATTAGCTCACTCTAGACTTTCTATTATTGATTTATCATCGGCGTCTAATCAACCATTTTATAGCAGTGATAAGCGCTATTTAGTTGTATTCAATGGTGAGATTTATAATTATATAGAACTTCGTCAAGAGCTAAAATCATATGGTGTTCAGTTCGAAACTCAGGGTGATACGGAAGTACTATTGTATTCATGGATTTATTGGGGTTCAGCTTGTCTGCATAGGTTTAATGGAATGTTTTCCTTTGCTATTTATGATAGTCAAAATGGAGAGCTTAATTTAGTTCGTGATCGATTTGGCGTTAAGCCTTTAGTTTATTCTTTTTTATCTAATGGAGGTGTGTTTTTTTCTTCATCTATTGATTCAGTCTCAGTTCATTCTAATAACGTGAAATTAGATATGGACTATCTTTCGAGGGGTTATCATTATGGCATATTTGAGGGCATAGGCGATAATACTAGTTATGAATCAGTAAAATATTTAGAAGCAGGAACAATAGCAACTATATCCTTAAATGACGGATTGAAGTTTTCTTTAAATAGATGGTATGATTTAAAAATAGAAGTTGAGAAAAAACTAGCGTTAAATGTCGGCAAATCATATGACCAATTGATGGAAGTGTGCAGATATTTAATGTATGATGCGGTTAAAGTTAGGCTAAGAAGTGATGTTCCAGTGGCCGTATCATTAAGTGGAGGAGTTGATTCTACTATCATCGCAAAAATTGCCAAATCGATTAGTCCTGATATTGAAGGTTTTACCTTTGGTAATCCTTCTAATCCTATCTCCGAAGGGGAATTAGTAGAATTGTTCGCCACTCAAAATCGAATTAAGGTAAACTATATCTCAATAGAGGAAACTAAAGATGAAATAGTTACTGCTTTCGAAGAAACTTTTGAAGCACAAGAGTTGCCTTTTTTCGGATTGTCGATAGTTGCGCAAAATCAAGTCTATAAAAATGTAAAGAAGAATAATTTTAAAGTTTTATTAGGAGGACAGGGTGGAGATGAAATATTTGCTGGATATAGAAAGTTTTTTATTCATTCTCTAAAAAATGGATTAAAAAATGGAGAAATTAGCAATTCTTTTAATCTATTGTACTCTCTTGGTAATATGTTGTTTTATGAATCTAAAAAAATTGGTCTGTTTTGGGGCTTTAGAAACCGATACTTTAACCAGAGTAATCATGGAATCACAGATTATATAAGTATTCGACCTACGCGAAAGTTAGAAATGATTGGGGATGCCTCAATGACCATAATTGATCGACAAGTAATGGATGTCCTTCAATCTAGTATACCTACTCTTTTGCGATATGAAGATAGGAACTCGATGTATCATAGTATTGAAAGCCGTTTACCTATGATGGATTATAGATTGGTAGAATTTGCAATTTCATTGCCTATATTGTATAAAATAAAGAAGGGCTATGGAAAATGGATTTTGAGAGATATATACAGAGACCAAATCCCTAGGGAAATATTATTTAATAAGCGAAAGAGAGGATTTGATGTTAGTCAGAAATTGATGGAATTAGGTCTCCAAGACTATTTGATTAATTTTATTCTAGCGAATAAATCAAAAATTAAAGATTATGGAATTGATGTTAACGAGAAAAATATTTCAAGGTCTTCCCTAAAGTCAGAACATCTGCGAAATAATGACTTATTATTTTTAAATTATCTAGTTCGTAAATCATAAATATCCAGTTGTATTGAGTCAAATAGCTGTAATTATACCTTGCCGTAATGAAAGAGATTATATTTCGGAATGCATTCATGCAATCGCAGATTCTGATTTAGAAGCTGGAGATACTATCTCAATTTTTATAGTAGATGGTATGAGTAATGATGGCACTAGAGATGTAATAAAGGAGATAGCTGAAAAGTTTAGTTTTGTTCATGTTATTGACAATACGCATCAGTTGACACCATTTGCCTTTAATCTGGGAATAAAAAGTCATTTCAAAGATGTAGATTTTTTTCAAATTGTTGGTTCAAGACACATTATTTCGAAGTATTACTTGAGAGTTGCCCTAAAAACATTGAGAAATGATGAGAATACCTGGTGTGTAGGTGGTAAGCTAATAAATAGTTATACCAACTTCTTAAGTGAGGTAATTTCTAAGTGTATGGCCTCTCAGTTTGGCATGGGGATTGGAAATTTCAGGACATTAAACGATTCTGGATATACCGATACAGTAACTAGTCCAATGTATCCTAAATTTGTTTTTGAAAGAATTGGCTTTTTTGATGAGGAATTAGTAAGAAATCAAGATGATGACTTCAATTATAGAGTAGCTAAGGCTGGAGGAAAGATATTTTTTTCATCTGAGATATCCTTAAAATATTACGTGAGGAGCAACTTTCAAAGTCTTTGGAAGCAGTTTTACCAATATGGTTATTGGAAAGTATATGTAAACAAGAAACACAGTACTATAACTACACTGCGTCAAGTTATTCCAGCTTTGTTCGTGATTTTTCTAATGACATTTCCATTTACATTTATTTCAAAGCCTTTTTTTATAATGTTTGCAGCAATTTTAAATTTGTACCTAATATTAGCTTTATTAACTAGTGTAAGGGTTTCCAAGCATTTGAAAGGAGTTCTATACTCTATCTATACATTTATTATTTTACATGTTGGATATGGGCTAGGTTACCTAAATGGAATTATAGATTTTGCTTTATTAGGTAAAAGGCCTTCTGACAAGCACAAAACTCTCTCTAGATAGCAGTATATGGGCAATTATCAATTTAAGATAGTAACGAATGACTTGGAGCATATTGACCAATATCTCAATGATTTTGCTAGTATTCATCAATCGGCATATTCCAATAGTCATTTTACATCATTATTTTCGTCAAATAAACTGAAGCAGTATTATAAAGCTCTAATACAGTGTTCTGATTTATCACTTATTATTTATGCTGACGAGAAGGCGCTTGGCTTCATTGTTTCTGGTATTAATGTCTCCCAGGGAGTAAGTGTTTTTAAACGATTGAATAGATTCTATTTAGCAATACTTTTAGTCTCAAATCCTAAATTTTTAATTGAAAAGATTAGTTCAGTAGTATTCGCGGCTTTCAGTAAATCTCATGTAAATTCAACTAAATTTAGATTGCTTTCTATAGCTGTAGATAATAGTATTCAATCTAAAGGTATAGGAAATAATTTGTTGTCACAATTTGAAGTTTTATTGAAAGAAAGAGGTGTAGAGTCTTATGGTCTGTCGGTTCGAATAGACAACCCTCGTGCTATTAAATTTTACATGAGTAAAGGTTTTGAAATTGAAATGGAAAAAGGGGAAACCTTATATTTGCGAAAAATTATAACATAGTATGATACCATTTTCCCCTCCTCGAATAGATGATAAAATAATCAACGAAGTGATAGCTGCGCTGAAAAGCGGTTGGATAACTACAGGTCCTAGAACGAAAGAATTCGAAAGACAATTGGCAGATTATTGCTCTGTAGAAAAGGTAATGGCTGTCAATAGCTGGACTTCAGGTGCGGAAATGCTTTTGCATTGGTTTGGGATTCAAGAAGGCGATGAAGTCATTGTTCCTGCTTATACATATTGTGCTAGTGCCAATATCGTGGTACATTGCGGTGCTAAAGTCATCATGGTAGATGTCAATGAGGATTTTACCATAGCTATAGAAAATATTAAAAAAGCGATCACTCCCAGAACCAAAGCAATCATACCTGTAGATATAGCTGGATTGCCAGTAGATTATGATGGTATTATGAGCCTAGTAAATGAAGACTCTATCAGAGCTCAGTTTCAAGCCAACACAGAAAGACAAAAAAAATTAGGAAGAATTTTAGTTTTGAATGATGCCGCGCATTCTTTTGGTGCCCGCTATAAATCGAAGGTCATCGGCAGTCAATGTGATTTTACGGTGTTTTCTTTTCATGCTGTGAAAAATTTAACTACCGCTGAAGGAGGAGCTATTGCTATGAATCTTCCTCAACCATATAATAATACCGAACTCTATGCTGAGCTTTCCACTTATGGTCTTCATGGTCAGAATAAATCCGCACTCGATAAAACCAAGAAAGGAGCTTGGGAGTATGATGTCATCGATGCAGGTTATAAATGCAATATGACGGATATTTTGGCTAGTATAGGATTGATAGAGCTTGCACGATATGATAGCGAAACTTTAATAGAACGTAAAAGAATTGTAGAACAATATGATGCGGCTTTTTCTAAATTAGATTGGGCAATAGTTCCTGTTCACAAGGATGAAAATAGAACATCTTCTTATCATTTATATTTATTAAGAATAAAATGGATTAAATTAGAACAGCGCAATGCGATCATTCAGAAAATTTTTGATAAAGATGTAAGTGTCAATGTGCACTTCAAGCCTTTACCATTATTGACTGCTTACAAGTCTAGAGGATACAAAATTGAAGATTATCCAGTGGCTAATGCACTATGGGAGAATGAAATTTCTTTACCAATATTCTTCGGACTAGATGAAGAAAAGACCAATACTGTGATTCAAGCAGTTGTTAATAGTTATCAAGAAGTATTAGGTTCATGATTCGCATCTTAGATGTTTTTTTTTCAATCTTAGGTTTACTATTATTAAGCCCTATTTTATTAATAATTTCATTAATTATTCAATTAGAGTCTAAGGGAGGCATTTTTTACCTGCAAGAAAGAATTGGTAAAAATGGAATTCCTTTTAAACTTTTTAAATTTAGATCTATGGCAGTAGGAAGTGATTCTAAAGGATTATTGACTGTAGGTATGAATGATGCTCGAATAACAAAGTCGGGACAATTCATTCGAAGATATAAAATAGATGAATTACCTCAATTGATCAATGTCTTAAAAGGTGAAATGTCCTTAGTTGGTCCAAGACCTGAGGTCAAAAAATATGTAGACCTGTATACCGAAACTCAACGAAAAGTTTTATCAGTTAAACCAGGAATCACAGATTTAGCTTCCATTGAGTTTTCTAATGAGAATGAACTATTGGAAAAACAGTCTAATCCTGAAGAATATTATATTAGAGAGATCATGCCTAAAAAGATTGAACTTAATATGTTGTATATTGAGAACCCTAATTTGATAAATTATTCTAAACTCATTTTAAAAACTGGTCTGAAAATTATAAGGTAGATTGTTTTATGTGGTTATTTATGGGAAAAATAAATGGATTTATTTCTCCCCTTTCCTATACCATATATCAAATCCGTTTATCGTTTTGTATAAAACAATATCTGATTTCGGATATTTATAGAGAACACTATCTTTGGATTTATATATAATATATGCATTTTTGTCAATGTCGCCTTCGAGAATCCAATTATGCCCCTTTGTAATATCATTCTGAAAAGGCTGCCTATCACTATAGAATAGACTAGCATAGCTCTTAAGAAATAAGGTTTGAATATATATATCCTGACCTTTTAAACTTTTACAAAAATCAATATAGGTCCCTTGGGTATAGCGTTCAATTTTCGGTGCGAAAAACAGGAGCATAGAGAAGACTAAAATGGTCGTCGATATAAAATAAGGATATAGTTTATTCTCAAAATAGTATCGTAACACAAAAAATATTCCGAGCACTAATAATCCAATCAATATTTCCCAATAGTACCAATCCACCTCTGTTCCTAGCTGCAATCTAGCTTGGGTGTCTTGAATGTATGGAAGTAAAGATTCTATATTTTTCCCAAAAATCGGAAAAAGTATCATAGCAATTATGAGAAGGAAAAAAATTATAGACAAAATACGTTTTAACCATTTTTCATTTCTGAAACTATTAGAATAAATAGCGACAGCAGCAATATAGCTTATTGGAAAATAGGCCATAGAACTATAATGAATAATCTTCGTTTGGACTATGGAAAACAAAATCACAACAAAAAGTCCACAAATACTCATAATTTTAAACCAATCATCTTTCCAGTTTTCTTTCCAGTTGGTTTTAAATAGTAGAATAAAACTGGCTGGAAAGCAGCCAAACAATAATACAATAAAATGATAGTAAAATGGACCTCCATGGGTAGCATCCTCTGTGGTGAATAGTCGAATTTGATATGTTATAAATTTTTTAATATAGTTATCTCCATGTGCCTTCGTTTCTACATAAAACCATATACAAGAAAAAATAAGCGAACATATGAACCAAGCTATACTTTTCCAAAATCCAAGGTAGAACTTAAACCTAGAGATTATCCATAAAATCCCCAAACTGCCATATACAATAATCATAGCTGCAGGTCCTTTCGTCTGTACCGCGAATCCTAAAAACATCGCACTAGCTACAATACTTTGTATCTTATACTTTGTACTTTGTACTCCTAAATAATAAAAGTACAAACTCAAAAACATAAAGTAGTTAAACCATGGATCTATGAGTCCTGTTCTAAAATACATGAATGGTAAAAATGAACCCATATAGCACATAAGCCAAATAAGTCCAAACCTCCAGTCTCGTTCTTTTCTTCCGATTAGAAATAAGGTAATTGCTACAAGGATACCTAAGCAAGCATTTGGAAATCGCGCGGCAAATTCATTTATCCCAAATAGCTTCATGCTTGCCACTTGCATCCAAATGAATACAGGAGGCTTTTCATAAAATGGCAAATAATTAATCTGAGGTTGAAGATAATTCTTTGTAAGAATCATTTCACGAGCTATTTCCGCAAAATTAGCTTCATCCCAATCATATAGATTCACACTTCCTAAAAGCAGAAAGAAGAAAGCAGTAAGAACAAGAATTATAAAACTAAGAAAAGGATAGACCTTATTCTTCATCTTCAAAAACAATAGTAACACCTATCCAGAAGGTATAAATTAAAAACCAAACTCCTATTCCGATCGCAAATATTGCTAGTGGATAAGTGATGGTTTTTTTCAATACTAAAGGAGATATTTTGAAGATTAAATTTTCTGTTTGATAATACATCAATTCGGTCTTTAACTGCGATTTGCGACTTAATAACTCATTCAGACTTTTATATAAATCATTCATTACAAGCATTGTTGTGTTGCCTTCCAGCCTATTTTTAAAAGAATTTCCAGCTGGCAAAGCCGTTTTAAGTAAAGTATCTAGTTCTGCTATGGCTTCTTCGGTCTTTATCTTACCTATGGTTATATCATTATCAATAGTTGCATTTAACTTAATATCATTGATAATCGCGTTCACATTCTCAATGTTGTCGCTACTCGGTTTTTGAGAATAAGTCGTTAACATTGTGTAGTATTTAGTTGCATCGTTTCTGTCTGGACTGGTTATATCTGGTTTGATTTCTTGAGCTTCTAACTTTACTATATGATTCTTTTCAAATATAAATTTTAATTCATTTGGAAGTAAATTCTTTTCATCAGTTACAGCATTATTATAATTATCTAAAATCTTACTTAATGTTTCTTTTTTTATATATCTGGATTTTAAAACAACCTCAGACTTATAGCTTGGTTTTATAATTACCTTTATAAAATAAGCCGCAGAAAGCAACATAATACCGCCAAACAATAATGTAAATGTCTTTTTCTTTTTATTGCTTATTCGTATAATTTTTTTGGAAAGTTCTTTTAAACTTATTTCGTCTGTATAATTATTTTCTATGCCCATTCAGATATCTTTTATTCGCAAAATTATATATTTATATTTAACTGAAATCTAAATTATTACAAAATATATACCGTCCATAATTATTCTTGTTGTCCCGCGCATGCGGCATAAAATTAATCGGTTCTCTATAATTTCAATTTCAGACTTTAATAAACATATTCTATTCCTTGACTTGAAGCTATAGTTAAGATATCATTGTTGGATAAATTCTTCAATACCCAGAATCCTTCTTCATCTACACCAAGATTGATGCATGGAAGTATTTCATTTTCTTTTTTTATAGTAATTACCTCATTGATTTTATATAGGTTGCTGTTAAAGAAAAGTCTAGTATTTATATTCTGAAGAATGGGCAGTTGCATTTCAAAAAAAGTGATCATCTTTTCTAGAATTACATTTATTGCCCAAGTTCTATTTGGAAATAAACTAGAAAGAGAGCTCGCATTAGGCATATTCTCGGGGAATTTAGTCTGATGCACGTTGAGGCCAATACCGACGACTACCTTTTGAATGAGGTTGTTTTGAATGCTAGGCTCTATAAGTAAACCACAGACCTTTTTATTCATTATAATGATATCATTTGGCCATTTAATAGATGCTCTATTAGGATCTATAAAGTGATTTATAGTTTCTAAAATGACTAAAGAAACTAATTGAGCTATTTTATAACCTTCCTCCACTTTTAAGCTACATGGATACCATTGAAAACTAAAGGTTAAATTTTGTTTGGTTACTGATTCCCATACTTTTCCATATTGTCCGCGACCCTTAGTCTGATAATCTGCTATAACTAGCATAGGGGTATGGTTCGTCACATTTTTTAGGTATTCATTGGTAGAGTTTATTTCTTTAAGATGCACTACTGGCGTGCCAAAAAACGTTAATTCTGAAATAGATGTCAAAACGAAACTTATTTTACTTTAAATTTGTATCTTTATTAAATTATTACAATTAAATAGCTAGACTTGCCCACAAAAGTAAAGAAAATAGAGAATCCACTAGTAAATCAAATCCTAAAATCCTTGGATGATAGAAAAGCGCAAGACGTGATATGTATTAACCTCAAAGGGAATGAAGATGCTTTTGTAGATTATATGATAGTGTGCCATGGAGATAGCACTACGCAGGTAAATGCCATAGCTGGTAATGTAGAAAAAGATGTCAACGATATTCTGAAAATTAAGCCACATCATATGGAGGGAGAGCGAAACGCTTTGTGGGTTATAATAGACTATGTAGATGTTATCGTCCATGTGTTTTACAGAGAAATGCGCGAGTTTTATCAACTTGAAGAACTCTGGTCAGACTCCTATATCCCTTTAGAAGAAAAGATAAAGAATAAATAATAATAACAAGCAAAAGTGGAAGAAAATAAAAATACAAATCCAACCCCAGCGCCAAAACCGCAGGCAAAATTAAATCCTGATAATAAGCCAAGCTATATATGGATTTATATAGTGATGGCAGTACTCACCGGCATTTTGGTTTTTAACAATGTGTTTTCAGAGGCAGAAAGTCGCGAAGTATACCGAACGGAGTTTGATAAGATGTATATCAGAGGCGATATCAGTCAAATAAAAACTATCAATGGTAAAAAAGCCTTAATTTACATTTTACCAGACTCTTTTAAAAAGGGAATTTACGATACGTTCAGGAAAAAGAAGACAATTTTAGATGAAAAAAATCCTGTATTTTTTCTTCAAATTGCCTCTCACAGTAGTTTTGAACAACATATTAAAGAGTTGAGGAAAAAAAACAACTTGAATGAAGTAGAGTTAATACCACAGACGGAGACTGGTTCTTTATTTAGTAGTCTTTTAAGCATGTTTGGACCAATTTTACTTTTGATTGCCTTTTATATATTTATGATGCGTAAAATGGGCGGCGGCGGCGGAGGTGGCTTTCCCGGTGGGGGCATATTTAATATCGGAAAATCCAAGGCTACCATGGTCGATAAGGACGCGGAAAGTGATATTAATTTTTCCTCTGTAGCGGGTCTCGATGAAGAAAAACAAGAGGTTATGGAAATAGTTGATTTCTTAAAGTTTCCAGATAAATATACTGCCCTTGGTGGTAAAATACCGAAAGGTGCGCTTCTAATTGGTCCTCCAGGTACCGGAAAAACCCTCCTAGCTAAAGCTATGGCAGGCGAGGCAAAAGTTCCATTTTTTAGTATCTCAGGTTCGGATTTCGTAGAAATGTTTGTAGGTGTTGGCGCCTCGAGAGTTCGAGATTTATTTAAGCAAGCTCGAGAAAAAGCCCCTTGTATTATTTTTATAGATGAAATCGATGCGATAGGCAGAGCAAGAGGAAAAGGTCTTGTAGGGGGAAATGATGAGCGTGAAAATACATTGAATCAACTTTTAGTAGAAATGGATGGTTTTAGTGGCGATACGGGCATCATTGTTATAGCTGCTACCAATAGACCAGATGTTTTGGATGATGCGTTATTGAGAGCAGGAAGATTCGATAGACAAATTCATATTAATCGACCAGATTTAAATGGTAGAGAGCAAATATTTAATGTCCATTTATCTAAAATAAAAAAAGGAGCAGATATCAGTGCACATGAGCTATCTAAGCAAACTCCAGGTTTTGTAGGAGCGGATATTGCCAATGTTTGCAATGAGGCAGCCTTAATAGCTGCTCGAAAAAATAAGACGGAAGTCAATATGATAGATATCAGTGAAGCGATTGATAGAGTGACTACAGGTCTAGAAAAAAAGAATACAATTATTACTCCAGAGGAGAAAAAAGTTATAGCTTACCATGAGGCCGGTCATGCCCTGACAAGCTGGTATTTAGAGTATGCTCACCCTTTTGTTCGTGTCACAATTGTACCTAGAAGTGAGTCTTTAGGTCACGCACTTTATTTGCCTAAAGAAAAGTATCTGACAATTAAAGAGGAAATACTCGATGATATCTGCGTATCGATGGGCGGCAGAGCTGCGGAACTTATCGTATTTAATAAAATATCTACAGGTGCATTAGGCGATTTAGATGGCGTCACTCGAAAAGCTTATGCTATGGTTGTCTATTATGGTATGAGTGAGAAAGTAGGTAATCTTTCGTTTTACAAAATGTCACAGAATTCTTATGATAAGCCATATTCAGATGAGACCGCAAAATTGATAGATGATGAAGTGAGACTCATATCAGATGAGCAGTTTAAACGTGCTGTTGATTTGCTTTCTGAAAAACGAGAGCAACTAGATAATTTGGCAAACCTCTTATTAGAAAGAGAGGTACTCCTCAAGTCGGATTTAGAAATACTACTTGGTAAGTGCCCTTGGGATAAAGTGGAGGGAGCTATTGATGTACCAGTAAAAATAGAATCTATAGAAGATAGCGCAGAAGAAACAATTGATAATGAAAAATCTGAAGATATCGTCTAGCTTAATTATCCTCGGGCTATTTATTTTTTTTACTCAAAGTTGTAGAAAAGCAGCGAGTGAGATTCCTTTTTATTTCAAATGTGACTCGGCTAAGGTTTCTCCTGGTGGCTTTGGTATTGCCAATGCCGGTATTTACGGATTATATGTTTCGGTAGAATCTGATGTTCGTGGGCGATGGCAGTTGCCATTTAATATGCCAATCCTAAAAGATGGCTTGAAAACTATGGTAGTAACTCCAATAGTAAAGGTAAATAATCTATCAACTAGATTTATAGACTACCCTTTATTAAGTTCTAAATTATTGAGAGTCAATATGGTTAGAGGCAATTTCTTAGATACTATTTTATCCTTTGATTATGCTACGGGCGTTAGTCTGATTTTAAATGATGATATGGAGTCTACGCTAAATTTTTCAGCAAGTACTAAAAGTAGTGTGGCTAGAAATGGATCTTTCAGCATGCTGTTGCAAGCTGATTTTACATCAGTAGATTCTAGCGCCACCTCTTTCTTTAATAAACCCTTAGCATTCAATTTTGAAAAAACTACATTTTTAGAATTTGATTATTATATGCCTGAGGGAATATTAGCACCTGCACTAGCATACACAGATGCTAGCGGTAATACTAGGTTGATGTTTGGAGAGAGTTATCTCAACAAAAATTCCAATTGGACGCATGTGTACTTTAACTACACATACATTATTGATAGAATAGGAAAGACAGGCCTCTTTACCCCTGTATTTATTATTACTCCACCTAAGGGATCTAGTGCTTCTATGGCGTATATAGATAATGTGAGAATCCTCGAGAAATAGACATTATTGCCTTCGCTCCTATGATTTAAACTAAAGATTAAAAAAAACAATTAAATTTGCTCCTAGAAGTTTAGTCTATAACCCCAATAATTTAATTGAAAAGATGAGTTTTAGTGAAATTTTAGCCATTTCAAAATTGCCAGGTTTATATCAAATGCACAAGCATCGTGCAGATGGCCTAATCGTAAAATCACTGCAGGATGATAAAGTGTTTTTCGCTGCATCTAGAGCGCATTCATTTACACCATTAGATAATATAACTATTTACACTTCCGAAGAGCCTATGGAATTGTTAGAGGTTATGCTTAAAATAAAGGAAAAAAAATCAGTTTTACCTAATCCTAAAGCTGATTCAGCAGATTTGAAGAAGTTTTTTAGTTCTGTGATTCCAAATTATGATGAAGAGAGAGTATATATTAGCGATATTCAAAAAATAGTCAAATGGTATAATTTACTTGCTGATAAAGATCTCATCAAGCCAGCTGAATCTGCAATAGGTGCATCGTTCAATTCTGAAAATGTGGTAGATTCATCCTCTGCAGAAGAAAAGGCAGCAGAAGAAACTCCAGTAGTGAAGCCAAAGGCAAAAACGACAAGGAAGAAAAAAACGGAGGAATAATTTCAGTGAAATAGTCTAGTCGTTTTTCGGCTAAGCCTAGAGTTTTTTCTTAACTTTTGATCCAAACCAAATATGTCAGCAATTGCTCTACTCATTTGTATATTAGTCTATTTCGGTATATTATTATTTATTTCATATTGCACGACTCGTCGTCTCCAATCTAATTCATATTTTAATGCAGACAAGGGTTCTAAATGGTATGTAGTAGCTTTTGGTATGCTCGGGGACTCCCTTTCAGGAGTTACCTTTATATCCGTGCCTGGGGCTGTATTGCTATCGAAATTTGGCTACTTTCAGATCGTTCTTGGTTATTTCGTGGGTTATCTTGCTATTATTTTTATTTTATTACCACTATATTATAGGCTAAATTTAGTATCAATCTATGGCTATCTTAGAGAGCGATATGGTTTGTTTTCGCAATATACTGGGTCCTTTTTTTTTATCCTCTCCAGGGTATTAGGTTCTGCAGCTCGGCTTTTTTTGGCTGCCTCTGTATTGCAGCTATTTATTTTTGATCAGTGGGGAATACCATTCGCACTTTCGGTATCTATAATCATCTTTCTGATATGGCTCTATACGACTAAGGGCGGCATAAAAACTTTAGTATGGACGGATGCCTTTCAGTCTGGATTGCTAATTTTTGGGGTTTTAGTCTCTATTATCGTTATATTAAGTCAGTTGAACATTAGCTGGATAGAATCGCCTAGTATAGTCAAAGCGCATGAACTCAGCGAATTGTTCTGCTGGGATGTACATAGCAAAAATTATTTTTGGAAACAATTTATAGGTGGAGCATTCATAGCAGCCTGTATGACAGGTTTAGATCAGAATATGATGCAGAAAAATCTTACCTGTAAAACCTTAGGAGAATCTCAAAAGAATATTTTCTGGTTTAGTGTTGTTCTATTGATTACTAATTTATTCTTTATATCTCTTGGAGTATTGCTTTATATCTATGCGGACAACATGGGTATAGCTTTGCCAGTTAAAGGAGATGGGTCATTCGATACCGATAAGGTGTTTCCTTATTTAGCTCTCACTCAGCTGGGGTTATGGGCTAGTGTATCTTTTATAGTAGGTCTTACTGCTGCCACCTTTTCCAGTGCAGATAGTGTTTTGACGACCTTGACTACATCTTTTTATATAGACATTTTAGGAAAAGATGCAGATAAAAATCCTGATATTAAGCTCCGCAACTTGATTCATCTAAGTTTTGCTGTTCTATTGCTTTTTGCCATATTGATTATTAAAGCACTAAATACCTCTGCTGTCATAGATATAGTTTTAAAAATTGCTAATTACACCTATGGTCCTTTATTAGGCTTATTTGTCTTCGGCTTAGCAACTAAGAGAAAGGTGCAGGATAGCGTGGTGCCAATTATATGTATAACTTCGCCATTTATAGCCTATTATATCGATACGCATCCCTTTGTTTATGGAGGCTCATCTTTTTATTACGGCAATACTATATTAATCTTAAATGGACTCGTAACCGTAATAGGATTATGGAGTTTTTCTTATTTTGGAAAGTCGAAAACTTTGCCTACTCCCGCTTAACCAAATATAACAGATTTTAAGTGTGAAACATTTAAACTTTATTTGTATTTTTAACGTCATATTGATGTAAACTATAATTACGCTAGTTATGAGACTATTATTGCTTTTAAAATGTACGCTTTTTGGCAGTTTAATCCTCCAAGCGCAGGATGACATTTATGATCAGCCGGAGCCAGTAAAACCTAGAATAGTCTATCAAAACCCACCAGATAATAGAGGGGATGGTAGTTATGAAAATATAGACGACAGCTATAATCCAGAATTTGATTACCGATACAGACGAAGTCTGAGAAGGATGTATGACCCATATTACGTTATGCCTAGTTCTGCATTTATAAATATGTATTCTTATCCTCAATTTGCCAATTTCTATAACCCTTATTGGGGAAGTGGTTTGGTCATTTCAGTAGGAAACGGTTGGAACGATCCATGGGGATGGAATAACGGCTGGAACACATTGGGTGGCGGATGGAATTCATGGGGTAATCCATATGGCTGGAACTCATGGAATGCTTGGAACAATCCATGGGGATGTCATACAGGCTGGAATTCTTGGGGTGGCGGCTGGAATAACGGTTGGAACTCATGGCGAGGTGGCTGGAATAACGGCTGGGGCGGTGGTTGGAATAATGGAAACAGGAATAGTGTCAATCCACCGGAAAGACGTATTTCCAGAGCGGTAAGGGTTATGGATCCTGATAGAGATTATGGAAATACTCGATATAGACCTTCACAGAATCAAAGTAATACTAACAGAAATCCTAGTCCAAATACGAATACTAATACTAATACACCTGTATTTAGAGGAAGTCAAGGTACTAGTTCCCCTAGTCCAACGGTCAATCCATCACCTACACGAATGGGTAATATGAATTCAGGTTCTAATAGTTCTGGTGGTACAAAAAATTCTGGAGGCTCTAGTGGTGGTGGTTCCAGTAGATCGGGAAGAAGTGGTGGTGGATCCAGATTTTAATTATTATTTTTTCAAATTTATACAAATATAGGTTATGTTAAAAAGGATAACTCTCACCATAGGTATGTCTGCGGGTATACTATTTCTCGCAGCACAGCGATATTCTGGAGCAGTGCTCAGAATGGGAACAGATATTAGTCAAAGCACTTTGCAAGGTACCGCGAGGTTTGTAGGGTCTGGGGGAGTGCTAGGCAGCGTAGGTGGAGATGTATCCAATCTAAGCACCAATCCGGCAGGACTAGGTATGTTCTCTCGCTCAGAATTTGAGTTTACTCCGACTTTTTCACTGAATAGTGTCAATAGTACTTATATCCTCAATGATGGTAGAGGACAATTTGAAACAGATTTCGATCAGCGGAGATATAAATTTACTATCAATAGTCTGGGTGCAGTTATAGCCAATAGAAAAAGTGATAAGGATGTCATGCGTTCATCCAATATAACTATCGGCCTCAATAGAACTGCAGATTTTAACCGATCGACTAACTTTGGTATGGGTAGAAATCGGACCTATTCCTATAGCAGCTACTTGGCGCTTCAAGCCACTGAGGCAGAGTATTTGAGAAGAGATTTCAATACAGACTTTCCTGCTCCTGGCACATTCCCGATTGAAAATAACTATTCATCGATAGCTAACTCATATAATAGAATTTTAGCAGCCCGCAATGCGGAAGCTATTTATTCGTTTTCACCGTATGATTTTTATGAGGACGCACTAAACTTGGACTCTGTCAATGTATCTCAATTTGGTCAAATGAAGACTAGCGGCGGTATTACAGAGCTTTCTTTTGCATGGTCTACGAGTATTAAGGATAAATACTATTTTGGGGTCTCAATGGGTATTCCAATCGTCAACTATCAGACAGAATTTATACTCGATGAGACCAATAATGGCCCAGTTAGCTCTAGTCCTAATTCAATTTATGGTCGTTATGGTGGATTTAGTATTTCTGAAATAGATAAGTATAGCGGAGCTGGAATTAATCTTAAATTGGGAGGGTTAGTTAGATTGACTGATAATTTGAGAGCTTCAGCCTATATACATACCCCTACATTTACTCAGCTAACTCAGGAATATGCCATTACCGCTCGCTCTTACTATGCTAATAGCACTGCGGGCTCTAGTACCCCATGGACAACAGAAGAGTTCCAATTCAATTACATCACACCTTTTAAGTTTGGGGGTGGATTAAGTTATCTGCTAGGTAAACGCGGATTTATTGGCGCTGAATATGAATTTAATAATCTTAAAAGCTTGATGATCGCCCTAGATAATGAGCCTCAATTCACCTCAGCCTTAAATGATGCTCTGTGGAGACAAAATAACAATACCCATACATTTAAACTAGGTGGGGAATTTGTGCTGGAAAGTCTTAGGTTTAGAGGTGGTATGAACTATCGTACGACTCCTTACAGTAAAGATTTTATTTTTGGTGCTAATAATGCTTCTGCCCTCACCTATACTTTTGGACTAGGGTATCGTGGAAAACAGGTGTCATTAGACCTCGCTTATATGAATACAAGTTTCAAAGACTATAGACCATTCTATAGCTATGAAGATAATGCGAATAATTATGAGGTAGGATATTCTACCAATAATTCTATTAGTCAAATCATGGCAACACTCAATATTCGATTTAAATAGGTTTAAAGTTTCTTTTAAGTATTTTTCAAACAATAAAAACTCTTACCAGCTAGTTTTGACTCCAATTATGAATAAAGTATTCTGTCTTATTGCGATTACTTCATTGTGTTTGTCTTCATGTCAAGATTTTTCTAAAGGCCTTAAAGATAAATTTAACAATAATATTAATATATCTTCAATAGATACTGTAATGTATAGCAAAGTTACAGAAATTTATTTTCAGGATACAATGCTGGATCTAGGCACAGTAAAAGAAGGGAAGGAATATCAACTAGTTTATCACTATGAAAATAAAGGGAAAGCTCCACTTATGCTTTTTTCCGTCAGTCCGAGCTGTGGCTGCACGATAGCTGAGTTTTCTCGCCATCCCTTGCAAGCTGGAGGTAAAGATTCTATTGTAGCTAAGTTTGATAGCAACGAGAAAGCTGGGAGTTATCAAAAAAGTGTCAAGGTGAATTGTAATTCAAGCGAAAAAGTACATACGCTATCTTTTAGAGTCCAGGTTAAACCATAATTTATTTGACTAAGTAATAAGATTAATACGTCTATATTGCTCTAGATATATATATTTGCCAATAATTTTTATAATAATGATTTATTTACAAGCACAAGGTGGTATGGATATGATGCCATTATTATTATTAATGATGGGTATCTTTTTGGTAGTTCAGTTCGTTATAATTGGCCCTAAGCAGAAGAAACGAGAAAAGGAAATGGCTGGATTTATAGATGGTCTTGCAAATGGAGCAAAAATCATCACTACATCTGGTATTCACGGTAAGTATATCAGAACGGAGGAGAATATGATGGTTATCGAAATAGATACAAACGTGAAAGTGCGAATGGAGAAGACTGCCCTCAACTATGAGGCAACTAAAGCATTGCATGGCGTTAAGTAATTTTTAAACTTGAAATGTTCTTAGATTTCGAACATTTAAATATAAATTCTCTACGAGAAAATTACGCACAGGATGCTTATTTTTCGTCCGTTTTGGATTTTCTAGAGTGTTTTCTAGTTTCCAATAGTTTCGTTTCTTATACATCTGGCTCCACGGGAGACCCCAAGGCACTAGAAATAGATAAGATTAAGGCTATTGAAAGTGCTCATCTGTCCAATAACTTTTTCAGAATAACGAATTTGACGCATCTAGTCCTATGCCTTGATATTAAGTATATAGGTTCTAAAATGCTACTAATTCGCGCGCATTTGGCAGGTGCCAAGGTCGAGGTCGTCCGCCCTTCATTAAATTTTTATAGCGAGGTACTTATTCCCGTTATTGATTTTATATCACTAACCCCAATACACGTAAATCATATATTGGAGAATAATCCTCAATTTTTCTCTAAGGTGAAAACTTGCCTTATTGGAGCTAGTGGAGTTTCTAGAGAATTAGAGGATAAAATATTAGGTCTGAATCTAACAACTGTTTTTTATGAGAGTTTTGCTATGACCGAAACTATTAGCCATTTTGCAGTGAGAAGTATAAGTAGGAATGATGCTTATTTCGAGTGTTTGGAAGGTTTTGAGGTCAATGTCAATACAATGGATTGTCTTGAAGTTTATCACCCTTTTATTCTGCCAGAAAAGGTAGTGACGAATGATATTATAGACTGCATAAATTCGTCAAATTTTATTTTTTTAGGAAGAAAAGATCATTTAATTAATACTGGTGGATTGAAAATAAACCCTGAAAAATTAGAAAAGGAATGGAGTTTGTTTCTGCCTTTTAAATTTATATTAGCAGGAGAGGAGGATGCTGTTTTGGGTCAGCGAGTAATTATGGTATTGGAACCTGAATGCACTATAACCAAGCCTCAGATTTTACAATTGTTTCACGGCAATTCTATAGGGGTTAAATTTATACCTAAAGTATTTTACCTAGCCAAATCCTGGCATGAGACCGATAGTTTAAAGCCATTAAGAAGGGAAATAATCAGGAATAAGATGCTTTTATCTGAACTTAGTTGAAATTTTCAAGCATATTTTTTGGAGCATTTTTCTTTTCACTAGTTTTTTGGTTAGGACTTGGGTTGGGTGATTTTGGAGTCTTAGAAGTAGATACATTAGATGAAGAAACTTATCCATTCACTCTTTGCAATTTCGTCTTTTCTATGAAAGCGGTTAGAGGTCTAAGCTCTTAATGAAAATAGATTATCCTTCTAGGTAATGTATCACAATTTTTTTCAATTTGGCATAAGCTATTTCTAGATCATCGTTGACTATTTTTTTATCAAAGAAGTTTGCAAATTTCATTTCGCTGATGGCTTTATTTAGTCTTGTTTGTATTTTCTCTTCCGTTTCTGTATGTCTATTTCGCAGCCTTTCCTCCAATACCTGTAAGCTAGGAGCGGCTATAAATATAGAAAGTACATCTGTGCACAATAACTTTTTTACACTCATGGCTCCCATAATATCAATATCGAAGATTGGAATTTTACCTAGTCTATAGATTCTATCCAATTCTGAATTAGGAGTGCCATAAAGAGAGCCTTCATAGACTTCTTCCCATTCTAAAAAGTTATTCTCCTCAATCTTCCTACGAAATTCCTTTTCTGTAATGAAATGATAATCTACACCATTTTTCTCATGATCTCTAGGTTCACGCGTAGCGGCCGAGATAGAAAATTCTAAATGTGGAAAATCGATTAATAGTTTTTTTACTAAAGTAGTCTTTCCTGCACCCGATGGGGCTGTGATGAGTATGGATTTCTTCTTCATAAAAATGACTTAGGTTTTAGGTTAAACCACATTATTTAATTGTTCTTTAATTCGCTCTAATAAATCTTTCATATCTACAACCAAATGCTGTATCTCGCTATCGTTTGCTTTGGAGCCGATAGTATTGATTTCGCGTCCTAGTTCCTGTGCTATAAACCCTAATTTCTTCCCAGCATATTCATCGCCTTCTATGGTCTGTTTGAAAAGGATGATATGCTGATGAAGCCTGCTCAATTCCTCGCTAATATCTAGTTTTTCTATGTAGTAAATCATTTCTTGTCCTAGCCTATTATAGTCTATTTCTGTAGCGGTGGTAATTTCATGTATCCCAGTTAATAATTTTTCCTTCCTGTTCTCAATCCGTTTATCACCTAGTCCAGCTATGATCGTTTTAGTTTGGTCAATTTTGCCTAACCAATCTAGGAGGTCATTTTTAATTACGTTGCCCTCTATTATTCTATACTGATTTACTTTTTGACAAAGACTCTCTATGGTATTGGTAATGAGCACTACTTCCTTTGGTGTCAGTTCCTCTATATCTACTAGTGTGCTATAATTCTGCACTACGAGGGGAAATACCTCGGCCCTTGAATCTACTTTGAGCTTTAGATTTTTTAAAAAATCGTATTGCTGTATAAAAAGATCTTCATTGATGCTAAAAAAACCTTTTTTGCCATCTTTACTTTGTATTGATAGCTCTAGCTTCCCACGCTCTAGATTTTTTTGAACTAAGGCTTTGAACTGAATTTCAAGATTTCGAAATAGGCTAGGTGATTTGAAAATGAAATCTAAACCCTTGCTATTGAGTGTTTTTAACTCTAGCACGTAATTGATATCTCTTAGGGTGAGATTTTCTGAACCAAAACCTGTCATTGAACTGACCATATCTGAAGAGATTATTTAGATTGATTTACGAGCCAAAGTCCAAATATAATCAAAATACCTCCAAAGACAGTATATAATGTCATTTTTTCTGCTGTAAATGAGATAGAAATAAGTATGGCAAAAAGGGGCTGTAGATAAATGAAACTGCTAACAGTAGTGGGAGATGCAGCGCGCATGGCCATATTATTGAATAAATAAACTAAAAAGGTAGCACATACGATGACGAAGCTAAAGTTCCAATAAAAGGAACTTGGTAGCTGACAAAAATCGATAGCCACAGCTTCCTGATAACCAAAAATAGCGACCCACACGCTGCCAGTTAGAAATACGTAAAAGGTAATCGTGAGAGGATGATAGCGACTAATCAGTGGCTTGACGAGGATGAGGTAAATGGAAAATGATAAGGCATTAATAATAACAAGCAGGTCACCTAAAGCACTAGCAGTCTGATTTTTCTCTATAGAGCTGACTATGAGTATAGATGCTCCTAGGATTCCAAGGGCAATCCCTCCAATTTTTTTTAGTTTTATTTTCTTGCGGGCTAGAAGCTGCGATAGTAGATAGGTAAACATAGGTGAGGTTATCATTAGGAGTGCTCCATGCACAGAGCTGGTGAGGCTGATGCCTTTGAAAAAAAGCAACTGATTGAGTGCAATACCGAATAAACCACAGCCCAAAAAACGCCACCAATCCGTTCTAGCTATTTTTTCTCTGAGGAAAATAAGGTAGATGAAGAAAAAAAGTATCAATGAAATGAATACACGGTAAAATATAAATCCATAAGGACCTATGTAGCTTGGCATTATATTTTTAGCTATGCTATAATTCGCTCCATAGATCAGATTGACTAGGATGAGGAGAAAATAAGCCAACTTTTGTTGAGGGCTACTCATATTAAAATATGGTAGGTATTAGGCTTTCAAAATAAGCTAAAGTCTCATCTAAGCTCTGTTTGCTCATACCTCCAGCGGCATTGATATGACCGCCTCCGTTGAAGTATTGACGAGCTATTTTATTGACATCAACATCGTTTTTGCTTCTAAATGAAATCCGAATTTTATCATAATCTTGCTTAAATAATACGGAGACTTCTATATCCAGAACCTTCATAGGATAATTGACTAAGCCTTCTGTATCGCCATCTTGAATGTCAAATTTTGTTTTAGTCCGTCTGTCTATCCACATATAGGCTAGTTTCTTGTCCTCGACTATTTTCATATTATTAGAGATACAATGGCCGAATAATTTAAGTCGATTTAAACTGAAATTATTGAACGCCAAGTTATATATCTCTGTCGCATTGATACCTTTTTCCATCAAGTTAGCGGCCATATGTAAGGTACTGGGATGGGTCGAAGAAAATTGAAACCCGCCCGTATCAGTAAGCAAACCGGTATACAAGCAGCTAGCTATATCCTTATCTAGCGCACTGGTATCATAGCGCATCATAAAATCGTAAATCAGTTCACAAGTGCTACTGCTACCTGGATAACTAAAGCACATATCGAAATTAGAACTAGGCTCTTCATGATGATCTATGAGGATTTTTTTAGCCTTGGAGTTGGTTAAAAATTCAGACAACTGGTTGACTCGAGAAGGATGATTGAAATCTAGACAAAAAATCAATCGGTCTGCTGAGAAATAAGTCTCGAAACTTTGTTTATCCTTTTCTGTATATACTTTGGCTTCAGCCACACGAGGTATCCAGTTATAGTATGGGGGGAAAGGGGAAGGGAAGAGGCAGTCTACGCTGAATCCTAGCTTCTCCAGATACAACTTGAGTGCCATGGAAGAACCTATGGCATCCCCGTCTGGGTTGAAATGAGTGATAATGGTGATAGGAGGTCGTTTCCCTAATTCATCTAGTAGTTTTTTTAGCTCATTTTCTGGGAATCGCTCCATTTGTATAGACTTGGTTTTATGTATGTCGTTGAAAATCAATAATTAACCCCAACTTATAAAATTTATCCCACATTACGCATTAGGCTTTGACGAAGGAGAAGACTGAGGCGTTAAGTGGGTTTAACCCCGTTATAGATTCTGTTTCAATATTTCTAAAAGATTGAAATACAAAATCTTGTACGAATCAGCGTTTTTAATGCTGATTTTGGATTTATGCAAATCTAATGTAAAATTTTTATTTGAGGAATTTATAGCGCATAATATTCAGACTTTCTGAGTCCATGCTTTTTCCTTAGAGTAAAACTTGTTTTAAACTTAATTCTATTATGAAAAATCAAACACATAGTGCACATAGTTTTCTACTTTTGAATATTTTGAAAACGAAGAATAATTCTTTTATACAAGGATATAAGCACTTCATGCAATAAGACTTTGAGAAAAATAGATGATAAAATATCAAATAAGTTCAATATTTAATGAGGGTCTAAGTCAAGAGAATACATAGAAAAAATCTTCGATTTTCTATTGTGTCCTATGTGGTTAAAAAATATAAAAGTAAGAACCACCAAAAAAATTAGCTTATCCCCAACAGTTTATTCTTTTATGCCTTAGTTTTTTAGTATGTTTTAAATTTTCCTTTAAACCAAATGGTCTAATTTTGCAACTCAAAATTTAATATTAACCCCCAAACAAACAGAAAAATGGCAGGCAATAGAACGTACACTATGATAAAACCAGATGCAGTAGCTAATGGTCACATTGGCGGCATCATCGATATGATCCTAAAAGATGGTTTTACCATCAAGGCTATGAAATATACTCACATGACCGAGGAATTAGCAAAAGAATTCTATGCTGTGCACAAAGAGAGACCATTCTATATGGAGTTAGTAACCTTTATGACCTCAGGTCCTATCGTAGCGGCTATATTAGAAAAAGAAAATGCTGTAGAGTCTTTCCGTAAACTGATAGGTGCTACTAACCCTGCCAACGCAGAAGAAGGAACTATACGAAAAAAATATGCTGAAAGCATAGAGCGAAATGCGGTGCATGGAAGTGATAGCGATGAAAACGCTCAGATAGAAGGTGCTCTTCTATTCTCTGCTAGTGAGATATTCTAGACAGATATAATCAAATTTTATACTAGAGCTGTTGCACAATGTGTAGCAGCTTTTTTTAGTGTTATTCACAATAGTATGCAGAGTGAACAACTTACGCACTCTCCGCCAAAGTCCTAAAATCTACAGGCACTACACGACTTACTCCTTGCTCTATCATGGTGACACCATAGAGCACCTCTACACTGGCCATAGTTTGCTTATTGTGAGTGACTATGATGAACTGTGAGTTTTTAGAAAACTCCTCTATGATTTTATTGAACTTAGCTATGTTCGTGTCATCCAGTGGGGCATCGACCTCATCAAATATACAGAATGGTGCAGGTTTGAGCAGATAGAGAGAGAAGAGAAGAGCCGTAGCCGTGAGTGTTTTCTCTCCGCCTGATAGCTGATTAATGGTCAGTGGTTTTTTACCTTTGGGCTTCGCTATAATTTCTATGTCCGAGTCTATCGGATTGTCTGGATCTACTAGTATGAGGTCGCAGTCATCATCTTCGGTAAATAGTATGCGGAAGGTACGGATAAAGTTTTCTCTAATCTTATGGAAGGATTCTAAAAATCTCTCCTTGGCATTGGCATCTATCTCTCGTATGGTTTCTAGCAGGTCATTTTTAGCAGCTAAGACGTCTTCTTTCTGCTCTACGAGGAAATCGTAGCGCTTTTTCATTTCATTATAGCTCTCTATAGCCATCGGATTAATTTCTCCATAGGTGTCGAGTCGTTTTCTGAAGTGAGCTAGTTTAGTATCTACCTCATCTTGCGGCATCGTCACCGTGAGGTCAGAATTGATGAATTCATCTAGTTCTATTTCGAATTCGATTTTCAATCGCTCTTTGATAGACTGCAGTTGCAGACGCATTTCCTGAATTTTGCTGTCATACGTGTAGACAATTTCTGTCTGACGGCTTAGTAGTCCTTGGATTTCGCGCAGCGTGTTTTCCTGCTCAGCTACTAAATTTCTAGAAGTGAAGTAGTCTTTTTCTGCATCTTGTACATTGGTATTGAGACTATCTCTCTCTGTATAGTTCGATAGAATATCCATCTCCATTTTAGATAACTTCTCTGTTTTTTCTGCTTCTTCTTTGTATTGGCTATCTATTTTATTTTGAAATTGAATGACATTATTCGTCAATGTATCTAGCTGCTTAGTGAAAAATAGTATCTGCTGATTTTGCTGCATGATAGTAATATGCAGAGTATTGTACTCGACATCTACTTTATTTGCTTTCTCTTTGATCTCATTGTATTTGACCATATAGGCATCCAGTGCTATCTGGTTTTGGTCGTTTTTATCTTTTAGAGCGTCTAGATTTTTTAGTAAATCGGTATGTTCTAAATCGATTTTCTGAAGAGCTAATTCATTGGTCACTTTGCTATCAGCTAATTCTACTCGTTTTTCTTCTAGCTGCATCAGTCTGGTTTTGGTCTGTTCCACCATGACTGATTTTTTAGCATATTCATCCTTTACATTGGAGAATTTTACCTGCAATTCTTCTATTGCTTGGATTTTTGTTTTGGTTTTGAGTTCTTCTATCTCCTTGAGCAGCGTGCTATGCTGTTTCTCTACGATAGCTACTTCTTTATCTAGTCCTATAATTTCGGCATTGAGTGCATCTAGATTTCTACTACGCCCTACCTGCGCTCCGTCGAATAAACTAGCAGAGCCTCCATAGAGGGCATGTCTATCTAGTATTGCGGTACCCTTGAGGTCTATGATTTTTATATTTTCATTTTCAAATTGGTTAAGGCTGAGTTGCTCTAGATCTTCTACAAAATAAATATTATGAAATAAGTAATCTGCGAGCGACTGATATTTGGGGTCGAGTCGAACCACCTCGGAAGCAGAAATAAGACCAGGGTAGGTCTTCTGCGCAGGAGTTTTTATTTTATCTACGAGCTCCATCACGAAGAGGCCTACCTTACCTGCGTTCTGTTCTTTCAGTTTTCGGATAGAGAGCTGCGCATCAAAAAGTGTATCGACTATAAAGTAGTTTCCATAGCCTGAGATAAGTCCTTCGATGGCTATTTTATATTTTTCCTCACATACGATGAGGTCAGAGAAGACATTTTTCTGCTCGAAGAGGGGTATATTCTTTTTGAGAAATTTTATACTCTCTGGAAAGCCTTCGAGATTATCTATCATAGATTTCAGAAGATTGTATTCATTCTTCTTACTATCATTTTTTCGATGAACTTGATTGAGTTCTACTTTTTTCTGATTGACTAGTTCGGTTTTCTCTTCGATGCTGTTTTTAATAGCCTCCTCTTCTTTTAAGAGTATCTGGAGCTCTTCTTCTAGTTTATTTTTAGACTGCGTCAGCGTATGGAATACACTATCTAGTGTCTCTCTTTCTAGATAAAGGCCTTCGTATTCATTTTCTATTTTCAGTCTATTTTCTTCGGCTAAGATGATCTGCGATTGAAGTACCGATTTATTTTTATCTAGTTCGTATACATGCTTCTGTGTTTCGGAGAATAAGTTTTTATCTTGATCCACAAGTGATTTACTCTCTAAGAATGTCTTTTCATTCGCATCCAATTCTTCCTGAATCGCTTTTTTATCTATCTCTACTAGATTGAATTTTTCTTGAGATACATGGACTACTTCATTGAGTTCTCTCAGTGATACATTCACTCGCTCTATCTCTGCTTGGCTTTCCTGAATTTGAGTTTTTATTTGCTCATTGTTTTTAGCTAGGTTTGAGATTTGCTCACGCAATAGATTTCGCTCATTCTCATTTTTTCCTATACCACTTATCAGTTCATTGACCTTTTTTTGAACCTCGGTTAGTCTTGTTTCTTTGGTGACTAGCTCTAGCTTTAGTCGCTGAGTTTCGGCATCTTTAGATTGTATGCTTGTTTCTATTTCCTTCTTTTTATCTAGCTCTTTTTCCTTGTCGGCATAGAGCGTATTGTAGCTCGTCTTATAGTTGCTGACCTGATACTTGATGGATTCTAGGGAATAGGTTTTATATTCTTCCTTGATTTGATAATACCTCTCAGCACGTTTAGCTTGAGTTTCCAGCGTTTTCATATTGGCTTCTATCTCCGCCAAAATGTCTTTCAAACGCTCTAAACTCTCTTCAGTATCTTTCAGCTTTTGAAGTGATTCCTTTTTTCTAATTTTGTATTTGCTGATACTCGAGGCCTGCTCGAATAGACGTTTACGCGATTGTTCTTTGTTCTGCAATATCTCATCGACCATACCCAGCTCTATAATAGCGTAGCTGTCACTGCCAATTCCTGAATCGATGAATAGATTATGGATATCTTTCAAACGGCATTGTACGTCATTGATTCTATATTCACTCTCACCAGTGCGATAGAGGCGGCGGGTGATGGTGACTTCTTGAAATTCTGTTGTCAGGATATTTTTAGTATTGTCAAATGAGAGCGAAACCTCTGCAAGACCGCTGGCTTTCCTCGTTTTGGTACCATTGAATAGGACATTGTCCATTTTCTCCAATCTCAACTGAGACGTCTTCTGCTCACCCAATACCCATCGAATAGCATCGACTATATTAGATTTGCCGCAGCCATTAGGGCCTACTATACCAGTGATGTTGTCATTAAAATGAACAACCGTTTTATCTGCAAAACTTTTAAATCCCTTGACCTCTAATCTCTTTAACTTCACACTTAACTTATTTATATTTCATTTCGACACAGTCTAAATCCAATGATTTGGGAGCTGTATTCACCTGCCATGCAATAGTAGGAATAATTCAATAAAATTCTTCTTAATATGCCCTAAAATAGGACTTATCCACAAATTATTTTGCGGTTTTGTAGATAGAGTGTGGAAAAACATAAATTAAAATGACTAGAAACATAAATTATACTCTTGTTGACTGATCTCAAGATAGTTTAGACTAAGGCCTATTTATTGATTTTTATGCCTTGCAAATTTACTAGATTCATTTAAATATATTATAGGCTGCAAAAGCACTGCTGTAAGCTAGCACAAACATAACTAGAAATGAAAATAATGGATATTTCCATGAGCCAGTTTCTTTTTTCATAGCCGCTAGGGTACTCATACATTGTAAGGCAAATGCGTAAAACAAAAGAAGAGAAACACCTGCGGCTAAAGTATAGACAGGTTGATTTGTATTCGGGTGTTTTTGACTTTTAATTTTTTCAAAAATAGTTCCTTCATCTTCTGAGTCTATCTGATAGAGCGTAGCTAAGGTTGATACAAAGACTTCTCTAGCAGCGAAGGAGGATAATAAGGCTATACCAATTTTCCAGTCATAACCCAATGGTTTTATAACAGGCTCTATACTTTTGCCAATCTGGGATAGAAATGAATTTTCAATATGAGTTCGTTCTAATTGTCTATTTTCAAAACGAAAAGAACCTAAAAGCCAGAGTATAATAGAAATGGAAATAATAAATTTTCCTGCCGTCATTACAAATGGTATGACCGCATTTTTTATATTCGTCACTACATTCCTGAATGATGGAAGACGATAAGGCGGCAGCTCCATGATGAGAAAACTTTTTTCTTTGGTCTGAATATTTTTATCGAGAATCCATGCGAATAATAGAGCAAAAATAACACCTAGTAGATATAGTCCTAGCAGAGTTGCCCCTTGAAATTTTAAAGGTATGGTGATAGAAATGAGTAAAGCATAGACCGGCAACCTAGCTGAGCAGGTCATAAATGGAATAGTCAATATAGTGATGAGGCGTTCTTTGTGTGTTGGAATCGCCTTAGTAGACGCCATGGCAGGTATAGCGCAGGCATTGCCTGAAAGGAGAGGTAAAATGCTTTTTCCACTCAATCCAAAACGACGCATAAATCTATCGAGAAGGAAGACGATACGAGCCATATAACCACTTTCTTCTAGAAATGTATTTAGCAGAAAGAGCAAAGCTATCTGCGGGATAAAAATGAGTACTCCTCCTATTCCGGGAATAACTGCTTCCGCTAAAAATTCGATAAACCACTTTGGATTTTCAAAGGTTTGGAGATATGAAGCAATAGCGCCAAACAAGCTATCGAGCCATTCCATAGGGTAGGAGGCGAGTGTAAATAGTGTTTGAAATACAGCGAATAGAATAAGAAATAATAAGAGATAGCCAATAATTGGGTGCAAGGCCCACTGGTCTAATCTATCTGTCCATCGGAGTCGCTTAAACGCCTTGGCGGTCTTTCGGGTGGTAAGTTGAAGTATTTTTTCTATTTTATTGTATCTAAATATGATTTCTTTTCGCTTCGTATTTTCTATGATAGCATTGTTGGCAGTTTCATATACGTATTGCTGCCACTCTCGGTAGTTGAGCGCATGGTCATTCGTTTTATTTTCAAATAAATCAGAATTACCAAAAAAATATTCATTTGCTTTAAAATCTCTATATTCTATGAAATGAATAATAGCGTCGATTCCTTCACCTTTTTTAGAGTTGGCGAGAAAAACTGGAACCCCCAGCTCTTTACTAAGAAATTCAATATCAATTTCCTCTCCTTTTCTTGAGAGTTCATCGGCCATATTGATTACGACTATATTGGGAAGGTAGCAGTCTGCCACCTGGGTGTAGAGTAGCAGGCTGCGCTGAAGATTGCTGGCGTCTGCTACAAAAATAATTAATTCACTATGATGATTTATCAATTCATCTATAACCACTTTTTCATCTATAGAATTTGGATAAAGTGAATAGCAGCCTGGTAAGTCTATAATTTCAAAATCCTGATGACTAGTTTTTAGGATTCCAGACTTCTTTTCTGTTGTTACGCCAGGATAATTGGCTATTTTCTGAAAAATTCCTGTCAACTGGTTAAATAAGGATGATTTCCCAGAATTTGGATTGCCAATAAGAAGTATTTTTTTTATTTCAGCCACGAATTGTTTTTTGGATAGTTTTTAATTGCAACTAAAAAGTTCATATTTTGAGAAGTATATAAATAATTGTTTTCAAATCACAAATCAAATTCTTGACACTTTGCACCTAATATTTAATGCCTTTGCCATATCATCACATCTTATTATCACATTTTCGCACAATAACGCTTTTAGCCTCCTTATCTCTCAGCATGATTTTACTATTTCCAAGACTCACACATATAGGATCTGATCCTAGGGATTTAGCTTCTACCGTAAGCATTTTATTTTCATAAAAGCCTATTTCTACTAGTTTCAAAGTAAACTCATTATTAAGTATAGATGTAATAATAGCGCTTTCACCTAGCTTGATTTCCGATAAAGTCATGAGGACAAATATAGGGTTATTTAGAGAGATTCTAAATAGAAATGTCATATTTAATTACTAAAATGGCACTTTTTACAGTTTAGCCTTTTTATTCGAGGCCTTTAATTTTGCTCTAATATTCTTTTTCATTTTCCCTATATTTGCTCCTTATAAAATCTTATTTCTAATTATATGAATTTTGAATTTAGCGAGGAGCATTTGATGATCCAAAAGATGGCACGTGATTTTGCGGTTAATGAGTTATTGCCAGGAGTAATAGAAAGAGATGAACATCAAATTATGGCTTCTGAATATTTGAAAAAAATGGGAGAACTAGGTTTGATGGG
>JAURJQ010000016.1 GCA_030832185.1 Chitinophagales bacterium | reverse complement strand
AGTTGGAACTGCGTTTACAGTTACACTTGAACCTGATGTAATACAAGTGGTATCTGTTGTAGATCGAACACGCAATGTATAGGTTCCTGGTGCAACTCCCGTGAATGTCGCACTCGATTGGTATGAGGTACCATTAATACTGTACCCAACTCCTGATTGGGTAGTGAAGACGATTGTTCCTGTTGTTACTGCACACGTTGGTTGTACCGCTACACTTCCTGCTGGTGTGCTTGGTGAACAATCATTATCTATAATTGATACAACCCCTGCAGCATCTAAAATTGACGCATTAGTAGGGTCAGTAAGTGTTACATTTATGGTCTCTGTTGATTCAACTAAAGTATCATTAATAATTGGAATGGTAAAAGTTCTAGATATCTGCCCAGCAGAAAAAGTTAGCGTTCCAGAGGTAGCAGTATAATCCTGACCAGCAGTTGCTGTGCCGTTTGATGTGGCATATGCAACAGTAATCACGTTGGTACTTGAAGCCGAAAGAGTAACTCTTACAGTTGCTGTTCCTGCACCTTCATTCACCGAAGTATCTGCAACAGACAACTTCGGAAATGTGGCCAGATATGCGTTCAATTCATCTAACAATCCAGAAGTTGCCGCATTTCCTGACACAGTGCCAGGTACGCCGCTTATACTCAATGTTTGTCCATTAAACGTTAATCCAATATATTTTGAAGCTGTAATAGTGTATGTAGAACTACCATTTGTTCCATTTGTAGCTAAGGTTATATTTGTGCCTGTGTCAGGTTGGAAGCAAATGGTAGTCACTTGACCACTTGGTGCTCGCCATTTGATAAAACCATTGATTGTTTTTTCCGATCCACTTGCGTCTGTAATCAAAACACTTCCGATGATGTCATTCCCTTGTGCTACAAAAATAGTGGAAGAAGAATTTTGAAAAAACTGCAGATTTGTCCAGCCTAGTCCAACACCTGCAGCGCCTGCTGTATAATAGGCATTAGTTGAGTTATTGTTGGCTGAATTATCCCCTACAAATCCATTGTTAAAAGGAACGGTAATCAAATTTTGGGTATTTACATTTAGACAAAGAAAGGTCAGTAGAAAACTATAAATAAATTTCAATTTCATAAAAGATTAATATTTTTGTTCAAAAATTAGATTTACTTTATCATTTCCAAGGGGCAGTCTATCTATTCTATGCACGTTTGATAAAATACTCCATAATAAATTAGTGTGTATTTCCCATTCAATAACTCTTGTATCAGATAAGTAGTTTATTTTTATATTAAGGTAATGAACTGTTTCTTCTGTAATTAATTTAGATAGAATATCTACTGTAAGAAAATCTCTCCAAACTCTATTAATAAAACATCTTGATAGAACTGAATTTAAAAAAATGGTATAGGTCCCGAGCAAATGACCAACTGTTAACAATTTAACTGCAAGAGGATTGGAAGTTGCATTGATTGATGATTTAGAATTTTTATTTTGAAAAAAAACGCTCCATTTGATAAAATTTAGTTTTTTTTCAAAACAAAAAATATTCAAATATTTTGTGCGTTGTGGCAATAGACCTCTCAATATTTTCATAAGTTGTATCGCTTAAACCTCTAGCAGAGTGTTGATAAAATTTGTAATCTAAGTAATGTTATTTATATTTTTGTTTTATGCTTTCGCAATAGTAATATTGAAAAAATGAAAAAAAGAGAGCAATAATAATATCACTTTAAGTTAATTAGTTAATTTTTAACCTTTTTTTAACAATTTTATCTACTGAGTTTAAACCAAAATTTATCAAAGTAATACAGAATATAATTTTCTTTCACAACGCGTTATAATCCTTGGAAAAATTGCTATAAATTCTATTAAATATTGACCCATTTTCAGTCTATCTTGTGTGGTAAGCTGTTGGAAAAAGCGATCATTTATTATGTTCTCATAGATTGACTAAAATTTAAATATCCTATAGCTGTATAGAAATAAAATACTGTCCTTGTACTTGCCTATATTTATCGAAGTGACTTCGTCCTTATCATAACTTCTATAGCTGATATTAAGTGCTATTTTGATTTTCTCTATATAGACATCTGACTTACTATTGGCTTCAGCTATCTTAATACAGTTATGTATAAACCGCGTGATTGTTAATATTATTATTTCTGATAGCCGGTCTTTTTATGTGCCTGTTTATTAAAGGTATTAGTGCTTTATTTGAAATGAAAAACTGGAATATATAATTTTATATATTGGTTATTTCAATCTCTGGCATTGCAATGGGGGGATTGATTTGTAGGTTTTATAGTGATCATATTAAAAGTTAATCTAATTATGGCTTATCTGTGAATAGGCTATTTTTTCCTCAAAAGCTAGATTGGTTGTTATATATATTTTTTACAATATTATGTCCATGTTTATCCTGAATTAAAAAATACTTGTTTAATTTTGTCAAAGAATCAGATTCACTTTATAAAAACATTGTATTTCAGAACCCTTTATGAAAAAAAAACCAGATAGCATAGTATATGACGAAGACCAAGGCTATAACGCAAAATTATTGCCCTATGCGAGCAATATTGGAGCACCAGTCATAAAACTAGATGATACAGTAGCCTGGAAAACTACGGGCATTCATCGAGTTAATAAAGAGTTTGAGTCGAAATTTAATGAACTCAAATCGGAGTATAATAAACTAATTGAGGAATATCAGTGGAATGAACTAGCCTACAAAGCGCAATTTAACTTCGAGCCTGTCATAGGTGAAATCTACTATATGTATCGAGGGAAAGAGGACAAAGAGTTTCTCTCCCTGATAGCTCCCAATCAATGGAAGCAAGAATATATAGCTACTCTCAAACTCACCAGCGAGCGAAAATGGGTGGTGCTAAATAAAAAAGAAGATGCATTTGTGTAGTCTATTTTTTTCTATTTTAGTCTTCTTTTTCTCATCTGAGCATCCTGCGAGAGATTCCTCGCCGTTCAAAGCCTTACGACTTTTAATCGAATCATCTTCTCTCATTGTTTGTCAAGCGATATATGGTATCAAGGCGGTAACACCTTGATAGGCGCGAAGGAAGTATTTTTTACCTATGATTTGCAATCCTCTAGATCGATAAAACTTAAGTTCTTGCTAAATCACCAGCTCCTCCACCGACCATGCTTCGGGCTTATCGGAGAACCAAACCTTTACTTGAGACCAGACCTCGATAAAAAGCGGACTATTTCTATAGGCTTCTAGGTTTTCGGGGGCTTGCCAGTGGCTATAGGTAAAGAAGATATTTTCATTCAGTCTATCATTGAGAAAATCGACTCCATGGCAGCCTGGATAGGAGCGGATTTGGTCTTTGTATTGGACGACTAAGTCTATAAAATCCTGCCTATGCGCGGGGCTGAAAGTTAATTTCACGATTCGTATCATGGTCTATGAATATTTCGAATTTATTGTTCTTCCATTTATTGACATTAAAGAGCTCTGCGAGATTCCCTCCAATCATAAAGAGCTCTAAAAACCCTGTAGCATTAAAAATAGCGCCTATATGATTCGGATTGTAGGTGGTAGCATAGTTAGGAGAGAGCTGGAATATTTTAGAACTGACAAAGGAGATGAAAAAAGCGCGATCTGCTAAATAATCATAAAACTCTTCCTTTTGTATATTGAGAACTATATTCCCTATCGAGTCCGTATGCAATACTCGAGTAATCATCTTCGTATCCATTAAAAATAAGTCTGAATGAAAAGGCTTGGTCTGAATAAAACTATTTGTTTCCATAGCCATTGGAGGTAGTTTATCATCGATTAAAGAACCTAAGGCATCTATCCATGACTGATAAGATTCTTTCTCTAATTGCTGGCCATCTATTCGATACACTTTACTCTGAAAATCTAGAAAATGAATCAATGACAGTATGCCATTATTCGGCGCTATAATGAACTGATTTTTCAATTTAGTAATAAGGATATCTGAGTTTTGAACTGCATATTTATTGTATACTAGATGAATAGAACCCTCAGGAAATGTATTTAATGCGCCTAGTAACTGATAAGCTATGCTTTCGATATCATAAACTTCCTGATTATGAAATAGGTCTATAACTTGATGCTGAGAAAAACGATGAGCTATAGTGGCTTTAAACTCAGCCAAAGCGAAGTTATTGGTACCTAGGTCAGAAGACAGCGATATGATAGACAAGACAGTTAATAGTTAATAGGTAATAAGTTTGAAACATTGACATACGAACTAATAAATTCTTTAAAATAACTTGTATGATTATATTTGGTTGTATATACGAACATTTTTCAATCTTTATCTTACATTCTCAATTTCAAAATTTACTTATTTAAACTATTCGCTATTACTTATTAGTTAAACTATGTTTGAATAGCACCTAAAATATATTGATCTGGAATTGGTGCATGATTGGCTGCTTCTATGCCCATGGAAATAACTTTACGGGTGTCTGCAGGATCTATGATGCCATCTGTCCATAATCTGGCTGCAGCGTAGTAAGGGGTTGTAGTTTTTAGATATTGATCGGTCACTTTTTTAAGCATTTCTTGCTTTTTTTCTTCATCTATTTCCTCTCCTTTTTTCTTCAGCGCAGCTACTTGGATTTGCATAAGGGTATTGGCTGCTTGAGAACCTCCCATTACAGCCATTTTGCCTGTAGGCCATGAATAAATAAGTCGCGGATCATAGGCTTTGCCGCACATGGCATAGTTTCCTGCTCCATAGCTATTTCCTATGATGATAGTAAATTTCGGTACAATAGAATTCGCCATGGCGTTCACCAATTTAGCGCCATCCTTAATAATACCGCCGTGTTCGCTTCTCGACCCTACCATAAATCCAGTCACATCTTGAAGGAAAACCAGTGGGATTCTTTTTTGATTACAGTTCATGATAAATCGAGCAGCCTTATCCGCACTATCGCTGTAAATGACACCACCGAATTGCATCTCCCCTTTCTTGCTCTTGACCACTTTGCGCTGATTGGCTACTATGCCTACAGCCCAGCCATCTATACGTGCATAAGCGCATACTATAGACTGACCATAGAGAGCTTTATATTCATCTATTTCTCCTTTATCGACGATAGTTTTGAGGAGTTCTTGTGTATCATAGGGCTTTGAGTTATCTTCGGATACGAATTTATAAATAGCATCCTCGTCTCCAGAAGCAGGTTGAGATTCTATACGATCAAAACCAGTTTGGGCTCTATGACCTAACTTATCTACTAGACTTCGTATTTTCTCTATACAAGCCTGGTCATTTTCCATTTTATAATCCGTAACGCCACTGATCTCGCAGTGAGTAGTAGCTCCACCTAGGGTTTCATTGTCGATATCTTCTCCAATAGCCGCTTTCACTAGGTATGAGCCAGCCAGAAATATACTTCCCGTCTTATCTACTATCAGAGATTCATCGCTCATTATGGGTAAATAGGCACCTCCTGCTACGCAGCTTCCCATCACTGCCGCTATCTGAGGGATACCCATGGCACTCATTTTCGCATTGTTTCGAAACATTCTGCCGAAGTGTTCTTTATCCGGAAAAATCTCATCCTGCATAGGAAGAAAGACCCCAGCACTATCTACCAGATAGATAATAGGAATTTTATTCTCCATAGCTATCTCCTGCGCACGTAGGTTTTTCTTAGCAGTAATTGGAAACCAAGCGCCAGCCTTTACCGTAGCATCATTGGCTACGATGATGACGAGCCTGCGAGATACGTATCCCATAACAACCACTACGCCTCCAGACGGACATCCTCCTACATCTTCGTACATTTCATAGCCTGCAAATTCAGCAATTTCAATAGTATCTGTGTTTTTATCGAGCAATAAGGCTATACGCTCTCTAGCAGTCAATTTTCCTTGCTCATGTTGCTTATCAATCGCCTTTTGGCCACCACCAAGATGAATGGTCGATCGCAGTCTTTTCCATTGCGAAACTTTCAGTTTCATTTCATCTATATTCCTATTTTCTTCGATGCTCATCAGTAATTAGTTATTTCTTTTGAATATTGATACGTTAACTTAGAATGATTATATATTTTTTCGTAGTAAACTCTGTATATCAAAAACACAGCTACATATGCCCCTAGAATATCTATAGTGTAATGGACGTGCTGAATAATCAATAAAATAGCTAGCGCAATGCTTCCTAGAAGGAATACTATCTTTAAGGTACGATTAGGCATAGCGAAATAACTACAAAATGCAGTTACCATATGCCCACTAAAAAATAAGTCTTTTGTAATTTTTATACCCTCATAGGTACTGGATGATAATATGGGATCAGAAAATTCTTGATACATTAACGGTGGCTCTAAATTGATAAAAGTCAAAAGGATAAACCGAATGAATAAACAGGTAGCATAGAAAATAAAGAAACAAACCAACATTCTAGGATATGCCAATAAGTATAAATAATTATAAAAAATAATCGTATATAATAAGACAAAGATATAAACCGATACATCGGCTGGTTTAAAATATTCTAACAAGATATCATAGAGCTGTATCCCAGGAATGGTCTCATAGACCACGAGATACTTTTTGAAAAGAAAGGAAACAAATAAGAAGTAAATAACACAGAAAAACAACTCAATAAAGTTGCTTCGCTTGGAGAGAAATTTCTTCCAATTATATTTAAAATCAGCGTACCAATGATCTATTGCCTCCATTCTATTTTATTCTATCAACTGCCTTTTGGGCAAATTTAATTAAATAATCCTTATCCTCTCTGGATATAGAGGCGAATTCAATACTCTTCAGGGCTTCTTGATAATATAAATCTCTCTTGCGAATGACATAGTCTTTTGCCCCTGAATCAATGAAAATTTGAGTAATTTCACTAATCTTCATCTCATTAAACTCATTGGTTTGAGACCACTGAAGAAGCAATTCTTTATGTGTTTTATGAGCATTTTGAAGTGCGTAAATATGCAGAAGAGTCTTTTTATTATTACAGATATCACCACCTATACGCTTACCTACAGATGCAGTCTCTCCAAAGGTATCTAGCAAATCATCTTGAATCTGGAATGCCATGCCTATAGCTAAGCCAAACTTATAAAATGCATCGCAATCCGTCGAATTAGCATCGCCCAAAATAGCTCCAATTTTCATACTAGTAGCTAATAAAACGGCAGTTTTATGTTCTATCATCATCAGATATTCTGGCTCTGAAACTAGGACTTCAGATTCAAAATTCATGTCAAGCTGCTGACCTATGCATATTTCGGTTGCTGTCTTATTATAGAGACTGTATATCGATAGAAAATGTACTTTATTCGCAATATTTTCTAATAATTTGTAACTCAATATAAGAAGCGCGTCTCCCGAGAGAATAGCACTATTATCTCCATATTTTTTATGCACAGTAGCTTGTCCACGGCGGGTTTCAGATTTATCCATGATGTCATCGTGCATCAAGGAAAAATTATGAAATAGCTCTATAGCTAGAGCTGCGTAAAAATCATCTTCTCCTAAAGGAGCGAAACATCGCTTGGTAGCTAAAAGCATGACTGGACGAACTCGTTTAGCCTCTAAATTCACAATATAATGATAGGGTTCATAAAGCTCTCTAGGAGCTATTTTAGGTAAATGAGAAGTTATAAAGGCCTCAAAACTTGATTTTAAATCTTTGAATTTTTCCATATCAGTAGAGCGATAAAAGTAGGATAAATCATTTATCTTGGTTTAAATTTCTATCAAGGGTTAAAAAACCCCAAATCAAAATGAAAAAGAAGTCAAATGAGCTAATTTTTGAGGAAATTTTTTCTATATTTGCTAACATAGATTTTTATAATGAGTCAAAAGAAAGTAACGATAATAGGAGGTGGATTAGTAGGTGCATTGCAAGCATGCTATATGCAGCGCAGAGGCTATAAGGTAGACGTATATGAAAGCCGAGGCGATATGAGAAAAGTTGGATATATAGGCGGCAGGAGCATTAATCTGGCATTGAGCACTCGCGGCTGGACAGCATTAGAAAAGATAGGACTAGATGGTGAAATCAAAAAAATAGCCATTCCAATGTATGGTCGAGCTATTCATATGACAGATGGTACAGTTAATTATCAGCCGTATGGCAAAGAAAATCAAGCTATATATTCCGTCTCACGCGGAGAACTCAACAAAAAACTAGTCGAATTAGCGGATTCATATGAAAATGTAGATTTTCATTTCAATCAGTTTTGTAAAAATATTAATTTTCAAAAGTCTGAAATCAATTTCGTAAATACCCAGACTCAAGAAAATAATACGATAGCTTCCGATTTCATCATGGGTACCGACGGTGCATTTTCCAGGGTGAGGCAGGCTATTCAGACTGTGCCGAGATTTCAATATTCCCAGTATTATATAGACTATGGTTATAAAGAACTTTTTATACCTGCTGGCCCTAACGGTGAATTTTTATTAGATAAAAACTCATTACACATTTGGCCGAGAGGTCAATTTATGATGATAGCCCTTCCTAACCTAGATGGTAGCTTTACATGCACCTTATTTTTACCTTTTGAAGGGGAAATGGCATTTGATGATTTGAATAACGAAACGCAAGTCAAGGCTTATTTTGATCGATATTTTCCAGATGTGGTTGCGCTTATGCCCAGTCTTATAAAAGATTTCTTTAAAAATCCGACATCGGCTTTGGTTACGGTAAGATGTTATCCATGGCATCATAAAAACTCCTTGCTATTAGGAGACGCAGCTCATGCCATAGTTCCATTTTTCGGTCAAGGCATGAATTGTGGGTTTGAAGATGCGAGAATTTTAGACGAACTCATCGATATATATCCAGACCAAAACGAATTGTTTCAAGCCTATTCTCAGCAAAGAAAAGAAAATGGGGATGCTATAGCCCAGATGGCTTTGGATAACTTTATCGAAATGAGAGATAAGGTGGGGATACCAGAATTTCTGGAGATGAAGCATATAGAGCACGAAATCATGGAAAATCCTATTTACAACTATACCTCTATGTATCAGTATGTATCGTTTTCCAATGAGTCATATGCCTTTGCATATGACATAGGTAAAAAACAATATGCTATGCTAGAAGAAATGGCCAAGGACAAAGAGATTTATTCTAAAATAAAAAATAATCAAATCCAAGACTATCTGGATCGATACCTTAGATAAGCATAAATTAACCATTTATATCGGGAAATATGAATGCTGAAAATCTAAAAAAATTAGTCAATGAATTGACCGATATCATTGCTAAGGAACGAAAAACTGTTGGACTAATTCTAACTTTTAGCCTTGCCATCAAACTAGGGTTCTATATACTGGATAATCAATATTTAACTGCGCCAGATACTCTAGAAATTGTAAAATCTAACTCAACTACTAATGACAAGGAAGCAGCTGCAACGTTTCATTCTCAGAATACAACCTCATCCCTTTTTCCTTTCTATCCCAGCACCGCCAGTCACGATGAACTAGTTCGATTGGGCTTTAGCGCGAAGACTGCCACTATCCTTATCAACTACCGTAAGAAAGGTGGACAATTTAGAAGTAAAGAAGATGTCAAAAAAATATATAGTGTCGCCCCTGATTTATATCATAGACTAGCGCCCTATATTCTCATCCAAAGCGAGGCTTCTTCCTACTCCAAAGAATCCAAAAGTTATACTAGAGCAGAACCTAAACCCATAGATATCAATACCGCTGGTCTAGACGAATGGAAAGCATTGCCCGGCATAGGAGATTATTTTGCTAAAAAATTTATTGAGAAGCGAGAAGGATTAGGCGCCTACATAGACATAGCTCAGATAGCAGAGCTTTATCGATTTCCTGACACTAGCTTTCAGAAAATTAAACCATATTTAAATTTAAAAAAAGGTCGTATCCTAAAAATCAATATCAATAATGCTAAAGAAGACGAGCTGAGAAAACACCCTTATATCCTGAAATGGCAAGCGGATGACATCCTTCGTCATAGGCCTATATATGGTCTTAATGACCTTTATGAGCTAAAAACCTATAGTGACAAAACCAAGAATCAATTTGTAGGTAGTTATTTTGAGTTTTAATACCGATGCTTCCCTGTGTACCAGCCTTAGTCTTTAAAGAACTTATCTCCAGATTCCACGGCTCCATCTTCTGTTTCTTTGCCCATAGAGACATTCCAGCGATTGAGATAGCCAAAGAGTGCTACCACGCATAGTATTTCTGCGTTTTCACCTTCATCCCAATACTTACGAAGGTTTTCGGCTATAGTGTCGACTGCTGCATCGGGGACCATAGAGCTCGCCCACGTGCATTCAAGGGCAGCTCTCTCTAATTCTGTAAAGCAAATGTGTTCTAAACTCTCAAATATTCTGCAATTAATCTAATTATGCTCTATAGCGCTCTGCAGCGCGAATCGCGTGTGCCTGACAATACCTACAGCCCGCCAGATTGCTGCGGATATAACCTATAAATCGCTTCATGGAACTGGTCAAACGACCTTTATTTTCCATCACGGCCTTATTTAATGCTATAAAAGCAGGCGATTGCTGGTCTATGATACATCGTTTTGACACTATTGGGGCAGAAGCCCAAGGTCTCATTAAAAAATTCAATCAAGTCTTGGAAGGCTTGGTCTTCTTTTTCTGAGGCTGGATGTACTAGTGGACGGTTCATATATTATTTTAAATGTCATTTAGATATGAAAAAAGCTTTGTACATTCTTTGTATTTATATGGTAAAGCTATAACACAAAGTTACACCAAGGACTCACAAAAGACACAAAATTAATAACCATGAGACATAAAATGAGATTTCGTTAAGACATACATAATGCTATTGCGCTTTTTCACCATAAGAGTGACTACTTTTTCAAACCAATAAAGAAGTTAAGGAAGTTAAGAGAAAAAAGAACTTAATGCTCCTTAAGGCCAAAATGGTAAATCTTACAATGTCCTAACTAGACTTGACAATACATATTAAAACAGAATAAACTACTCAACATGCAGCACCAATCCCTTCAAATAATTACTCTCTGGATGAAAGAGATTGATAGGATGATCTTCGGGCTGAGAGAGCTGTTGCACTATGCGGATCGTTCTGCCAGACTCTATGCCAGCGGCCACCACGGTATCTCTAAAGGTTAGTGCATCAATAACTTGTGAACAGGAAAAGGTAAATAAAATTCCCCCTTTCTGAATATGTCGCATAGCTTGAAGATTGATGCGCTTATAGGCTTGGATGGCTTTATGTTTGGCAGAGAGGTGCTTGGCAAAAGCAGGTGGATCCAGAATGATCACGTCAAATTCCTGGCTCATATCTTTCATATAATCCAGAGCATCTGCTGTGATAGCCTCATGTTCGGCATTGAAATTCAATTGGAAATTTCGTTTACAAATCTCATTAGCATTCGCAGAAGCATCTACGGATACCACCTTAGCTGCCCCTGCGGCCTGCGCATAGATAGAAAATCCTCCACTGTAGCTAAATAGATTCATGACTTTTTTACCACGACAATAGGCTTGCAGGGCTTTCCTATTATTTCGCTGATCGATAAAAAAGCCTGTTTTCTGCCCTTTTTCCCAATCTATATCAAATTGATAACCATTTTCCACCCAGTTTTCCCGCTGATAACTGCCTCGAATATAATTCTTCTCTTTTGCTTCTGATATCAGATCACTCGATTTATCAAAAATATGAATACCCGAACCATAGAGACCGACCAACACCTCCTCTATGGAGCTCAGATGCTGATACATACCCAATGTGTGGCACTGAATGACGGCAGTATGTCCATAGATATCTATGATAAGACCGGGCAGACCATCCCCTTCCGCATGAATGAGCCGATATAAATTAGTGTTGGTATTGTCGACTAGCCCCAACTGCTGACGATAGCTATAGGCTTTTTCCAGCTTGTCTTTCAGGATACCTTCTATCGACTGATCACCATCGAAGCTCAAGACCCGCACTGCTATAGAACCTTCAAAATAATGACCAACAGCTAGTTTTTCACCTTTGACATTAATGAGAATGACGGCATCACCATTTTTAGTTCCTTTCTCTACAGAATGTATAGAACCTGAAAATATCCAAGGGTGAAATCGCTGAAGACTAGCTTCGCGCTGCGGTTTAATGGTTACTTTTTTATACAAAATACAACTAAATTAAAATTTAAATAATTAGAAGCAAAACTATGGGTTTATAGATATACTGGGGATTTAAAGATGAAATTTTAAATCAACGATTTCTATGAATTTAAAAATTCAATTTGACCTCCTCCATTTTCCTTATAAACTTATCTATTTCCTCATAGCTTATAGTTAGAGGTGGGCAGATGCGCATGGACTGTGTATTGAATAGAAACCAGTCGGTAATGATGCCATTTTGAATGCATTGATCTATTAATTTGAAATTTTTCTCCTGTGAATCTAGATCGACGGCGAGGAGAAGGCCTTTTCTGCGAATTTTTGAAAATCCTATTCTTTCCATTGCTTGATGTAAATATAAACCTTTACTTTCTACCTCTAAAATGAAGCCTTTTTCCTTCAAAACACGCAAACAAGCCAGCGCAGCAGCGCAGCAAACCGCATTGCCTCCATAGGTAGATATATGTCCTAGGATAGGATCGAAACTCAAGGTTTTCATCACCGAATGTGAGGCTATAAATGCCGCGATAGGCATACCACCTCCGAATCCTTTTCCTATCAATAATATATCAGGGATAACATCATATTGCTCGAAAGCAAACATAGTTCCCGTTCGACCACAACCCGTTTGTATTTCGTCGAAAATCAATAGGCAACCTACCTCGGTGCATCGCTTTCTGAGAAGTTGAAAATAATTGTAATCACCAATAATGACGCCTTTCTCAGCAGATATCAATTCGATGATGACAGCCGCTGTGTGTTCGGTGATTTTGGCTATATCCTCCACTTCATTAAATCGAATATGACTATGGCCGGGCACCAAGGGACGAAAGGCTGTTTGATAGGTTTCATCGCCCATGGCACTCAAAGCACCTGCTGTACTGCCATGATAGGATTGAAAGCAGGAGATAATCTCTGCTCGACCAGTATAGCGTTTCGCGAGTTTGAACGCTCCTTCCGTAGCTTCTGTTCCAGAATTGGTAAAATAGAAATTATCTAAACTCGGTGGTAAGACCTCTAATAAAGCCTCTGCTAGTTTGGTCTGCGGAGAATAGACGTATTCCCCATAAACCATGAGATGCATGAATTTGGCAGACTGCTCTTGAATAGCTTGTACTATCTGAGGGTGGCAGTGACCTACATTACTCACCGATATACCGGATATCATATCCATGTATTCTTTACCATCTGGTCCATAAAGATAAACTCCCTCGGCTCGCTCTACCTCTATGCCGAGAGGATTCGGAGTAGTCTGAGCGATATGAGAGAGAAAGAGTTGACGCGGATTCATTTTTTTAATTTATCAGATAATGTTTTAACTTAAATGTTTGACATTCTATTTTTCTATGAGGTAAAGCTAGGCATTCTATCCAATTCTAATACAAAACTAATTTTTTGAAGCACATAGGATAGTAAAAATTTAGAATATCCCAAAACTTCTCAATTCTTCAATAATAAAGGTTTTTTTTAATTTACTTTTTTGGCTTAACCCAAAAAAGTAACAAAAAAGGTCAAGTCCTAACGTTACGAATTCTAAAATTATCTTCCTCAAAGCGGAAAATTTTAATTATCTCGTTCCTCGACTAAAATTTTCTGCGCTTTTTAGTCGTAATTTTAACGAATCCTCCACTATGGACTTTTATTTCATCCGCTGATATACTTTACTTTGCGGAAATAATACGATGTTCTTTTAATTTTTAAAGTCTTATGAGAAGTCTAGCTGCAAAATTATCTTTAAATTCACCTTGATAATAAGCGCCAAATCGATAATAAAATCCTAGACCTATTGGGAATTTATTGATGATATCGTCCCATTCTATGCCTCCTTCTTGATAAAGCTCATTAGGCGCTGTTAGTGGCAGACTATGCTGAGATGGATCTCTAAGACTTCCGATTAGAGACTTATATATTAAAGATAGTCTTAGGTCATATCGTGGATTGAGGGAAATATTGGGTAAATGATGCTTGACGAACAAACTCACATATTGATCAGAATAAAAACTAGATGGCTCCATGGTTTCAAAATATCGGTACGAGCCAAGCCCAAAGGTCGAGATAAGGTTGGTATTTCTATTCGAACTCCCGAATCCTTCAAATAGCGAAATGAGCGAGCCCGAGCCATGCATATATCCTAGGCAAGTAGAGAATTCCGTCTTACCGAGTGGTGACTTGAAGCTAGACTTTCCTTCTATATTTAAGGTATGGTAAGGATTCAAGACCGTATTAACTGGATGCCTGTATGCATAATTGAGCGCTATGACTGTGGGTTTAGAACTAATTTTATGTTTACCTTCTGGAGTGACTACATATTTGGTTTTCGGATAGTATTTGAGATCGAGGTTGAAATTGACAAATTCAAGCCCATCGATCGTTTGTCCTAAAAAAGTATAAGGGAAATTAGCCGATACACGCTCGTATTGTATGGTAGATTTCTGTTCTAGATATTTATGTAAATCACTCTGATAGCCTAGAGTCAGACTTTGAGATTGATAGTATTTATCAAAAAACCAGACATTCATTAAATGATTAAACTTTTCCATTTTGGAGCCTAGGTTAGAAAAAGGCCTACCCGCAGGATAGACTTCATTCTCATATTGTATTGATATCTTAGATTGATTCTGATAATTTACCATAAAAGATGAACCCAACTTATATTTAAATACTTGGTCTCCGAAGCCATATCCCAGTAGTCCGTTAAAAGATAATTTAGAGTGAAATTTATAATTGGTCTCCCCTGCGAGAGTCAAACGGAATCCTTCGTAGCGGTTAAACTGAAGGAGGTCTACTATAGATAAATTAATCTTACCAAACCTGACATAGCCATTTCTCAGCGCCAGAAATAGTCTGAGCTTAGACTCTAAATTCTGTTTCTTTACGATACTATCTAGCACTGTATAGGTATTCTTCTCTCGCTCTAGGAGGGTGTCTACTCCTCTTAATTTGACCAGTAAGTCCTCGGATGATTTATCATTGAGACTGGCTGATATCTCCGCATCATATCCTTTAAAATCACCTTTAGTAAAGACTTTCGGAACTTCTACATTTTCAACTTTGAGTTTATATATGGTATTCGTATTAAAGTTGTTTAGCTGCACCATACTATTGGTCAAGTTGACAAAAAGCGTCTTGGTAAATACCTTATTTTCTATCAGTTGATTATGCAATTCAAAAAAGCCCTGTTTAGTAGTACCTTTATAAGCCATACAACCGTAAGTCAGAGCATCTATGTGCACATAGCCATGTCTGCTGCGTTTATTCTTGGTCCTCTTAAATGGAAAGAAAGCCACTTCATAGATTTTTCGTCCATTTAGCTGAAAACTATCTTCTAATCGGAAGTAATACTCCTTATAGGCATCACCTCTGAAAATTCGAGGTAGAAAATTAACCTCATCTAGCGATATGGCGAGCAACTCGTAGATAGGCAATTTAAAGCCACTCATATTCGAGTTTAGAAGTATTTTTTTTGTCCCAATATTTTTATCATGTTTGAAAATAGAGGCTCTTTCCCAAACGAACATCTTATTATTCTTCAAAAAAGCCTTGCCTTCCTTATATTCTGCGGTATCCTTAGATTCCAATTTAGGTTTAGACGTATCCTCCTCTGCATCTGCAGTAAATTTACTATAGGTATAGAACTGATAAGAAGCCAATACATCCGGGTGATTTTCTTTAGCCTTATCCATCATTTTTTTGATTAAGCTATTCGCATACTCGTCTATCCATGGCTTGATCGTGACTTCTTTTAACTTATTATCTTTCTTGTATAAGTATACGATTTGTTGGGTGCTACCCAGCACTACCTCCGCAGTATCAAACCCCATAGCATAGACCCAGACCATTTTATAGTCTAATGATACATTGGCCTTGCCTTGCATATCTGCCTTGGCTATTGGCTTATTTTTATAAGCTATAGTAGCGGCAGGGATTACTTTTTTGGTCTCTATATCCTTTATGATAAGCTCTGCACTCTGAGATAATACTAGAGTAGGCCGAAAAAGAGCTAGAAAGAGAATAAGACGCACCAACAAGTTTGTTTAATTTAGTTTAGTACTCATAGATTAGAGATAAATACAGAAAGAGAATTTAATAATTTAATTTCAAATATACAGAAGAATGGCTCATACTTAAGTAGAATTAGCATAATTACTTCAAGGGAGTCAGATATATTTGAGAAGTCTTTATAGAGCCGAGAGTGACATCCATATAAAAAAATGAATCAATCTAGAAAAAAATCTTAATTTTGCACTCCTTTTTGGCGAGTTAGCTCAGCTGGTTAGAGCGTCGGATTCATAACCCGGAGGTCGGGGGTTCAAGTCCCCCACTCGCTACCAAATTTTCTTAATCTTTATTATTCCAATTGTTTTCGATTTCTATAGTTAAAGACGAAAACTTGAATTTTAGTCCTCATACAATTTCTTGATTCTTATCATAATCCTTACAATAAAAAAAAACGGTTGCCTTATAGACAACCGCTTTTAAAAATTTAGAATATAGTAAAGCTTATTCTTTCACTATCTTCAGTGAAGTTTCTTTTCCATTGATAGATATATTCAGAATATAAATACCTGAATTAATACCATCTAGGTTGATTTCTTGTTTGACATTACCTATCGCCTTGTTAGCAAATTCTTCTTGTCTAATCAGCTTACCTTGGATATTAAATAAGGTATAAGATATACTACTAGCCTTATCTAAATTGATCTCTATCGTAGCTATATTTTGCGTAGGATTTGGATAAATGGATACATTCAACCCATCAACCTCGGTTTTCACTCCGCTGCTAGATTTCAATACGATAGTATTAACCGTAGTGTTGGTTATAATTGGCTCGTTGAAGTCGAAATAGATTTCAGCCGTATTTTTCAACGTAGTACCTAGTGCTAGATTATCCTTTAACTGAATAGAATAAGACACATAACCTTGACTCGCTTCGTAATCTGTGCCACTATCTGGTAGCATGATATTCTGAAACTCGAAATAGATCTTACCATTATCGTCAAAATAAGAATTCATAGGGTGAGAGAAATCATTGACCGTTAGAGAAGCTTTTTCAAAGTTATCATCTATTTTATCTTCGATTCTCACATTATGAGCAGGAGCTGTTCCTGTATTTTGGAATCTTATGAGATAATCTAAGGTCTTGACACTAGGAGACATATCTCCAGCAGGAGAAGCCGCTTTATCATTGGGGTCATAACTTCCTACGCAGGTATCATTGTATGTAGCTGAATTATTGCTCTGATCGCAGTCGCCACCTGCTGGCTCTATCCATACACTATCTACTACAGCAGTACCTAAAGCTAGTGTCGTCGGTACTTGAAGATTGACAAGTTTCGTACCACTCGTATAGGCTGGAAGTGTACCTAAATTCCACGTAATCACATTACCACTGACTGAGTAGGTAGCTGTGGTAGAACCTAGAACAGTCAATCCAGAAAGGAATCTGTATTTAAGCACTACACCCGCTATAGGAATGGCTCCTCGATTCGCATAGCGAACAGCTTTCTTAGAGACAAAACCAGGTGTTAGGTTCGCTACTTTGAAAATCCCTACTGCCAAATCTGGACATAAACTCGTAGTATCATAGAAGTTATTATTGCAATAGGTCGCACCACCTGCAGTCGCATTGACTGTAATTGCTGCATTGGACGCAGGGCACAATTGATTTATTGGAGGATTTCTGAAAGTCAAAACCTGAGAAATCTGATAGCTACCTTTTGGTAAATAGATCTGATAATAACCAGATGCATTGGTATATGCATAAGTAACTGGAGTTGTGTTAAACTTAATTGTTATTTCTCTTAATGGTTGATCAAATGTATCATAAGCACAATTCTTATTGATATCTCTATATACATTACCGCATATTTTCACATAGTTGGTATCATTAGGACATGGACCTTTGGTAAACATCTTGACACCTGATCTAGAAGCCAAGCATGTATTTTTATACGTAATGGTATCACAACCACAAACTGGAGATATAAATTGAGGACATGGCTGAGATGCATTATTGACATAGCCGCTGTCTTTGCATGGATTGGCCGTAGTGATTTGAATAATTCTGACAAATGAATCTCTACAAGTCACTCCGTTTGATAACGTTCTGGCAATATACATTACCGTTCTATATAAACCTGGTAGTGTATAGAAATAGTTTGGACTCGGTTGATTCGAAGTATCACCATTTCCAAATTTATAAAGATACTTGGTATTCGTATCGACACATTGTGAATTATTGACGAAATGAGCCATAGAACCTGTTCTAGTAAATGAGTTATAGGCTTTGAAACAACCGCAGACGCCTGTATTGACATAGAAGGTCTTAGAGACTGTTTTCGTACAACTCAATCCTGTGGTCACATCAAATGCCACTATAGTCATAGTCACTGTATAATTGCCATTGGTAGTAAATACATGAGTAGGATTGGCGGCAGTGTAGGTCGTATTAGAGTTGTGAATCACATAACTAATTCCTACCAAGTTAAAGCCTGTCAAATTGGTGGTGTTGGTAAAGGTGTATACTCCTCCTGTACTGCTCCATGCGAATCTAGGCTCCAATCTATTACATGGACTTGCATTCGTTATAGACTCTGTTTTACATATCGTATCCATACAATACATATTATTGGAATTCATCCATTTTTTGATATAAAGGCAAACCGTCTTAGAACCATTGGTCGCGAAGGTTTTTAAAGGATTCTTCTGAGTAGAAACCGTGCCGTCACCAAATACCCAATAGTAGGTATACATGCTCGTATCTGGCTTGGTAGAATCAGTAAACTGAACTTGGCCATTGGCTAACTTATTCCATTTGAAATTAGCTTTCACATTGCATGGTAGCGGAGTAACAGCATAAACTGTTTTATCGACACTATCACAGCAAATAATCGCATTTGAACTATCGCGCAAACAATACTTCAACTTCACTATATAAGATCCAGCATTTGGATACGTATAATATGGCTTAGGCTGCGCACTTGTAGCACCCGTTCCAAATTTCCATTCAAATGTAGCATTGGCACCAGCTGGTATGCCAGAGCTAAAATTAAAGTTTTTGCCACTCTGCGAATAACTGATGTAGCGATAAGCAGCACAAGGATTAGCGTTAGATTCAATACTATCTCTCACAGAGCTATCACAACATATTGTGGTCGAACCACTATCGATGCATATTTTTAACTTAGTCCAAGCTGGGAAAGTGGTAAAAACTACTGAAGGATTTTTCTGTGTGCTGGTTTGACCATTGCTAAACAACCAGTTATATCGAACGGCATATTGGGCAGGCACTGTGGCAGGACCTGAAGTAGCAAATATGAAGGTAGAACCGTTTTTAGTAAAGAAAATTTTACGGAATTCAGAGCATTTAGGACCGTTAGAAGAAGTACCTCCTTTTACTTTAAGACAAGCATCATAAACACAGCTATTACTCACAGTGACGTATATACAATAATTACCTGTATCATTAGGGCCGTAACTTAGAACCGGTTGAGTTTGACCTGAAAGTACTGTGCCATTTCTTTTCCATTGGTATGAATAAGTCAAGTTAGCATTATTTGGGTTAATATATGCAGTCATAAAATTAGAAGTACCAGGAACTATAGTTAATTGCTGATTTGCACAATCGACTATTACTATCTCATAATCTTCTGTCTCTCCAGCATTGTTTGGAAGTCCACAAGGCTGCATCTGACCTAGAGAGGTCAAAAAACGATAAACAATACGCATTCTAGTTTTACCTGTATAGGAAAATACATTTGGTATTACTATATTTACTGTCTTTGAAGTATCTGCAGAATAGTTAGCATCGATGATGACCTTTTCTAAGGTATCTAAAAAATCTTTATCATTGTTCCAGTCAAAATATGCAATTCGAATTCCCCCTTCCGAACTAGTATTACAATTTCTAGTATGCACTGTTAAACTATATGTAGTTCCTTTTTTTAAAATAGGTCTTACCATCAAACTATCTGTGGTAAAATTTGAATACCTATTGACCTGACCTGAGGCAGTACCTTGACTACCAGATAATGAGAAACATGCAGTAGAATTATTCAATGCTCCTACAGGAACATTTAAAGATACACGCGTAATTTCATGTCTCATAGAAGTATCTGCCACACTCGCACAATATTGTGCACTGGCTGTCACCCAACCTAAATGGGCAATAAGAGTAAATAACATTAATTTTTTCATAACTGTTAAGTTTATAAACTTAATACAAATATAGACTATTGATTTTTAATTCTTTAAAATAAATTTGAAGGTTTATTAGATGATATGGAATTTATTAATAAACATATGCTATATAGTCCTAAAAAAAGGCGAAACAGCGATATCATTATTTTTGGCAAAATCTATCCCAGCTGACCGTCTCCTTTATTTTAATTTATCAAATAAGCTAGTCTCTGTGACACTGTATCTAGGATCTCTGTTTTTAATTTGACCTAGATAAATTTTATGTACATTTGTAGTATGTCTATTTCATTTTCTAAACCGAATATAAGAGAAGTCCAGAATCTCATACAAAGGGAGCTGAAGGATATCCCGTTAGAGCAGTTGACGATACAAGCACCCGAAGGGTTCAAGATAGATCCAATATACCTTAGTTCCGAAAAACAAGTCAGTATTCCCTTTTCGTTAGATTATAGAGTCGTTTTCCAAATGACAAATCCTGATTTGAACGCTATTTCTACATCCAATCAAGCGCTTATTAAATCCTTGGAGCAAGGCCAAAACGGAATCATATTGAATTTCAGTCATTTAAATTGGAATTTAACCCAATTATCTGACTTGTTTACTGATATAAGGCTAGATTATATTCATACCGAGTTTCTAAATCTCAGTGAAGTGACCGAGAGATTTATCTCAGAATTTCTCCAGAAATATCCACACCCACTATCTTGGAGTCATACAGCCTTATCTGCCCAAGTATATTGCATTTCTGACGATCAGTTTGTTACAGAGTCGGCTAAGCTCATTCAGAGTTTGAATGGAAAAAAAGCCTTTATTCACTTAGAGATGTCTGGAGACTACTTTAGAGACATTGCTAAAATACGTGCTTTTAAGACCATTTTATTTCAGCATACCAAACTAGAAGGGTATTCTCCTGAATATGTTATCATTGGTGAGACCGGCCTGAAAGATAAGCTAGTCGAAAACAAGGATAATAATATCCTAAAACTAACTACTGAGGCTATGGCAGCTATGATTGGTGGCTGCGAAGGTCTATGGATCAAACCTCATGACAATGAAGTGGACTCAGAATTTAGTCAGCGCATAGCTAGAAATATTTTTCATCTCATGCAGGAAGAAGCCTATTTGCATATCGTCCAGGACGTGAGCAGCGGAAGTTATTTCATAGAAAACTATAGCGAACAGATGGCGAGGGAGATATATAGCCATTTAGTATAAAGTGAAAAGTTTAAAGTATAAAGAGGAAATCTTAACGTTGAGGGTTTAGGGGTTGAGGGTAGTTATTCATTTAAATATAAGAACAAGAAAAACAGGATGAAGCAATGAGTAAAGCATTAGAGGTTAAAGAGGTTAGCAAGCTATATAAGGATTATTTCGCGGTGAATCAGCTGAGTTTCGATATAGAGCGCGGGACTATTTTTGGTTTGCTAGGACCAAATGGTGCTGGTAAGACTACCTTGCTAAGAATGATTACGGGGATTCTAATTCCAGATCACGGCGAAATCTATGTACAAGGTCAAAAAACGGATCTTGTATCCAATGCGCGCTTCATAGGTTATATGCCAGAAGAACGAGGTCTTTATAAAAAAATGAAAGCAGAGGAGCAAGCTATTTACCTAGCTCAGCTAAAAGGTCTCCCATACAATCTAGCCAAGGAAAAAGTCAAATATTGGTTTGACAAGCTGGATATGAATAGCTGGCGAGATAAAAAAGTAGAGGAAGTAAGCAAAGGCATGGGGCAGAAATTACAATTCGTCTGCACTGTCATTCATGAGCCCGTACTTATTATATTAGATGAACCATTTTCTGGTCTAGATCCTCTCAATGCAGATATCATCAAGAATGAAATCTATGACCTAGCAGAAAAAGGTGCTACTGTCATTTTCAGCACACACAGAATGGAGCAGGTAGAAGAAATTTGCGAACAGATAGTTCTCATGAATAAAGGAAAAATTATTCTCAATGACACAGTAGTGAATGCAAAAAAGGATTTTCAAAAAGGAGCCTATATAATCAAAGGCGAAAGATTGGAGTATTTACCTCCGGAAAATGAACTATACAGTGGAGAAAAACTTACCAATAAAGAATTTAAATTCTGCCTAAAAGAAGGAAAAAAAACAAAGGAGCTCTTAGCTTACCTTTCAAATCAGGATATTGAACTAAGTAGTCTGGCTTTAGATACTCCAACTCTAAATGAAATATTTATAGAACTGGTAAAAGGAGATAATTCTTAAATTAACTACATGAAAAAAATCTTTCTCATTGCCTACCGCGATTTTTCTATTCGCATTCGAAATAAGACTTTCCTAATATCTACTTTATTATTACCCATAGGTATTGTTCTATTTTATGGAACGATCTTCTTTTTTACTTCCACCGATACCGATACGCATCGCATAGGCGTTATTGATAGTTCTCAATCTATTTTTCCAAAATTGAATAATGAAGATAACTTCGTATTCAAATCACTCGACAAAGTCATAGCAAGTCGAGAGGATATAGAGGAAGAGGATAAAATAGATGCGATACTGATAGTCCCAAGTCATGCAGATAGCATTTCTTTTGGAAGAATTGAGATACTGACCTATACCAAGCTAGGTATGCTGACTAAAAATAAACTGGAAGCCAAACTACAAAACATCATAGAGACTAATCGTTTTGAGCGTATTGATATCGATATCAAAAAGATAGAAGAAATCAAAAGCCCTGTGAAGCTAGTATATAGATCTATATCAGGGGGAGAAGAAAATGAATTGAAAGAAGGTATAGCCTATGCTTTGAGTTTTGGGCTCGGTATTATGATGTATGTCATACTGACTATTTATGGCGCGCAAGTCATGCGAGGAGTCATGGAAGAGAAAACTAACCGGATCGTTGAAATCATAATCAGTAGCGTCCGTCCATTTGAATTACTTCTTGGAAAAATTATAGGCATAGGAATGGTTAGTTTTCTTCAACTCAGCGTCTGGGGATCATTCATTCTCATCATTAATCTAGCTATTGGAATAGTTTTTGGTATTCATGAATTAAAGTCGTTACCTGCGGACATGCCAATGAGCGCCGCCGCCTCTATAGCTAGCAATCCAGAGTTTCTCCATGCCATGCAAGGGTTGCAGTCTATAGATTATATCCCTATATTTGGCTTATTTATATTTTACTTCATAAGTGGTTTTTTCCTTTACTCTTCTTTATTTGCAGCAGTAGGAGCTTCTGTTGGCGATGACCCCCAGGATGTTCAATCCCTCATGATGCCCATCATGATGCCTATATTTTTATCCTTTATCTTTCTGAGCAAATCAGTCAATAACCCCAACTGCACGGAAGCCGTTATCGCTAGTATGATTCCATTTACCTCACCTGTAGTCATGATGAGTCGCGTCGTATTTGGTATCCCTGAAGGAGTCCCTCTCTGGCAGCTTTTAGTGTCTATGGCTATCATGCTATTGACTATGGTCTTCTTTATTTTCTTAGCTTCTAGAATATACAAGACAGGCATATTGCTTTATGGAAAAAAAGTAAGCTGGAAGGAAATGATACAGTGGATATTTATTAAGTAACAAGTTGCGAGTTTCAAGTTAATAGTTATGAAACCCCAATTCTACTTTAAATTGTATATACTACCTACTCCTAACTTTAGACTGGTAAAGTATGCAATACTTGCAGCTTGTATCCTGAAACTTGTCTCTTGTAGCTTAGACTCAAAAACAAACACAAAAACCTTCAAATACAACCAAGTAGTAGAATTAAATAGCCTAGACCCTGCTTTCTCTAAAGATTTAGCGACGATGTGGGCATGCAGTCATATCTACGAAGGCTTGTTTATATTGGACTCGAATGCAGAACTGAAGTCCTTATTAGCGGATAGCTCATGGGTAGAAGCGAATCAACTAAACTATCATTTCAAATTAAAAAAAGATGTCTATTTTCACAAGAATTCCTGTTTTAAAAATACAGATAGCACTCGATCATTCAATGCCTATGATGTCGCCTATTCTTTTCTTCGATTGATAAATCCTAAAACAGCATCACCTGGTGCTTGGGTCCTGAGAAATAAATTAGATAGTCTTTCTCCATTCCAGATCATCGATTCATTTCATATTATGATTCGATTACGTCAACCGAATGCACAATTTCTACAAATATTATCTATGCCATATTGCGCTATCGTTCCGAAAGAAGCAGTAGACTATTATGGAAAAACGTTTAGAAAAAATCCAGTAGGAACGGGAGCTTTTGCATTTAAGTTCTGGGAAGATGCTGAAGTATTATTCTTGAAAAAGAATCCGCACTATCATATACGAGATAGCGAAGGGAAGACTCTCCCATATCTAGACTATGTCAAAATCACGTTTAATCAAAACAAAAAAACAGAATTATTTTCATTTGAAAAAAGAGAATTGAGTTTTATCACAGGACTAGATCAGAGCATTATTCAGCAGGTATTCGATCGAAATGGTCAACTCAATGAAAATTGGAATAAAAAAGTGCAGCTATACAAAAAGCCATTTCTCAATACAGAGTATATGGCCATTCTGGTTCGAGAAGATATGCTAAATCCACACTCAATAATGATAAGTAAAAAATTGCGCCAAGCAATCAATTACAGTATTGATAGAAATGAATTAGCTCAGTATCTAAAATACAATCTAGTTCTGCCGGCCAATAAAGGGTTTGTGCCTTCTGCCATGCCCAATTATGACAGCAGTTTTCAAGGATTGAGTTATCAGCCTAAAAAAGCAAAGCGTCTATTAACCGAAGAAGGACATTCGGATAAAGCTAAACCTACATTAGAACTTCATATTAATAATAACTTTGTAGAAATGGCAGAGCTCCTAGCCCATCAATTAAGTTCTGCTGGTTTTAAGGTAGAGATCAAACTTCATCCCGCGGATATGATGATGCAACTGGCAGCGGCTGGGCAATTAGATTTTTTTCGTCGTTCATGGATGGCGGACTATCCCGATGCGGAAAACTTCTTAGCTTGTTTTTATTCTAAAAATGGCTCCCCACCGAACTATACCCGTTTTTCAAATGCGAAATATGATATGCTCTATGAAAAATTAATATCTGAAATGAATCCGAGTACTCGAAGAAATTATTATCGACAACTCGAAGAGATCCTTGTAGAAGAATCTCCTATCGTTCCCTTATTTTATGATCAAACCATTCGACTCGTGCAGCCCAATATTGAAGGTCTTAGTCCTAATGTATTGAATACACTAGACCTGAAAAGGGTGAGGATAAAATAAATTGCTCAATTTCACGTATAATTAACATGAAAAAAATATATATAATACTGAGCTTTCTTATCTCCACAGCACTGCATAGTCAGAATAAAAAACTAGAATTTGAGAATATAAGTTTTCAGTTATCTCATGATAATAAAATAATTGAAAATCGCGGGGATTCAAGTTTCAAGGAAATTAAGTTTCAATATCTAGGTGAAATTTATCAACTCTGTGTCGAGCAGAACTATGTAGTCAAATATTTTATATATAACAATGAAATGAATCTAAAAGAATATATAGAATATGATCAAGATAAAAAAACAAGTGCACAATATGAATGGCATGTTAATGGTTGTATTCGTAAAATAACTAAGTATAGCCCTTATATGGATAGTTTTTGGATATATACCCTCCGTGGTGAATTGGAATCTCAGGGGCAATATATAAATGATTCTAGTCACTATTTAAATGAATTAGAAATTCGAGAAAGACGGATTAATAATGAGACTGGAATAGCCGAAACCTTTGTATCTACTTGTAATCGGTGCCCTGCTCCACATGGAGTCTGGTCATTTTATGTAGAGGGGCTACTGCATAAAACCTTTACCTTCAATAAAGGTAAAATTGTTGGTTTAGAACTAGGTCAGAAAATATACTAAACTAGCATGTTAGTTCTAAAAAAGTACAGATAGTTTACCCTCGGCTAATTCAGCCACGCCTCCATGAGCTTTTAGTTGCGCACCTATTGAAATTCCAATCTTTTCAAAATCTACTAACCTATAATTGATACCTACTCGCTGATAGACTACGTTTTTGGATTGACTGATGGAATATAAATATATACCTAGTGTAGCTTGAAAGCTCGTTTTCCCGAAAAAGATTTCATCCCCGAAGGTCATAGCTACATCTATATTTTCTCTTTCTTTTAATAGGTTTTCTTTGTAATCTAGATTTTTATACTCAGCACTTAATCCATACTGAAATGCATTAAACTCACTCGTATATAAATTTTTATGATACATGATCATAGCGGTAGGTAAAGTATTGTTATTCTCGTAAGTACCTTTATCAGAGAGTCCTGGACTGAAACTCAATTGATTCTTGAATTTAGTTATCTTTTTTTCTTTTAACCTGAATTTTGATGTATCAAACACCCCTTTTCTATAACTGAATCCTAATCCTAGATAAACATAATTAGAGCCCAAATTAGGGTGCGAGATTCTTCCATTCGAATAATGAAGAATTCCGAAACTAGGTTTTAGATTTAGTGATTTTGTAAACTTAAATTCTAAATAAGATTCAACATTAATTGTTGCATTTAAATGAGACCCGATAAAAGCATTTAATTTATTGGTAGTTTCATACGTCTGAGTTTGATATCCTAAACCCGCACCTGTGGTTAGTTGAATACTGTAACTTTTTCTTTCTTTTAGGTAAAAATTAAGAAAGGCTTGAGCTCCATATGAATTCCCGAAAATATCATTATTCCCATATCTCGCAGCATTAATTGAAGCACCAATTTCAGGATAACGAAATTTTTTAAAAAAAGTATTTCCACTGTAGCTTCTTTTCGAGTATGAAACTTTAAGGCCATAAGAAGGATCCAGTATAGGCGTTTTCATAACTCTTGGAGAATGATTAATTATCGATCCAAAAAGAGGAGTAACCTCTAAATTAGTTTGAGAAAGTATATGACTAGTAAAAAATATTAGCAGAATTAGCTGAGATAATTTCATTTTTTATAATGCAGAAGTCATCTAAAACATGGATCTTAGGATAAATTTGACTTAGATACACAAAGCTAGTATTTTTTAGCAGTATAATATTTATTTTTTCTTTACCACGCATATGAGCTCTTTGATAAACAAGCTCATTTAATTTTTTTCTCTCTTGAAACTCTTCTGCAAGAGAAAATTAGAATTAGACTGGATAGATAATTATAGCAGAGTCCTTATAATGAATACAATATCTTGAATGAGAAAATATTCTTACGTTATGCATGTGACAACTCCCTGAAAAGGACAAAATTGATTAATTAATCGAAGTCACACCATAGGTTTGGCAAGAAATTTGGCGACTATCCTGCTCAATACCTTATCTTTAAACTCAAATAAACGAAGAAATAATGACCGACGAAAAACTGGCCGTACTAATCGATGCCGATAATGTACCTTATGCCAATGTGAAAGAGATGCTAGAAGAAATAGCAAAAAATGGTACCCCTACAATTAAACGTATCTATGCTGACTGGACCAAGCCGACGGTATCTGGATGGAAAAATATCTTACTCGAAAATGCCATAACTCCTATACAGCAATATAGCTATACGACTGGCAAAAACTCCAGTGACAGCGCTCTCATCATTGATGCTATGGACATTTTGTATTCAGGAAAGGTTGATGGATTTTGTATCGTCTCTAGCGATAGCGACTTCACCCGACTAGCTACTAGACTGCGTGAAGCAGGCATGAAAGTTATAGGATTTGGTGAAAAGAAAACCCCACAACCCTTTATTGCTGCTTGTAATAAGTTTATCTATATAGAAATACTCAAGGCTGATAAAACAGAGATAGTAACCATCTCATTAGCCGATAAGAAGCAAAAAGTAAAAAAAGAACCATTGAATAAAGTCAATCCTGAAACTATCAAACTCATCAAACAAAGCGTCAATGACCTAGCGGATGAGAGTGGTTGGACCTTCCTAGGAGAACTGGGAAACTATATTCTAAGACGCCGTCCAGACTTTGATCCGCGTAATTTTGGTTTTCCGAAATTATTACCACTTATCAAATCTATACCTGTGTTTGAAATCGATGTGCGAGAGACCGGTCTCCAAAATATAAAGCATATTTACGTAAGGCATAAATAAAATGATTCTGAGCCTTGATACTACATAGTTTCTTGGGATGGGAATTTAATTCTATATTATAGTTCTTTTCTTTAGTAGCTGCGCTCTACAATTTTCTTTACATCATCAGGAGTAATATCTTTTCGCTCTCCAAGTGCTATCCAGTTTCTAGCTTCAAAGGTTTTTTTGACTTCGTCTGAGAAACCATTATAATTTTCTGTGTAATCACTCAGCTTCGTTTTCACTTCTATGCTATGCAGAAAGTCTACGGTCTTTTGAATAGCAAATTCCGCTTTCTCCTCTATACTGCCTGTACGGATATCCCAGATTCTCTCAGCGTATTGGGCTAGTTTCTCTTTTTTATTTTCAAATTTATATCGCCATAGATTCGGGAAAATTATCGCTAGGGTCATGGCATGGTCTATATCATATTTGGCAGTCAACTCATGTCCTATCATGTGGGTAGCCCAGTCCGTAGGCACTCCTTTTTGAATCAACCCATTGAGTGCCATGGTGCAGCACCACATAAAATTAGAGGCTATGGGCAGATTATAGGGTTCGAAAATCACCTTAGGTGCAATATAGATCAAGGTTTTAAGAATACTTTCCGATATTCTATCTTGGAGTTCTGCCCCAATAGGATAGGTCATATACTGTTCTAGTACGTGTGTAAAGGCATCTACTATACCATTTTTTAATTGAAGCTGAGGAAGTGATTTGATCACCTCAGGATTCAAACAAGAAAACTGTGGGAATAAAGCGGGACTGCCCATGCCGAGCTTCTCCCCTGTTTCTTTTCGTGTGATCACCGCTCCACTATTCATTTCAGAACCCGTAGCAGGAAGTGTCAAAACAGTTCCAAATGGCATGGCTTTCGATACCCGTATTCCTTTCTTTAATATATCCCAGCTATCTCCTTCAAAGTAGGCTGCTGCAGATAGGAATTTAGTCCCATCGATCACCGAACCACCGCCTACAGCCAATAAAAAGGTAATACCTTCACTACGAATAATATCTAATGCTTTCGAAAGTGTTTCAAAGGTAGGATTTGCTTCAATACCACCAAATTCAAGTACTTGAAAGTCCTTTAACTGAGCGAGTACTTGGTCATAAACGCCATTGGATTTTATACTGCCACCGCCATAGGTCATAAGGATTTTAGCTCCTTTGGGTATTTCATGAGATATTCGCAAATAAGATTCTATGCCGAAAATGAGCTTGGTAGGGTTATAGAGTTCGAAGGGATTCATAAAAATTTTTTATTAAAATTTGATAGTAAAATTACGTATTTCTCCCTTATTCTAAAACTAGTTTTTCCACAAACAGCCTCTCTCCTTTGCTATCAAAGGCTTCATAATAGTTTAAAGAAATAAATTTTCAATTTTTCAAATAATAGCCTTTGAATGAGCGATAATTAATAAATTTGCCCAATAATATAAAGTTTCGTCTTCATGCTCGATTTCATCATTGAAAAATCCGCTCTCGCTGCAGCTGTATTTACCCTATCACTCGTCGTAGCTATGTATTCTACCTATATGGAAAGAAAAGTAGCCGCTTTTTTACAGGATAGAATAGGCCCTAATAGAGCCGGACCTTTCGGACTATTTCAGCCGCTAGCGGATGGCGCTAAAATGTTTTTTAAAGAGGAATTTACCCCGTCCAATGCAGATAAGATATTATTTGTAGTGAGTCCGGGTATAGCTATGTTTACAGCGACTATGACCAGTGCAGTCATACCTTGGGGGGCTGATTTCATTCATAATGGTAGGCTAATCTCTCTTCAGATTTCAGATATTAATATTGGTATGCTTTATATCTTAGGATTCTTGTCCGTAGGTATTTATGGTATCCTCATAGGTGGCTGGGCTAGTAATAATAAATACTCCCTCTTCTCCTCTATTCGTGCTAGTTCGCAAATGATATCTTATGAATTAGCTATGGGTCTACTTATCATTACTATCGTCATGATGACAGGCTCTATGAATCTGAAAGATATAGTCTCGCAGCAATCTGGCGGACTCTATGGTATCAGTGCTTTACAAGGCCTCAACTGGAATGTATTTTATCAACCGTTGGCTTTTATTTTATTCCTTACCTGTGCACTAGCAGAATGCAATCGAGCGCCATTTGACATGGCAGAATGCGAGACGGAGCTGATCGGAGGCTATCATACAGAATACTCGAGTATGAAACTCGGCTTTTTCCTTTTTGCTGAGTATATCAATATGTTCGTTAGTTCTGCTATTATCTCTATCTTATTCTTTGGGGGCTATGCTTTCCCGGGCATGCAGCATTTCGAAGGTATTCCTTTGGCTCTATTGTCTTTCGGAGCTATGATGCTCAAAACAGTATTTTTTATCTTCGTATTCATGTGGATACGTTGGACTCTGCCGAGATTTAGATATGATCAATTGATGGAACTAGGCTGGAAAAAACTGATTCCAATCTCCTTAATCAATATGCTAATTACAGCCGCTATTATTCTCTATTTCAAAGGTAAGTAATTAGTCCTTAAATGGGATTCAATAGATGCAAACTCAAATTGGTCTAGATTTAGACTTAGCTTTTAAATTTATAAATAATCAAGAGCTCGTAGCTATCCCTACAGAAACGGTCTATGGTCTTGCAGCGAATGCCTTGTCAATAGAAGCGGTGTCTAAAATATATCAAGTCAAAAATCGTCCCCAATTCAACCCATTGATTCTTCACGTAGCCAATGTGACAGAGATGAAGAAATATGTATCTCATCTACCCTCAAAGCTGGAAATTTTAATTCAGAAATTCTCTCCTGGACCATTAACCGTGCTTCTTCCTAAGTCTGAATTAGTTTCGGATTTGGTGACTGCTGGTAGTTCGATGGTAGCTATTCGCATACCGAATCATACACTCACGTTAGATTTACTAAATAGGCTAGATTTTCCATTAGCAGCGCCTAGTGCCAATATCTCAGGAACTGTGAGCCCTACCTCAGCTGAACATGTCTTTGAGCAATTAAATGGGAAAATTCCCTATATACTAAATGGTGGAGAGACGAGTATAGGCATAGAAAGCACAATAGTAGGCTATGATGATAGATTAGATGAAATCACTATCCATCGATTAGGTGGCTTGAGTATTGAAGAAATGGAAGCCTTCCTCCATGAAAAGATTCGAGTGGATATTCATCATGACCAACCCACCACACCAGGGCAATTAAAGAGTCACTACGCTACTCAAACACCGCTTTTAGTAGGCAACATAGATGAACTTATTAAAGACAAGTATCCAAAGGAAATCGTCATTATCAATTATCACAAATTAAAGGATTATGAGGTCAAAAAACAGTTCGTGCTATCTAATCACGATTCAAGCGCAGAAGCCGCACAGAATCTATTTAAAATCATGCGTGAAGCAGATAAGTGCCAGGCGCAATACATTATCTGCGAATGGGCACCTGAAGAGCATTTAGGGCTAGCGATTAATGATCGATTGAGGAAGGCTAGTTTTAATAAGACCCAAATAAAAAAGTGAATCATTTTATTTTTTATCTTTCCATTTTATTAATAAGCCTTTGCTTTAAATCATGTACAACACATTTATATTTTGTGCGCCATGCAGAGAAAAGGAATAACACGGATACTACTTCGCTATCACCTTTGGGTCAAGAAAGAGCTAAGGCATTATCCGAGCTATTAATTAAAGCATCCATTGATTCTATTTATGCTACTAAATATATCCGCACACAACAAACTGCGCAGCCATTAGCCCATGCTATCCACAAGCCAATAATTATTTATAATCTAGATTCGCTCAGTGAATTCAGTCAAAAACTAGTGAATCAAAAAGGAAAAAATATTTTGGTGATAGGACACTCTAACACTGTGCCTAGAATGATTCAACTCCTTACAGGTGAGCGAGTAGAAATTCAAGATAATGATTTTGATAATCTTTTTATAGTTAGTATTTATAGATTTTTAAAAACTGAAATAAAGCTTAGTCAAAAAACATATGGAGCACAAACTCCTTGAAAAGCTTTACCTCTGGTGAGTCCACCTCGATAGACTTCGTTAGAAATAGATGTAAACTCCTCACTTCATTCCACAAAAATCAAAATAGAATTAAGTTTAAACTCAAACTATATGGCTACCAAATGACAATGCGCTCCTCTGGTTTTTTATAAAGTTTGTCTCCTGCTTTGACATCAAAGATTTCATAAAACGCATCTAGATTAACTAAAGGTCCTATAGTTCGGTAATTTCCTGGGGAATGTGGGTCCGTTTTAATCATATTAACTAGTGCCTTTTCACGCATTTTCGTGCGCCAAACTGTAGCCCATGAGAAAAAGAAATCTTTCTCAGAGTATACAGTTTCACCATCTAGGATTAGATGATCTTTCATATACATGCGAAGTGCATCAAAGGCTACAGCAACACCTGCTAGGTCAGCGATGTTTTCACCGAGTGTAAATTTGCCATTAACAAACATTTTTGGTAAAGGCTCATAGCCATTAAACTGGGCTTCCAGCGCTTTGGTCGCCACCTGAAATTTGGCTTTATCTTCTGGAGTCCACCAGTTTTTCAAATTACCATCGCCATCGTATTGACTACCTCCATCATCAAATCCATGAGAAATTTCATGGCCGATGACCGCTCCTATACCTCCAAAGTTGACGGCAGGGTTTACATCAATACTATAAAATGGAGGCTGTAATATAGCCGCAGGAAATACAATTTCATTATAGGACGAATTATAATAAGCATTAACCGTCTGAGGGTTCATACCCCATTCCGTTCTATCCACAGGCAGTTTGAGTTTGGCTCTATTCTCTTCTGCACTCCACAGACTATGGCTCTTGACTAGATCAAAATATAAATTAGATTTAAAATTGAGTTTAGAATAATCTTTCCATTTATCAGGATAACCGATCTTTACGACGATATTATTCAGTTTGTATAGGGCTTTCTTCTTAGTAGAATCCGACATCCATTGTAGGGCGAGTATATGTTTTTCATAAGATTTTTTCAGATATGAAACTAACTCGACCGCTTTAGCCTTCGCCTGAGGAGGGAAAGAATTCATTACATATACCTTACCTAAGGCTTCTCCCATCATACTATTCACAGTCTCTAGAGCTCTTTTTTCCATAGCGCGTTGCTGATTCTGTCCATAGACTTGTTTTCCATAAAATTCAAACTGCATAATATCACAAGCCTTGGTCAAATGAGACATAGAACTTCTCAGTAATTCTATTTTTAAATAATCTTTTAGAAAGGAAAGATTATCTTCTCTTATAAATTTATCTAGGTTTTTATGATAAGCGAGTTCACCTATAATAACCGTATCTACTGCCAAATGAAGATGCTGAAAATAGCTCATCACAGGAAAGGATGAAATGGAATCATTGTAATTTTTTACAGCTATAGGGTTATACTGCAACTCTGAATTGCGCACATCTTCAAGTGACAATAAGGTCTTCGCCATTTCTTTTTGAAAACTAACATACTGTGTTCCAAAAACTCTTTTACTTTTAGGATAAACCATTCGATACAATTGATCGATATACTGACTTAATCCCTTTAGTAATTCCTTTGATTTTTCATCTTCATTCTGATAATAATCTCTACCGAGCGCCAAATTAATATCTCCGAGATAAGCTGCTTGTTCATTGCTGCGTCTCATATGACTATATACCCAAGTGCCTACAAAAGGATCTCTACCTTCTGCTGCCAGTTGTGTGAGATAAGTATAGAAATCCTGTCTGTTTTTAATTCTATCTATAGAATCAAAATATGGTTTTAGCGGGTTAAGTCCAGCAGCGTTTCGCTGATCCCAATCTGTGAAAGCATTATAGAGCGTTTTGATTTTATACTCATCTGCATTTGTAATTACATCTTGACGTATAAGCTGATTGAGAAGGCCAAGAGTCAGCGTATCAGTATGCTCTCTGAGCTGATCGAAACTACCCCACCGACCTCTATCTGCGGGAATTTCTGTTTTTTTCATCCAGCCACCATTGACATAGTTGTAAAAATCATCTTGAAGACGAACCGATTTATCTATATAGTCCCATTGACCATAGACAGCATGAGTAAATACTAGTCCCAATAATAGACACAATAAATTTTTCATAAAAAATGAATTTAATAGTTAGGTTTAGTTTCTAATCGAACTAATGTTTGATCCATGCTTTGCTTGATAACAAGGGGCACCTTCTCTACGACAAGTAAATTTTTGTCGATATTGAACCATTTTTCTGGTGAAGCTGTAAATGATTTGAACCAAAGATTTATCTGAATGGCCAGTCTATCCCAGAAGCCTAAATCATTCTCCGCCGATAATTCTTCTTCTAGCATCAAGAATTTGAAATCTCCTGAAAGCTTCTCATCGTCTACAAGATGGTAGCGATTATCAATATTGGTAATTTCACCACGTTTCACCATATCCTCTACCACTTGCTTCAAGAATTGACTTATTTTTTCTTCCACTTTGAAGCCGAGATAAAAGGTAATACGATAAATATCATTCTTGACTATTTCATCTACTTTGTATTCACAAGTAAATGGATAACGTGTAACATGCACATGAACGAACCAATAATTATCAGCGCGTTTGGGTTGTTTATGCAATATAGAGTAGAATACTTTGTTTTCTACTTCTGCTTCATTAGAGGATGTGGTCAGGAATACTAAATTAGTAGCAAATTTTTCTTGTGAGACATCATGACTAAGCTCTATCAGTTGATCCTTGTACATATTGATCGGCACAAATTCACGTAGTGCTTTCTTTATTCTTATAGTTCTATATCGACTAAACATCAAAACAATAAATATGCCTGAAATAAGCACGGCTATATATCCTCCATGGAAAAATTTCAATAAATTAGAAAAGAAAAATAAGGATTCAATAAAAAGAAATACTCCAATTAAACCGACTAAATAGGCAAAAGACTTGCGCTTAACAATAAAATATTCTCGAAGTAGTATGGTCGTCATAATCATCGTCACAGTGATAGAAAGTCCATAGGCAGCTTCCATATTTGCAGCTTTTTCAAAATAAAGTACCACTAATATGCAGCCAACCAAAAGGAAATTATTTATAAATGGAATATATATCTGTCCTTCTGACATAGAAGGATATTTAACCTCTATCTTTGGGAAAATATTAAGACGGATAGCCTCACTAATTAATGAATAACTTCCGCTAATGACAGCTTGAGAAGCAATGATAGCTGCTAAGCATGCCAAAATAACCATAAAAACTTTAAAAAAACCAGGGATCATTAGAAAAAACGGATTTTGACCATTAAGGGTTTCGCCCACATGATTTAGTAAGAAAGCTCCTTGACCAAGATAATTTAAAATTAGGCAGATTTTTACAAAAATCCAACTGATGCGAATATTATCTCTACCTACGTGCCCTAAATCAGCAAATAAGGCCTCTGCCCCTGTAGAACAAAGAAAAACGCCCCCTAATAGCCAAAACCCACTAGTTGACAACATTGTACTAGGATCTTGATAAAAATTAAATACCATTTTGATTGCATAATATGGATTCAAAGCTTTCAAAATAACCACATTTTGCATAATACTATAGACGCCTATCACTGCTAATGCCGAGAACCACAATAGCATAATAGGTCCGAAGCTTCTACCTACTCTGGCAGTTCCTAATTGTTGTAATAGGAAAATTCCAATAATCACAGCAATGACTATAGGTACCGTGTCTATATCTGCCTTGAAAAATGATAATCCTTCTATAGCAGAAGATACCGAAATAGGCGGTGTAATAACGCTATCCGCAAGCATCATGGCTCCTCCGATCATGGCTACCCATATCAGATAACCCCTTTTTCTTTTTCGCTTAATTAAAGCAAATAATGAAAATATTCCCCCTTCGCCATTATTGTCAGCCTGCAAAGTGTAAATGACATACTTCACAGTGGTTAGAAGTGTAATAGTCCAAAAAACGGCGGAGATACCGCCATAGACTATATCTTCGGAGATAACTTTATTAGTAATTATAGCACTTAAAACATAAAGAGGTGAAGTGCCTATATCTCCATATATAATACCTAGAGATACGAGAATACCCGCAGCGGATAATGGATGATGATGACCACCAGATGACGATGTTTGCATGGATTGGGAAAATTAGTTTCTAGGTAGATTTATCAAAAATTGTGCAAATTTAGGATGAGTTTACAGATTGTATTCTTTTATTTTTAAAAGGAGAAAATACAAGCTGATGTAATGGCGTGATTCCTTTCATTTTGGTCATTAAAAATGGCATCCTTAGACTGCAAATACTTGTATTCTAGCCTGCATTTGATATGATTATTGATTTGATAATCCTGATTCAAAGATGCTCCGAAGGTTTGGAAGCCATTCAACGTAGATGTGGGAAAAATGATCCCATGTCGATCAAAATAATATTCTAATCGCGCTGCCGTTGTCCACTTAGGCGTCCATTTGTATCTTAAAATAGCTACTGGCGAATACCATAGACCATAATCAGTAGGATTGTGTTTGTCCAATCCTAGATCAAATCCTAAAATAAACCCCCATTTTTTCTGCGATTCATATTGAATATAAACATTATGAAAATGTCTTAGAGCGTTTAAACTATCTGGTTGTGCATTTCCTATGAAATTGCCATAATTCAAGAGCCATCCATCTTTAGGTTTATACTGAAATTGAAAGCCCAGTACTGTTAATGGAGAACTATTCTGCAACCGTCGTATGCGTTGCCAACCATTCAAGACGAGAATAGAAGAATAGAATTTTTCATTTTTACTGATATAGGAAAGTTTAGCACCTGCTTCATAATACGGTGAACCCTCCGCCAATAAACTCCTCGTCAAAGTCCAGCAGTCGCCACCGACGGCACTTTCAAAACCTAAATGAGATGGCATGATACCGATATCGAACCAGAGATTATGTCTATTAGAAAGTTTCATTCCAGCATTAGCTTCATAGATAAACTGTGCCCATGTAGGTTCAGAAGCTAAATTATACTCCGCATAAGTCCCGACCATAGCTCCAAGGTTCGCCCTATAATGTTGTTTTTTATAATTTGCTTTGACATAAATGAGATTAGCTGAGATTTCATTATGCCTTTTGTGGTTATATATAAAATTAGATTTTTCTCTATTCATAGGTTCAGAAAAATCGTAGCTATGATAAAACTCTCCATAAGCACTTATGGTTAATGAATTTTCTATTGTATCGATGATTGCCGTTTGACCATTCAATGGATGGCAATGTAAAAATGAAAGGAGAAGTAAAAAATTTAATCGCATAAATTTTATTGATGCATGGCGAGAATCAATTAGCAAAACTAAACATTTAAAACTTTTAGCTTTTAACTTGTTTACTAAATTCTAAATTCCGCATCAGCCCCTTATATCCTGTGCGCTTGATGGGGCTATCGTGAAATACTTCATTGAAATTGTCTTCCGTGATTTCTTCCCAGATACTTCTTCTCATATCGGAGAAAATTTCTTTATCATTAAACTCTGGCTCTTTGTGTTGTTTCGCTCTAGCATTGATAGGGCAGACTTCTTGACATATATCACAGCCATAGACCCAGCCTTGACTATGGCTGGTATAGTCCTGTGGCAGTGCTTCTCCACGATACTCTATAGTCAAATAGGAGATGCATTTTTTACTATCCACCACATAAGGCGCTACGATGGCCTGTGTAGGACAGGCATCGATACACTTGGTGCAGGTACCACAATAATTTTTTACAGGACTATCATAGTCTAGCTCTACATCGAGGAGTATTTCTGCTAGAAAAAAATAGCTGCCTTTGGCCTTAGTGAGAAGAAGCGAATTTTTACCAACCCAGCCCACGCCGCTTTTTTCGGCCCATACTCTCTCCATGATAGGGGCGCTATCTACAAATCCTCGTGCACTGATATCTCCTAGTTCATTTTTTAGCCATTCAATGATTAATTTCAATTTTCTTTTCAACACCTTGTGATAATCTCGACCTCTGGCATACTTAGAAATCTTAATCTGTTCAGGGTCATTTTCTTGAATTTCTTCCTTAAAGTAATTATAGGATAAACTGATAATACTTTTTGTATTCTCATGGAGTTTTCTTGGGTCAATTCGCAAGTCAAAATTTCGTTCCATATAACTCATTTCACCTTGATAACCAATTTTTAACCAGCGTTCTAAGTCTTTTGCTTCCTTTTCTAAAGTAATAGCTTTAGAAATGCCAACATCTTGAAATCCAACACTTTTAGCGTATTCTTTCAATTTACTGGTCAGTATAAATGAGGAAATATTGTTCAAACCTTAGTCTCGTATAGGAAGATAAAAATAACTATATTTTTTTGAACACATGTGGATACATAAAAATGAATTCGTTGATATAAAAATTAGTTTTGTCAACAGAAAGTAATTACAAGTTTTCTTAATTATTTAACGATCTCTAAATTAAACGTACAAATATAATCATATAATGGAAAAGGCACAGAATATAGAACCCATACTGCAAGAATCGAACGATCGATTTGTGTTATTTCCTATCCAGCATGAGAATATCTGGAGAATGTATAAAGATGCTGTGAATAGCTTTTGGGTGGCTGAAGAGATAGATTTGCAGCCCGATTTAGATGATTGGAATAATAAATTGAATGCGGATGAAAAACATTTTATTTCGCATGTTTTAGCATTTTTTGCAGCTAGCGATGGTATAGTCAATGAAAATCTAGTGGTCAACTTCATGCAGGATGTCACCATTCCGGAGGCACGATGTTTTTATGGCTATCAAGTAGCTATCGAAAACATTCACGCAGAGACCTACAGTTTATTAATCGACACTTATATAAGAGATCCTAAAGAAAAAGAGCGACTATTTAACGCACTAGAGACCGTACCATGTGTGAAGAAAAAAGCAGATTGGGCACTGAGGTGGATTGAGAAGTCTACTTCGTTTGCTGAGCGATTGGTTGCCTTCGCAGCAGTAGAAGGTATATTCTTTTCTGGTTCATTTTGTTCCATCTATTGGTTAAATAATAGAGGACTGATGAAGGGATTAAGCTTTTCCAATGAATTAATATCAAGAGACGAAGGACAGCATTGTGATTTCGCTTGCCTGCTATACTCCATGCTCAATAATAAATTGAGTAACGAAACTGTGACGGCTATTATCTCAGAAGCGGTCGAGTATGAAAAAGAATTTGTCAGTGATGCCTTACCAGTATCTCTCATAGGTATGAATTCAGAATCTATGTGTAAATACATAGAATTTGTAGCGGATAGACTACTTATATCACTAGGCTGTCCGAAAATATATAACGCATCTAATCCTTTCCCATGGATGGAAATGATATCTATGCGACCAAAGACCAATTTCTTCGAAAGAAAAGTAGGAGAGTACCAAAAAGCAGGTGTAGACAAGGCAGCGGAAGATACAGCCTTTAGTATACCACAAAACAATGAAATCGATTTTTAATAATATATAAAGAACAATCATATGTACGTAATCAAAAGAGGCGGAAACCAAGAGCCAGTCATGTATGACAAAGTCACAGAGCGTGTACGCAAGCTCTGCTATGGGTTGAATCCAGAATATGTAGTGCCACAGCGTGTGACTAAATACGTCATAAGTGGTATCTTTGATGGAGTGACTACATCGCAGTTAGATGAATTGGCAGCGCAGACTTCCGCATCTATGACTCCTATTCACCCAGACTATGCTGTATTAGCCGCGAGGATAGCCGTATCCAATTTACATAAGAATACCAAGAAAAAATTCTCTGATGTTATCTCTGATTTATATCATTACGTGCAGATAGAAACAGGTGAACAAGCAGGATTGATAGCAGACGATGTATACGAAGTGGTCATGGCTAATAAGGAAAAATTAGATGCAGCCATTGTACATGCACGAGATTCATTCTATGATTATTTTGGGTTTAGAACCTTAGAAAAATCTTATTTGCTAAAAATACATGGCAAAATAGTGGAGAGGCCGCAGCACATGATCATGCGTGTAGCCGTTGGTATTCACAAAGGCAATATAGATGATGCCATCGAGACTTATAATATGATGAGTGAGAAATGGTTTACCCATGCTACTCCTACTCTATTCAATGCAGGAACCCCTAAGCCACAGCTTTCTTCCTGTTTTCTATTGACGACAAAGAATGACAGTATCGATGGAATTTTCGATACCTTAAAACAATGTGCACAGATTTCTAAAAGCGCAGGTGGTATAGGTTTGAGCATTCACAACATCCGTGCGAATGGCAGCTATATCAAAGGCACGAACGGCACATCAAATGGTATCGTACCTATGCTCAAAGTATTTAATGATACCGCGCGCTATGTAGATCAAGGTGGAGGAAAGCGCAAAGGTGCTTTCGCAGTCTATCTGGAGCCTTGGCATGCGGATGTGATGGAGTTTCTTGATTTGAAAAAGAATAACGGTAAAGAGGAAATGCGTGCAAGAGATTTATTCTATGGCATGTGGATTCCCGATTTATTCATGAAGCGTCTCAAAGTAGATGGTGATTGGTCTCTAATGTGTCCGAATGAATGCCCAGGATTGGCAGATAGTCACTCCGCCGAATTCGAAGCGCTATACGAAAGATACGAAGCAGAAGGCAAGGTGAAGAAAACTATCAAGGCCTCCGAAGTGTGGTTGAAAATATTGACTTCACAGGTAGAGACAGGTACACCCTATATCCTATACAAAGACCACGCCAATTCAAAATCCAATCAGCAGAATCTAGGAACTATCAAAAGTTCTAACCTATGCTGTGAGATCATAGAATATACATCAGAAGATGAGATAGCGGTGTGTAATTTAGCTTCTATCGCATTGAATAAATTCGTGACAGAAGATAAAAAATACGATTTCAAAAAGCTAGAAGAGGTGACGGCTCGTGTGACGAGAAATCTCAATAGAATCATAGACGTCAACTACTACCCTGTGATAGAAGCGCAGAATAGCAATATGCGCCATAGACCTATCGGTATAGGTGTGCAAGGACTTGCAGATGCATTTATCTTGATGCGTATGCCATTCGAATCAGAAGCAGCTAAAAAGCTCAATAGAGATATTTTCGAGACCATATACTACTCTGCGATGAAGACATCGATAGAGCTAGCCAAAGAAGAAGGCAAATACTCTTCCTTCGAAGGCTCTCCTCTATCCAAAGGGATCTTCCAGTTTGACATGTGGAATGTGAACCCAGGAAACGAACGCTACGACTGGGAAAGTCTAAGAAAAGACGTCATGGAGCACGGAGCTAGAAACTCCCTCTTATTGGCACCGATGCCTACAGCGTCTACTTCGCAGATATTAGGAAATAATGAGTGCTTCGAGCCTTATACCTCCAATATCTATATCCGTAGAGTAAACTCTGGAGACTTCATCATAGTGAACAAACATCTACTCAATGACCTAGTCGATTTAGGCCTGTGGTCTGAAGAACTGAAAAATAAAATCATAGGCGAAGATGGTTCTATCCAGAATATACCTGGTATACCGCAGCATATCAAAGACCTATACAAAACCGTATGGGAGATCAAGCAGCGGGCTATTATAGATATGGCTGCCGATAGAGGTGCATACATCTGCCAGTCGCAGTCTATGAATATCCACCTAGAAAATCCGAATAACGCTATGCTCACCGCTATGCACCTGCATGCATGGGAAAAAGGATTGAAAACAGGTACCTACTACCTGCGTTCTAAAGCTGCTACCCGCGCCTCTCAGGTGACTATCGAAAAGGAAGTAGCCCAGATACCAGTAGCCGAAGAAATCAAAAACTCCACCGTACAGACCATCAAAGAACCGGCGAAATTCGCAGCAGATATACTCGATAGCTTCACAGCAGAGCCTGTCAACGGACCTGTATGCACGATGGAAGAAGGTTGTATCAGCTGCAGTGGATAGGGATTCGTTGTAAGTTTTCGAGCGCAAAGGTTCTTATAGAGTTCATAAAGTATAAAGGAATGTAACGACCTTATATTTTCTTCTCCTAGAATATTCTGCAAAAGGATCCTAAAAAGCCTAACTGAAACTAATAAATAGCGACACAAAAATTACTAAAATATGTGCAGACTTCTCAGTTTGGCGAAGTTTGCAACTTTCCCGTAAAAAGGACAGTAAAGGCTGTCTCAGTGTAAGTAAACTTTTAATTTATAAAATAAATACTAGTTTTGTTTATAAAGAAAAAATATGACATCATCTACTTCCCTCAATGTATACGAAGAGCCTCTTCAGGCTTGTTGTTTTGAACCTAAAACAGGCTGGTACCGGGATGGATACTGTCATACGGATGACGATGATACCGGAGTGCACACGGTCTGTGTAGTCGTCACCGAAGAATTTCTATCCTTTTCGAAAGCTGCGGGTAATGACCTGTCAACGCCTAATCCCTGGTTTCCAGGTCTAAAACCCGGCGACAAATGGTGTCTATGCGCCCAGCGTTGGCAGGAAGCATTCGAGGCGGGCTGCGCTCCTAAAGTATTCATGGATGGTACTCATATCCGAACGCTAGATATCATTAAATACAATGATTTAGAAAAGCATAGTTTGTATGCAGCTAAATCGTAAGTAGGATAATTATTTGTAATAGATTTTTAGGTCATAAGAACTTTTAAATCCGAAAGGAAAAGCCTGATCTCAAAAACGTCAGACATTGTCTGCCTAGTTTCGTCGAATAGCCTATATTTGCACTCCAATTTTAACGACCCATGAATTATTTAGCTATAGAAAACCTTACTCTTCATTATGGAGACAAAATCATATTTGAAGATATCAATTTCTATATCAATAAAGGTGATAAAGTAGCGCTAGTAGCAAAAAATGGCACGGGCAAGACCACGCTATTAAAAATGATTTTTGGTGAAGAACTGCCAAACAGCGATGCTAAATTTTTCATTCATTCGGATGTCAAAGTAGGTTATCTACAACAGGATACACCGCTCAATGAGACTATGACTATTCGAGAAGTTCTTTTTAGTCAAAATTCAGAGAAATTTCAGGCCATAGATAACTATAATAAAGCGATGGAAGGCAACTACTCGCTGGAAGATGCCATGGTAGCTATGGATAAACTCAATGTCTGGGACCTAGAATCGAGAATGAGTCAGATACTAGGCAAATTGGATATCTACGACCTAGAGCAGCGTGTGGGTAGCCTATCTGGTGGTCAGAAGAAGCGGGTAGCTCTCTCGGCTATTCTGATCGAAGAACCCGACCTCATCCTAATGGATGAGCCTACCAACCACCTAGACCCAGAGATGATAGAGTGGCTGGAAAACTATTTACGCAGCAGAGAACTGACCCTGTTAGTGATTACACACGATCGTTATTTTCTAGATGCGGTTTGTAATCAAATCGTAGAATTGGAAAATGGCAAAATGCAGAAGTATGCTGGCACTTACGCCTATTACCTTGAGAAAAAACAGCTTCAAATGGAGATTCTCTTCTCACAAAATGAGAAAATGAAAAATATATTCCGTAGAGAGAAGGAATGGATGAGTAAACAGCCCAAGGCTAGAACCACTAAGGCTAAATCGCGTATCCAAAATTTTGATACTATAGAAGAAAATACGGTACTGAAGCCTAAGAAAGACGAACTAAAACTAGAAACAGTAGAGAATAGGCTAGGCAGTAAGATCTTAGAATTTCACAAGGCCTATAAATCTTTTAGGACTAAAAAAATTCTGGAGAACTTTGACTATAAGTTTAAGCGAAATGAAAAAGTAGGAATCGTAGGGAAAAATGGTGTGGGAAAAACGACCTTTCTCAATCTCATCATGGGTATAGAAAAGCCAGATAAAGGAGAAGTAGTTCTTGGTGAAACAGTCAAAATAGGCTACTATAGACAAGAGAATAATGAATTTGACGGAGAAAAGCGCATGATAGAAATCATAAAAGATGCGGCAGAACATATACCACTCAAAGGAGGAAAATCGTATACAGCTTCGCAAATGTTAGAGCGATTTCTCTTTCCAGGTCATATGCATTATGTCTTTGTCAAAAAACTGAGTGGTGGTGAAAAACGCCGTCTGTCTTTGATTCGCACCTTGATGCTCAATCCCAATTTTCTTATACTCGATGAGCCTACCAATGATCTAGATATCATCACATTGAACGTCCTCCAAGAATTTATTGAAGAATTTGAAGGTTGTGTCATTGTGATATCGCATGATCGATATTTCATGGATAACTGTGTAGAGCATCTTTTCTGCTTCGAAGGAAATGGGAAAGTGAGAGATTACTACGGAACCTATACAGAGTATAGAAATGAACTACAGGATACAAAATACACTAATACTGAATCCAAGCCCGAAACAGATAAAACGACAGAAACCAAGACAATAAGTAAGTCTCAAAACAAGATGAGTTTTAACGAGCAGAGAGAATTCTCAAAAATAGAAGATGAATTGCCAAAATTGGAAATAGAACAACTTGATCTTTCTTCGAAACTTACAGAATCTCTATCATTTGAAGAATTACAAAAAGTCACCGACAGACTATCCGTTATAGCCACGACCATAGAGGACTACAATCTGCGATGGCTAGAGCTAGCGGAGAAACAAGGGTAAAGGGTTAAATGGATAAACCAATTCAAATATATCATTGATATTAAATAGCCCATGGTTCAAACCATGGGCTATGTAATATATGTAATAAGGATTTTATACCATTTACAAACTTAAGATCTCTCTATACTTCGGTAATGGCCATAATTGATTATCCACCAATTGCTCTAACTTATCCGCATGGTATCGAATTTTATCAAAGAATGGAACGACCTGATCGCAATAAGCTTTAGCTTTTGGAGCATTCTCTTCTATTTTATTACACACCTTGCGCGCTTCTATCATAGCATCTACATTGGACTTTACCTGAGCTAGATGATTAGATAAATCAACTACGAGTTCTGACTGCGCTTTGTACATAGAAGTATCGAAGCCTGCACTCTTCATTTTTAAGATATTATCTAGGATATTATTTTGATACTGAATAGCTGCTGGGATAATGTTATTGACGCAGAGCTCGCCTATCAATCTTCCTTCTATCTGCACCTTCAAGAGGTAATTATGATTGAAAATATCGTATCTAGCCTCCATTTCACGCTCAGACAGCACTCCATGACGAGCGAATACATCGACATTTTCTTTGACCATCCAGAAATCTAATGCATACGGAGTAGTGCGAACATTCTTCAAACCTCTTTTCTCTGCTTCGTCAGCCCATTCTTGACTATAATTATCCCCTTCGAAAAGAATATTTTGAGACTCTATAATATAGTTCTTCAATACGCGCATGATAGCACCTTCTTTCTTCTCACCTTCCTTTGCTATAAGGGCTTCTACATCGGTTTTAAATCTAAGAAATTGATCCGCCACAATGGTATTAATGACAACCATGGTAGAAGAACAATTGGCCGATGAGCCTGTTGCTCTTATTTCAAACTTATTGCCTGTAAAGGCAAAAGGTGACGTTCTATTTCTATCAGTATTGTCTAGAAGAATATCTGGAATTTGATTGTGAATATGCAATTTCAAATCTTCCGTTAGAAGCTGATTGGACTTAGTATCACTTACTTTTTCTGCCACATCATTGAGCACATGAGTGAGCGCTTTTCCTATAAATACGGAGATAATCGCTGGAGGAGCTTCATTGGCTCCAAGCCTATGATCATTACCTGCAGAAGCTATAGCTGCGCGCAGAACATCGCTATATTTCGCTACAGCGGCAATCACATTCACAAAGGTGGTGAGGAATAGAAGATTGGTCTTTGGCGTTTTACCTGGAGATAGTAGGTTCTTGCCAGTATCTGTGCTCATAGACCAGTTATTGTGCTTACCGCTACCGTTCACTCCTTTAAATGGTTTTTCGTGAAGTAATACTTTTAGCTTATGCTTTTTACCGATTTTTTCCATCACATCCATCAGCAGCTGGTTGTGATCTACTGCCACATTGCACTCTTCAAACATTGGAGCGCACTCAAACTGGCAAGGAGCTACTTCATTATGTCTTGTACGAATAGGAATGCCCAATATATGACTCTCTCTTTCTAGATCAATCATAAAATTAAGCGCTCTATCGGGAATAGCACCGAAATAGTGGTCTTCAAGTTGCTGACCTTTAGCAGGAATAGCTCCCAATAAGGTTCTTCCAGTATATCTTAAATCTGGTCTAGCATTATATAGCGCTTCATCTACGAGAAAGTACTCTTGCTCCCATCCTAGAGTAGCGGTAATTTTAGTAGCAGCTTTATCGAAATAATTGACTACTGGCAATACTGCTTTCTCTAAAGCTTCTATCGATTTTAAAAGTGGGGCTTTAAAATCTAAGGTCTCCCCTGTGTAACTTATAAATATGGTAGGGATGCAAAGTGTCTTACCAAACTTACTATCCATTAAAAACGCTGGTGATGTAGGATCCCATGCCGTATAACCTCTAGCTTCAAATGTCTGGCGTATACCTCCATTTGGGAAACTGGAAGCATCTGGTTCTTGCTGCACGAGGTTGCTCGCTCCGAAACTCTCAATAGCTTTGCCATTCTCGGTCGGTTCGAAAAACGAATCATGCTTCTCCGCAGTCAGTCCAGTCAGTGGCTGAAACCAATGCGTATAGCTCTTTGCACCATGCTCTATCGCCCAGTTTTTCATACCTTGGGCTATATGCTCGGCAGTTTCTCTATCTATTTTTTGATTATTAGATACACATTCTTTAAGCTGCTTATATACCTTATTTGACACATAGTTTTTTAGCTTGTCGTCCGTAAATACATTCTGAGCATAATAGTCAGATACCTTGTGAGAAATAAAATCTATTTCAGGATTATTTCTCGAATTAGCTTCATCAAATGCAGAAAATCGCAGCATATTTAATTATATTTAATTTATATGCTGCAAAAATAGACATTTAATTATATTTTTGAATATATTTCATCATATAGTTTTTTTTCTAATATTTAATATCAACCCAAATATCATAAAAACAAACAAGGGCGACTTATAACGGAGTAAAGCGTTATAATTCGGAATAAAAAGAGATAGAGTCAGCATAAAGGCTATAAAGACTGAAACGGTTACTAAAGTTAGTTTATGCCATTTTATAGATTGATAATAAAGTAAAACACCAATAAAAATTACAGATAAGCCATTCACTATACTTACAATATACAAATAGTCTGTAGTGGTATAAATAGAGTAAAATGCTTGTCGCCATCGGAGAAGTATTTGACCGCACAAATTAATGGCATCATTATTCCAATCTATTGGGTCAAAATGAGTATTACCAGGTTTTAGATTGGCGTAGCGATTTAATTTTCCAATAGCGTAATCCTTATAATTTAAACAATAGAGGCAGAATAGCGAAAGAGTAGAACTAAGGATAATTATAAGATATCGACAAAGACCCCAATGCCTATATTTAAAAAAAAGAAAAAGGACACTTAAAATCAACATAATAATAATCATAGTATCTAGGCGCAGGAAAACAGCATTCAAGAGACATAGAAAAGCTATTATATATTTCCAAACACGAGGTCTGCTGCAGTAGGTATAAACTATAAAACTTAGGAAGAAAAATAGAAGATTCTCCTTGTATACTCCAGAAATAAAAAAGACTTCTAATCCACCTATCAAAAGAAAAGCGTATATCAATTTTAACTTAAATGAATCCTGATCTAATAGTTGAAAGCTGCGAATGAGTAAACTTTTAGATACAAAACTGAGTGCCCCAAAGAAAAGGGAAACATTGTATAGGTTTGGCTTGGAAATAAGGGAGAAGAATAGATAAAACTTCTCAATAGTATAGCTAGTATAATTAGACCATGTATTGGAGGCGATAAGCATAGGAAAATAGGACTCAGGATAGAGACTATTGCCACCCGAAAGGAAAAACAAACCATACATGCGAGGATCTTTTTCAAGAAAAGACATCAGTAAAATAGAATCTCGGAGATACTTTCTAGAATCCATCTCTGCTATATAGGCAGAGAATGCAGCTAAGCATACTGAACTCAAAAAAAGTAAACAAACGGAGCGGAGGCTCAATCTCGTATACTGAAATCTATATTCGACGTATAATACTAATGTTAGTAGAGCAATGAATTGCAATCCATAAATGATCAATTCAACTCTATGCATAGTCTACTGCACGTCAGAGGTATTCCTTATAGATATCTGCTTGGTACTATTAAATCTTCCTACTATAGCCGTCACTGTTTTAGGCCCTGATGGCAATGCATCTCCCTTAAAGGTGGCAGCAGAAGTGGTATAGTGGGCGATGCTGGCTCCATCAGTTAAGGTAGTATTACCATTCGTTCCATTATAGGTAGTGCCACCACCAAATGTCGCATTCACTATTTTCACCAAGGTAGATTCATATAGATCTATATTACCATTGATAGAAGCTATACTCACTGTGGCTGGGGTAATGGTATTGCCAGAACTAACTAACGTAGCATCAGTAGATAAAATACCTGCCGAACCCCCTAACTGCATGACACCATTAAATGTGCTCAAAGAATCATTCGTAATTTTAACTAACACCTTGTCACCTAAATTGAAGTTGTGATTAGATCCGAATCTTACAATGATACCTCTCCCACTTGCATCTTGAATAGCAATGTTTCGAGAATTTATATTGCCATTAGCTTTATCTGAGATAACTACTCCTTCGATACTAAAACCTGTTATTTGCAGCGGAGAGCCTGTATAAAACGCTCTTATTTCCGCGATTGTTTTGGGTGTAAATGTGCTTCCGCCACCGCCACCGCCACCTGAGCCGGTACATGGCTTGGTTCTATTGGTATCAGTGAGTTTGACATCATTTATATCTCGTAACTTGAGTTGAAAATCATTTCTGTAAACGGTGAACACACCCGTCAAACTACCCTTACCCGCAGCTACTTTAGTTGCTGCAAAATTTGCATAGCCACTGGTTCTCACTATGACATCATTACCATTTTTATCTTCTAGAGTTCTATTCGCGTCTCTTAGATTTACGGCATCTGCATAGGTCAGGGTGATATTGCTACAAGTAAACTCGACATCCTTAAATCGCACTAATTTATAATGATAGCTCTCAGACAATTGATTGATAGTAATTTCATCTATCTTGACTTCATTATTTACTGTTCCTTTTAAAATAGTCTTATCTATAGCTGTAGGAGGGCATTCTCCTAGGCTTTTGGCACCAGGCACGGATGTAGTATCAATAAACCCGCCTAATACTATGAGGTTATTCTGATTGGCCATAGCCATCCCTTTGAGCTTGATAAATACTTTTCTTCCTAAAGGGAAATCATTGTATAAATTGGTTCTATTGATTAATAATCCAATAGCTGATCTATTATCCTTATCCTGAATGACTATTTCTTTATAGAAATTGCCTCCTTGGTCATTGGCACTCACTATCGCCTCGATGACTTTATCATCTTGGATAGACCATATTGTCTGACCACTGGCTTTAAAATCTTGTTTCAGGTCAAAAATAGTGTAGTTCGCAGTGATAGCTGGATCTTTTGGGTTAGCTGGAACATCAAAGGTATCTTTCATGCAGCCTGAAAGCAAGAGAATCGATAAAACAAATAAGCTTGGTATTTTCTTCATAATAATGATTATAATCTGTAAATAAAATTAATGTAAAAAGATCTACCCATCATATACGAATAGGTATTAGGAAATTTATCAGGGTCTCTATCTCTAAAGTCAAAGCGCAATTGCTCTCTACCGACTATTGCATAATCTTTTTTATCTAGTAGATTAGTGAAATTAGCTGAAATATCAAAGTACATTCGCTTTTTGATACTCTTAATGTATTTATTTATCATAAATGACTTTCTAAAATAAGCATCTACGGTAATGGCAGATGGCATACGCTCCTGAGATAGTATTTTATTATACTGGTCTGAGCCTGGGGTGACTCCTATTAAAGCATCTGTGGTGCGGCGCTGCGGACTAGGGTCTACATATATTTTATCAAAATAATTGACACTAATAGATGCCGACCAGAATTGTTTTGAATTATAATTTAGCTTGAGCATTCCTGCCAATTGAGGGCCAGAAGGTAAATGCAATCCTTGGAAATAAACCGTTTCAGGATTGGATACTTGATTTGAATTGTCATAATAAAAAGTAGCCACCGGTCTGTTATCATAAATATAGTCTCCGATATTAGCTAAGGCTGTTGCGGTAAAACCAGTATTCATAATTTTAGTTTCTACAGCCGCCTCTATCCCCATATAGCGCTTATTCATATCCTTCATCAGCAGGGAGCCAAAGCTATTGGTTAATTCTGTAAAAAACCTTCTTATTTCAGTTTCGTTTTGTGATAAGGTATAGAATCCTGTCAAATTCACTTTAGTTCTTGCGCCTCTGTGGAAATATGATAGTTCTCCACTCATAATATTCATACTTTTAGCATCTTTGTCGAGCAGATTGGTAGTACGCGGCAGAATGAAGGTCTGCTCATATTGTGGGGCGTAGCTCCACCTTGCTGCAGCGAATGAAAAATAATTTTTTCCATTCAATTTATAGGTTAAACCCGCTTTGGCATCTGCATTGAGAAAAGCTGCAGTCTCTGATTTGCCAAAACTATTCGCTGCATAAGCTCCATTCTTATATAAACCGTCTCTACCATAGCTAGTATATTCGAGTCTTAAAGTGCCATAGAAATCGATCTTATTCAAAGTGACCACAGATTGGCCCCAGATTGTGGAATTCATGACATTCGACTTATAGTTATAACCATATTTGTCGCCTACCCGCACAATACCGTAAGGATTATTGAGGTCATTATGAATTGCATCCGGATTATCTGGGTTGGCTCTTTGAGCAAACTGATTAATATTAACGAAAAAGTCGGCTCCCAATAAGTCTGAAATTTGACGGTAATACTCTGTACTATTGATTTGAAGCATAGCACCGCCACTTATGTCCACCATTTTATTCAATTGATGCTTGACAACAATGTTAGCCGAACCACTCTTTACATCAGACACCTCTTTATTCATTATGTATCGCGCCCAATTTCCCGTCTCCCCCTTGGTAGGAACTGACTCCCTGTTGCTTCTATTCGCTTCATAAAATCCATTCCAGTCTACCTGCAGTAAATTGGGATTTGCTTTTATAGCATTGAATATCTCAGCGGAAACGTCTGGCTCATCATCATAGAAACTCGGCGCATTTCTATAATAAGTTGGATTAGGGTTGTAAGAATTGTACCAATCGAGCCTTTCCTGATAGCGCTTACCAAACTGAAATCCAAGGGAGCCATTGATATGAGTCGAATTACTCGGTTTGAAGTCTCCCGAAAGAATCACTAATGGCACATTGTCTCGTCGGATGTTAGAACTTCGTTTCTCCCCGTTTTGATACCCCCAATGTGGATTATAGAAATTGGAACCTGCCAATTCACTGAATTCTCTAATGACGGCTCCAGCCACAGCGCGCTTATTGTCTACATAAAAAGCAGATAAGGTCGTATTAAACTTTTGACTCCACAGTTTAGATACAGAAAAATAGCCTGAAATAGCCTGCATAGCTGTACCAGGTATATAACCCTCCTTAGCACCTCTAAATCCTATACTTCCTGAAAAGGCAAAATTACTTTTTAAAAGACCCGTGCTAAAAGTAGCGGTAGTCCTGGTTGTGAAATTTCTATTGGAGAACCACTGTGATATTCTCAATCCCTTGCGCTGATTGATAGCTTCGGCATCTATATCTATATTATTCGTTTGTTCGCCGAAAGCGAATGGAATAGCCTTAATTCCATAATAATTATTTCGTGATCGTAAGACATCGTTAAGTCCAGAGAAATCATTAAAGGTAATACTATTGCCCTGCACGATATTCTCTAGTGGCACACCGTTTATAAATAAGGTCTGGTCTTGAAAACGCAAACCGCGATTTCTAAATCCACCCTGCCCAAGTCCAAACATAGAATTAGAGACAAAGATATCACGCGAAGAATTCAAAAGACTAGCTACCGAATTACCTGCATCATCCTCCGTCTGCTCCATAGTGGGGATTTCATTATTCATATCCTTGCCTTGCTGCTGCTTTTCTATTACGATATCTTCTACCACCATATTTTCTCCACCTATGTAGTCTATATCTATACTTGTCTCAAAATAACCTGGCTCTGATATGACTATGGTGAAAATACCTGTATTTAAACTCTCAAAAAAATACTCACCAATATCATTAGTCTTAGTATACCTCTCAAAGCTAGGTGCCACCAATTTCACAATAATACGACTCACAGGTTGCTTCGACTCTGCTTCGAATATCTTCCCTTCGATTCTCCCCTGCGCCCAGCTGGATAGACTAAGAGAGACAAACGCTACTAAACTAAAAATATTCCGCATTCGGCTTTTTGATAAATATGAAAAACAAATGTAAGGAAATTCGGTTATTTAGAGATTAGGAAAACGTTAAGGAAACCATTATGTGTGAATAAAATTGAGAAAATATTAGAAATTGTTCTTATTGGGTTTTAATATTGTTTCAAGAGTAGGTTCTCCTTTTTTTAAACTATTTGATTTAGCTGGAGAACAATGATATTATTCTCTGATTTATTTAAAAATTAACCATAGTTGTAAACTTAATTTAGAAAATGAAACTTTTTAGTTAATTTATCTGTTATCAATACAATAAATTATCTGAATTAGAGTTAATTCAAAGACGTAAATACAGAAAAAAATGAAAGCGACCTCAATAATCATAATACTTCTCACCATAGCCCTGGGATTATCAGCCAATAATGATTATAAAAAAACGGTGAACATTCAGCCTAAATTGGCTAAAAAATCGGATTTAACTCCGATAGTCAGGATTAAATATAACCTCAGTCTATCCAAAAAATACGATCTGAAATGTGAAATAGTGATGCCAATGAAAAAAAGTAATCTCGCTATTCTGGGCTGGAGGTCGAATCAGAGTCGATTTGAAACCAAGGCTATCTATCAGCCACGCTTTCAAAATCTGGAAAAAATAGACTTAGCTAGCATTGTAGAGAGAAATAAGATCTACAACCTCTCTAAATCTATCCAAGTCCGCTCTTTCTAATTACCTTTCATGCTGGTCAGCACTGAAGGTATAGTACTTCGTCAAATCCCATTCTCTGATACAAGTCTCATTGTCAAAATCCTCACTAGAGATTTTGGACTCGAGAGTTTCCTTATTAAAGGAGCTAAGTCTAAAAAAAATCCTAAGGCTCCGCTATACAAGCCAATTAACTTATTAGCGCTTTCTTTTTATCAAAGAGAGAACAAATCACTCAAGCAAATCAAGGAAGCTCAACTCCTTTTCGCACCAGACGCACAAAATTTCGGTATTTACAAATCAGCTATAAGTATGTTTATAGTTGAACTACTCAATCATACAATCCCTGAAAACAGTTCCTCTGAGAGCGAAAAATATGATTTTATCTCCTACAGCATTGCCTATCTGAGAGACCACCCTCTCAACCCACACTTCTATTTATCATTTCTATACCAATACTCAGTCTACCTCGGGATTGAGATACCTCTGACCTCATTTAATACACCTCTCGAGTTATTCACAGACTATTCTTCTTTAGGGCAACTAAATCTAAGTAAAAAGGAAAGAAATGCATTGTTTCACCAATTCGAAGAACACTATTTGGAAAATTTAACAAATTATAAACCATTGAAATCCATTGATATACTCAATGATATTTTACATTAAACTGGCAACAATTAAACTTGTATTTTTATATTGGAATCCTAGTTTTAAATCCTAAGTTATGCATAGATTATTGACTTTTCTCATTTTTATTGTTTCCTTTCAATGGATCGCTGCTCAGTGTCAGTTTATGTCTGAACGAGATTTTCAGGTAGCGAAATACCGGCTGATGGCCAATAGTCGCAATATAAATACCTTTCAAACAGCTATGGATATGAACCGTATCTATTGTCTTAGCGCCAGTCAGGCTAGAGAATTAGCTAATTTCTTGGCAAATGACAGAGATAAGTTTGATTTTTTAAAAGCGAGCTATATCAATATTAGTGATAAAGAAAATTTCACTGATGTGATGGATGTTTTTCGATTGTTTTCATCCGCCATACGCCTATATCATCAGACGTTAGGATCAGGAGCTATTTCTTCACCTCAGCCCATATCGTCCAATCCTAACTGCCCTAGAGCTATGAATCCTAATTCATTTAATCAATTGCGAGGTCAAGTATTCGGTGCGGCGGATGATAGGTCTAAAGCCTCTGCTATACTTAATGCTGGCACACAGTGTATGACCAGCCAGCAGATAGAACAGCTCATAATCAGTATACAAGATGAGAATATACGAATCGACGTACTTAAAAGGCTCTATCGATATGTATATGATGGGGAGAATTATGCGCAGGTATCCAATACCTTATCACCAGCTCTGCGAAGTCAGTTTATAGCATTTCTTCAAAATCCGACAACTACAAACCCCAGTAATCCAAGTACTCCAGCCGCACCCCAAGCCATGGCAGAAATAGATTTCAAGAATTTTCTAAATACGATACGCAAACAGAGTTTTGAAAAGGACAAGGAGCAGCATATAAAAACCTACATGAAAAATGCGTTTATGACAACTGCTCAGATAAAGCAGGTGATTAAACTCCTCACCTATGACTCTAGTCGATTAGAATTAGCAAAGTTTTTATTTAACCGTTGTATAGACAAGCAAAACTATTTTGAAATAGCGAATGAATTGCAATTTAGCAGCAGTAAATTAGAGCTTAATGACTATGTGAAGTCTCAGTTATAGATTACTTAAAATGCGACACGTAGATTTATAAAATAAATGTGGCATTTTGAGGGTATTCTACCATTAGATCTTGATTATGGCAATTTTTTGTTTAACTGAATTGAAAAATATTGTGTAATGGTTCATTTTCTGATGATGAATTTGGAATTATCCACAAAGCGTATCCCGGTGTTAAAAAAGTGTTAAAAATTACACAACGTATTGCAAACTACACAGTAAGCCCTTATATTTGTTGAAAACTTTTAGTATGCTAAACTATTTTTCTAACAAATCCAATGAAACTAGCGAATTGACCGTCATTAATTTGATATCAAAAGGTACGACAATAACTGGGAATATGATTTGTGGTGGTGATATACGAATAGATGGTCATTTGAAAGGAAATATTTTGAATCAAGGAAAATTAGTAACGGGTCCTGATTCTGAAATCAAAGGTGATATTAATGTGGAAAGCGCTAAAATTGGAGGAACGATCATCGGCAATATCACAGTAAATGGAACTTTGGAGATAGAGAAATCAGCGAGATTAGAAGGAATTATAGTTTCCAAAGGACTCATAATCCATGAGGGTGCTGATTTGAATGCTGAAATTAATTCTATAAATAATTCCATCCAAAAACCTATGGATAATAAAATAGTCCATAAAGCGAGCGATTTTTCAAGGGCTGCTGTTTTATAATTAGTTTATTTTACTAAAAATCGACAGGAGTGCTAAGCCCATCCCTTACTTCGCTCTACAGCTTTTTTCCATTTTGAATAAATAATTTCTACCTGCTGCGCTGGCATTATTGGTATTTTAAATTGAGTGCCCCTGCGCTCCTCATCATCAAGGTTCATCCCAATACCCTCGGCCGCCATCATGGCCACGCCCAAGGCGGTGCATTCTTTACTAGGGCTAACCAAAATCTTAGTTTGAAGCACATCGGCTAAAAACTGTTGTAAAAATGGACTTTTACTAACCCCTCCATCGATTTGTAAAGACTGAATTGGAACACCTGAATCTCTGGCTAAAGTCTCGACAATATCTCTGCACTGAAAAGCCAAAGATTCAAAAGTAGCACGAATGATATGTGCGCGATTGGTATTTCGATTTAAACCCAGCAAAGCACCCCGCGCATGCATATCCCAATATGGAGCACCCAATCCTGTAAAGGCAGGCACTAGATAGACATTATCTGTAGAGGAGACGGAAGCTGCTAATTCATCGGCTTCGGCATAATCGGCAAATAATTGTAAATTTTCTTTCAGCCATTTGAGTGCAGAGCCTGCATTAAAAACACTTCCTTCCAGCGCATAAGCCAGCTCCTCCCCTCTCTTCCAAGCTATCGTAGTCAGTAGTTTATTTTCTGACAGTTTAAATTCATTGCCGATATGCTGTAAGAGAAAACAGCCTGTGCCAAAGGTATTTTTCATCATCCCTTTTTTAAAGCATCTATGACCAAATAATGCGGCTTGCTGGTCGCCTGCTATACCAGCTATAGGAATGGCAATACCAAAAACATCAATTGAAGTATTACCAACAAAACCTATGCTATCGACTACTTCTGGCAGTATAGAGCATGGAATTTTATAATAATCTAGTAAATCATGATCCCAAGTTAAGGTTTGAATATTAAAAATATTAGTCCTAGAGGCATTTGTGATATCAGTGATGAATAATTTTCCCTTCGTAAGATTCCAAATCAACCATGAATCCACCGTACCTATGCATAAAGAGTTATCGCTTAATAGTTCTTTAGCTTGCGCTACATTTTCTAGTATCCATCTAATTTTAGGCGCAGAAAAATAAGCATCTAGATTTAACCCTGTCTTCCAACGATTATTTTCCAGTCCAATGAGTTCAGCATCCTGCATACAATCTGAGGCAGTGCGTCGATCCTGCCATACAATAGCGTTATATATTGGACACCCGTCTGCCTTATTCCATGCCACGATAGTCTCTCGCTGATTGGTGATACCCATAGCAGAGATTTGATCGACCTTTATATTCGCTTTTTGGATGACTAATGTACAACATGATAACTGAGTCTCCCAGATTTCTGCAGGATTATGTTCTACCCAACCTTCTTGCGGATAATATTGTGTAATATCTAACTGTGCTTTGGCAATAAAGTTAAAACTTTGGTCATAAAGAATAGCTCGACTAGAGGTAGTTCCCTGATCTAAAGCTAAGAAAAACTTACTCATAATTGATTATCCTAGGTCGAGAAATATCTAATCGTTGGAAATTGAATGGGATGATAGAACTAATAATAATGCCGCGCTGATCTAGACTGCTAGTAGATGGATAAAAGCCATATTGAATTTGTATAACATCAAAAATTAGATTTTCGTTTTTTATAGCTATCCCAAAAGTTAGACCAGATTTAATGGGCGTGCTGAAGAAACGATCGAAACTTGGTTGGATTTTAGCCAACTCTGCAATACCGAATACGGAAAATCTGAATCCCATAAACGAAATTGGTAAAAATAAATTTGAATGAAAGCCTGTGGTAAATCTTGATCTACCAGTAAAAGAGGCATTACGAATACCTCTTATTCCATCATATTCATTTAATGTAATATCTCTGTCTTGGTTTACACCTATGGTAGTTCGCACTCTAAAATAATTTCTCAACCTAAAACTTCCTATCTTGTATGCTTTAGATACCTGTTGAAAATTAAAATCCCAAACACCCTGACTAGCATCCGTGCCATTAGAAAAAAATCCAAGGCGTGCATTCATATTCACGTAATAGCCTTTTCCTGTGTGGTACTGAGCTAAAAACTGTCCCCCAAAATAACTTCTCTTTTCAAACTCATTATAATCAATGCCGTGCAATACGTTTATGGATAGTCCAACTGGTACGTCTTCTGTTCGTCCGAATCCATTAAGCAACCTATCTTGACGAAATTTAATTCTCGAAAATCCTAGGCTAATCAAAAGCATATTTGAATTTGAATATTTAAATCTCTCATTTGGCTGAATAGTGGGTCTTTCGAAACTATACTTGGAATTAAATGCTAAGCCTACTATTATGGCATGTAAAGTCGTGTTATAGGACTTGAAAGGAAAAGCATGACTCAGCCAGGCATTGTTCTCAATAAATCTATTAGGAATAATTTTATTGCCCGTATCCATGACTCCTTGGTCTCTATAGGAAACTATATCTCCACCAGCCCAGCGAAACTCTCTTCTTACAAATTCACGAAAAACTCCCGTCTCAAAACTTCGATCGAGACTGAAGCTTCGATACTGCGCATACATATCAATAAAAGACTTATTAATTAAATTCGGAATAGTATATCGAAAACCATATCCAAAACCTCGATATTTATCATTCGGATTAACTCTAAAATCAGTATTTATCCTATGGTTTAATCCACCAATATTCACATTTTCTACTCCAAAAGATATATCGTTAGAGCTATTGACCCCAAGGCTAAATCCATAAGGGAATGCATCCTGAATACGATACACTAAAATAATATGCTGACTATCTTTATCCACTATAATGGGCTCAATCCGCACATCGTGTAATATACCAGAACTCCTTATCAAACGAGCATTTTCATAGGCTCTATATGGGGAAAACGTATTGCCTTCTTTTAGAAATAGATAACGGTTTCGCAGAACTTTCTGACTTGTATTCACATGCAGTGAATTCGAGAGGAAATTATCGAACTTATTACTCTTTATAGAGCTATCATAAACACTCTCTCCAAAGACATTTAACTGAATGAAAATGACAGTATCAATTATTTTATTATCAAACGGCTTTAGACGATCTATTTCCTGATTAAAAACCTCTTCTTCATTATAAGACTGCGTAGGATAAATGTTTCGAAACAAAACATTATGAATTTCGGCCGTGACTATGTTTTTTCTTGAAAGATTTGCTATAGCCACACTCCTCAAACTATCCATTTTCGCAAGTTTGATAAGCATTTTATCTTGGGCTGATAAAATACTAGATACAAGTAGGGCTTGGAGTATAAAAAATAATCGCATTTAAAAATTCTATAATTAAGTAAAGATAGACTTTTAATTATATAAAATAAGCCTATATTTGCACCTATTTTCAACAAATTTATGGAGCATATCAGTTTAACTGAGTTAGAAATTCAGCGAAGAAAAAATTTACAGGCCATCATTGACATGGGAATTGAACCTTTTCCTGCAGAGGAATTTAAGGTAAGTCATCATGCCAAAGAAATACTCTCAGATTTTTCAGAGGAAAAGAATAATTTTCAAGATGTAATGATCGCAGGACGTCTCATGCAGAAAAGAATCATGGGTAAAGCCTCCTTTGCAGAGATTCAAGATAGTACAGGTAGAATCCAAGTCTATCTGAATCGGGATGAATTATGTCCAGGTGAAGATAAATCCGTTTACAATGATTTGTTTAAAAAATACATGGATATTGGCGACTTCGTCGGTTTTTATGGTAAGGTATTCAAGACCCAAACAGGTCATACCAGTCTGCATGCAAGTGCCATGACCTTTTTATCTAAATCTATCAAGCCTCTACCTATAGTCAAAACAGATGCAGAAGGTAACATACATGATGCTTTCTCAGATATCGAAATGCGCTACAGGCAGCGATATGTAGACCTAATAGTCAATAAAGGAGTAAAAGAAACGTTTATAGCACGTGCTAAAATTATTCAAGCTATGCGAGACTTCTTTTTAAATAAAGGATATATAGAAGTAGATACACCTGTCTTACAATCTATACCTGGAGGTGCTGCTGCTAGGCCATTTACGACACATCATAATGCACTCGACATTCCATTGTATTTAAGAATAGCCAACGAGCTATATCTAAAACGATTAATTGTAGGTGGATTTGAAGGCGTTTTTGAATTTTCACGAAATTTTAGGAATGAGGGAATAGATCGTACGCACAATCCTGAGTTTACTGCTATGGAAATTTATATATCCTATAAAGACTATCATTGGATGATGAATTTCACAGAATCTATGCTGGAGCATATCGTGCAAAAAGTCTATCAAAAATCTGAAATAGAATTTGATGGAAAAATGATACAATATGCAGGACCTTATGAGCGAATCAGCATGTATGATGTCATAAAAAAATATACAGGTACCGATATTTCAGCCATGAATGAAGGGGAGCTTAAAGCCTTCTGTAAAAGTCAAAGTGTCAGCGTAGATGATACTATGGGTAGAGGTAAATTAATAGATGAATTGTTTGGCGAAAAATGTGAAAAGCATTTGATTCAACCTACCTTTATTATCGATTACCCTATCGAGATGTCACCTCTTTGTAAAAAGCATAGAACAGACCCTCAGTTAACGGAGCGTTTTGAGTTATTTATCAATGGAAAGGAGGTAGCCAATGCCTATAGTGAACTCAATGATCCTATTGATCAATTGGAGCGATTCCAGGAGCAGTTAAAATTGGCAGAAAAAGGTGATGATGAAGCGATGATGATAGACATGGATTTTGTTCGATCTCTAGAATACGGCATGCCTCCGACCTCTGGACTCGGCATAGGAATAGATAGATTGTGTATGTTTCTGACCAATAATAAAACGATACAAGAGGTACTACTCTTCCCTCAAATGCGACCTGAAAAGCAGTCTTAATTTTTTTAAATATAAATAAAAAGATTTGTCTCCCTGTATGGCGAGAACTATTTTTTTGACCTAAAATCTGCATCAGTTATTAGGAAACGTCAAATCGCTTTTACAGTTTAAATGCAATTCCTATAGAATTGGCTATTTGCTTTCTATTTTTTCAATATGTTCTTCGCCTTTTGAATTGGTTAGTTTTATGAAATATAGACCATGATTCTTGATTTCCCATGCAAATTTTGGTTGATCTGGTGTGAGTGATAAATTTTTCACAAGCTTGCTAGACATATCATATATTTCCACTTTCATTGGACTGTTCAACTCCTTCACAGCTATATATTCACCATAGCTAACTATATTTGGAAATAAACTGATACCCTCCATATTTCCATTCGATATATTACTTCCGCCACTGCCATTCGCATTGATCTTCACTGAATATTCTTCCAACTTACAGCCATTTTTATCAGTAATAGTCACCCCATAAGTTCCCGCAGCTAATCCAGTTTGAGCTCCACCTGTTTTACCGTTACTCCATGTGTAGGTGTATGGAGGCGTTCCACCCTGACCTGTCACTGTAGCGGCAAAACTAGTAGGATAGGTAGTAACAGCGGTCACTTTCGCAGGATCACTCAACTGTACATCGAAAAATACAGAGGACCCATCTTGCAGCCTAACCTCGAGCGTATGCAGGCCCGCTCCTTTATTAGTAATTTCTTTACCGGAGACACTAGTACCATTGTAGAAATATGTATTGGTAGTCATACCAGTGCTGTCTAGGATTAAAAGCTTTCCATTGTTATCTCCATTACATGTAGGATTTACCCCTTGAAAACTAAAATTAATATCACGTAATCTAAATGCTTGTTTTGTTATCACGTTATCACCACAGGCAGACATTTTATTGAAAGCACGCACTTTCCAATAGAAATAAGTATTATTCAGTGCAGGTCCTAATTTGGAGGTAGGTACGGTGAGAAAAGTATCCGAAATCAAGGTATCTATCAGAAGGTCTGTGGGCAAAAAGTCATAACTATTATTAATTGTTGTATTAGTACTTTTACCTAAGGTTACTAGGTATTTTGTAGTGCCAGGCAAGCTATTAAATTTCAATTGGAAATTTTTTCGAGCAAAACGTGCATTGACATTGGTCTGTTGTTTAGGATAGAAATATGTAAAAGCCCCGATTTCAGGAAAAACAGGCACTTTTAATAGTAGAAGATCTTTTCTATCCGTATAGTTAGCCATGGCTGCTTCCATTCGTTTGGCTTGCAGTGGTGAAAAGGTATCCGAGCATTCATCATCCGAATAAGACATAAAATTTCTACCTATGACATTCATTTGTATGGTTTTGCCATTAGGGTCGGAAAATGGAGCACCTGAATAGGGGCATTTCCAACGCTGTGGAAGGTAATCTGGGTCTGTATCACAGAATCCATCTCCTTTTGTCAAACAATTAGCTAATGGTCCAGTTCTATCCACATTTTCCCATTCCGTTTTAGGATGCTGAGCTAAATTAGGAGGATAGGTATTCCCTTCCCACTTAAAAAAAGTATGACGAAGATCTAACCAATGACCCATTTCGTGGGGCAAGGTTTTATTTCCTGGATTTGAACAATCGAATTTTTCAGCAGAGGCCTGCATAAAAATTCCACTCCGCTGAGAAGGATCGTTCATTGTTGGGAAATCTGTCACATAGCCACAGGCGCCACTAGGATCATTCACCAAATATATATTGCAGTGATTTAATGTATTATACAGACCCATAAGTGTTATATCCTCAGGCTTTTGGATATCAAAATAGTTGTCAGATTTTATATAACTAATTGTGTCAATATAAAATCTAATATTGATTTTTGATTTCTCAAAATGGAAATTCATATCACAATGAATAAAATAAAGGTAATTTAGTGGATAACCACCAAAACCATTGCCTCTAGAAACAATGTGGTAATGAATAGGAATATAAGTAATAGAACGTGGACCTAAATAATCAGGATTAAGTTCTGGGCGACCTATATCTGCAATCCATTGATCATAATCCTTATCCTTAGTGCCGCATGAAAACTGGGCATGTGAATGAAAGGTAATAATGCATACAAGAAATAATAACTTAATTTTCATATATTTTATTTATAATTGTTTAATGTCTTTTATGTTCACTGGAATCGTTTGGTCTATCTTAATAGATTTACTAAATATAGCATAACCTACATTTACAGCTCCTAAACATCTTAAATCTACAGTTTTACCTGATACAATACTGATTATAGATGACAAATTGCCAATCAAATCTGAGATATTGATAACAAAACTTATCGGTATTTGAAAGTCTGAAAGCTTAGGAATGGTCATGATGGGTTCACTTATCTCTAATTTACCTAAATTTTTTCCCTCCGTCTGCACGGCTAGATTGATTCCGTTTATTTTTATACCGTCCACAGTATTGGGGTTATAGAAAAAAGCTGTATTCGAAACAGTGACTTCGGTACCATTGATTTTAGAAATCTGCCATTGTCCAATATTCTTGAATGTAGGCTCGGAGATTTTACAAGAAAGCAGATTGAAGCTGATTATTAAGAAAAAAATGTATTTCACTTCACAAATTTATTTAAATAAGAATTAAATGATAAAAAAATTATGCTAGTAGGCCTGCTTGCGACAAAACTATGTAAAGATTCCTGCGTTCGCAGGAATGACGAAGTCTCTGACCATTTGCGTCATTCCTAATGAAGCACAGCGGATTCAAGAGTCTCTTTAATAGTGGTTAAGATAAGCACTAACAGAAAAAAATTTATTCTTTTTTGTTGCATATCAAATTAGATGATTTTAGTTATTAAAATGTGTAAAATTCCAATAAAGCAGTCTATAAAGTATTTGGAAAATAGTTTCATTTAAAATGATAAAACAATTATATACCCTATACATTAACGAAACTTAGCACCTAATTATAAAAAATCTATTGACATTCAAAAAATAAGCATTATATTTGCATTCAGAAATAGACGGATAGAATTGATAGGGAAGCAGGTTTGCTTCCCTATTTTTTTAAACTAAGAGTAGAGAATGTATTTAGAAAAGATAAAAGAATGGGGTGAAGAGTTCTGCAAAGAGCATAATTTATTTCTAGTAAAAGTAGAACAAGCGGCAGGTGCCATAGAGGTTTATGCCGATGGAATGGATAATATAACGATAGAACAATGTGGTAAGCTGAGTAGATATATTCAAAATAAACTGGAGGAAGAATCAGATGATGTTTTAACTAAATTTTCATTTAATGTATCCTCTCCAGGAATGTCAAATCCGCTATTACATCCTTTTCAATACAAGAAAAGAATGGGAAAAAAACTGGAAATATTGACGAATGAAGGAATATCGATTGAAGGAGAAGTAAAGGATGTGAATGATACCAATGTAACCATAGTTCAGTTGATAGCTAAGAATAAAAAAACGAAAGAAGAAGAAAAAAAAATAGAACATATATTAAATTACACAGAAATTAAAAAAGCACTCATACCAGTACCCACAAATTTTAAAAAGAAATAACAATGAACACTATAGACTTAATCGATTCGTTCTCGGAGTTTAAAGAACAAAAAAACATAGACAAAGTCAAAATGATGAGACTTCTTGAAGATACATTCAAGACCTCGCTGAAGAAAAAATATGGTAATACGGACAATTTTGACGTAGTGGTCAACACGGACAAAGGTCAAATAGAAATCTACCAAATACGAACAATCGTAGAAGATGATGCTGTGGCAGACAAAGTCAAAGAAGTTGGAATCACTGAAGCCAAGTTGATAGACGAGAGTTTTGAGCTGGGTGAAGAGACCTATGAGCAGATAGAAATAAAGCAATTTACTAGACGCTCCATTATGGCTGCTAAGCAAACACTTAACTCCAGAGTCACTGAGTTAGAGAAAGATGAGGTGTACAAAAAGTACAAAGAAAGGGTAGGCGAAATCGTTCATGGCGAGGTATACCAGGTTTGGAAAAACGAAATCCTAATAATGGATGACGAAGGAAATGAATTGGTCTTACCTAAATCAGAACAAATAAAAAGTGATTTCTTCAAGAAAGGAGACACCGTTCGTGCTGTGATTAAAGATGTAGAACTTCGAAACAATTTACCAAAGGTTAGGTTGTCTAGAACGGACCCTAAATTTCTAGAAGCTATGCTTGAATTAGAAGTTTCTGAGATTATGGAAGGCATCATAGCGATTAAAAAAGTCGTTCGTGAGCCTGGTGAAAAAGCTAAGATAGCTGTAGAAAGCTATGATGATAGAATAGACCCTGTAGGCGCCTGCGTAGGAGTCAAAGGATCTAGAATTCATGGAATAGTGCGTGAGCTGCAAAATGAAAATATAGATATAATAAATTATACAACTAATTTTCCACTCTTTATTCAGCGATCTCTAGCACCTGCAGCTATAAACTCAGTAGAAATAGATGAAAAAAATAGACGGGTAAAGGTATGGTTAGAACCCGATCAGGTATCTCTAGCTATAGGTAAAAATGGAGTAAACATCAAGCTAGCTAGTAGACTGATAGATTATAAAATAGACGTTTATAGAGATATCGATACAGATGAGGAAGATATAGACCTCGATGAATTCAAAGACGAAATAGAGGGCTGGATTATAGATGAAATAAAAAAAGTAGGCTGCGACACAGCGAAGAGTGTATTAAGTCTTACCGTAGATGAATTAGCCAAAAGAGCAGATTTAGAAGAAGAAACGGTAAGAGACGTAATGCATGTTCTTAAATCAGAATTTGACAAATCATAAAAACACTCTTCTTTGAGATACCACAAGAAGAAAAAAATTATTCAAGAATAAAAAAATAAATGTCCTTAATAAAACCTACAAGATTAGCAAAAGCAGCATCCTACTTCAATGTAGCTAGGGAAGAGATTGTTCAATATCTCACTGAAAAGGGATTTTCTATAGCAGATAATCCTAACGCAAAGATAGAGGACGACATGTTTGCGGTGCTTAATGAAAAGTATAGCTCAGAACATGATCTGAAAGAAGAATCAGCTCAGTTTCTCTCACAGCACAATAAGCCAAGGGAGGAAAAATTAATCTCTGCAACGCTAAAGATAGAGAATAAAGAAGAAAAAGAAATCTTAGGTCCAGAAAAAGAAACTAATGATAAATTGGACCCTAATACTACTATCATTTCTGAGGAAACAATGGATAAAGTGGAGATTGAAAAACCAACAATTAAGCTAAAGATTTTAGATAAGATAGATATAGAAAATCTAGGTAATAAAAAACCTAAGAAAACGCTTACAAAGACAGAAAAGATAATCCCTACTGAAGAAGAAAAGGAATTAGAAGAGAATACTGTAGAAAAAAGGCCAAGGAAACCTAAGATTTCTGAAAACAAGTCAGAAGAATTATCAAATATAAATAATGCTGCGGCTACCCCTAAAGAGGATCCCAGTCTTGAAGAAGAGGACGAATCTGTAGAGCATATAGAAACCAGATTCCAGAAAATAGAAGGGCTAAAACAACTAGGAAAAGTAGATCTACAAAGTCTCGCCGCAGAAAAAAAGGAAAAACCTAAAAAGGAAAAGAAAGAAGAGCCGCCTAAGAGACCCATAGTAGAAAAAGTAAAAACGGAGGATGATATAGATGCTAAAAAGAAACGGTCAAGAATTAATGAAACAAGTCCTGAGAAGCAACGGGTAGTCATAGGCAGTGAACCTGATAAAGCAAAATTCTTCTTTGATAAGAAAAAGAAGAAAGATAAATTCGAAAAAGAAACGGTCACAGATGGACCAAAAAGACCCGAAAAACAAGCTCAGGTGCAGGTTCCCAAAAATCTGCGTCAGAAACTCCGCAAGAAGAAAAGAGATGACCATGCTGAAAAAGCCCAACAACTAGCTGATTTTGAAAATGATGGTAAGTTAAGAATTACAGAATTTATAACTGTCAGCGAGTTAGCATCACTCATGAATAAGCAGCCAACAGAGCTTATAACTTTCTGTTTTGGTATGGGGTTAGTCGTTTCGATAAACCAAAGACTAGACGCTGAAATAATTGAGCTATTAGCCTCAGAATATGATTATGAAGTAGAATTCATTTCTGTAGAAGATAGCACAGAAATAGAAGAGGAAGAGGACAATCCTGAAGACCTAACATCTAGAGCTCCTATTATTACAATTATGGGACACGTAGATCATGGTAAAACCTCGCTACTAGATTATATTCGAAATGCAAATGTAGCTAATAAGGAAGCTGGCGGAATCACACAACACATTGGTGCCTATGACGTAAAAGTCCCTAAACATGATAGAAAAATTACCTTTATAGATACTCCAGGTCACGAGGCATTTACGGCGATGCGTGCCAGAGGAGCTAAATTAACCGACGTGGCGATCATAGTTGTGGCAGCAGATGATAAGGTAATGCCGCAAACTCGGGAAGCTATTAGTCATGCGCAGTCGGCTAATGTGCCTATGATATTTGCTATCAATAAAATAGATAAACCGGGGGCTAACCCTGAAGGTGTTCGGACTCAATTATCTGAGATGAATATCCTTGTAGAAAGCTGGGGAGGTAAATTTCAGGATCAAGAAATATCTGCAAAATCAGGATTGGGTATAGAAGAACTTTTAGAGAAAATACTTCTCGAAGCGGATATGCTCGAGCTCAAAGCTAATGCTAAAAAATTATCTACAGGAACAGTTATTGAAGCTTCTCTTGATAAAGGTAGAGGTTATGTAGCCACAGTACTAGTTTTATCAGGTACTCTTAATATAGGAGATTTCTTAGTAGTAGGTTCTAACTATGGGAAAATAAAGGCCATGTATGATCATACAGGAACTAAAGTGACTAAAGTCTATCCTGGCGAGCCCGTTCAAATTCTAGGACTAAATGGTGCTCCTTCTGCTGGAGAGACATTTAGAGAATTTGCAGACGAACAAGAAGCGAAAAATATAGCCTACAAACGATCTCAATTAGAAAGAGAGCAAGGAATACGAACTAAAAAGCATATCACACTAGATGAAATTGGTCGACGATTAGCTCTAGGTACATTTAAAGAACTCAACATCATCATCAAAGGTGACGTGGATGGTTCAGTTCAAGCACTTTCAGATTCATTGACCAAACTATCTACTCCAGAAGTACAGGTGAATATTCTGCACAAAGCGGTAGGAGCCATCACAGAATCAGATGTATTATTAGCTTCGGCTTCGGATGCTATTATAATTGGATTCCAAGTAAGGCCTTCTGCTCAAGCCAAAGCTATAGCAGAAAGAGAAAGTATTGATATTCGACATTACTCCGTTATTTATCAGGCTATAGATGAAATCAAAGCTGCCATGGAAGGTATGCTTGAGCCAACAGTAGAGGAAAAAGTAACAGGTAACATAGAGATAAAAGAAATCTTTAAAATCACTAAGATTGGTACCATAGCGGGATGCTATGTGACAGATGGAAAGGTAACGAAAACGTCCAAAGTGAGAATCATAAGAGAAGGCATCGTTGTGCATTCAGGTAAGTTAGCCTCTCTTAAGAGATTTAAAGATGATGTCAAAGAAGTCATCCATGGACAAGATTGTGGCCTTAACATTGACAATTTCAATGATATTCAAGTAGGTGATATTATAGAAGCGTATGAAGAAATCGAAATCAAGAGAAAACTGACTGTAAATTAGTATCTGATCTAAAAATAGATAATCATGAATTATCCAGAAATAATAAAAAACTACGCATTAAAAGATGAAAATGTAGTAGTTTTTACTGCAGAAAATAGAGCTGTGGTTCGAGATCTTCCTCCCTTGCTTGGAGATAGGTTTATAGATGTTGGAATCACCGAACAGAATATGATAGCAATGGCTGCTGGTATGGCACTTCGCGGCAGAAAACCTATCTGTCATGCGCTTACAAACTTTTTGTTATTCAGAGCTTATGAGTTTATTCGCAATGATATTGGAATACCAAATTTGCCAATAAAGCTTAGTGGCTGGATTCCAGGATTTTTATCAGATGGAAATGGTCCTACTCACCAGTCTCTAGAAGATGTAGGACTTATGAGTTTGATACCGGGCATGCAGGTATTTTGCCCTTCTGATAATGACGATATGTGCTTAATGCTGGAGACCATCTGGGATTCTCCGCATCCTACTTATTTAAGAGTCAATCCTAGACCCGCGAAAATAGAGCACAAACAACCATTCGAAATAGGTAAAGCGGAAATTTTAGCCCAAGGTAAAGATTTAACACTATTGGTCTATGGTTTTCTATTAGAAGAAGCTCTTGTAGCCAAGGAAATTTTAGAGAAAGATGGACTTTCTATAGGACTTATCAATATGCGCTCCTTAAAGCCTATCGATGAGAAATGTATATTACAATTAACCGAAACCACTAGTAAACTAGTGATGATTGAAGATCACTTTAGTACTGGTGGCTTATATTCCAAAGTATGTGAAATCTTAGCTAGAAATCAAAAGATGTCTCCCCTGCAAAGTATTTCTATGGGCGAACGTTGGTTTAAGCCAGGACTGCTATCCGAAGTATTAGACTACGAAGGATTTGCTGGTCAAAAACTAGCCGATAGAATAAGGAAAGAAATCTAAGCTAATCATTTTTATGTTTTAAAAACAAGTTTTCTTTAAAAAGACGAATAAAAAGATTAGAGTTTGGTAACTAAATGGATAAGTACTAAAATGGACTATCGTCTTTAAAGAAAATATAAGTCCCATTGGGTCTAATAATCGTTTAGAATTGAACCTTTAAATATAGAAACGTCTATAAAATATTATAACGTAAGAATTCTATAATATCAATGACTTCCGCCATTCTACCTTTACCAATAAGTCCACTAGCCAATTCTCCCTCTCCTACAGGAATAATTTTATTCTCATAAGTAATAAGTTTGTCAATGTTACTTTTAGTAGCGGGATGATTCCACATATCTAAATCCATAGAAGGAGCCCAGAACACAGGGCACTTTGCAGATAAATAAACGGCCATGAGAGCAGAATCGCAAATACCATTAGCTGCCTTAGCTATACTATTGGCAGAAGCTGGGGCTATAATCATTGCATCGGCCCATAAACCTAGGTCAACATGATTATTCCAGTTATTTTCAAAATTCAGATCTGAAACTAGTTCATTTTTAGAAAGGGTAGAAAAAGTTATACCACCTACAAGATCAAGTGCAGATTTTGTAGCCACACACCTCACCTCTGCCTTTGCCCTGATTAATTCACGTATAAGAAAACAAGACTTGTAGGCTGCTATACTACCTGTAACTCCAAGTAATATTTTTTTACCCTCTAAGGAAATCATTCTTTGAGACTATCAATCTAGCTGCTTATATTCTAGATTGCCATCTAGAAATTCACTTGTAGCAATCAAAGTAGGATGCGCTAATTTTTCATACTTCTTAGATAACTCTATTTGCTCGCGACTTTCTGTTATTTCATCTATCTCGTCAGTGATTTTTCGCATGTCTTCCAACTTAAAATGAAGCTCTGTCTTCAATTCGTTGGCTATCTGATTCGCTCTCCTAGCTATGATTACAATTGATTGATAGAGGTTTCCAGTATTACTAAAAATTTCATCTAAGTTTTGGGTTCCAATGACACCTGTCGTTGTAGATTGTTGATAGTCAGCTATTTTACTCATAATTTATGATTTAGTTATTTGATTTACTTTTTTAAATAATTCCTCCGCTTGACGCAGCTCTGAGCTGTTATTCGTAAATTTATTAATCAGTTTGTAATAATTATCTTGAAATTGATTCTGTCGCTCGGCCAAGAGATCTTTATCTTTAACACCATCCAATAGATAATAGTAGGATTGAATGACGCCTAAGTAACATTTGTCTTTATAACTATGTAATTCCCTTGGGACTTCTTTTATTTCTGGCAGGTATTCTTCATATAGCTCCAATGATTGGCTAAAATAAAGAGGTCTTTCTTCAAGATAAAAATTAGAACTTGCATTGCGAAGAGAAGATAGTAAAATATTCACTCTGCATTTATCTTGAATCAATATCAGTTCTGGTGAATATTTACTATTTGGGAATCTATTGACAAAATTTTGGCACTCATTGAGAGCTACTTCATATCGCTCAGCCTGCTTAGACAGAATACTCTTTTCAGCAAACTTAAAATGAGCTACTCCTATTTTATAAAAAAGGCTTTCATAGGATTTAATTTTTGGATACTGATTCAATACATTCTTATAGGTTACTGCAGCCGCTCTATAGTTTCCAGTTTTATAGTATAAATCAGCAGCTAATAGTGCCTTTTGTTCTAGATTAACATTGAGCTTTTCTATTTCAGCATTAGCCTGCTCTACCATAGGACTCTTAGGGTATTCAGCTATGAAAGCTCGATAATAATTTATCGCTTTTTCGTTATCTGTTTGCTCGAGCTCTAGCCTTGGAATTTCATTCTTATAGCACTCGCCTATTTTAAATGCAGCTACTTCCGACTTGTAGCTTCTCGGATATATATCTCGAAACGTTTTAAAATGATAAGCGGCTACTGCATACTCCTTATTTAAATAATAACAGTCCGCTAACATAAAATAGAGATTAGCTGCCGTGTCAGTTCCTTTATAGCTAGGCATGACATTTTCTATTACAGGAATAGCTTCCATATATTTTTTGTTCATATACCAATCCATAGCATATTTATATTTTACGTTCTTATCAGTCTGTCGAATAACATACTGTGCATCTTTACAAGAAAAGACCGTACTAATAACCAGTAAAAAAATAAAATATCGGATTTTAAACATCAAGCTACAAAGTTAACTATTTATTCCTAGGATTAATTTAAAAAAAATTAATTGATGGTAATTTGAGTTTCAGTTACAAAAAAATCCACTCATTGAGTGGATTTCTATAGAATATGTTATAAAGTCCTTTTACCCTTTAGCCTTTTCAACTAGGGCTTTGAAAGCATCTGGATTATTTAAAGCTAGATCTGCCATAGCTTTTCTATTCATCTCGATACCTTTTATAGAGCAAAGATTAATAAATTTTGAATAAGATAAGTTATGCTCTCTCACAGCAGCGTTAATACGTGCTATCCAAAGAGTTCTCATATCTCTTTTCTTTAACTTACGGCCAGTGTATGCATACTGCCATGCTTTCTCGACTGCGTTCTTCGCTACAGTCCATACGTTTTTTCTTCTACCAAAGAAGCCTTTGGCGTGTTTTAAAACATTCTTTTTTCTTTCTCTAGAAGCTACACTATTTACTGAACGTGGCATAGATTTTTAGTTTTTTTGGTTGAAATTATTAATAATAAGTATAGGCAGGCAACTAAAACGCACTGAACTATACGATGGATTTTAATGATTAAAGAGCTAATAAAAGCTTAACTCTTTTCATGTCACTCTTATGAACAAGACCTTTTTTAGTCAATCTCTTCTTCTGCACCTTTGTTTTTTTGGTCAAAATGTGGTTTTTGAAGGCTTTATTTCTCTTGATTTTACCTGTACCAGTTACCTTAAATCTCTTCTTAGCACTGGAATTGGTCTTCATTTTAGGCATAATATAATATTATAATTCTTTAAAATTGGAGTGCAAATATAATAAAAAAAAACAATTCAGTATGGAAAACTTGAAAACTAAGTCTAAAACTAGACTCCGAAACGCTCAACTTGGCAGTCTATTTTTTCTTGGCTCTTGGAGCCAAAGTCATAAACATTCTTCTGCCCTCAGTTTTAGGCTCGGACTCTACGGTAGAACAATCCTCTAGCTTTTCAGCGAAACCGTTCAATAAATCCTTAGCTCTATCTTGAAAAACAATATCTCGTCCTCTAAACATCACAAAACACTTTACCTTATTTCCCTCCTGTAGAAATTTTGCAGCATGTTTAGATTTAAAATCGACATCATGCTCATCTGTATTCGAAGTAAACCGAATTTCTTTAATCGAAACTTTGACAGTGTTCGCTTTTATTTCTTTTTCCTTCTTTTTTCGTTCGTAGAGAAATTTCTTATAATCTACGATTTTACAGACAGGTGGATCTACATTGGGAGATATTTCTACAAGATCCAGTTCTTGCTCCTCTGCCATGGCCATAGCCTTCGCAGTGTCATAAATACCCGGCTCTACATTTTCCCCTACTAGTCTTACTTTTTCATTGGTGATTCTAGCATTGATCCTATGCTCATCTTCTTTTTTGATAAATCTAGGACTCCTAATGAATGGTTTTTTTTGCAAATTGTTTATTTTTAATGTTATAAAATATGTTCTAAAGAACGTGCTTTAATCTCTTCTACAAGCTTTAACTTGACATCCTCAAGAGGCAACATACCTTTATCTCCTTGACCGTGAATGCGAACAGAGACTTTATTTTCAGTTGCTTCCTTCTCACCTATGACTAGCATATAAGGTACTTTCAGCATCTCAGCATCTCGGATTTTTTTACCTATTTTTTCATTTCTATCATCTGCTTTCGAACGAATACCTGCTTCCTTCAGTTGTTTATTGACTGCATTAGCATAGTCCATAAATTTATCGGAAATAGGCAAAACTGCTACCTGCTGTGGAGCCAGCCATGTAGGGAAATTCCCAGCAAAATGCTCGATAAGAAAACCTATATAACGCTCGTGCGTGCCTAGTGGCGCTCTATGTATAATTAGTGGCCTTTCCTCTTCGTTGTTTGAGTTTTTAAACGCTAATTTAAACTTCTCAGCCGAACTAAAATCTACCTGATTAGTAGCCATAGTGAACCAGCGACCTATGGCTGATTTCATTTCTACATCGATTTTCGGACCATAAAACGCAGCCTCATCTGCAACCTCTTCAAATGGGACACCCAGCTCTAAAAGCACTTTTCGGACCATATCCTCGGTCTCTAGCCATAATTCTGGATTATTGACATATTTCTGACCTAATTTACTAGGCTCATGAAGAGATAAACGCATTTTATAGTCCGTGACGCCGAATAATTCAAAGTTTTTTTGATATAGTAAATTAACCTTTGAAAATTCTTCAAAAAACTGATGTTTGGTACAGTAGATGTGAGCATCATTCATGTGCAATACTCTAGAGCGCATGATTCCAAAAAGTGCACCACTATCTTCGTATCGATAGCAAGTGCCATACTCCGCTAGTCTAAAGGGTAAATCTTTATACGACTTCTGCTCTGCATCGAATACTTTGTGATGATGCGGGCAATTCATCGCTCTTAAATAATACTTGGTGCCATCCATTTCCATTGGGGGAAACATACCCTCAGCATAGTATGGCAGGTGCCCACTCGTCAGATACAATTCTTCCTTAGCTATATGCGGTGTCACTACTCTATGATAACCGTGTGCTTCTTCATCTTCTTTAGCTAATCGCTCCAATTCTTCTATCATAATGCCTCCATTTGGCAGCCACAATGGTAAACCAGGCCCTACCATATCATCGAAGGCAAATATGCTCAACTCTTTGCCAATCTTCCGATGATCTCGCTTTTTAGCTTCTTCAATCATGGTTAGGTAGTCATCTAGCTCTGCTTGTTTAGGAAACGTAATACCATAGAGACGAGTCATCATAGGATTTTTTTCATTTCCACGCCAATATGCGCCCGCTATATTGAGAAGCTTTATGCTTTTAATATAGCCTGTATGAGGAATATGTGGTCCACGACATAAATCTGTAAAATCCCCTTGCTTATAAAGTGTAATTTCACCATCATTGAGGCCTTCAAGTAGTTCTAACTTATAGGGGTCTGACTTTTCTTTAAAATAGACAATGGCTTCATTCTTGGAAACTTCAGAACGCTCAAATGCATTATTCTTTGCAGCTAATTCAGCCATTTTCTTTTCTATCGCTATGAGGTCTTCAGGCACTATGGTTCTACCCTCTCCTAGATCTATATCATAGTAAAATCCATAATCTATCGGAGGACCTATCCCTAATTTCACGTTGGGATATAAAGCCTCAAGTGCTTCAGCCATCAAGTGAGCTGAACTGTGCCAGTAAGTTTCTTTTCCTTCCTTATCATCCCAGGTAAATAATTTCAATGAACTATCTGCCGCAAGGGTTCTTGTCAGATCCCATACTTTTCCATTTACCTCGGCCACCAAAACTTTTTTAGCCAATCCCATACTGATACTCTCTGCTATCTGCATAGGAGATACACCAGCTTCGTACTCTCGGATATTTCCATCTGGAAATGTAATCTTTATCATCTGACTAGTTACTTTCTGTTTTTTTTAATAAAGCTACAAATATAGCTAAATAAATAGGATTGATATTTTATTTCCATTGCTATCTACTCTAAAAATCTCCAATTCATTCTGAGGTAAAAGGCGCTTGGCGCTATCGGATGATAATTAAGATAACTCACCCCTGTCTTTAGATAGGTACTCAAAAAATTTTCGAAGACCAGCGATAAATGAACTTTTGAAATCTTAAAGGTTGCAAATAAATCCACCTTAGGATATATCTCTGCCTGCGGCATAACGGCGCTAAAAATAGGTTGCATAAAAAAACTGCTATACCTAGCTCCGAGATAACCTAAATTTAAACTCAACTCGGCACCCAAGAGAACATTATTTTTCTCGTTGAAAAGTTTATTTTTAAATGCTAACATCTGTCGGAGCATACCGCGCTGAAACAAAGAATTCTGAAAAAATACCTCCGTAGGAAAATAGAAAGATTTAAAACTCCATTCCTTTTTAAAATAGATTTGAAAATAATTATTTCCTAGCTGAATAGGTCGTTGAAGACTATCATAAGTGAGAAAATCTTCTGTCATAAAATACTGGACCTTTCCAGAGAATTTATGTTTATCTAGATTAAATGATAAGCCAGTTTCAAGTGTTTTTTGTGTATTTAATGCATAGAGTGTATCGATAGACGTACCATAAACTATGCTGGAAATCAAAGATGGCTTCTGATGACTATAATCAGCCCATGCTTGCCAATCTGCCGATTTATGCTTTCCTTGCAATTCACCTCTTAGATAGAAATCATTCTCAGTATAACCTAAAAATGACTTATAACCTTTACCTACAATTTTTATATCTTTTTTCCATTGGTAGGATACGTCTCCGCCAATCCCAAGATTTAAGTAGTCATAGGACCTTATGTAATGACCAAACTGCTGACCAACCTCAATACTATTATCAGAGAAAATGGTATAACCACTAACACTTAATCCCTGCAGTGCATAGGTAATCCGAAAATTAGTTAGTAGGCCTGATTGCAGATACAAACTATTGAATATATTGCCCGTGCCGTTTGCCAATATCCCGTACTCCTGTCTTGATGAAGCATTAAACGTGTCTGAGTAAAACTGCCTATCAGAAAAACGCTGAAACTGATGATCTATGTACAAGCTTGACTTTTTTGGGAGAAAGAGTAGACTATCTATAGATGGCTTAGCTCCCAAAATAAGATATCGATACCTAAAATTCAATTGATAATTCTTTAACTGATTTTTAGCTACTGCCAAGCTAGGATTAGCTGCCAACCATTGTCCTGGAACTAGACCACTTTGAAAAATATCTGGTTTATATCCACCACTCTCCTTAAGATTCATTTCATTAAATACAAACTCAAGATTCGTGCGAATGCGCTCTGCGTCATGAACAAAATGAATATAAAAATTGCTATGTGTATTTTCTTGTTGTAAAAAATAACCTTTATTATTCGTTCGTCTAATACCAATTCCTAGATTCAGTTTTTTACTTACATTCTGTGAGAGAAATCCCCTGAATTCTTCGTTTCCGTTACCGAAAAATGTAAAGTCCAATTCACTCAATGGCTTATTTAAAGCGTAATAAGGTATGGATTTATCTGTATAGAAATAGGGGTCATTAATGGCTCGTCCTAGTTTGATATTCTGATAAAACGCATTATCAACTAAGACTGGCACCAGAGTAGAACCTAGCGTTCCTGTCAGACCTGAAAAATTCTGATTTTGACCAAAAGGATTTATTCTATGATTAAATAATAAACGATCGGGTTGTTTAGAAAAGGTATCCATTGCAGGATAGTAGTAATATTTATATATAAAAGGAATCAATTCCGAGGTATCCTTTTTGACAAAGTTTTGGGCAAAAAATCCAGAAGTATAGCCGAATATGCAAAAAACTAATACGATAAATCGAAATGAATTTTTTTCTCTAATAAAACGTTCTATTATCAAAATATTCTATTAGAAATTTTCAATAACATAGGTAACAATATCTGTCACTTTAGGCTCAGCTTCAGCAGATTTCTCCAACACTTCCTGATGACTAATGACCTTTAATTTTTCAAGTGGGTAACCACAATCTGCTATAATAGATATTCCTAACACTTTCATAGACATATGATTAGCTACTATAACTTCTGGAACTGTACTCATGCCCACGGCATCACCACCCATGCGGTGAAAAGCTTGATATTCAGCAGGAGTTTCAAAGGTAGGGCCTTGTACACCGACATATACTCCTAGCTCACACCTATAATTTTTCGATCGAGCATAGCTTAACGCTTTGTTATAAAAATCTGGATAATAAGCATGCATCATATCTGGAAATCGAGGTCCAAATCGGTCGTCATTTTTTCCTCTTAAAGGATGCTCTGGTTGCATATTGATATGATCCTTCAAAATAACTATATCACCGACCTCTTGATTTGGATTCAAACCTCCTGCAGCATTGGTTGCTATAAGTTTTTCTATACCTAAAAGCTTGAATACACGAATTGGAAATGTAACCTGATTTACAGAATAACCTTCGTAGTAATGAAAACGACCACTCTGACAAATCACGATTTTACCTTTGACCTTACCTATAATTAATTTCCCCTTGTGTCCTAACACAGTTGAAAGAGGGAAATGAGGTAAATCTGCATAATCAAAACTACAAATAATATCTATTTCACGCTCAAAATTTGACAAGCCTGAGCCTAAAACGACTGCAAAATCTATAGTACCGGAAAACTTTGCCTTTATGACATGAGCACATTCTAAAGCGCTTTCGTAAACATTCACCTGTTTTTATTTAAAAATTAGAGAACTAAGTTTGTTTCCGCTGCAATGCAATGCAGTAAAGCTAGTGCTGATTCTTTTCCTTTATTTCCATGCACCCCACCTGCACGTTCTAGAGCCTGCTCTTTGGTATTGACAGTCAATAGACCTAAACTGATAGGGGAACAAGATTCTAAGGTAAGCTTAGCAATAGCTTCTGTCACGGCTTGATTGATATATTGATCATGATCGGTATCGCCTTTTATAACGCAGCCGAGCGTGATGATGCCATCTAGCATAAGCTCATCATTATAGACTAGATCAGTGGCAGCATATATAAGTTCAAATGCTCCAGCCACGGTCCTATGAAAAATTTCGCCGACCTTATAAAATTTAAGAACGTCAACTGCACCTTGATACAAAGCATCCGTTATATCATTATGATATTTACTCTGCACTATAGCTATAGAAATTTCAGAGAAATCATAATCTGCTAACTCAGTATGAATATCAAAGCTAGACTTCACTCTTACAGTATAAAAATGATATTAAATGGACTCGAGCTTGGCTATCAGCAATTGTGTAAATTGTGTCTCCTCTGCCCCTGGAAATTCTTGCTCTAGATATTTATACATCTCCAGAGCTTTCTCGTTATTTTTATTAACTTCGAATGCCTTACCAGCCTTTAAAATTAATCGAGGCGCTAGTGCAGTATTTTTTGTGGCTTTAGCAGCCTTTTCGTAGCACGCAGCAGCCTCTGACATATTGTTTTTTTCTGAATAAGCATCTCCTAATGCACTATGAGCCACAGCCTGTATTTCTTCTACATTGGTAGAATAGCCTTTGAGATCTTCTATTGCTTTATCAAACTTTCCAAGATTCAAGTTGCACAGACCGGCGTAGAGACCGGCAAGATCTGCAGCTTTAGTAAAAGTATAATTATCTTTTACATAATTAAATCCTTTAGATTTGACATCCCCATTGAGAGCAAGGTCATAATTTTTCTTCTCAAAATTAATCTGAGCCATAAACAAATTGTCTTGTGCTTCTGCTTCCCGTTCAGGCAAGAAAATTTGCGTAAAATAATAGCCTCCTAAAATAATAACCGCAATTAGACTCAATCCTATCGTGATAGGCTTTTGATTTTGTTTCAGTTTATTTGTCCAGTCGTTTAAATTGATGTTGTCCATATTTAATTTTAGTTTGTTCAGATGACAGTTTGTTGAGTTTTTCAGAATACAATTACTTGGATTTTAGTCCTTCATAAATGGATAATCTTCTTGCACATAGATATCCTTATATAGTTCATCATCATTTGGCCATGGACTATTTTCTGAAAAGTCAACGCTTTCTTGTACAATTTTGTTTACCTTATCCTCTATTTCGTCTGCCCATTTTTGATTGGCATACTTATTTTTCAGTATAGTATTTAAAGTAGTGGTCAATGGGTCAATATCTTGATATTTTGCCACCTCCTCTTTGGTTCTATATTTCTGAGGATCACTCATTGAGTGACCTTTGTATCTATAAGTCATGATATTTAGATACGTAGGACCAGCTCCTTTTCTAGCACGCTCAGCAGCTTCTAGTAAAGCATTATGAACGGTTTCAGGCTTCATTCCATCTACATTGTATGACGGCATTTCATATGCTGCTCCTAACTTTGACATATCCTGAACGTTGGAAGTTCTGGCGACCGAGGTTCCCATAGCATAGCCATTATTTTCACATATAAAAATGACGGGCAATTTCCATGTCATAGCCATATTGAAGGTTTCATGAAGCATCCCTTGACGCGCAGCACCGTCTCCAAACATAGTCACCGTCACTCGGTCGTTTCCCTGATATTGATCAGCAAAAGCAATACCCGCACCAAGTCCTATCTGACCGCCTACGATACCGTGTCCGCCAAAAAAACGATGTTCCTTAGAAAAATAGTGCATTGAACCTCCTTTTCCTTTGGTGCTTCCAGTCGCTTTACCATATAGCTCTGCCATAGCAGCATTGGGTGAAATTCCTTTCATGATAGCCAAGGCATGGTCTCTATAAGCCGTGATCAAATTATCATCCTTGCGCATAGCAGAATGAATACCTGCTGCCAATGCTTCCTGCCCTATATAAAGATGGCAAAAGCCTCTAATCTTTTGAAGGCCATACATCTGGCCTGCCTTTTCCTCAAATCGTCTTAGGAGTAGCATCAATTCATACCACTCTAGATAAGTTTCTTTCGTTATGTTTGCTTTTGCAACCGTTTTTGTCATACAGATTTAAAAATCAGATTGCAAAACTAAAATATTTACGCTTCTTTAGATAGAATTTTTTTGTGTTTCTAAAAAGACTTGAATTAGTACAGTTCAAAAACCATAGACAGTTAGTATTTGACTTTAGTCAAAAGATCAATATATTTATAGGAAAAAATGGGATTGGAAAAACGAATATCCTTGACGCTATTTATTATCTTTCTGTCTTTCGCAGCCATCTGCAAAGTGCAGATCAATTAAATATAGGTCATGGTCATGGATTTTTTAGACTCTTAGGCCAATTCTCAGATAACTACGATATGGTGATCAAATACGCGTTGAGACAAAAAAGTATCGAAATCAAAGGAGTCAAAGTCACTAAATATTCAGAATACTTCGGTCATCTACCACTGGTACTATCTAGCCCATCGGATACATTTCTATTGCACGACGGCAGCGAAGAGCGGCGAAAACTGATCGATTACACCATATCTATTTATGATAAAATCTATCTGACAAAATTAAATGAATACAATCACTTTCTAGATCAGCGCAATGCACATTTGAAAACAAGTGAAGTAATTGACCATGCTCTGCTCAGCTACTATGATGAGAATTTAGTAGCACTTGGTAGCTATATTTTTGAACAAAGGAAGAAAGCAATTCGTGAGCTAGGTCAATATATCACGAAATGGTACCAAGCTATAGCCCTCAGTGACGAGAATATAACCATAACCTATAGCAGTCAACTTATAGACCATGATTATCTAACCCTTCTTCGCCAGCGGTATGAAAAAGACAAGATCCTCAAACGCAGTACAGTAGGAATACATCGCGATGATCTCAAAATAGAGATGTCTGAGGTCGATATAAAAAAAATAGCAAGCCAAGGACAGCAAAAAAGCCTACTCTATTCCTTGAGAATAGCGCAAGCTGAGTTTATGGCTTCTAAGACAAGCAAAAATATCATATTTCTACTAGATGATTTCTCAGACAAACTGGATGAAACTAGAAGAATGCAACTGTTAAATCTCATGCAGTCTCTAACATTTATTGAGCAGTGGTTTATTACCGATACTTCGCCTGCTAGTTTCGTCTCCTGTCAGTCGATTAAAATATGGGAGATTAATTAAGAAATTACATATTTGAAATTAGAACCTTATTACCTTTTTATTTTTTAATAATTTAGTGTCTTTTAATTTCTACTTCCAGTAAAAACTATGCTCCCAAGTTCTATTGATTTAATGTTAAGCTTAAGTTTGAAAGATCTATTCTAACCAAATTATTATTAAATCGTATAAATTTTTGTAAAAGCTAAAAAAAAATGAACTAATATAAATTAGCACGAAATAATACATAAAATTGATTGGTTTATTTTTAAATCATAAATAGTATTAAATACCTACACTTCATTTCCTAATCCAATAAATAATCTTTAGATTTGCTTTTTATAATATTTTCAAGCGATAGGCTTCATTATGACAAGCAATTTTTCTTTTATTTCCAATGCCCATCCTTCTGTGATAGAAGGACTTTACAATGATTATAAATCGAATCCTTCCTCCATTGATCCAGAATATAGAAAATTCTTTGACGGATTTGACTTTGCAGTAGGACGAGAAACAATCGGTGGTAGCAGCTCTTCCAGTTTTTCATCGGATGAATTCAAAGTATTTCACCTGATTCAATATTACAGGCATTATGCTCACTTAATAGCAGATACAAATCCTCTACGCAAAAGAAAAGACCGAGGTTTTAATACTTCTCTTTCTCATTTTGGATTAACTGAAGCTGATTTGACTAAGACTTATGCTGTAGGAAGTGAACTAGGACTAGGTCAGGCGAGTTTACAAGCTATTCTAGACCGCTTGCATAAAATTTATGTAAATAAGATAGGCTTCGAACTACAGTCTGTGCGCAATGAGGAAGAATACCAGTGGTTAAAAGATGTAGCAGAGAAGCGATATTTAGATAAAAAATTTAATTCCGAAAAACAACACAAAGCCTTAAAATCTCTAAATAGAGCTGTGGTTTTCGAGGAATTTCTCGGCAAGAAATTTATAGGTGAGAAGCGGTTTTCCATTGAGGGCGGAGAAAGCACTATTCCAGCATTAGAGGCTATCATAGACAAGACAGGTGAACTAGGCACTGAGGAAGTCGTCATAGGAATGGCACATAGAGGTCGCCTCAATGTCTTGGTCAATATAATGAAAAAAACCTATGAAGAGATTTTTACAGAATTTGAAGGCACCAATATAGACTCCGCTGCAGGGGATGGCGATGTAAAATACCATAAGGGTTTCTCCTCCATGTGGCCTACATCACAAGGAGATTTATATGTCAATTTATTAGCGAATCCTTCTCATCTTGAGGCTGTAAACCCAGTCGTGCTAGGATTTTCTAGAGCGAAGGCTGATATAGAATATCAATCGGACTATTCGAAAGTCTTGCCTATTATTATTCACGGAGATGCTGCGGTAGCTGGTCAGGGAATCGGTCAGGAAGTTATTCAAATGTCGCAACTCAAGGGTTATCGCAATTTCGGAACTATCCATTTCGTCATCAATAATCAAATAGGATTTACCACCGACTGGGATGATGCGCGTTCTTCGGATTATTGCACAGCTATTGCTTCTATGCTGAATTGCCCCGTATTCCACGTCAATGGGGATAGTGTAGAGGATGTTATTTTTGCTTGTGAGGTAGCGACAGAATACCGAATGAAATTCAAAAAAGATGTGTTTATCGATATGGTTTGCTATCGCAAGCATGGTCATAACGAAAGTGACGACCCTAAATACACTCAACCAGAATTATACAATATCATAGCGAAGAAAAAGAATCCTAGAGATGTCTATGCTGATTATCTCTCCCATCAAGGAGCGGTTGAGGCCGATATGGTGAAGAAACTCGACAAAGAACTTTACGAAGATTTACAGGATAAATTAAACAAGGTCAAGGAAGAGACCAAGGACTATGTCTATCGTCCACACGAAAAGGCTTGGCTAAATTTACAAAAAGCGAGAGCCTTGGATTTTGAAAAAAGTCCTAATACAGCGATTTCAGAAGCGGATTTTAAATTAATAGCGGATAAAATCACTAATATACCAGCTAATTTTTCTCCTTTGAAAAAGATAGAAAAACAAATGGCTGACTGGAAAACCCGAATGCTTGAAAAGCGAGAATTAGATTGGCAGGCAGGTGAATTATTGGCTTATGGTTCATTATTAAAAGAAGGGAAAATAGTGCGACTATCTGGAGAGGATGTCAAACGCGGAACCTTCTCCCATAGACATGCATGCATATTTGACCAAAATAATAACCAAGAACACAATCGACTAAATGCTATCTCAGACAAACAAGCACAGGCGCATATCTTCAATTCTTTATTGTCTGAATATGCGGTTTTAGGATTTGATTTCGGGTATTCCATAGCGAGTCCTGATAACTTAGTGATATGGGAGGCGCAGTTCGGCGACTTTTCTAATGGAGCACAAATCATTATTGACCAGTTTTTGATGTCGAGTGAAACCAAATGGAAAATCAATTCTGGTATGGTTTTACTATTACCACATGGTTACGAAGGCCAGGGGCCTGAGCACTCCAGTGCCCGCATGGAGCGCTTCCTGCAGCAATGTGCAGAGTTCAACGTTCAAGTCTGTAATATCACCACACCTGCCAACTATTTTCATGCTATTCGCCGTCAATTGGCCAGGAATTTTAGAATTCCTCTCGTAATTATGTCTCCTAAATCATTATTGCGACACCCGAGTTGTGTCAGTCCAGTGGATGACATTTTGAATGGAGAATTTCAAGAACTCATAGATGATGCAAAAGCTGATGTCAAAAAAGTAAAACGCGTGCTGCACTGTTCTGGTAAAATTTTTTACGAACTCTTAGCTAAAAGAGAAGCCGACAAGCGCGATGACATAGCCATCGTTCGATTGGAACAGCTCTACCCTATTCCTATCAACCAGGTGGAAGGTGTATTTGAAAAATATAAAAAAGCGGAGCACGTTTGGGTACAGGAAGAACCCGCCAATATGGGCGCCTGGACTTATCTTCTGGACAGACAATATCGAATGAAAGGTGAAGTCGTTTACAAAGTTGTTGCACGCAAAACCTCTTCTTCCCCTGCCACAGGAAACAAAAAACAGCATTTGCTAGAATTGCAGGATTTGTTGGATAGAGCGTTTAATTAATTTTGAATTTTTAAACGATTAATTTTAAGTAATTAACCTTTTGGGAACTATTAAAATATATAACTTAAAACAATGAAAAATATGCGTTTATTAATTCTATCAAACAAAGAATTAATACTTAAAACAATAACGCAAAATTACTTATGCCTCCCATAATCGAAATTAAAAACCTCCATAAGGCATTTAAGAAATTTAAGGCATTAAATGGGATAAGTCTCAGTGTAAATGAGGGTGAAATCTTTGGATTTCTCGGCTGCAATGGAGCAGGAAAATCCACCACGATTCGATGTTTGCTAACCCTTATCAAACCAGATAGTGGAGAAATTCTTTTTAAAGGAAAAAACATCAATGAATGTAGAAGCGAGTTTCTGAGTTCTGTGGGATGCATAGTCGAGAAGCCTGACTTTTATAAAGCGATGAGCCTAGAAACCAATCTCAAACTCAGTGCCATGCTCTATGGAAAGAATCCGAATCAAGAAGAAATTTATGCATGCCTAGATTTAGTAGGTTTGAAGGGTAAAGAAAAAGTGAAATTTAAGGCCTGCTCACAAGGAATGAAGCAAAGACTTGGAATGGCCGCCGCTTTAATCCATAATCCTGAAATCATTATACTCGATGAGCCGTCAAATGGTCTAGACCCCCGTGGCATGATAGAATTGAGAAATTTGATTCTCAAAATGAAAAATGAACTTAAGAAGACCATCATCATCTCATCGCATATTTTATCAGAGGTCGAACGTATAGTAGATAGTATGATCATCATTGATCGAGGTGTGAATGTGATACAGGGTAGTGCAGACGAACTTCTCCATGGCTCAGAAGTCATGGTCAATATTGAGACGACAGAGCCAGCTAAGTTGATAGAGAAAATAAAACAATCGTCCTATGCTTCGGATATTGAATCACAGGCAGAAAATCTAGTCACTTTAAAATCAACTATGAAAGCTATTCCTCAATTGCATAAGGATATTATTCTCATGGATGAGCCGATAATCAGCTTCTATACAAGAAAAAAACTAGAAGATTTATTTTTAAAATTAACGGAGAATTGAAATGGGAAATATAATCTACGTTGAGCTATATAAAACCTTTGCCAAACCTAGAACCTATATTGGTCTTATCGCTATTGTCATTCTTATCGCCTTAATACAATTTGGATTCTATGCCAATAAAGACGAGGTTGGTGGCAGTATTCGATCTTTGATGGGTGAGGCTATTACGGTAGAAAATCTCAGCTTAAATGGCAATATGGTTTGCTACTTCGTCATGCAAATGCTTTATGTACACCTTCCCATAATAGTGGCATTAGTATCAGGGGATTCTATTTCCGGAGAAATGAATTCGGGAACTATTAGAGCCTTGATGGTCAAACCTATTCCCCGATGGAAGCTATTTTTCGCTAAATTCATAGCTAATCAAATTTATCTACTCATTGTAGTTTTGGTGATTTATATATTCGGGTTAATCGTTTCTCGACTACTTTTTGGAAATGGAGATATAGCAGTCTACGGCGATGAGATATCTATATTAGGCAAAGAAGAACTCTTGACTAGATTCACCTATGGCATTGCACTTTCTTATATTAGCTTGACAGTCATAAGCAATCTAGCATTTATGTTTTCTAGCTTCATGGAAAATTCTATTGCACCTATTGTTATCACTATGGTGATTAATATAGTATTTCTTATCTTCGGCAGTTTGACTTTCGAGCTATTCGCGCCTATTCAGGAAATACTTTTTACTAAGCACATGAGTCTATGGATCTATAGTTTTGAGTTGAATCCGAACTACAACGAAATGTACAAATCACTTTATATTTTGATGATCTATTTGTTCAGTTTTCTGACGATAGCTTTCTTTTCCTTTACAAAAAAAGATATCACACAATGATGCGTTTACTTATTCTCATTTCAATATTCTATGCACAGTCTATTAGTGGGCAGTCTGCTGCAGATATAGTCAAAAAATCGTATTCTCAATTTCAAAAACTAGCTAGCTATTCAAGTGATATCAGCTTTAAATTTGATATTCCCACGGTCAATATCAAAGATTTAAATGGAAAAGTATATTATAAATCACCTGACAAGTATCGTGTGAAAGTAGATGGAATCGCCTTTATACCGAATGAAAATCCGATGAAAATATATAGTTATCTAGGAGATAAAACCAAGTATAATGTGGTCCTAAATTCTACAGAAACTGTCAATGGAATGAAATGTCATGTTATCAATATCATTCCAAATGGAGAAGCAGATTTTATTTTAGGAAAATTATGGCTAAGCCAAACGAACAACTGCCCCTACAAGGTAGAATTAACCACGCGAAGGGGTACAGTCAAGATGGAAAATTATTTTAAAACCATGCTAACTTATGGATTGCCTGATAAGGTCATCTTTTATATTGAAAATTTTAAAGCCCCTAAAGGCAAAGGACTAGGTCCTAAAAAAGAAACTAAAGAAGAAAAAATAGGTACTATTACTATGCTATACACCAATTATCAAATAAATACACCAATAGCGGATAGTTTTTTCCCTAAGAAAATCTTAGGAAAAACTTCTAATAAATAGATAATTTACCTTCTGACAAATCAATCGTTACAGAGCTAGATGATTTAAAATTACCATGTCCTTCTGTAAAAGGGGATTCAATCTCTCCAATTATGTATGGTCCTTCCCCACGGTACTTTATAAAAAAATCTTTGACCATGATAGTCGTATCGTTTTTAGGGAATGATTCTATTGTAAAGAGAACCTGTTCCTTCTCTATAATTTTCAATTTTTTAGCACAGGACAAACCTAAAAAGCATAGAGCGAAAAGACTGTATTTCAGCATAAAGAATGATTTAGTTAAAAACGCTAAATTAGTTAATAAATTATAATTCAAGAATCCGTCTAAAATAGAAATAAAGCTGATATGTTTGTTATTAGCTAAATCAAAGTACTACCCTAAGGAAATAAGCGCAATTTTAGCTAAAATCAATATATTTGTAGACAATTCGGGTTAATATAAAATTGAATAGAAATCATGAGTGATGTTCAAAATGTAAAGGTGACAATAGATGGAGTAGATATTATGGTTCCACCTGGCACTACTATATTACAAGCTGCTAGAATGCTAGACAATGAAAGCGTGCCGCCAGCTATGTGTTTTTATACCCCATTGACAGAGTCTGGAGGTAAGTGTAGAACCTGCCTAGTAAGAGTAGCTGCAGGTAGCGAGAAAGATCCACGTCCTATGCCTAAGTTAATGCCTTCTTGCAAAACCACCGTAATGGACGGTATGGTAGTAGAAGTAAAATCAAGTGCTAAAGTACAAGAGGCTAGAGCTGGAGTCACAGAGCTTTTATTGATCAATCACCCTTTAGATTGCCCTGTCTGTGACCAAGCAGGCGAATGCGACCTTCAAAATCTCGCCTTTGAGCATGGTAAGGCTGGTAGTCGATATGATTTCAAGCGTCAGGAATTTGAAAAAGAAGATATCGGAGACTATATCTCACTCAATAAGGAACGATGTATCGTTTGCTATCGTTGCGTATTTGCTGCCAATCAGCTATGCGATAAACGAGAACATGGCGTGCTTTTCCGCGGCGATAAAGCAGAAATTAGCACCTTGATTAGTGAATCTCTGGACAATGAATTTATAGGAAATATAATAGATGTATGTCCTGTAGGTGCATTAACTGATAGAACATTTAGATTTAAATCAAGAGTTTGGTTTACCAATCAATTTGATGCGCATAGAGACTGCGATAAATGCTGCGGTAAAACTGTAGTGAGTAAACAAGGAGACGAGATAATCCGAGTATCAGCTCGCAAAGACAAATGGGGCGAGGTAGAAAATTGGATATGCAATACCTGCCGATTTGAGAAAAAAAATAATGCCGACTGGATAATAGAAGGCCCTCGTAAAATAGATAAACAATCTGTGCAGAGTCTGAATCACTACGAAGAAAATACAGTTCCAGTTTTAACTTCTTAAAAAGAATATATACTAGTAACTAGCTCCTAGTGATTAGTATATATTCTTCAATTCAAAGCCTAATCAATAATAACTAGTTGCAAATAACTAAAAAAATGAACAATACCACAGATTACTACCAGATTGATGATTTACTGACAGATGAGCATAAAATGATTCGTCAGACGGTCCGAGACTTTGTAGATAAAGAAATCATGCCGCTTATAGACGACCATGCCCATAAGCATACTCCTATTCCTAATTTAATGAAACAATTAGGTTCTATAGGAGCTCTAGGTCCCTATATTCCTGAGGAATACGGTGGAGCCGGAATGGATCAAATAGCCTATGGAATCATAATGCAAGAATTAGAGCGAGGAGATAGTGCTGTGCGTTCAGCGGCTTCAGTGCAATCTAGCTTGGTCATGTATCCGATATTTACTTATGGAAGCGAAGAACAAAAGCGTAAATACCTCCCTAAGCTAGCTTCTGGTGACATGATAGGTTGTTTCGGATTGACAGAACCTAACCATGGCTCCAATCCCAATGGAATGGAGACGAAATTTATAGATGCAGATGACCATGTGATTCTTAATGGTGCTAAATTTTGGATAACGAATTCCCCACTAGCAGATATTGCTGTGGTTTGGGCCAAAGATGAAGCAGGAGATATCCGAGGATTAGTGGTAGAAAGAGGTATGGAAGGATTTACCACACCCGAAACACATAATAAATGGTCACTCAGAGCTAGTGCCACAGGTGAGCTTGTATTTGACAATGTGAAAGTCCCTAAAGAAAATGTTTTCCCGAATATCAAAGGTCTAAAAGGTCCACTTTCATGTTTGAATTCTGCAAGATACGGTATATCTTGGGGTGTATTAGGTGCAGCGATTAATTGCTATGAAGTAGCCTTAAAGTTCTCTTTACAAAGAGAGCAATTCGGTCGACCGATTGGTGGTTTCCAATTACAGCAAAAGAAACTAGCAGAAGCCATCACCGAAATCACCAAAGCACAATTACTCGCATGGAGATTAGGCGTTTTGAAAAATGAAAATAGAGCCACACCAGCCCAAATATCTTTGGCTAAGCGGAACAATGTGCACACAGCTATAACCGTAGCTCGCGAACTTAGGCAAGTTCTGGGTGGAATGGGTATTATGGGCGAATTTCCATTTATGCGCCACGCTGCCAATCTTGAATCGGTCATTACTTATGAGGGAACCCATGATGTGCATCTTTTGATTACTGGAAATGATATTACTGGTATAAATGCGTTTACTTAGTAGCGAGTTTCTAGTTGCAAGTTTCTAGTTTTTTACGTCTATAAAGAATATGTATTCTTTTGAAAGTATTTAATTTGTCAAATTTTCAATCTTAGAAATGGAAAATATTTATCCCGTTTTCGACAAACTAGTTTCAAGAGAATCTAAAGAAACACTTCTCAACCAATCAGGTCGTGTTTATTGGCTTTATGGTCAAAGCGGTAGTGGTAAGACGACGATTGCCATTGAATTAGAAAAGCAATTGCATGATCTTGGGAAATTCACTATCGTTCTTGATGGAGACAATCTTCGTTCAGGTTTAAATCAAGGTTTGGGATTCTCAACTGAAGATAGACTCGAAAATATCCGCCGAGCTGCAGAACTTGCAAAAATACTCGTGCAAAATGGATCCATAGTTATCTGCTGTTTTGTCTGTCCACTGAAATCTATGCGAGATCTAGCTAGAGAAATTATAGGCAAAGACTTTACTGAAATTTATATTAAAACGTCCATTGAAACGCTTATCCAAAGAGACACAAAGGGATTTTACAAAAAAGCATTGGAAGGTAAAATGGAGAATTTGACAGGCATCAATTCAGAGTTTGAAGAATCTGAAAAAGCAGATTTAATCATAGATACAGATATAATAAATGTGAAGGAAGGAGCGCGCTTAATTTTATCGTAAATCTATAATTACAAGTAGATAAATTACTAAGAAAAAAGCGTGGGGTTCAATTTATCTTATATTCTAATTCTGGATTGAATAATCTCTATATTTGCAGAATTCAAAATTAAGAATTTAAAATTCAATATTAATCCAGTGTCCACCTACGCCCTCAATCATTTAGAAGAACTTGAATCAGAAGCCATTTTTATCATCCGAGAGGTAGCTGCTCAGTTTGAAAATCCTGCTATCCTGTTTTCTGGAGGTAAGGACAGTATAGTTGTCAGCCATTTAGCTAGAAAGGCCTTCTACCCTGCTAATATCCCATTTCCACTTTTGCATATCGATACAGGGCACAATTTTCAAGAGACGCTTGATTATCGCGATCAGCTAGCCAGAGATTTCAATGCTCGTCTAATAGTAGGTCATGTGCAGGATATGATAGACAAAGGCATAGCTAATGACGAAAAAGGAGTCAATGCTTCTCGAAATATAGCTCAGATACCTACTCTTTTGCAAGCCATCGAGACACATAAGTTTGACGCTCTCATAGGCGGTGCGAGACGTGATGAAGAAAAAGCGCGAGCCAAGGAGCGATTCTTTTCTCACAGGGATGAATTCGGTCAGTGGGATCCTAAAAACCAGCGTCCTGAACTTTGGAATATATTTAATGGCAGAAAACACTTAGGTGAGCATTTCCGAGTCTTCCCTATCTCGAACTGGACCGAACTCGATGTATGGCAATACATAGCTAAAGAAAAAATTCAATTGCCTTCACTCTATTTTGCGCATAAGAGAAGAGTATTTAACCGCGATGGAACCTGGCTTTCTGAAAGTCCATTTACCCAAACCAAAGAAAACGAAATCATCGAAGAAAAGTTGATTCGCTTTCGCACTATGGGTGATATTACCATTACTGGTGCATATCTTTCGGAAGCATCTAACCTAGACGAAGTTATTCAAGAAATAGCTGCTTCTCTCTCCACTGAGCGTGGCACTCGAGCCGACGACAAACGCTCAGAAACCGCTATGGAAGACAGAAAGAAGGAAGGGTACTTTTAATTTTAATTCTACACTTTACAAAAAATGAACACTAAAGAAATCATTGCTCTAGCTTATGGTTGCTTCTATTGTATTATTAGATTATCGCTCAAGTTAGCTGATTACATAAACAACAATGGAGATGTAAGTCATATAAGATATGTTTATGGTTCAAGAAGCAGAACAGAAGTTAGCTGGCAATCTGCTTTTAATGCTGAGTTGTTTTTAAATTTAATTTGTTTATTCTTTATTGTTTATGCATTTATGCCTAATTGGTTGACTTATCTAATATCATTTAAAAATAGAAATAAAATAAATCCTGAATTGCTAATTTCTCTTCAAGAAAAAATTAAAATTTTCAATGAATTTCATTCTGTGTCAAATTCTCATAAATTGGCTGAGATATCTACTAGTGGGTTTTATCAAAGCTATATAAATAGAATTAATTATTGGACATCCGTTCAAATGACAAAAGTTATAGAAGTATATGAATATCGACGTAATAGATTGTTATATTTTGATGAATTAAATAATGTTCTGGATATTATTAGTTTTGAAAGAAGAGTAGATTATCTCAAATTTAAGGACAGACCTTTAAGAAAACAAGACACATCAACTTCTTGGGACTACGTACAATATCATTTCGTAAATGTAAATGGAGAATGGAAACTAAATTACTTTGAAAAAGACCCAAGTGATATGGAACTCTTTTCTTACCTTTTTAAGTAAACACAAACTAATAACTAAAATTTGGATCTCCGCCTCTCCTTCACCACCCAAGCCTTCTTAGACCTCAAAAATCCATTTGAGATATTGGTTGTTACGCGAAAGGATGACAAGGTAGACTATCATACCGAACCTATCCCAAATCGTGCCGTGATGGGGAGATATAAATTGAATAGTTGGAACTTGATTGCGGAGAATTTTGAATTTAAAAAATACCAAAAACTAGTAGCTCAGCACAAAGAGAATTATGAAAAACTTGGCTTAACCACTGGACTCACTGCTTATGTGAATCAGTATATGTCCAAATATGTCTTCGACACCTTTAATCAGATAAGAAGAAATCAATGGGAATGTAAAATCACTTTTAAGCATCAGTTTAAAGAAGGGAATATTCGCAATATACCTTTATCAATAAACTTTCATGAACCTCGATTGAGATTTGAGGTTATCAAAGATGAAGATGGTAAACTGCATCTTAAAAAATATGTATATCTCGAAAATGATGAGTATGCTGATAAGGATTTAGAAATATTCGAATTTCTCGTTATCAAAGGCACCGAGTATTTCGTATTCAACAATACAGACTTTCAAACACTGACGAGACTCAAGAGCATTGATTTTGAAAAATACAACTACGATGCGGTAGGTTTTTCTGAGGATATTTTGATGGATTTAGAAAAAAAATACGCCATAGAGCGCCATAAACATTTCCCTGAAGAACACATAGAAGTGGAGCCAAGCTATCAATTATACTTGACAGAATCCTCCGATTTTCTTTTGCTACATCCACAGTTTAACTATGATGACATAGTGATAGATGGTGCATATAAACCTGAAAATATCTTATATAAAAATGGAGTTAAAATTTATGTAAAACGCTCACTTCAAGGAGAATCCATTTTTAACAATGAGATTCAATCGTCCAATCCAGGTTTTGAAAAACAATTGAATGGTTATTATTATCTCTCTATCGCTGAAGCTAAAAAGAAAAATTGGTTCTTGAAATTTTACCATGATATGCTATCGAAAAACGTGGATATCATTGGTATGGATATGTTGCGAAATTTTCGCTATTCTAGTTATACTATAGAAACAAATTACTCCATATTAGGTTTAGAAAACAATTTGCTTTCTATTCAATTAAAGGTCAATTTTGGAGAGGAACATGTCGATAATTTAGAGCTCCAAAAAGCCTTACAGGCAAAGCAGAAGAGTATTTTACTCTCGGACAATACAATTGGGGTTTTAACCGATGAGTGGCTTGAAAAGTATGGACTCTTAGTCAAACATAGCCGAATACAAAAAGATGTTTTATCGGTACCCAAGTGGATTTTAATTTTCAATAAATCATTATCCGAATTTAAAGACGATTCTCAAGAACATGTTATAGAAGAGGATTGGTGGGAAAAATGGAATCAATGGCAGATGAGCGATGAGATTATTTATCCCATATCGAATGATGTCAAGGCTTCGCTTCGACCTTATCAGCAAAAAGGTTTTGAGTGGATGGTCCTTCTGGGTAAAATAGGCGCAGGTGCTTGCCTAGCAGATGACATGGGTTTAGGGAAAACCTTACAGACCATTTGTTTTCTGGATTACAAAAAGAAACAAAGCCCGAATACCATTCAACTCATCATCTCCCCTTCTTCTCTAATGTATAACTGGAAAATAGAGATAGAAAAATTCGCACCGGAACTCAAAACCCATGTCTATCATCAATCCAATAGAAATATAGAAGACCTTGCTACCAATCAAGCGGATATTTTAATAACCAGCTATGGTACTGCCAGAGCAGATATAGATCTGCTAGAAGGACTACAATTCTCGACGATTGTATTAGATGAGAGTCACAATATAAAAAACCCAACAGCTCAGGTTTCAAAGGCTGTGCTGAGACTTCAAGCTGATTCGAAAATTATCTTGAGCGGTACGCCTATAATGAATAACACGTTGGACTTGTTTCCACAATTATCATTCATCGTTCCCCAACTATTCGGTAGCCAGGAATTTTTCTCCAAAGAGTATGTGCATCCGATAGACCGTGATAAGGACAAAGAAAAAATAGAACAACTCAAACGCGTGACGAGTCCATTTTTATTGAGACGAACGAAGGAACAAGTAGCAAAAGATTTGCCTTCTAAAACGGAATCTATTATCTGGTGTGAAATGGGCAGTGCACAAAAACGCTACTATAACGAAGTCAAAGACAATATAAAAAACTCTCTTTTCGTCAGTATCAAATCAGAAGGATTAGGGAAGTCTAAGATGAATGTGTTGGCTGGGATTCAGAAATTGCGTCAACTCTGTAGTTCACCTGTGCCTATAGAAGACTATGAACACCAAACGGAAGAATCGATAAAAATCAATACCTTAATTGAAGAATTAGAAGGGAATTTAGTGCATAATAAAGTTATAATTTTCTCTCAGTTTTTAGGAGCATTAGACAAAATAGGTCAACAATTAAAAGACAGGGAAATTGCCTACTATCTCATCGATGGTAGCACTCCACAAATCAAACGACAAGAACAAATCAATAAATTCCAAGATAAAGAAAATCCTGTACGTGTATTTCTTCTGAGTTTGAAAGCGGGAAATTCCGGATTTACTTTGACTGAAGCCAACTATGTATTTCTCATCGACCCTTGGTGGAATAGACAAGTAGAAAACCAAGCCATTGATAGAGTCTATCGAATAGGTCAAAATAAAAATGTCTTCGCTTATCGTATGATTTGCAGAGACACCATCGAAGAAAAAATCATCCAACTTCAAACAAAAAAACTTCAACTCAGCGAAGAACTCATCTCCGAGGATGAAGGTTTTGTAAAAAATCTAAATGAAGAAGATATTGAGTTTTTGTTTGAATAAACCCAAGTTACCAAAATTCCATACTTTTAAATTCCATAAAGACTAAAAAAAACCAAGGATGGGTTGCTATACTCTCTATATTTTTAGTATAGAAAAGATATGTTTAACCTAAAACTATTATATTTACTTCTAAATTATTAAAAATAGCCTTATGCTTAGAACTATTTTATGCCTTATTGTTTTTTGTTTTGGTTCTACATTAGTAGCGCAAACCAAGACGGACGGTGCGGCACTGCTAGCTAAAGAAATTAAGCTTTCTGATACTGCAATCAAGGATTTTGCTCCCAACTTAAATTTGTTGGATCAGCAGCCTATACCAGCTTCAGAATATGGAAATAAAAAGGAAGAGCTTTATAAACAAAGAATAAAAGCGAATCAAGCTAAAAAAAAAAGCGGAAATGGCGACGAAGCCGTCAGTCCAAAAATAATCCAACAGTTCGAAGGAAATCTAGCCAGTAGTATCCCGAGCGATAATGATGTGGCCGTAGGATTAGATGGCACCATAGTGAGTGCAGTCAATTCTAATATTCAAATTTACAATTCAAATGGTGTTAGTATAGCCACTAGATCACTAGCTGCTTTAGCTTCTAGGATGGGGACATTTACCATGAATTCAGATCCAAGACTGCTATATGACGCGCAGATGGATAGATATGTCATTGTATGGTTCACAGGTTCATTGAGCACTACAAACAAAATTATAGTAGGTTTTACAAAGACAAATAATCCTGCTGACTCTTGGAATTTTTACATCCTCAATGGAGCATCATTTAATGATTCTACCTGGAGTGATTATCCAATCATTTCACTCAGTAATAAAGACTTATTTATCACATTTAATCAAGTAAAAGACAATATTCACTGGTCTGTTGGATTTAAGCAATCGGTCATCTGGCAGCTAGATAAGCAAAAAGGATATGATGGAGACGCTCTTAAATTCACCCTATGGAGCGATATAAAACACAATGGTGGAAATCTTAGAAATATCTGTCCGGCCAAATATCAAACTGCCAGCCCTGACAGTAATATGTACTTTTTATCCGTTCGGAATGTAGCTAATTCTAATGACACTATCTTTCTTTTAGAGATCAATAATACATATGCTTCAGGAAAAGCTCAACTAAAACAAAAAGTCCTTAAATCACCCATAAAATATGGTTTTCCTCCGAATGCATTTCAAAAGAAGGTAGCTGGAAAAATCCAACAACTGATGACCAATGATGCCAGAGTTTTAGCCGCCATATATGAAAACAATCATATTCATTTCGGATCTAATTCTATTTTACCAAGTGATTTTACCGCTACTGTATTTCTAGGTTCTATTAAAAATGTAAATTCTTTAAATCCAAAAGTGGAAACCAAACTATTGGATCAGCCAGGAATGGAATTTGGATACCCGAGTATGGCTTATGTAGGAGAAAATGAACTAGACCATAAGGTTGTATATGCTTTTTCACATTGCAGAATAGATAGTTTTCCGGGGACATCGGTTATATATAAGGATGCGAAAGACAATTTTTCTAAACTACTTATAGTCAAAGAGGGCGAAAATCTTATCAATCAAATTTCGGATTCTATCGAGCGATGGGGGGACTATTCTAATGTACAAACCCTGCATCAGAGTCCAACGCAGGTAATTCTTGTAAACTCTTTTGGAAAAACGAATAGCAGAATGGGAACCTATATAGCCAAACTCGAAATAAATGATACCGTAAAAGGAATCAAACCTACCACCTCAATACTATCTAATGATAGAAATCATTCGATTCAAATCAAGCCTAATCCTATTCTTGACAATATTTTTCAGGTAATTTTCGAATTAAAAGAAAAGGAATACCTTCATTTTGATATATATGATATGCAGGGTAGACAAGTAGTTAAACTACTAGAAACTGCAGCGCATCAAGGTAGAAATGAATTTAGCTTCCGCCCGAATGATCTAGACCGAGGGGTTTATTTTTTAAGGATATATGGAAATAAAAAAACTGATATCACGAAGAAGTTAGTCGTGGAGTAAAGCTTGCCAAATAGCATCTGCTCTATCGAATTCTGTATGGAATAATCTGCGATTTAAGTAATTTTCAGACGCTAGGCCTTCTAACCTCTTTATATGACCTTTTTCGAGTTCTATTGATAATTTCTGGTTCTGTAAGTGGCCAGAACAAGCTGTATCAAAGTAAAATTGAGGACTGCTGTATTTTTCATTTCTCAGATGCTCTACAATTTTCAATTCTGTTTTTTCCAATTTCAAAATCTGATCATAACCGAGGATTTCTATACTTTGCATAATAAAATCATCAATAGAAATAGTTGTGTGATTTTGGAGATTATCAATGCTAGACCGTACACTTGGACTAGCTTTTGTAGTAATTTTAAATTTATTTGGTCGTATTAAATCATCTATTTTATCTAGGTTAGAGGCGTATAGCAAAGTAAAATGACTCAAAATTGCTTGACTAGATGAAAACTGAGCACTTCCGCTTACTTTCTTTCCATTATCGAGAATGATAGCATTGCGTTCATTCATAGTGGCTCCTATCCCGAGTTGATTTAATACTTGAGTCATACGCATGGTTGACGACGCATAGCTATTTACATTTTTCAAATCATGCTTTTCAAAAAAAGCAAAATTGACATTTCCTATATCATGGACTACTGTGCCACCGCCACTTATGCGTCGTGCTAAACGATAATCAGACGTTAAGAAAGAATTAAGATATATTTCTTGAAAAAAGTTCTGATTTTTTCCTAAAACAATAGCAGATGAATTCCTGTAAACAAGCAATAAACAGATATTAGTAAAATCATAGTTACGAACAAAATACTCTTCAAGAGCTAGATTCGAATATACATCAAAAGAGTCCGAAATATAATAACAGAGCTGCTTAGCATTCATCTGCTATTTTTGATTCTTTTCCTTCCACATGTGTCGCAGATTATCCTCTGTCAGAAAGAATATCATGACCGTAGCGACTATAAGCATCAAGGTATCAATGATAGTGTAGAGCACAATAGCTTGAAACATAAAACCTGTCAAATACTTAATTAGAATCGAGATAAAGAAGAATAAAGGAGCAAATATAATGATATACTTACTTGCGACGTTTTGAGCATAGAACCAGTTATAATCATTCTTTAAAGCTAAATTTGTCCTGAACCCATAGAATTTATTTTTTGCAGGTGGATAGAACTTCAAAATGAGGCCACTTAAGAAGAAGGGGCCATAAAAAATAATTGTTTTAAGACTTAATAAGAATTGAAATTTTTCCATAATCTATCTTATTTTCTATCTTTGGTCGATTGATATGCTCTCGGTGTTTCTCCCATATAAATTTGTCTTGGACGACAGATAGGTTGCTTTTCTTCTACCATTTCTTTCCACTGAGCCACCCATCCTGGAAGTCTTCCAAGAGCGAATAACACAGTAAACATATCAGTAGGATATCCTAATGCTCTATATATAATACCAGAGTAAAAGTCAACATTTGGATAGAGTTTACGCTCTACGAAATAACTATCACTCAAAGCCATTTGTTCTAACTCTAACGCTATATCTAACAATGGATCGACTACACCCAGCTTTTTCAATACATCGTCAGCTGATTTTTTAATAATAGTAGCTCGTGGATCAAAGTTTTTATAAACTCTATGTCCAAAGCCCATCAATCGAACACCTGCTTCCTTATTTTTCACTTTTTCTACATATTGCTTTGTAGTTATTCCTGAGTCTTTAATCTCTTGGAGCATTTCCAATACTTCTTGATTGGCACCTCCATGACTTGGTCCCCATAAAGCAGCTATTCCAGCGGAAATGGTTGCCCACAAATTGGTACCTGCAGAGCCTACCATTCTCACAGTTGAGGCAGAACAGTTTTGTTCATGATCCGCATGAAGAATTAAAAGTTTATTCAAAGCAGAAGCTATAACAGGATCTACCGTATATTTCTCACACGGATTTCCAAAAGTCATAGATAGATAATCCTCTACATATCTTAATTCATTCGTGGGATACATAACAGGATGACCAATTCTCTTTTTATACATCATAGCACAGAGATTTGGCATCTTAGACATGACTCGAATTATGGTTAGATTTCTATCCTCTTCCATTTTTTGAGGATCTTGGCTATTTGGGTAGAACGAAGACATCATTCCGACCATAGTCATCAACTGACCCATTGGATGAGCACCTGTAGGATAAGCATCAAATACTTTTTTGACATCTTCGTGGACTAGACTGTGTCTAGTCATTTGTTTTTTCCATTCTATATATTCAGCTTCATTCGGTAGCTTACCATAAATGAGTAGGTAGGCTACTTCCATAAACTCAGCTTTCTCAGCTAATTCTTCTATACCATAGCCTCTATAGTGCAGGATTCCCTTATCTCCATCAATAAAAGTTATCTTGGACTTAGTAGAACCAGTATTTTTATAACCATCGTCAAAAGTCACTAAACCTGTTGTATCTCTTAATTTGCGGATATCCACTGCAGATTCATTCTCCGTCCCTGTAATAATAGGTAATTCATATACCTGACCGTTATATTCTAGTTTTGCTACGTTTGACATATAGATTTAAGTTGTAAAATAATTATGTGGTAAATATACTTATTTTTTTTCTAAAACAAGTACCAACTTTCTTACCAAAAAAAAGTTCTATTGAACCTTTGATTTATAATACTTAAGAAAGAACAAGCCTCCTATGCCTATGGATAAGCCGAGCATAGTCCTTAAGGTGAAACCAAATCGGATGAGCTGGAATAAGACTGTGACGAATAAAATAACTAAAACAAATAACCAACCATAAAAGATAGGACGAGACATAGTATTTAATTTTTTAGTTTAAAGATAAGATGAGCATTTTCAGTAGTTTTTAAAGCTACCTCTTCTAATGATATTCCTTTTAGCTGTGCTAGATAAAGAGCAATATCCTTGATATAGCTGCTTTCATTTCTCTTTCCACGGTATGGCACTGGGGCTAGAAAAGGAGAATCCGTTTCCAATACAATATATTTCAGATCTATATTTTTGACCACTTCTTGCAATCCAGATTTGGGATAGGTCAGCACACCTCCTATGCCTAGGTAGAATCCACAATCTATAATTTTATCAGCTTCCTGCTGCGATCCAGAAAAACAATGCATGACGCCTCTTAGGCCTTTTTTCGCATAACTATTTATCAAAGGAATGACGTCTTGATTCGATTTTCGGCTGTGAATCGAAACGGCTTTATCATATTTTATTGCCCATTCAAACTGCATTTCCAAAGCCATCATTTGTTCTTTTTGGAATGTCAGATCCCAATGGTAATCTAGTCCTATTTCACCTACACCGCAGTATCGGTCAGAATTTTTGGATAAATGACTATGAATGTTATCTAATTCCTGGATATAATTTTCCTTCACATCGCATGGGTGAAGACCCATCATAGGGTAAAATGTATGAGGTTCTAAATCACACAACTCATGCATATCCTCTATAGATGTTAAATCTATATTGGGCAGTATAACTTTTGTGACCCGATTCTCAGCCAGCCGCTCTAGCCACTCAGCTCTATCTTCCTTCATGGAAGATAAATACAGATGGGAATGGGTATCTACTAATTGCAAGGAATATTTGTCTAACTAATTAAAATCTTAAATATTCTATTGATTAAAAAAATCATTATACAAAATAGATTAAATATTAATCATTCAGTATTGATTTGCACGCTTCGTAAATACTATCTGCATCTAATCCATATTTTTTCATCAATTCAGCTGGTGTAGCGCTTTCCCCGAAGCTGTCTTGAACAGCGACAATAGCCATAGGTATTGGCATTTCCTCCGCTAATAGCAATGCAATGGTACTAGCTAGTCCACCCAATCGCTGATGCTCTTCGGCTACTACTATTTTTTTAGTCTTAGACACACTCTCTAGAATAGCAGGCTCATCTAATGGCTTTATCGTATGAATGTCAATAACTTCAGCCGAGATACCTTCCTCTTTCAATTTCTTGGCTGCTACTATAGCCTCCCAGACCAAATGACCCGTGGCTACTATAGTTATGTCCTTACCCTCAGACAATTTCAATGCTTTTCCTATTTCAAATTTTGATTCTTTCGTTATAAAAATAGGCACCTTAGGTCTGCCAAATCTCAAATAAACCGGACCATCAAAATCAGCTATAGCTAAAGTCGCCTGGTAGGTCTGATTGTAGTCACAGGTATTAATCACCGTCATATTCGGTAACATCTGCATCAAACCTATATCTTCAAGAATTTGATGTGTAGCACCATCTTCACCTAAGGTAAGGCCAGCATGGGATGCACAAATCTTTACATTTTTATCAGAATAGGCTACAGACTGACGTATTTGGTCATATACACGACCTGTGACAAAATTGGCGAACGATGTGGCGTAAGGAATTTTACCAGCAATCGCTAGCCCAGCAGCTAGCCCTATCATATTCGCTTCAGCAATACCAGCTTGAATAAACCGTTGAGGCACTTTTTTCTTAAATTCACCTAGTTTTAGTGAATCGGTGAGATCTGCGCAGAGAGCGACTACATTATGATGAGTATCGGCCAAGACTGCCATAGCGTCTCCAAAACCCGAGCGAGTATCATTCTCTCCTAATACGATTATATCATCTAAATTCATGGTGGGGTGTTTCAAAAAAGCAAATGTACATTAAAATGAAAATGAAAAATCAACCAACCATCCACATTTTGTTCAAAGTCTATAATAACTGGATTTAAGCTTAAAATTAATATTAAGACATAAAAATTAAACACGCGTAAGTATCTATAACTGATCATGCCTCCATAATTATACAATAGAGATTTCTATTAGCGCTGCATTCGTTTGAGCAAACTTAATAACACGTAATTTTCACTGATTTAAAGGATATAAATTAAGTTATAGAATATCCCATAAAATACTCAAAATATACAACTTATCAGATATATTTTTTTTCTTAAACAGACATCCTTATATGACCAAAGTGACAAAACGTGACGATTTGCCAGGTAAAATTCAGCAAAAATGAATAAATTTAATTTTAGGAGATAAAAACAGTCTAGTATAACCACTATATTGAATGTATAATTATTTAATTTTATAAGGTATAGAGTGGATTAAATTAACTTTATACTGCTAATTGATAGTTAATTCAAATCAATTAGCATGTGATTATATTGAAACACAACAATTAAGATAATGAGTTAAAATAAATTTTCACTTTTTCTAAAAATTCATATATTTGCGTATAAAATAAATTAACCGAATGAAAAATTTGTCTTACTTAATTATTCTATTTTTTGCTATTAACTTCTCTAGCTGTGGAGATATGAATGAGTTTACTCCTACAGTTCAGGATCCAAATGCTGAATGGAAGCTATCCTATGTCACTGGATTTTTAACTGGCAGAGATGATCAAATTACTTCAGGATCAGAAAGATTTGAAGCCGTAGCTAACCCAGCAACGGGTCAACTTGTTATAACTCATTATTTCTTAGATGACCGAAGAGCTTGGTTTGGAAGCGCACCGAAAGACGTAAAAATTATAAATACAGCCAACGGTCCAGAAATAGAAATAGAATATAGACAAGAGTCTACTGACCCTGGTACAGCTGTGGCTATTGCCGCTCGATTCAAGTGGGAGATCATTCTTAGCTTCTCTCAAGTAGGAAGAGGTACGTTTTCAAAAATACCTGTTAGGGTTAGAAGAACTTACCAAGATGCTAGTCTTTTTGGGTTTGAAAAAGTGAATAATTATATGGCTCCTACAAAATAATCATTTTATAACAACCAATAAATTTAAAGGCTACTCCGAGGAGTGGCCTTTTTTTGTCTAGTTTTAATCTAAGTCTGTATATTCGCTTAGCTTAACTTAATTTAAAATAAACCAAACATGACACAAACAGATATTAAGCAGCCATTATTTGGTCACCCTGCAGGACTCTTTGTATTATTTTTTACCGAGATGTGGGAGCGTTTTAGTTACTATGGTATGCGCGCATTGTTAGTTTTATTTTTAGTAAGCTCCACGGGAATTGGCGGCTGGGAATGGTCTAGGGAAAATGCGTTAGAACTTTATGGCTGGTACACTGGATTAGTATACATTACTCCTATTTTGGGAGGGCTAATAGCAGATCGCTTTTTAGGTCATCGAAATGCAATTGTATTAGGAGCATTAATAATGACACTTGGCCATGCTTCCATGGCTTTTGAAACCAAATTTTTCTTTTATTTAGGTCTATCTCTCTTAATAATAGGCAACGGATTATTTAAACCGAATATTTCAACAATAGTAGGTGGGTTATATACAAATAATCCTGAAAAGAAAGATTCAGCTTATACCATATTCTATATGGGTATCAATGCAGGTGCCTTTTTGGGCATACTACTTTGCGGATATGTAGGAGAAAAAGCTGGTTGGAGTTATGGTTTCGGCTTGGCAGGTATATTCATGTTTTTTGGAATGTTACAATTCTGGTTTGCACAATCTATTTTTGGAAATTTAGGATTAAAACCAATAAAACTAGCTGCTGGAGAATCAATAGTGGAAGATACTACACCCGCGAATGTAATAAATGATAGATTGATGGTCATAGGAATTTTAGCTATTTCTACCATCTTTTTCTGGATGGCATTTGAGCAAGCTGGAGGTTCTATGACAATTTTTGCTAAAGATTATACGAATAGAATTCTTAGTGGTTCTCAAGCTCATATGTTCTCCATCATCAATGCTTTAATGGCCGTTATTCCTTTAGGCGTTATCACTTGGGTATTGATAAAACTTGTGAAGGAAACCTTTGGAAAGTATAGCCTATCCAATGGCTTTTTATCTGTTAGTTTCATTATTATATGGTGTATAGTTTTATGGATGGTCAATAAAGATTTTAATACCAAAACCTATGAGGTAGACATGGGTGGTCAAAAAACTACTATTCGAAATGAAGTTCAGTTAAAAGTTGGTGAACGTATTTATTTACTGGATTTAGATAAAAAAGGTAATTTCAAGTATATTCTTCCAGAGGAATCAGACAAATTTACTTCAAAGGTTTCTGCAACAGTTCTAAAAGAAAAATTAAATGAGGTAGAAATTCCCGCCTCATGGTTTGGAATTTTAAACTCATTATTTATAATTTTATTTGCCCCATTAGTATCTAAAATATGGGCTAGCAAGTATAATCCATCGGCACCTATTAAGTTTGGGTTAGGTTTAATTCTCCTTGGAGCAGGTTTTGGCATACTTGCATTAGGAGCTTCTTCTATTGAGAAAGGTGCTACTGTTGCCTCTGTAAGTATTGTATGGCTAATAATAGCCTATTTGTTTCATACAATTGGAGAGTTATTCGTATCTCCTGTCGGATTATCCTATATAAGTAAATTATCGCCTGCTAGATATGTTGGACTTATGTTTGGCGTTTGGTTTACGGCTTCAGCGATAGCTAACTGGTTAGCTGGCAAGACAGGTAGCCTTATAGACAAAATAAGTTTAGAATATTCGATGTCTGCTTTTTTCTTAATATTTACCGTTCTTGCAATTACTGCTGGATTGGTTATTATTTTATTAAATGGATTTCTGAAGAAGCGAATGCACGGAGTACAATAAATTTAGCTAGTTTTATAGTCTTATTTAGTCCAGTCTTTATAGTTTTGCCATCTTATTTTCAAAAAGAATGAACACAAAGTTTTTGCAGTTTTATGTTTTTAATAGAGTTTGGATCTCATTAGGTCTTCTTATCATTGGTTTGGTTTGGGGATTTATGGATAAATTCGACTTTGCTTGGATATTGATTACCGTTGGGGTTATCCTATTTTTAGCTCATTTTTTATTAGGGCCTATTCGGTTATTGCAGAAATCTGTAGAGGAAGGTGATTTTGACCTATCTATGAAGGTCATTGATTCGGTCAAATACCCTGCACTGCTTATTAAGCCAGTCCGCTCTATGTATTATATGATTCAGAGTAATATGGCAGTATCGCAGAAAGATTTTACCAAAGCAGAGGCACTCATAAAAAAATCAAGCGAACTAGGCATGCCTATGAAGGATATGGATGCGATGGTAGTTTTTCAGCATGGGGCTATTTTCTTTCAAAAAGGTGATTATAAATCGGCTCTACCTAAGCTCAGAGAGGCTTTGTCAAAGGGTATGAATGATCCTGATAGTATGGCTAGTGCACAATTGATGCTCTGTTCCATTTTCATTCAACGAAAAGATCATAAAACAGCGAAAGCGCATTTTAAAAAAGCTAAAGATGCTAAGCCTAAACAAGCGGAGATCCTAAACCAAATAAAGGAAATGGATAAGTATATTAACCGTTTGCCGGGCTGATAAAGTTTTAAGTATCCCGTTTTGTTTACCTCTATCTCAGTTATTACTTATTAGATATTAAATATTAGTTAATACAGTGAGCAACAAAATTATCAACGACCCTGTTCATGGTTTTATTCGAGTTAAATATAACTCCGCATTGCGCTGTATCAATCATCCTTACTTTCAGCGATTACGAAATATAGCTCAGCTAGGTTTGACACATGTGGTATATCCCGGAGCGGTGCACAGTAGATTTCATCATGCGCTAGGCGCTTTTCACCTCATGCAGGTAGCTATAGAGCAGCTAAGAGTCAAAGGCGTGGAAATTTCAGATAAAGAAGAGGAGGCTGCTTGCTTAGCTATTTTGCTGCATGATATTGGACATGGGCCCTTTTCGCATGCTTTGGAGAAGAGTTTTTTCAAGAAAATATCTCATGAACAAATTTCCTTGGCTCTTATGCATGCTATGAATAAAGAATTTCATGGTGATTTAGATTTAGCCATAGAAATTTTTACCAATCAGTATCCACGAAAATTTTTCTATCAATTGATATCTAGTCAGCTCGACGTGGATCGACTAGACTATCTCAAGCGCGATAGTTTCTACAGCGGCGTAGTGGAGGGCAATATCGGTGTAGATAGAATTCTAGCTATGATAGACGTCGTAGATAATCAAATCGTGGTGCATGAAAAAGGTATTATGAGTGTGCAGCATTTTCTCTTATCCCGTCATCTGATGTATTGGCAAGTCTATCTCCATAAAACAGTTATGAGTGCAGAGTTTATGCTTATAAAGTTTCTTGAGCGCATCTTCAAGCTCATTCATAGCGGACAAACAATTTCGACGTCCAATCCTAGACTAAATTTTTTCTTTCAATTAGCGGAAGATCAGCGCAGTCAATTGACTCCAGATGTCATAGCACAATTTGTGCTATTAGATGATAGCGATGTATGGACCGTATTAAAAGATATGAAAGATAATAGTGATGAAATACTTTCTAGTTTAGCTCAGCGTATTTTGGCTAGAGAATTTTATAAAGTAACCTTCACGCATGAAAAATATCAAGCGGCTATTAATAAGCTCTCTACTTTAAATAATGAGCAAATGAATTATGCTCATTTTAGTGATACGGTAACTGTTACGGCATATTCTTCTGACACCCCTATTCACATAGCTACTAAAGAAAGCGGGGTCTTAGACTATGAAGATTATATTATTCGTAATAACATGATTATCCCTATTGAAAATAAAACCCAAAAAGTCTTTTATTATTACTTAGAAGCTTAATTCCGATTAGTAAATTTTCTTATTAGTATTTATTTCATCGTAGATAGCTATAGAGATATGGCTTAGCAGTTATGTCTTTCTTGAGTTTTCTGTATTTCGCTATTACACAAAGACACACAGAGAAGTCACAAAGGTACACAGAGAAGATTCGAAATTTTTCATTACTAAACGACATTGAATCATAATGCCTAATGCTTTGTACTTTATACTTCTATCTAATATTGCCCTGTTTGGAGTAGCACTAGAGTACAGGCTTCTTCTGTGGTGATACCATAATCATTAAGTTCCGCTTCCCATGGAGGATTCTCTGTGCCAGGATTGAAGATAACCCGCTGTGGCTTGAGAGATAAAATATACCTTCGTAGCTCCGTATCTTGGTTTTTAGCCCCTACATAAAGCGTTACGGTATGAGCCTTGACAGGATTTTTTTCTGTCATGAATTCTACATCACACACCCTACCTACCTTTAATCCATATGCAAATACTTCATGCTGATGGTTACGCAGCATTTCTATAGCTTTGTAGGAATATCTATCTGGATTTTCGGAAGCTCCGATAACGAGAGTGGGTTTCATGCTTCTAGTTTTTTAGGATGAGTTAATTTACTTCTAATTTGGAGTTATTAAGATAAATGAAAAATCTCATTAGCTATTCGCAGGGATCGCTCAAAGGCCTTTTCATCAAATTCAGGCTTAAATTGTTTCCGGAAAAAGTTAACAAAATACTCCGTGGCTAGATTCCCTACTAGTTCATCTTTGGCTAATGGGCAACCTCCGAGTCCGCCTATGGCTACGTCAAACCTACGACAGCCGCCTTTATACGCCGCCTTTACCTTAGGCAACCAATTGTATGGCGCAGAATGAAGATGAGCACCAAATTCTAAATCATTATAATAACCAACAGTGCCTTTAAAAACCTCCGTTATTAACTCTGGAGTAGCCACTCCGATAGTATCTGAGAGAGAAAATATCTTGACGCCTAGTCCAGCTATTTTCTCCACCCAGTGGTGGATTATATCTACATTGAAGTCATCTCCATAAGGATTTCCAAAGCCCATGGAGATATAAATCACTAATTCTTTTCCACTCTCATGAGTAAGAAGAGCTATTTCCTTGACTCGTTCAAAGGACTCCCCGATACTAGAATTCGTGTTTCGATGTTGAAACGTCTCGGATATGCTGAATGGATAGCCAATAAAGTCTATTTGGGGGTGAAGACAAGCCTCCATAGCCCCTTTAGTATTGGCTACAATAGCCAATAGTTTTGACTTTGTATTGGTCAAGTCCAGACCATTCAATACTTCTGCCGTATCAGCCATCTGGGGTATGACCTTAGATGACACAAAACTGCCAAAGTCTATCACATCAAATCCTACCTCTAGGAGAGATTGAATATATTTTATCTTCTTTTCCGTAGGTATCAAAATGGGGATTCCCTGCATAGCGTCGCGCGGACACTCTATAAATTTAATCACGGGTCCTAGGGGTTTTTAATTAAAAGTGAATCATAAAGCACTTCAAACTCTTTTGGATGGGCTTTATAGTACTGGGTTGTTTGTTCGAAATCCTTAGAAGAAATTCTTAAATCCTTTAGTACTTTAGTTTTACAACTCTCTATAAAAGCTGGTTGATTATTTCCTAATTTGAGCTCGTGATAAGCTTCACATTCATGAATTTTAACCAAGGCCCCTTTAAATCGCTCTTCATTTAGACTAGGATTAGCACTACAACTATAGAGAGCCAGCAGAAATATAGCCGCGAAGTAGTATAAAAGCTTGTATTTTTGAAATTGAAAACTCATCTATGGCAAATGTACGAGACATTTCATAATTCATAGCCACAATTGGGATTATTTTAAAAAATTTGAATAAACTAATGTATATCAACCAATCAATCTATCAGAAACTAGATAATGTGTGTGCAGAATATGGGGCTCAGTGGATAGCAGTGACCAAATTGAGACCTGTAGACGCTTTAGCAGAATTATATGCAATGGGCAAAAGGAGCTTTGGAGAGAATAAAGCCCAGGAACTCTGCGATAAATATGAAATACTTCCAAAAGATATTGATTGGCACTTTATTGGACATTTACAGACCAATAAGGTCAAACAGATTATAGATAAGGTATCGACCATTCATGCTGTGGATAGCATGAAACTACTTAATGAAATACAAAAAGAAGCAAGTAAAATCAATAAAAAGGTTGCAATTTTTATTCAAATGTATGTGGCTCAAGAAGAGACGAAATATGGCTTCTCTCCAGAAGAAATGTTAGATTTTTTTGATCAGTTCCAGGCAGAGAATTATCCAAACATTTCGATTCAAGGAATCATGGCTATGGCTTCCTTTACAGATAACAAGTCCCAAATAGAAGAGGAGTTTTGTCGCGTGAAAACTATGTTAGCTGCCATAAATTCTGACTATAACATGACACTGTCGGAAATGTCCATAGGTATGAGTGGGGATTATAATATCGCCTTGAAATGTGGCGCTACAAGGCTTAGAATTGGTAATATTTTATTTAACTAAAATCAATTATGACATTTGACTTTAAGCCATTTAAAGAATTAACCTCTCTGGAGCTCTATAAGATTCTTAAGTTTCGTTCAGAGATATTTGTGATAGAACAAAACTGCGTTTATCAAGATTTAGATGATAAAGATATAGCTGCCTATCACCTCCTTGGCTCAGAAAAGGGTAAACTTATCGCATACGCGAGAGTGCTTGGTCCGGGGGTGTCTTATACTGATTATAGTTCTATCGGCAGGGTCTGCAATAAACTAACCCATCGTCAACTTGGATTAGGTAAAATACTTATGGAAGAAGCTATTCGAAAATGTAATGAGCTTTTTCCTAAGTATTCTATCAAGATCTCAGCACAGAGTTATCTCTTAAAATTCTATGCTGATTTAGGGTTTGAAAAAATAGGTGAAGAATATCTCGAAGACCAAATCCCTCATATAGCTATGATTAATAGCCTATAACAATTATTAAGTACTCAATATAATTTCCAAATCTACTTCTTAGTGGGTATTAACTAAAAATAGTCTGAATTTATACCTAAAATCTCGTTTTTTTGTTTAGTTTTGCTGACTTTCTAACATAAAAATATAGATCAAAAAAACTAAGTTATGAGTTTCACAAAGATTAAAGTAGCCAACCCAGTAGTAGAATTAGATGGAGATGAAATGACCCGAGTCATTTGGAAATTTATCAAAGAAAAATTAATTTTACCTTATCTAGATCTAGATATTAAATACTATGACCTTGGGATGGAATATCGCGATGAGACAAATGACCAAGTAACTATAGATGCGGCAAATGCTATTAGAGAATTTGGGGTAGGTATCAAATGTGCGACCATTACGCCCGACGAGGACAGAGTAAAAGAATTTAACTTAAAGCAAATGTGGAAGTCACCAAATGGGACTATACGCAATATTCTTGATGGTACAGTATTTAGAGAGCCTATTGTTATGAGCAATGTCCCTAGATTAGTCACAAACTGGACTTCTCCTATTATCGTAGGTCGTCATGCATTCGGAGATCAGTATAGAGCTACCGATACGTTGGTGAAAGGCAAGGGAAAATTGACTATGACCTTTACGCCAGATGGCGGAGGTGAGCCACAGACTTTCGAGGTATTTAATTTTAAAGGCGACGGAGTAGCACTTTGTATGTACAATACAGATGAGAGTATTAAAGGATTTGCTCATTCTTGTTTCAATATGGCATTGACCAAGAAGTGGCCACTTTATTTATCTACGAAAAATACCATATTGAAAAAATATGACGGTAGATTCAAGGATATTTTTGAAGAAATCTATCAGGCAGATTATAAATCAAGATTTGAAGCAGTAGGAATCATCTACGAACACAGATTGATTGATGACATGGTAGCCAGCGCACTGAAGTGGAATGGTAACTTCGTTTGGGCTTGCAAAAACTATGATGGAGATGTTCAATCGGATACTGTTGCTCAAGGATTTGGATCATTAGGATTGATGACTTCAGTTCTTATTACGCCGGATGGTAGCACCATGGAGTCTGAAGCAGCACATGGAACTGTCACACGTCACTACAGAGAGCATCAAAAAGGAAATAGAACATCTACAAACCCTATAGCTTCTATTTATGCTTGGTCAAGAGGGTTAGCTTTTCGAGCTAAATTGGATGGCAATTCAGAATTGGATAAGTTCGCTACTTCGTTAGAACAAGTATGTGTAGAAACAGTAGAAGCTGGTAAAATGACCAAAGACCTAGCCATTATTGTAAAAGGATCAAATAAAGTAGATCATGGCACAGACTATTTGTATACAGAAGAGTTTCTAGATGCTATAGATGCGGGATTGAAAGCTAAGCTTAACGCTTAATAAATTCTGTTATGAATTAGTCTAATCCACCTATTTATAACATGATTTTTTTCTATAAAATTTAGAGTATTTAAAAATCAACAATACAAAAACCACCACTTTAAGCGTTAATTAAAATGGTGGTTTTGTATTTAATGAGCTAAAATTTTACCAATAAGTAAGTCTATACTAGATAGATAATCTGGGAATATTCTTATCTAACTTAGAAAAAACAAAAGTTACCCTTTACTATCTTATGACATCAATATTTCCTGCCTTCGATATCTTTTCTTTATCATAATTAGTGATTTGGATCTGCCAATTATAAGAGCCATTAGGAACAGGTTCTCCTTTAAAGCTGCCATCCCACCCTTGGTCTAGATTAGTCGTACTGAATATTTTTTCTCCCCATCGATTATAGACCTCAAAATAATTGAGCGTTTTAATATTAAGGTGCTTTACTATCTTAAATACATCATTAATACCATCGCCATTTGGTGAGAATGCAGTCGGTATAAGTAATACATTCTTAGAATAAACGCCTACCCGCACACTATCATACCCTTCACAAGAGTTCCCGTCTACCACATGCACATAATATGTTGTACTATCGGTAGGCTGCACTCGAATACTAGTCAAATAAGGATTTGTAGGTATTATAGATTGTGGAAACCAATCTAGCTTAGAGGCAGCAGAATAAGCATAGAGTTCAATCTCTGCTCCTCTGTAGATATTTGTATCAGGTGTGGTTGTAATCTTAGGCAATGTATCTACATTTACCCGCACTCCTATTGTGTCAAAAAAGCAATCATTAGCTACTTTAACTGAATAGGTAAAACTAGAATCTGGTGCCACCTGTGGTTTATCGGTAAGACTATCACTCATGTTATAGAATGGCTTCCATAGATAATACAATCCTCCAGAGGCATACAATTCAGTAAATCGACCTTTGCAGACTTGCACTGGCGTTTGCACATTGGGCTTAATAGGCAGTTGGACAGGTATTCTCAACTTTTGTATTGTGAAACAATTCTCTGCAGTTAGTACTTTAAGGAAAATATCATCTGTTTTCGGCGGATAATAAAAGACTTTTTTGGAAAGCGAATCAGAAACATAAGTACCTGGGGACCATCGAGCCTTGGTATTTAAATTGGCGTTACTCACCACGGTTAATTCAGCGGAATCCCCTAAACAAATAAACTTCGGAAGACCTAGAATAGAAATATTAGGCGGATAATTCACGATCATCTCCATACCTTCAGATACGGTACAACCGAAACTGTTGGTTGCTGTGATATAATACCAAACCTTAGCACTAGGATTCACTTCTGGGTTAGGGATTGACTTATTATTTATAGTTGGATCCGTGGTTGACCACTTATAAGTATTGTCCGTATTGAGGTTAAATTTATAGATATTGCCGAAACAGGTCGAATCCAAAAGTGGTAGATTGGTTTTAGGACTCGGAATCACATCGATACGAATATTCTCAGATTTCCGATAACAATAATTATCAATAGTCAATGTATAGATAAATGTATCTCGATTGTATATTCTTGGCTTTCGTTTGAACAAATCATTTGGGTGAATCCAAGTAGGAGGAGCCCATGCATAGCGAGTGATATCGCCTAAATCCAATGGTTCTAATATAATGGTATCATAGCTACACTTGACTGTATCATTTTTTCTAAATAAATTCAAACTTGGATCTAGTACAATCACTCGAACGGTATCTTTCACTATGCAGCCAAATTGATCTATTCCATTAAATACATATTCCGTCGCAACAGTTGGTTTAGCTAAAGGAGTTTTGGAGTTTGGATTATCCAGACCTGCTGGCGGTGTCCAATAAAAGGTTTGAAAAAAACCTTGCCCATTTAGCCTAACCGTTTCTCTATTAAACGGACCTGGATTTAGACAAACATTCGTGTCTTTTCCTGCATCTATAAATGGTTTTAGTTGAAAAGAAACTAGAACGGAATCAAAATTATAACAGCCGAGAGCGTCTGTTCCTTTCACAGTATACCTACTCGAATTTGGATAAACTGGGGATGCAATAGGAGATTTGCTATTTGGATTGTCTAGTTGAGCAGATGGAGACCATAAATAGGATACTCCTCCATTAGCATTGAGTTGTATTTTACTATCATAGCAGATAAACGTATCACCGAAGGTAGTGATAGTAGGAAGATTATTGACGTTGACATTAAATGTTTGCGAATCGACACAACCTTTATCCGTCATCGCCCATAGCTTCACAGAGAAGGGAGCAGCGGTCAGCGGAGTGTAGGTGGTCGTGCAGTTTACATCTACCCTATCAGGCAATGCCCAACGCAAACTGCTGATAACATCAGGAGCGGGTATCGTTATATTACATACGGGTTTAAATGGCTGACCAATACACGCATTTGGTAGCGTTGCAGAGATATTAGGACGATTTTCTACTCTAAAATTAATCTGGGTATCCGCTATACATCTTTTGCTACTTTCTACGATGAGTTTTACTGTATAGTTACCTGAGATACTATACTTATGAGAAGGATTACGGATAGTATCGATTTGTCCATCACCAAATTGCCATTTCCATTTTATGGTATTACCATAAGTGGCAGTGGATAAATCCGTAAAATTCACTACATCCCCTGGGCACTTTGGCGGGCTGGTCGATATTCTAAAATTTGCATAAAACGTAGGGTAAATCCTAACTTTAACCCTTAAAGTATCCTTACATACCCTCCCATCGAATAAGGTTTTAAAAGAAGTCAACGTAACAATATAAACACCAGTATCTTTATAATCGTGGCTAGGATTAGTGCTAGTAGACGTATCCAATGCGCCAGAGGAAGGGTCTCCAAAATTCCAAAGGAAACGCTGAGCGTTCGTGCTAGAATTTGTAAAACTGATTCTTTTATCTTTACAATTTACCTGATAATCATACATTTTGGTCACAGGATCATAAGAGCCAGGTATGTTAATTAAATCAGATTTAGGTATGTCACATACAAATACATTGAATTGAAAATCTCTAATAGAAGAATCTATGCATACTCCACCTCTAAATTCTTTGACCATGACACTAACCACAAATCTGCCAGCATTATCCGGCTTACAGGTCAATAAACCAGTATTTTCATCAATCGCAACATTTGGACTCCCCCCCATGACATTTGCTAAGCTATATGGAGCTTGAAAATTAGCATTAATTCGCATCATGGAGATATTATTTGAATTTGGCTGCGGGTTATTGGGTGAGCCACCATCTAAAGGATTAACCAGATAGTATTTGAGGACATCTCCATCCAAATCTACTGCAGCATGATCAAAGGTAAAAGATTGATTGGCGCAAATAAATAAAGGCGGAAACTCTTTAAAATCAGCAGAATTGTTTGGATAAGTCTGTGAAGGGGGTATTATATTGTATATCGTCATGCCGGGAAAGCTTCCGCCACCTCCACCACCTCCACCTGGTGTAGGTTGCAGATTATCTATCCCACTGTTTCGGCAGCATCGCTGATGATAAATAGAGTACCAGCGCGTCTCATCTGGCACAGTAATCGTATCGGTATAAAAAGCCTGCTCTACACAGGTCAGTTTAGGATCCAAGCAGTCATTTTGTATGACAGATTGGACGGTATCTTTGCGCATTAAAGTTAGCGAACCGCTATCGACCCGAGCCCCTGATTGATTATCAAAAACGACATAGTAAAAAGGCCTATTGAATGATCCTGGTGGTACAGTAGGGTCGCCATCAAATGCAGCCTGACCGCCATTACAGTCTCTATAAACCTTAAAGCTAACTACGTAGCGCTTATTTCCAAGGTATTTGTATGTCACCATACCTCCCACAATGTGCGTGGCATGAATAAACTGAGTTAAAAAAAGCATGGCAAGAAGGCCAAGAAGTTTTTTCAAGGATTTTAAATATAGACTTACAAATTTAAACAAAATCTAATAAACCAACCTGCTAATAATCCCATAGAACATTATTTTAATAAAAATATTAATATTTCTCGGTTTCATTTTTTAAGCACTAGTAAAGAAACTGGAGACTATATTTGTAGACTAATACCGCACATATTTATGTAATCCCGCATGAGTGGAAAGATAAATTACATCGGTACCATACAATAAAGAGTATTAACTATCTAAATTTTATAAATAGGATAAGAGTATTAAATAAATGATCATGACGATAAAAAATTATATAAATGGTGAGTTAGGCGACGCCCTATCCAATAAGATAATCAATGTAGTGAATCCGTCTATCGGCAAAGTCTATGGCACCCTGCCGGATAGTGACAGTCAAGATGTGATGATGGCTATAGAAGCAGCAAAGGAGGCTTTACCTGCATGGAAACTATTGAGTTTTGAGCAACGATTTGATCTATTACTAAAACTAGCCAATGGCATAGAGGCTCGAATGAACGAATTCGTAGAAGCAGAATCTATGGATAATGGAAAACCTCAGTGGCTAGCGGCTCAGAGTGATATACCACGCGCTATTTCTAACCTCAAATTTTTTGCTTCTGCACAGATGAATTTCCCTAGTGAGAGTCATCATACGCCCAACCAAGGATTAAATTATACTCTTCGACAACCCATTGGTGTCGTGGGATGTATATCGCCATGGAATTTACCCCTTTATTTATTTACTTGGAAAATAGCCCCTGCATTAGCTGCTGGGAATACGGTTGTGGCGAAACCTTCTGAGATCACTCCATATACAGCTTATTTGTTATCGACCGTATGTATAGAAATAGGATTCCCAAAAGGGATTTTAAATATAGTACACGGACTAGGTGCGAAAGTAGGACAGGCCATAGTAGAGGATAAACGAGTCAAAGCTATTGCCTTTACAGGTGGTACGGTGACTGGCAGAGCTATCAATATAGAATGCGCAAAACAGTTCAAGAAAGTATCTTTAGAGCTCGGTGGAAAGAATCCAAACATCATTTTTGATGATTGTGATTTTGAAGATATGCTGGCGACTACGGTGCGCTCTTCCTTTGCCAATCAAGGGCAAATTTGCCTCTGTGGAAGTAGGATATTTATCCAGAAAACTATTTATGCTAAGTTTAAAGAAGAATTTATAACTCGAATAAATCAATTGACTATAGGTGACCCCAAAACCAACGTGAATATAGGCGCTGTAGTGAGTGAAGATCATATGCATAAAATTCTCAGCTATATAAAATTAGCTAAGGAAGAAGGTGGCACCATACTCACTGGCGGCAAGCGATATATACCAGAAGGTGAATGCCGAGATGGCTTTTTTATAGAACCTACAGTTATAGAGGGTTTGGGGCATTTATGCCGATTGAATCAAGAAGAAATTTTTGGACCCGTCGTGACCCTGATTCCATTCAATACAGAAGAGGATGCTATCGAAATGGCGAATAGCACAACTTATGGCCTAGCCTGTACTATATGGACAGAAAATATAAAGAAAGCACACAGAGTAGCTGAGCGTATAGACTCTGGTATAGTTTGGGTCAATACATGGATGGTCAGAGATTTACGAACTCCTTTTGGTGGTATGAAGGAGAGCGGTATCGGCAGAGAAGGTGGTTTTGAAGCTATGCGCTTTTTCACCGAAACCAAAAATGTGTTTATAAAATATAAATAAATACAATTTTACTCCGAAATTAGCGTTTGGAATAGATAAAACGAATAACTAGTTACCTTGATTCTACCCATTGAAAAATACGAATAAACTCACCATTTATCTTCTATTAGATACTATAGCTTCTACTGCAGCTTGGGTTATATTGTATTATTATAGAAAGACACTTTCTCCATATCCTTATGATATTAAGTTGCAGGAATTTCTTTCTGATACAACATTTTACTATAGTATCGTCCTTATTCCTGTCTTCTGGATAGTATTATACTTCTATGGAGGATTTTATGGTTTGTTGTTTTTCAAATCTAGATTTTGGGAAATCGTTAAAACTGCCATCGCTTCATTAATTGGTGTTGTAATCATCATGTTTTTATTTTTCTTAGATGATAATTATTCTAAAGAAGATCTATTTTATGTAGTAGTGACCTACTTTCTTTTGCAATTTTTAATTACTACTCAATTTAGAATAACCGTGCTTACGGTCAATAAATATCTCTATAGTCAGGAGAAGCGATTTTTCAATTCCATATTTATTTTAAACTCTAGAGATATCAATATTTATGCCGATGATAAATTATGTGATTACAAAGATTTTGGTTTTAAGAATATAGGTTTTCTTTCTAATGAAATGACTAATGGTTGTCAATTGCCCTATATGGGTAAGATAAATAACTTGAAAACAATCCTAGAAGAGAATAATATACATCAAGTAATTATTAATTCAACGGATGATAAATTCATTCATTCACTCATCAATCAATTAGCCCCGTTTAATGTCATAGTTAAAACGCCTGCTGATATTTATGATATTATCAATAAAAGTTATCGACTATCAGATATTCATAGCCCATTATTTCTGGAAGCTTATCCAGAAAATATGCATTTATTTGAAAAAAACATCAAATCTACACTCGATATTTTCCTTTCTATTTTGGCTATAGTACTATTGCTTCCTATTTATTTAGCAATAGCTATCGTATTAAAAATCACCAATGGAGGAGCTATATTCTATCGTCAAGAGCGGATAGGTAAAAATTTTAAGCCATTCTATATTCTCAAATTTAGATCTATGATTTCTAATGCTGAGGCTCACACTCCTCTGCTAGCTTCAAAGGTAGATCCTCGTATTACCCCTGTAGGGCGATTTCTTCGTAAATGGCGCCTAGATGAAATTCCACAATTTTTTAATGTACTAAAAGGAGAAATGAGTATAGTTGGCTATCGCGCTGAAAGGAAATTTTTTATAGACCAAATATGCAATGAGGCACCTTATTATCTACACTTGATGAAAATAAAACCTGGTATTACCTCATTAGGGATGGTTAAATATGGTTATGCCGAAAATGTAAAAGAAATGATTCACCGTCTGAAGTATGACATGATTTATATAGAAAATATGAGTTTGATACTTGACATTAAAATTTTGATTTATACTTTTATCATCCTTTTTAAAGGAAAGGGTAAATGAAGAGTAATGGAAAGTTTAAAGTAGAAAGTGGTCAGGCGTCAGTAATCAGTAAATTGCTTTTTTAATTTATATTTTCTATTTCAACTATCCACCTGTGTCTTCTGAATTTAATCGACTTTTAGCCATAATGAATGATCTCAGAGAGAAATGCCCCTGGGATAAAAAACAAACCTTGGAGAGTCTCTCCCATTTAACTATCGAAGAAGTATATGAACTCTATGATGCTATCCTAGATATGAATTTAGATAATCTAAAAGAAGAAGTGGCTGACGTCATGCTGCATCTCGTTTTTTATGCTAAAATTATATCTGAAAAAGATGGTACTAGCATAGAGGACATATTAAAAATGGGAAATGATAAACTGATACAAAGACACCCACATGTATATGAAGTTAGTCAAGATCTAACGGTAGAGCAAGTCAAAGAAAACTGGGAAAAATTAAAACTAAAAGAAGGTAGAACCTCTATTCTAGGAGGTGTTCCTAAATCCTTGCCTGCACTGATCAAGGCGCATAGAATACAAGATAAAGCCGCTCATATAGGATTTCAATGGGATACAATCGATGGAGTATGGGATAAATTAAATGAAGAGCTTGGTGAATTAAAACAGGCGTTAGAAACTAAAGTATCAGAAGACATCGAAGAAGAGGTGGGCGATGTCCTATTCAGCATGATCAATCTCGCGAGATATGCCAAAGTAGATCCAGAACTCGCTTTGCAGCGTACTAATCAAAAATTCATAGAGCGATTTCAATATATAGAAGAACAAGCGACTAAGCCACTTTCTGATATGAATTTAGAAGAAATGGATGCGCTATGGAATGAAGCAAAAGAAAAATTGAAGACGAAATAAAATTAAACTTATTCTTCGCAATCGTTACTATATCAAATTCAGTATTACAAAAATCCAAGCTCCAGCATAGCTTCTTCACTCATGAAGCTCTTATCCCAAGCTGGTTCGAATACTAATTCTACATGAGCCCCTTTCACGCCTTCTACCTCTGCCACTTTAACTCGCACATCTTCAGGTAAAGAACCCGCAACTGGACAATTCGGTGAAGTCAAGGTCATCACGATTTCTACATGAGCTTTTTCATCTATATTTACTTCATAAATGAGTCCTAGTTCATAGATATCCACTGGAATTTCTGGATCATAAATAGTCTTAAGTGCGTCGGTTATTTTTTCTTTGAGTTCGTTTCTTTCTTCTTGAGTCATGTCGTGTTTATTAGTCAATTATTAGCTAATTTAGCTACCATCTTCATTTTATGTATCATAGCTGTCAATCCATTATTTCGCTGTGAGGTGAGGTGTTTTCTCAATTCTATTTTATCAAGAATATCGAGGCTAGCTTCGGAGATTTCTTTCGGAGATAAATCTGACCAAAGAAAGACGAGTAATGCAACTATACCTTTTGTGATAGCCGTATTGCTATCTGCTTGAAAATGTAACTTTCCATTTTCAAATTTATAGGTTAGCCATACTTTACTCTGACAGCCTTTGACTTCATTGGATTCTATTCTTTCAGATTCAGGAAACTCAGGCATTTTTTTACCATAGTCCATAATTTGAACATATCGATCCGTTTCATCTTCTATCCACTCAAATATTTCAGTAAGTTCTGCTTCGCGCTCTGCTAAGGTCATTTATACTATTTCTATTGATTTTTTGATTTCAAAGGTGACCACTATCCACCTATTACTGACCACTTGTTAAATTCCTCCTTTGACTCTATACTCTTTACTATTCTTGTATTTTTTTGAAGTTACTTTCATTTTACCTCTAAAAATATACATATCTTCTTCGTCCATACCATCTATGCGTTCCCAAAATTTCATATTGAGTGTTACTTCAAAATTTTCATCCTCATACTTTCTGAAATACTTATTCTTTTTCTCAGTCTTATCCTCTGTTAGCGTCAATTTAAAGCTACTATCTGCCACCCAAATATAAGCATCGGATTTACCTACTGCGATTTGGTCAGAAACAGCTAGGGCTACAATTCTATCATCTGATTCTTCCAGAAAACTATCCTTCAATGGATTATCTCGATCATAAAATAGTCCATAATATCCACCTTCATTAAGAACAGCCACCTCATCTCCATATACCTCTATCATTTCCCAATCTTTAGGAATAGTGATTGTAAAATTAGAATCTCCACAACTTAAAACTAAAGATGCAAGTATACAAAATAAGGAAAACTTAATCATTTCTGTAAAAATTAGAATGAGTAAAAATAACCAATTTATAACTACTTATCTTGGAAAACTTATAGTTTCATCGCTGACCATTCATAATAGAGCTTATCGGGATATTTTATACTGTTCCATATCCATTCATAGTATAAATTTTCTTTTTCTGCTTCGCTAAACTGCCATTGTATATCGCTTTTTCTTATACGTTCTACTATAGTTTGAGTCAATAAAGATGCGGCCACCGAAACATTGAAACTCTCAGTAAAACCATACATTGGGATACTAACCAATCCGTCACAATGTTTCAAGGCAAGGTCACTTATACCCTCGTGCTCCTTACCTAAAATTAAAGCCAAAGGCCTATCGATAGGTATAGATTCTGGTGTATAATTAGAATTCAGATGAGATGAAGTCGCAAAAACTCTGTAACCACCAGATTTCAGATGCTCAATACAAGATAATGTCGGGTCTGGACAATCTGTATAATCATAGATATGTGTCCATTGAAAAGCTCCTCTATTGACAGATTTATTCTTTTTCATTAAGACATTTTTCTGACCTATGTTGTGAAAGTCTTGCAAACCAAAACATTCACTTGTCCGTATCATAGCGTGCACATTAAATTCGTCTATAAAATTCTCTGCGACCAGACACATATGACGCATACGATATTCCAATACGTTCTTTAGATTCTGTATTCGAGATGAAGTCATAAAACTCTCCACATAAGCTTGTAAATCTAAATTTTTCTCTAACCTAAAACGAGGATATAAGTCCGTACTTTTAACTATCACAACTTAATAACCCAATTTAAATTTACTTTCCCATAATTCACGCACCTTCATTAAAGTTTCCTGCTTATCTATATTCTCAATAATAATATCAGCTAATTCTCTTTTCTTTTCATCTGGCCATTGCTTATCCATACGTTTGAGCACAGAATCTCTATCTACATGATCTCTCGACATCACGCGCTCGATTCTCATCTCAAGCGGAGCAGTCACTAAAATCACTTTTTCAAACAAATGAGTATGCCCCGTCTCCATCATCAGGGCCGACTCATAAACGATTATTTTACCTAAATTCTCATGGCAAAATTTATCCAAATCACGGAATACGGCAGGATGAATGATGGCATTCAATTTCTGAAGTTTTTCTTCATCCTCGAAAACAATAGACGCCACATATAGCGTATTATACATATCGTTTTCAAATGCTTTAATACCCAAAAGATTAACAATTTGTTCTTTGACCTCAGGTAAATAAACTAGCTCCTTTGCTTTCTTATCGGCATGATAAACTAGTGCGCCAAGTCTCTCTAGTTCATTTACGACTAGAGACTTTCCACTACCAATACCTCCGGTGACACCTATTTTCATATATAAAGTTTTACTTTTTCCACCATTCGCATCACCGACCGAGCGTTTTGATAATTTTCAACTTCATTTATAGGTATCCAAACGACCTCATTCGATTCCATAAGGTCAAAGTTAATTTTTTCATCTGAATTAACCTGAAATAAAAGACGGATATCCAAATGAAAATGTTCTGGAAAACCATTCGCAGACTGAGGAAATTCATGTACATCGATATCGAAAATCTCATTCGACAAAAGTTTGAACTCTTTCAAGCCGGACTCTTCTCGCAGTTCTCGTTCGCATGCTTCGTATATAGTTTTATCTTCTGCCTCTATATGCCCACCTAGCTGAATCCAAATATCTAACTTCTTATGATGTGTCAATAAAACTTTATCTCTTGGCTCATTCACTACCCAAGCGGATGAAGTTATGTGTCCATAGGCATTATCTCGCTGCCAGAAATTTTCATGATTATCTAGAAAATCTAAAACGTGAAGAGCGTGTGAGTCTTCAGGATACTGAACTAAATAGTTTTGAGTGAGTGTATAAATGGATTGTTTATTCATAAATTGAACTTTAAATTTATTGACTTTTTTTCATATTAGCCACGAATTACAATTTTGAATTTCACCGCAGAGACACAAAGAACGCAGAAGAGTTTTAACATTTTCAAATTGACACATTTTCAAATTCATTAACATATTTTCTCATCATTACACGAGCAAATTAAGTACCTCTTTGTCCGAGATTGATCACCTCCACATTCGTTATATTATTTCGATTAATATCAAAACTAATAGCAGTCTTAACTTGATGAAAGCCATGATTGCCCGCTGCACCAGGATTGAACACCCAATGACCTAATTTTTCATCTTGTTCTAATTTCACCATATGAGAATGTCCGCAAATAAATAGCATAGGTTGTATTTCTGCAAATAAAGACCTCACCCTCGAACTATATCTTCCTGGATAACCTCCTATATGAGTCATCCATACTTTCACATCTTCTATAGTGAAAATATTATCTTCAGGAAAGCGCATCTTCAGTTCTCCAAAATCAACATTCCCATAAACTCCACGTATAGGTTTATTATACTCTTCCATCCATTCTACGACCTGCATACTCCCTATATCACCTGCATGCCATATTTCATCCGCACTCTCCAAATATGGATGGAGCTTAGGCTCTATATGACTGTGACTGTCTGAGAAAAGTAAAATTTTAGGCACCTAGGTACATTATATATGTTCCTACGAAGTTAGTGAATTAATATAAATAGGAAACGAAATGTGAAGATACAGAGGACAACCGAGTAAAAAAACAACTAAATACCTCGATTATCCTCTGACTCTTCGGTGATTAAACCCACTTAACGCATCAGTCTATTCTTTCGTCATAGCCTAATGCTTAACGTGGGTTAAAAAACAAATAAGCAATGTTTATTTTAAGTAAAACTTTGACTGTATCCGTAACAAGTAAACAAACAATAAAACCAAAAGTAAAATACCAAAAGGCAGTACCATTAATTCATTGTCTGCATGAAGTAATAAAAAGAAAAATGCATTGGCTGTAACGAAGTACAAAATTAAATCTTTGAAATGTATAGAGTTCATGTGATAAAAATTAATTTATCGCAAAGATGAACTCAATAGATGTCAAAAAATGTCGCTGAAATTTTTTATTTTACTTCTACGACTGAAATCTCAGGAAAGAACTGTTTCAATATATTTTCAATACCTAATTTTATAGTATTTTCTTTCATAGAACAACTGCTGCAATTGCCTTTTAGGCGAATTTGCACCTGTCCTTCCTTAGTAATATCTACAAGCTCTACATTGCCGTCATCTTCAGCTAAAAATGGACGCACAAGGTCTAATTTTTCTTCAATATTCGCTTTGGAAAATTTCATAATACAAAGATAGATTTATTCACCGAACAGATAAAATTATAGTAGATAATAACTTATTTATGCAATAATAGGGCCTTCATAAACGGATCTAGATTACCGTTCAATACATCTTGAGATTGACTGGTTTCATAGCCTGTGCGGGCGTCTTTGACTAGCTGATATGGATGAAGAACATAATTACGAATTTGAGAACCCCATTCTATTTTCATCTTCCCTGCTTCTACCTTGTCACGCTCAGCATTCTTTTTTTGAATTTCCAATTCATAAAGCTGCGAACGAAGCATCTGTAAAGCACGGTCTCTATTTCCATGTTGCGAGCGCTCTACTTGACATACTACAACAATGCCTGTTGGCAAATGCTTCATTTGTACCTTAGTTTCCACCTTGTTCACGTTTTGCCCGCCAGCGCCTCCAGAGCGTGAGGTTATGACTTCTAAATCGGCATCTTTAATTTCAATATGAATTGTATCATCTACCAACGGATAGACGAAGACGGAAGCGAAAGAAGTATGACGCTTAGCATTACTATCAAATGGTGAAATACGCACGAGTCTATGCACACCATTTTCATATTTTAAAAATCCATAAGATAGATGACCTTCTATCTGCAATGAAACTGATTTAATGCCCGCCACGTCACCTTCATTGCGGTCCAGCTCCGTGATTTTAAATCGTTTGCTCTGCGCCCACATGATGTACATGCGCTCTAGCATTGATGCCCAGTCACAACTCTCCGTACCTCCAGCTCCTGCATTGATTTTTAATATAACTCCTAGCGTATCCTCTGGATCTGATAAGGCAGACTTAACTTCTAAATCCTCAAGGTTATTCTCTAATAGAATATAAAGCTGGTCGAGTTCTTCTTCTTTTATTGACTCTCCCTCTGCTCTAAACTCTAATAAGATTTCGATTTCATTCATATAGAACTCCACAGATTGAAAATCCTCCACCCAGGTTTTATTTTCCTTAATAGATTTCTGTATAGCTTCCGCCTTGGCTGAATCGTTCCAAAAATCAGGACGCAAAGTCAATTGTTCCTCTTCTTTTATCTTAAATAATCGATTCTCGACGTCAAAGATACCTCCTAAGCGAGGCAATTCTATCTTTTATGTTCTTATAATTTTCTAAATTCACTGGAATTCTTATTTAAATGCAAATATAGATAAGATATGGATTGAAATGATTTTAATAAATACTAAAACAATATACCTATCATTAATATATTATCCAATGTTAAAAATAGAAAAACGAATAAGGTGACTCTATGTAAGAATAAAAAAAAGAAAAATCTTCAGATTAATTCTGCACCAAAGAAAATAAGATTATTGATTCAAACGTTGAAATTTTCAAAATAACTAGTTGATACAAATCAATTTACTTCTAAAACATAATTGGCATTAAATCTTAGGATTTTATACGACTAGCGCGGTATATATCATCATAGACATAACTCTCTAGATAGTTAAATTGTTCGGTAAGCTGTCTATTTTTAATCACACGAGCTCCTTTAAGCATAGCACTATCCTCTTTGAAAAATTCAGGGATCACAATATTAGACAAATTTGTACTGAAATGTTTTGAAGCATCCTTTGGCAATTCACTAGGCAAATTAGGTATACTCATGACATCAATGGCGCTTTTCATAAAAGGTTCTACCATTTTCTCACGGAGTGGCAGAAATCCAAAAACAGGCTGTGGAATAGTTGTAGCCTTAACTGTAGATGGGATAGACGCTTCTGGCGCAATATCACAGGTGATATCGGCTATAGCTTTAATTTTGAAAGATGATTTTTTCATATCCTTCATAGTAAATAGCTGAGGGGCCTTAGGATCCCAGTAAATAGCGTTTATTAGAACATCTGCTATTTGAGTGTAGGCCTCCATATTAGACTTAAAGTTCAATGGCTTTTCATGAAACTCTTGTCGACTAAATTCAATATGCTTGAATTTAGGGACAAACATATCCTCCGAACCTAACTGGGCATATACGGGCTCATTAAATGTCTGATTTAAAAATTCTTGCGGTGTGACTCTGCGAATACTAGCATCTTCCATCACCTGCACAGCTCCAGAGGCTACTCTTCCTGTACCTGTAATTAGAATCTTCAAAGGACCGAATTCAAGACCCTTTAATCCATCTTTAGCCGCTTTATAATTCTCTAATTCATAAAGCCGTGCCATAGTTTTCTTAAAAATGCGCTTCTGTGTCATCCATAAAGCATTATAAGCTCCTACTACACCTGCCCAATAACCAAAAGCTACAACTCGCTCTCTTTTTTCATTTTCTAAGGCCTCGTAGTCTATGAGCTCAATATTCATGTCTAACATGGTCTGAAGTAACTTGAGATTATGCAACTGTCTCTTAATCGTATGACTGAAAAACATATATCGCCTAGAAGGCATGAGGCAATGAATCGGAATTTCTTTTATACCCAACAATAGGTCACAATCTAATAGATTTTCTTGAATACCAATGCCCGCTGCTTTATATTCTTCATCTCTATAACATCTATCTCTGCAAGGCTGAGCATAAATTTCTAAGCCAGGGAATCTCTTCATCAGCGCGCTACAATCCTCTGGTGTCAGAGGGGTACGCTTATCTACGGGTTGCTTCTCCTCACGAAGTATTCCTATCTTCTTCAACATAATCACGAATAAATAAAATAAAATGCAGACCTTTATAGTCTGTTATTGGTTATTTTCGACTGCGAATTTAAAATAATAAACTTTGTTCTTTGAATATTTAATAAAAATTAATGGGGCTGACTGGAATTGACTGGTGATGTCAAATTATACTGGCATGTAGAGTGATGGTATTAGCACTCTTAAATCCATATACTGAACTTTTTTAATTGGCGAAAATACTTACGCCGTAGCTGCCTAAGACTAAGTCTTAGCCCTACTGTCTCCTACCTTCAGTCTGTCTGACGCTGTGGTAGCAGGCATCATAAAATGTTGGACTCGTAGTATGGGTGTCTATACCATGTTATCAAATCATATAGAATAAGTGTCAGAGAGGTTGGTTTTATTCCATTCTGGCATCGAAAAACCAATAGAAAACTAAACGTGTAGAAGGTATGGTTTAGCTCACTCAGGACCAGAGTTCGAATCTCTGCAGCTCCACTTAATCAACTAATAGCTAATTGTTAATAACGAAAATTTATTCAACTATTAGTTATTAGTTTCCCAATTATCATATCCCCATTGAAACTTAGCTTTATAAGGATAGCGTTCGGTGTAAAGCTTTTTAATCATAGCAATTAATTGCAGACGAAATTCTTGCAGATTTTCCATCTCCGTAGCTGAAATAAATATGCAATTTTCATGTGTCTTTGACATCCACATTTGTTTGAAATCTTCTATGATAAGTTGCTTCTCTGCATCAAAAAGAAATTCGTCTAAATGTAGTTTGTAAAACATATCCATTTTATTAAATACGATGATGGTAGGCTTATCATCTACTTTGAGCTGACGCAGTGTGCTATTAACTACATTAATTTGATCCTCGAACTGTGGATGTGAGATATCGACTACATGTATCAGAATATCACTCTCTAGAGACTCTACCAAAGTAGATTGAAAACTCTCAACTAAATGATGCGGCAGCTTTCGAATAAATCCTACCGTATCAGATAACAAAAAGGGTACATGATCAATGACTACCTTTCGCACGGTGGTATCCAGTGTGGCGAATAGCTTATCCTCAGCTAAAATATCTGCCTTGGATAGAAGATTCATGATGGTACTTTTTCCAACATTGGTATAGCCTACAAGAGCTACACGAATCATCTCTCCCCTATTCTTTCGCTGGGTTATATTTTGCTTAGCTATGTCTTCAAGTTTCTCTTTCAGTCTGGAGATTCTAGTTTGAGCTATTCGTCTATCTGTCTCTATTTCTTTCTCTCCAGAACCTCGCATACCTATACCCCCTTTTATTCTATCTAAGTGCTGCCACATTCCTTTTAGTCTAGGGAGTAGATACTGTGTCTGAGCTAACTCCACCTGAGTTTTTGCCTGTTGTGTTTTTGCATTCTGCGCAAAAATATCTAAGATCAGCATACTTCTATCAAGCACTTTTATTTGCAATTCTTTTTCGATATTATTCTGTTGAGAAGGACTGATTTCATCATCAAATATAACAGCGTCGATAGAATTTAACTTACAGAATTCTTTGATTTCTTTTAATTTACCACTGCCTACATAGAACCGCGAATCAGGCTTTTCTAGTAATTGATAAAAAACTTCTATAGGATCTACATTAGCAGTAGTTGAAAGAAATTTCAATTCATCTAAATATTCCAATAACCTGGGCAAATCAGCCTTGGACTGAGCTACACCTACAAGCACCACGCGTTCTCTTATACGAAGGGTATTGTCGACCTCAAATTCGACTCTATCTATAGCCATAGTGCTTACTTATTTTATACGTACACCGTCTTTATACTTGACGACAAAGGCATCCTTGATCCCTTGGTTTCTAATTTTTTCAAGTTGAGTCTGAGCAGATTTCTCATTGGAAAAGCTGCCCAAAAGATACTTGTAAAGTCCATTTTCAAAACTTTCTTCTAAAACCCCATCGAGTCCATTTAAAGGATCATCTGACTTCAATTTTGAAGAAGAAGCTTTTATTTGCACTCGATATACTATACTAGACATTGAAGTGAAAAGTACAGGAGAGCTATTTGTTTTTTCTTTTTTTAATGCAGATTTCTCCTTTGAAGCGACTTTTTCTAAGGCCGAATTTTCTTCAATTAAATTCTGTTTTTTATCTATTTTTTTTGCATTATCTACTATTTCTTTTTTTACCTCACTATCTACTAAATAGGAAGGCATTTTATTTGAAGCATCCTCTAATTTTATTTTTCCAGGCGTAGTAGTGTTGATCTTGATAATATTAGTCTTAGGCGGTTCATTCATTTTTTTTAGTGAGGCCTCAATAATCTCTTTTTTTACTATATCTTTGGTTAATTTTACCCCTGAAACTTTTGAATTGTTCGATCCAATCACTTTTTTTACTGGCTTAACTACAATTAATGAACTATCCATTGAACTAGCTTTTTTTCTAATTTGTCTTTCTATTTCAGCATCAGTTACAATTATTTTCGCATCTGAATTGGCTTCTAAATTAGCTGCACTGACATTAGACTTTTTGGGTTGAGAAATGTTTGTGACCTTTTTTCCGCTAGAAGGTATTGTATCGGGAACAATATTAGTCTTAGGACTAATTGATTCTATTGAGGAACTTTTAACTTCATTGTACTTTTCAATATCCTCATCTATTATGTTTTTTTTCTTGTCATCAGTTTCATCGATAATTAAGGAAAGTTGCTTTGAGTTTTCAGAATTACTTAATTTCTCAATTGAAGTGTCGGCATATATCGGTTTATATTCTTTTGACTCCAGAGAAAACTTGTTACCGATAGTAGAAGAGAGCCCCGAGTTTTTAGATTCCATAGGAGGAGATAATTCTAGAGGTTTTGTTTTTTTGAACACTTCTATCGGCTTTATAGCTCCACTTTCATATTTCAGTTTATAATCTGCAAAAGCTAGAGATAAATTGGCAGCTATTTTGTTTTGTCCTGTCTCATTGGATATATATTGTTCTTCATCAGCATTAGAAATAAAGCCAACTTCTACGAGCACACTTGGCATAGAAGTCTTGTAGAGCACTATAAAGCCTGCTTGCTTTGAACCTCTATTTAGTTGATTATCTTCCTTGACAAAACGAGCTTCCATAAGCTTAGCTAGCTGTATACTCTGATCTAAGTATAAACTCTGCTGCATAGTCATAATAATAGATCCTTCAGGCGAATTGGGATCGAATCCATAGTTTTTTCGAACGTCTTGCTCAAACTGTAGAGCAGCATTCTCTTTTTTAACCACCTCTAGATTTTCATCTGACTTGTGCAGACCTAGTACCCAGAACTCCACACCGCTCGGGCTCTGTTTTACAGAGGAGTTCGCGTGAATAGAAATAAATAAATCTGCTTTTGATTTATTCGCTATTTCCGCTCTTTGATAGAGTTCTATGAATCGATCATCATTACGCGTATAAATTACTTTAACCTCAGGAAATCTCTGATTAATCAGTTTACCTAATTTTTGAGAGATTCCTAAAGCAATTTCCTTTTCTTTTGACATCTTACCTACTGCCCCTGGATCTCTTCCGCCATGGCCCGGGTCTATGACCACGGTTTTTATCTTACGACTACCTACTTCGACCTGGGCAAAGAGCTGAGGAGTAAAAAGAAGAATGATTGCGATTTTAGTAATATATTTGCCATTTATATTCCGCTCTATTAAACTGAAATATTTAGATTTAATTATCTCTACCACTTTGTTTACTGCCTCCAAAAGATTTATATGCTTTATTCTTAGTTTAAACACAAAGTTAATACTATTTTGTTCATTTCTTGTCATTTTTACAAATCTTAAAGGTCAAAGTCAAGCGCAAAGTATAAAGCCGAAAGACTCCGTTAAAAATCAAATGGACTCCAGTCTTATTATTTCTGCAAATGATGACATAGGATCTAAAATAGAATATAAGGCTAAGGATAGCATCATTTACAATATAAGAACCAAGATGCTGCATCTCTTTAACGAATCTAAAATTTCGTATACGGATATGCTTATTGAATCCTACTTCATAGATTATGATTGGACGAGTGGTGTACTAGCTGGAAATCAATTGAAAAAAGGCGACACAGTGCTAGGAAGGCCCTATATGCAGCAAGATAAGAAAGACTATTTTACGGACAGATTACTCTATAATTTTAAAACAAAAAAGGGCAAAGTATACGACATTGTAACTAAAGAAGAAGAAGCCCTCCTGCATGGGCATGAAGTGAAAAAAGACAGTATAGGTAACTGGTTTATTTCTAAAGCTAAGTATACCACATGCGACCATGAGCATCCCCATTTTTATTTTAATGCCAAAAAACTGAAACTTACAACGAAGAAATCGATAGTCACTGGCCCTACTAATCTGGTTATTAGTGACGTTCAAACTCCTATTTATCTGCCTTTTGGTATTTTTCCAGCCCAAAAAGGAAGACGAAGTGGTATCATTTTTCCTCAGCAATATGGTTTTAGTCCATTCTTCAATGTCCAAAATATGGGGATCTATTTAGGGATCAATGACTATATAGATGCTAGATTTCTAGCGGATATCTATTTTAATGGTAGCTATAAGTTCGCAGGAAATATGCGATATAATAAGCTTTATAAATATGATGGAGAATTCACAGCTGAGACCAATAGAATATTTACTGGCGATGCAGATAATCCGGCGGTAACAGATAATACTCCGGTCAATTATATATTTAACTGGCGGCATACACAAAGCGCCAAAGCACATCCTACGTTTACCTTTAACTCAGACCTACGCTATATGACACAGGGTGCTATTAATAGGTCTCTTACCTTAGATCAAAGACGCATCACTGGTCAAATAGTCTCTAATCTCAATGCTACCAAACGTTTTAGAAAACTTCCTATTTTCCTTAATGCAGGTATCAGTTATAACCAAGACCTCAGAACTGAGACTGTCAGTGGAACCCTTCCTAGTTTAAGAATTAACTATAACGGAAACATATACCAAAACACCAATAAACAAAACTCGGTCGTTATCGGTCTTCAATACTCGACTAATGCTTTAGCACAGCTACCTAGCACTGCAGATAGCAACCTATTTAACGGAAATCTTTTTAACAAATTGAGTTTAGGCATTGAACATAATGCTATATTTAGTTTTCAAAATATACGTTTATTTAAATATTTCAATTTAGTTCCCAATCTTAATTATACAGATAGAATGTATTTTAAGAAAATTAATATTACCCGTGATTCCGGAAAAGTAAAGCCAGACTCTATTATTTCTGAAGGTATTTTTACATCAAGAAACTTTAACACAGGACTCAGTTTAAATACAGTTGTTATAGGCCTTTACCCTATTTCAAAGCGTGGTATAGTTCAGGGGATTAGGCATCAAGTGAGCCCCATTGTAAATTTCACATATACACCTGACTTTAGTGCCGACTTCTGGGGTTATTATAAGAGATATAACGATACTGCCAATAGAGAAATAAAATATTATCAGTATCTAGGCACTCCTAGCACTATTGGTGCTAATTCAAGTGCTATCATCAATTTTGGAATTAACAATGCTATAGAAGGAAAGTTTAGAAATAAAAAAGATACAGCGTTAGGATCTAAAAAAATGATGTTATTAGATGCATTGAGTATCAATAGTAGCTATAATTTCAACTTGGATAGCTTTAAAATGAACAATTTTGCTGTTGGATTTAGTAATTCTACCTTAGGATTTTTAACCTTTAGTGGCAACATGTTGTTCGATCCCTATGTTTATGAAAATGGGGTTAGAAAAGATAAATTCAAATTCTCTGAAGGACAAGGATTGTTTAGATTCCTTAATATGAATGCCACAGCTAACTTAGCATTGAGTTCTAATAATTTTTCAAGGAACATACTGAACTCTAAAAAGGGCAATGAATATGAACGAAACTTTATCTATAGAAATTACCACTATTTCTATGACTTCAACAGTCCTTGGAATCTAGCTATGTCTTTTAATGTGAATGTGCAAAATCAATTTACCACAAATAAGCTAAACGATACATCAATAGTCTCCGCATCTATTCTGCTAAATAATTTTGATTTTAACCTAACCCCTAAATGGAAAATAGGCGTATCCTCTGGCTATGACTTCACTGCTAAACAGCTAGGAATTACTACGATTAGTGCTATCCGAGATATGCATTGCTGGGAGTTTAGAGTGAGCTATACGCCCATTTCGAATATAGGACAAGCTTATCTTATAGAAATACGACCGAAGTCAGCCTTACTGCAGGACCTCAAACTCACTAGAAATAAACCTGCTATAGAAAACTTCTTCTAATGAATATAGTAGGGAGAAATCATTAAATAAACGATTACCCCAGTCAAGGCAACATAAAGCCATACGGGAAATACGAATTTGGCTAGTCTTCTATGCGATTCTACCTGCATAGTTTGGCCCAAAAATGCAGTATAGACAATAAAAGGGAAGCTCAAAGCTGCTAAGAGAACATGTGTGGCTAGTATTAAAAAATAAACTCCTCGCATGAAACCTTCACCTCCATATTTGGTGGTTTCAGATATCATGTGGTAAAAAACATAGTTTAATAAAAATAAAGTGGAGAGTATACAAGCTATGTAAATAAATCGTCTGTGGACTGCTATATTTTTAGCTTTAATAGCTCTAAATGCACTCAATAAACAAATAAAAACGAGTGAATTGAATAGGGCATTCATAAATGGCAAAATAGATTTATCAAATACAGGAAATTGATTGTCAAACCATGCTCGCACCCCAAAGCCGCTATACATTAGGAATACCAAGCCCATAACCACTAGGGTCAAGACTCCGATAAACTGTTTTGCCTTGCTATTACTCATTTTTATTCTTATTTAGCTCTATTTTTCTTTCGCTCTATTCTATCTTTCTCGCTCATCAATAATACAATATGATTCATCATTTTATTGACACTAGCAGAATCTGTGCCATCATAATAGCCTCGAATATTTCTATTCCAGTCAACTAGGATAAAGCGCTCACTGTGGAGAAAATTTCCTTCCTCCTCATCAGGACCTACTGGTATTTTTAATCCCCAGCGTCCAAAATTAAAAATTGAATCTTGAGGAGATCTCAGAAATTTCCATTGCACCAGATCTGCACCATGATTAGTTGCAAAAGTACGAAGTGTAGTAAGGTCATCCCTTTCGTAGTCTACACTATAAGAGAAAATTTGAAACTGTCTATTCTGCCCCAGCTGCTCAAAAACTCGGGTTAAATTTTTATTCATAATAGGGCAAATCGACTGACATTTAGAAAAAAATGTCTCTATGACTGTTACCTTGCCATCCAGCTCAATTGTGCTAGCTATTGTGCTATCCGCATTCAAGGCAGAATAGTCTGGCAATTTAAAGAACAAGGTGTCTTTTCCATTTTCAGCTAAACCCACAGGCCACATAGGTCTCGGGGCCGCAGAATTTCTAAAATTATTATTTAATTTCGTATAGTATATTATTACAGCAGGAACCGCAGTTACTGCAATAAATACTATAATCCATAATAATGATTTATTCTTCATGTATAATTTAAAAAAACAAATATAAAAAAAAAGACGGCTAACAAGCCGCCTTTTATATTTTATTAATGGTGAGATTCTACACCTCCGTGTTGCTTTATAACGCTAGGATGGGGTTTTTCAGAAAATCGCGCTTTATTTCTTCCATTCCAATCATCGCCATCATATAAGAAGGATATAATCATCCAAATAAACAATGCAAATGGAATCGAAATACATAAAATGAACGCACGCGTTTCGTGCTTTACATGCATAAATACTGCCATAATATATACAGCTTTAACCAATGAAGCTACTATAAGAAAGATACGCAGAAGACCTAAAGGCCAGCCTGCTGGAATTAAAGTATTCTCATAAAAAATAGCAACTATTACCTCAATAATTGTGACTACAGACAATAAAATGGTTGTTTTGAATACATCTGCTTTATGATGCTTATAGTCAGCCTCACTCATTGCTAAGTGATTATCATTCTTCGGATACTTTTCATTATGATTATGTCCCATATTCTATTTGTTCAAATTTTCTATTAACAATATTATTTTTTTACATTAGGTAGAATGCCAAAAATACATATACCCACACTAAATCTACAAAGTGCCAGTAAAGACCAATCTTCTCTACCATCTCATAGTGACCTATTTTATCGAAATCACCCTTAGCTGTTCTCAATAAAAGATATAAATTTAAAATCACACCTCCTAATACGTGCAAACCGTGAAAGCCTGTAATTATAAAAAAGAAGGATCCAAATTCATATGCTACTAGGCCATTGGGCCCTGCAAAGATAGAAGGCATTGTAGTTAAAGTCATACCTTGGTGTATTAAGTGAGTCCACTCAAAATATTGACAAAGAAGAAATAAAATTCCAAAACCAATTGTCGGCAGAAGATAGCGAATGACGCCCTTTCTATTCATCATGGCACCTTCCTGCACTGCACGCACCATAGTCACAGAACTAATAATAAGCACAAAAGTCATGAAACTTACAAAGACTAAAGGCAAATTATGAAAATGATCCAACCCTGGAACAGGAATAGAACTAAAGACATTGGATGCCTTAGGCCAAGAATCCGCATTTATCATTCGCACAGTGGCATATGAAACGAGAAAAGCCACGAATGTAAAGGTATCTGATATTAAAAAAAACCACATCATGGTCTTTCCATAGCTCGATTTCATAGGTGGTACACCACCACCCCAATGAGATTCTTTTAAATTTTCAACTGTTTCTGCTGACATAAAGGACTAATTATAAATAATAAATTTAAAAAATAAATACAAGAAAACCCAAACCATTCCTATGAAATGCCAATATTGCATCAGAATATTGAAACTCATTTTGTTGCCAATTTCAATTTGAATCTTTCTAAACTTTAAAATTAGAATTGTTAGAACAACAATTCCTCCTAAATAATGCAATCCATGCACCCAAGAAATTACATAAATATATGAACCACTAGGATTGCCGCTTAGGAATATATTTTTGCTTTGTAATTCAGACCAACCCATCCATTGGAAATAAACAAAAACTAATGCAAGAAATAAAGTAAGAAGGCTATATAATTTAAATTTTTTCTTATCTGCAATGAATTTGTATGCCAAATGAATAGTTATACTAGATATAATAATAATAATAGTACTATATAAAAAAGGTGAAGGCAATGGCGTGTCTAACCAAGATTGGCGAACATCTCCTTTCCGCACTATAAGTGCACTACAAAAAGCAGAAAATAGCATCACCATACTGCCGAAAGAGAGATAAAGTAGAAACAACTTTGGATGTATTCTACTGTTACTATTTTGACTCATACTCGAAACCTCACTCATATATTAGAAAAATAAAGAAATAAGAAAAATAAGCAAATAAGCAAACGAACCAAACATAAGCTTTCGAGCATCTTCATCTTGACATGTGCGGTAAAACTGAACGGCTAAATAAGTAAAACCAATACTAGTCAAAGCTAAAATAATACTACCAATAGTAAGACTACCATTTAAATATGAAGGATAAAAAGACAATGGAATTAAAACTACGGTGTATAACAAAGTGATAAAAGCGCTTTGTTTTGACTTGCCATCTTTACTAGGAAGAAGCATAATATTTGCTTTTAAATAATCATCATAGCTCAACCAAGCAATAGCCCAGAAATGAGGGAATTGCCAAAAAAACTGAACCACAAATAACCATAAAGCATAGTGATTTAATTCATTGGTGGCAGCCACATAACCTAATAAAGGTGGCAAAGCCCCGGGAATAGCCCCAACAAAAACCGCTATCGAAGAGACTTTTTTTAGTGGAGTGTAAATGAATCCATAAATAATCAATGATAATGCTGATAACAAACCAGAAGTTGCATTTACGGCAAAGGTCAAGATCAGAATACCCGATAATGCAGTCAATCCTATAAAAAGAACCGCATCCATTTGTGTCATTGACATAGTCGGTAACGGCCTATTCTGTGTGCGCGACATCAATTTATCAGAGTCCTTTTCTATCACTTGATTTATGGCATTGGCAGCAAAAGTAACTAATGAGCCCCCAGCAGTAAAGAGCAAGAACTTTATCCAATCAAAGGAAATCGAGCTAGATCCTATGATAAATCCAATAGCAGAAGAAAGGATAACAAATGATGATAACCTAAACTTTGACAGCGCCACATAATTTGCAAGTCTAGCTTGAAAACTATTTTGAATCGAAAGAACATTTAAGTTAGGCACTAAAAAATCTCGTTTATAAGTTTGTTAATGAGCGTCTTCTCCTTCTTGTAAAGGCTCTGTTTGTGGTCTAAAATCTGTATTTCCATGACCTGTAGAATAATCATAAGGCCATCTATATACTTCAGGAATTTCACCAGGCCAGTTTCCATGTATATGCTCAGCAGGTGTCGTCCACTCTAATGTATTTGAACCCCATGGATTCAAATTTTCACTGGTGAACTTCCTACCTTTAAGAGCACTGTATACTATATTTACTACAAATAATATCTGCGCCATAAATGATATAATAGCAAATACAGAGATAAATTTGGATACATCTTCAAAAATATTGAAGGTCTGATAATTTGAAAAAACATAATATCGTCTAGGAAGACTTAACATAAAGTGCATAGGAATAAAAATAGCATAGGCACTGATGATAGTAGTATAAAAATGCACGTAACCTAATGTATCATTGATATACCTTCCAAACATTTTAGGAAACCAATGATAAACACCAGCAAACATAGCAAAAAAGGCCGCCACTCCCATAACAATGTGAAAATGGGCTACCACAAAATAAGTATCATGTAATGGAATATCTATAGCAGAATTTCCAAGAAATAAACCTGTTAAACCACCTGAAATAAATAAAGATACGAAACCTAGAGCAAACATCATAGCTGGTGTCAATCTTAAATTCCCTTTCCAGATAGTAGTTAACCAATTAAATACTTTAACGGCCGATGGTACAGCTATAAGTAAGGTAAATAAGGTAAAAATAGATCCAAGGAATGGATTCATACCAGACATATACATATGATGGGCCCATACTAAGAATCCTAGTAAAACTATTATTCCGATAGCATAAACCATCGCCTTATATCCAAAGACTGGCTTTCTAGAGTTAACAGAAAGCACTTCAGAAGTAATACCAAAAGCAGGTAGAATAATAATATATACCTCAGGGTGACCTAAGAACCAGAACAAATGCTGATATAAGATGGGAGAGCCCCCTTTATAGTCCAATAAATTTCCTCCTACAACTATATCTGACAAATAAAATGAAGTATCAAAAATTCTATCAAATTCTAATAATAAAGCCGCACTCAATAATGGTGGAAATGCTAATACTCCCAATATTGCGGTAAATAATAAAGCCCATACAGGCAATGGAAGTCTCCACATAGTCATACCCTTGGTTCTAAGATTTAAGATGGTAGCAATATAATTGAGACCGCCTAGCAAAGAAGAAACAATAAACATAGACATACTAAAGAACCATAAATCCGTTCCCCACATTGAACCAGCATTAACTTTAGCGTCACGAATACCACTCAATGGAGGATACATAGTCCAACCACCCGAAGCAGCTCCTGTTTGGAGAAACAAAGAAAATAACATCAACAATCCAGCCAATAAAAAGAACCAGTAAGATAGCATATTCATAAACGGAGAAGCCATGTCTCTAGCTCCTATTTGATATGGAATTAAAAGATTAGCAAACGTACCTGATAATCCTGCCGTCAATACAAAAAACACCAAAATAGTACCATGCATGGTGACCAAAGAATAATAAAATTCATTTGAAATTCGACCACCTTCTGCCCATTTGCCTAAGAGTGTCTCTAAGAAAGGGAAGGTTTCATTAGGCCATCCAAGTTGCAATCTAAAGAGGACAGACATAGCCGCACCTACTATAGACCAAAAAATTCCTGTAAATAAAAATTGTCTAGCTATCATTTTATGATCCTGGCTGAAAATATATTTTTCCAAGAATGATTCCTCATGATGTCCGTGATCGCCGTGTGCTATAGTTGCCATATTTCTTTTTTTATTATCTACTTTCTGTACTTTTAAACTATTGAATTAACAAAATCTAACTCTATTTTTTAATCTATTGTTTTCCTTCCGTGGCCTTATTATCTGCTATGTTATGAGTCGCACCCTCTACTTTAGTCATATTGCTATCTAGTTTGAGAGCTTTCTTAGATGTATCTCCCCCATTAAAAGCAGCATAATTATTACTACCTTTAGAAGCACCAGCGGATAAATTTCTTGCTGCTAACCAAGCTTGAATCCTATCCTTATTGACCTCAAAGAAAGGTTTTTGGGTCTTAGTCCATTCTTCAAATTTAGACTGAGATACTACGTGTGCTGGCATCATCATACCATAGTGAGACTTTCCACAAAGTTCAGCACAAGCTAGTTCATAATTGAATTTGACATATCTAGGCTCATTCGTCTCTGGGTCTATAGAAGCCCAATGAGAATTGGATTTTAATAATTCTCTCGTCTCATCGTCAGTCATGGTAGGCGTAAACCCTATACCAGTAGGCACACCAGGAACGCAGTCCATCTTCATTCGAAAATGAGGTAAATAAAAACTATGCAGCACATCCAAAGCTCCCAAATTGAAACGAACAGGTCTACCTTTCACCATGTAGAGCTCTGATGCAAAAAAATCATCATGACTAGCAGGATCTGTCCAATCTATACCCAGTTCATTATCTGGGCTTACAAATTCTTTAGATAAAACTCGTCTGCCGAAAACACCATCTGGCCCTGGATATCTTAGCATCCAATTAAACTGCTTACCAGTAGCTTCAATTGTTAGTTGATTGGCTGGCAAAGTTTTTTTGTTCGGAAAAACATTAAACCAAGTTTTTAATCCCATTACAACTAAAACTGCCATAGCTAATGCAGGTATTGAAGTCCACACTAGTTCTAATGTACTACTATGCGCAAAAAAAGTAGCTTTCTTATCCTTTTCTCCTCGATATTTCCATACAAAATAGAATAAAGCTATATGAGTTACCACAAAAATTATACCAGTTATCCATGCCGTTATAACAAATAATTCGTCAATTTCAACCCCCCAATTTGAAGCTGCTTTTGGCAAACTAGCGAAGTCCATATATTTAAAACTGAAAGCAAACATGAGCAAAAAGAAGACTCCATATATCAGGAATAACTTTCCATGTGTTTGATTGTTTTTTGTGTAATCGAGCTCTTCACCCTTCAAGGCTCTAACTCTCTCAACAATACCTCCCAAGAAGAGAGCTACGGTATAGAATAATATGATGACTGCGAGGGTTAATAATATATTTAACATCTTCTTTTATTTTTTCTTTAAATAATTCTATATCTTAAGTGTGATAATTTAAACTCTCTTCCAAAAATGGAGATTTCAATGGCACTAATCTATTTTTACTTAATGTAGACAAAATAACAAACAAAAATAGTCCGATAAATCCGATAAACATAAGTATCTCAATTAAACCCAAGGTAGCGTGATGACCTTCCACTGCATGTCCGTCAGCATGAGCATCAGTCTTATGATCTGATGAGGCTATGTTTGCATGGGCAGAAGATTCAGTTACAGGGGCTGCAGCATCTACCGCGGGGATAACTGAATGACTTGAGTCAGTTGTATGATTATCAGCATATAATTTTAATGTAGAAGTTTTTGAAGAGGCATGACTAGCATCGTGCTTAGCTTCTTCATGATGATGTGGAACTGCATTAGGCTCGAACATAACCATAGAATAAAAATCTAGGTAATGACCAAATAAAAGTATCACTGCGGCTATACCATATATCCAAGGATTTCTCTTAGCAGTTCTTTTCATTAAAAATAAGAACGGAAAAATGAAATTAATGATAAAGGCAACCCAGAAAAAAGCTTTAAACATTGGCACCTCAAATCTTTTGACAAACCACATGGTATCCTCTGGTATATTACCATACCACTGAAGCATAAATTGAGAAAACCACAAATAAGTCCAAAATACACTAAAGCCGAATAAAAACAATACAATATTGTGCATATGACTATCATTCACATATGTTAGTTGACCTTTAGCTTTTAAAATTAGAATTATAAGAATAGTCATACAAAGAAAGCCACACATATAGCTTGCAAAATTATACCAACCAAATAAGGTAGAATACCAATGAGGATCTAAAGACATTAGAGCCAACCAACTAAATACCGAAGTTCCTACACCAAAAAAAACAATGTAGCCTGCAGCGATATACTTAGACTTTTGGTTATAAGAAATCTCATCTACCATGTAGTCTGATTCCAAGGAGTGCTTTCTAAACCACTGTGAAAATAAAATCCAACCTGCAAAAAACAACAATGCTAAGGCAGTATACATTCCTTTATTTAAGAATGCTATCTTATCTCCAACTATCGTGTCGCCTGGCGCAGGGTGCGTCCAATGGTGATAAAGACTATGCCAGTCAAACCAAAGTCCTGCAATAATGATTAAAAAACATATAAAACCAATAAGAATAAAACTGCTAAAGCTTTCAAAAATTCTTTTTACTGAAGCTATCCAACCTCCATAACCTATAGTGTGCGCCGCTATAAAGAATACAGCAGTCAACGCCATAGCATTAAAATAATAAGAATTTAAGAGGAAATTAGACCAAAATCTAGCATGATGATTCCAACCTCCATTATCGAAAAACGCCCAAATAGCACCTAGTAATCCCAAGGCCATAAATACGATGGTCATAGTTTTTATGCTCCCTTCGAACTTATAATGCTCTTTATCTAAATCGAAATGTACTTTATCGTGTCCCATTATTATTTTCTTTTATATAATTTTCTTTATCAGATTATTTTTTTGTAGAATCTACTGCTAACGCTGCACTTGCTAACGCTCCACCACCATTTAAGCCTGCCAATTCTTTAATATAGCAAACTACTTTCCACCGATCATCTGCTTTTACATGAGATTTGTGAGGTCCCATTAAATTTTTACCATATGTTATTGAATGGAAAATTTCTCCGTCTTTCATAGGAGCTAATCTATCTGCGTATGCAGGTGGTATAGCCTTGTAAGCGCCTTCACTGCCATCTTCTCTAATAATTAATTTACCATTACCAAGGCCTTTTTCACCATGACAAATAGCACACTGCTTATCATAAACTACTTTACCTCTCGCTAATACAGATTCACTGGGCTCATAAGGATTTTTCAATTCCACTCCTGCTCTAACTTTATCGGCATCTGTATTTTGAAAAAATCGAGTATAATTATATGAATATATCACTGATTTTTCCTTTTGGTATAATTCAATGCTAGGTAAGGCATGCCTAGATATTGTATTAGCCACAGGAAGCATCGTACCTCTCGGGTTATTATCGGTATATGTTTCATATGCTCTAGAAAAAGCCATATCTGGAGCATAAATACTACCTGGAGATTTTGGACTTTTATAAAGTAAAAACGCAGCTAGGAGAACTGCTACTCCAATTTTTAAATAAAACTTTTTATTTTGACGATCCATCTTAACTTGAAATTATATTTTTACTTTATTCGAATGATTTTATATTCACCTCTTCTGCCCCACTTTTCTGCAGTGAAGATTTTATTACTGATATCTCACTATCTGATTTTCCATCTATACCAAAAGCTAGAGCAAATTTATCATCTGTTGTGCGCTCATCGATTATCATTGGTATCTTACCTGGGAATAGTTCATTTCTCTTAATATAGACAAAAAACATACCAACTGCAGCCATTAGAACCGTCGTTTCAAACATAACTGGAATAAATGCAGGTAGAGAAAAGAATGGCTTTCCACCAAATACAGTAGGATAACCCATAGTATTAACGTAAGTCATAACACTAAAAGCTGTAACCAAACCTGTAAATCCGAGTGTAAAACCAGCTTTATGTAAACTTGTTTCTTTTATACCTAGTAAATCATCTATTCCATGCACTGGAAAAGGCGAATAAGCATCATCTACTGTCAATCCATCAGCCTGAACACTCTTGATAGCATCTAGAAAATTTGTCTCATGGGAATACACTCCATAAACATATTTTTTCTGTTCTATTTTTCCTTGACTCATATTATTATAATATTTGTGTTTTATCTAAATTAATGCGAACCTTCTTTTTTTGCCTTTACCTGCGCGGCTTCTGATATAGAAGAAAAAATAGCTTTGACCTCTGCGATAGCTATAACAGGGAATATACGAGTAAACAATAAGAAACAAGTGAAGAATAGGCCCAAACTACCTATGAATATAGACATATCCACCCAGGTAGGTGTGAAGTAGTTCCAACTTGATACAAGGAAATCCTTGTGAAGGGAGGTTACGATAATCACGAAACGCTCGAACCACATACCTACATTCACGAAGATAGACATAATGAAACTAACAAATATGCTTCTTCTAAACTTTTTAAACCAAAACAATTGAGGTGATAAAACGTTACATGTCATCATAGACCAATAAGCCCACCAATAATCACCGAATGCTCTATTGTAAAAAGCATATTGCTCGTAAAGATACCCAGAATACCATGCAATAAATAACTCGGTAATGTAAGCTATTCCCACAATGGATCCCGTCAATACAATGACCTTATTCATTGATTCTATGTGCGCTATTGTAATATAGTCCTCTAACTTCTGAACTTTACGTGTAATTAACATCAGCGTCTGCACCATGGCAAAACCAGAAAATATAGCTCCTGCTACAAAGTATGGAGGGAAGATAGTCGTATGCCAACCTGGAATGACAGAGGTAGCAAAGTCAAATGATACCACAGAGTGAACAGAAAGAACAAGTGGCGTAGACAATCCTGCTAATACTAAGGAAAGACTTTCAAATCTTGACCACTGAATCGCCGTACCTCTCCATCCGAAACTTAGTAAATTATATAATTTTTTTCTCTTGGCGGTCTTAGCCTTATCTCTTATAGTTCCAAAATCAGGCATCAATCCAGAATACCAAAAAAGACACGAAACAGTAAAATAAGTAGAAATTGCGAAAACATCCCATAGAAGTGGTGAGTTAAAGTTAACCCAAAGAGGACCTCTTGTATTAGCATAGGGAAATATGAAAAAACCCTGCCAAATGCGACCCATGTGAATCAAAGGAAATTGGCCTGCACAAATAACCGCAAAAATAGTCATAGCTTCGGCAGCTCTGTTGATTCCTGTTCTCCATTTTTGTTTGAATAAAAGAAGAACTGCTGAGATTAGCGTTCCTGCATGACCGATACCCACCCACCATACGAAGTTAGTGATATCCCATGCCCAGTTAACTGTTTTTTGAAGTCCCCATACACCTATACCTTTAAATATTGTCCAGCTAACAGCTGTAACATATAAAAGTAGACCAGCTAAGGCAAAACCGAACGCTATCCACCAATCTTTTGGTGGGTTTCCTTCCGTATTTCTTACAATGTCTTCTGTAATTTTTCCGTAGGTCTTGTCTACACCATTTATCAATGGTTCTCTCAATAATGAATCTACTTTTGACATATCAATTTAGTTTTTTCAGTTGTCAGATGCTAGTTTTAAAACTTTTGGCCGACGTCTTAATTATTTTTACTTTAAAATTAATTCTCCCTTAAGATATATGATTGGTATCTCTATTTCTAATCTTGGTCATATAGTTTACCGAAGGTTTAGTATAAATCTCCTCTACAACACCAAAGGTTCTTTCATCATTGGCCAATTTAGAAACTAATGAATCAGGATTGTTTATATCTCCGAAGACAATTGCACCTGTAGAACAAGCAGACTGGCATGCAGTGACTACATCGCCGTCTTTCACTTGTCTATTCTCTTTCTTGGCTTCCAGCTTACTCGCCTGAACACGTTGGTAGCAGAAACTACATTTCTCTATAACTCCTCTTGAACGAACTGTTACATCAGGATTTAAGACCATTCGTGCTATTTCATCAGTTCTATTCAATGGATCATTGTCATTCAAAGCTCCAAAAGAATCCGCACCTGTATAATCAAACCAATTAAATCTTCTTACTTTATAAGGACAGTTATTCGCACAATATCTAGTACCAATACAGCGATTATAAGCCATTTGATTAATACCATCTGAACTATGATTTGTAGCACTTACCGGACAAACGTTCTCACAAGGAGCATTGTCACAGTGCTGACAAAGCATAGGCTGAAAAGTAATATCAGGATTTCCATCCACATCTACTCCTGTATGGTATTTATCAATTCTCATCCAGTGCATATCATGGGAACGAAATACCTCTTTTCTGCCAACTACGGGTACATTATTCTCCACATTACATGCTACTACACAAGCTCCACAACCTACACATGAGTTTAGATCTATAGCCATTCCCCACTTATGTCCAGGGAATTCAATTTTAGGATAAAGCGTTACCAAATGGTGTTCTATCCATTCTTTTCTACTTTGACCACCTATTGTGTTTCCTGCTTCAGGGTTTGCCTTATATTCAGCTAGAGTAGTCTCCTTGATTAGATTCCTTGTCTTCTCTCCTCCTAAGCCCATGTGCTTTAAAGTAAAGTAAGACTGAACCGAAGCCATTTCCTCCATTTTTTTAGCACTAATAACATCTACTTTGGATACTATATTACTACCTGTGTTAGGCAATGCACTGTATGCATTGAATCCATACTGATATTCTTCGCTAGCTGTTTTAGTTCTACCCCAACCAAACTTAATTCCTAAAGTTCCTGCGGCTACACCTGCCATAGGCACCACAGGTAAGGATACATCTTTACCATTAATCTTCGCAGTGATAATACAATATTTCTTTTCGTTGATAATGGCATCAGCACCTAACTTAGATACATCCGCAGGATTTCCTAAGAAATAATTACTCCAAGTCATTCTAGATATAGGATCTGGTAGCTCTTGTATAAATGGATTATCAGAAGAAGAACCATCGCCATGTACAGACTCATAAAAACGAACTTCGAATTTGTCACCTTTAGTATAATTTGCATTTGTTTGAGCTATAGCAACACTTAAGTCACCTCCATTAAAGGAAGAAGATCCTCCGTCACCATAAGAAGGACTTACAAACTCTCCTTTTTGGAGTGTATAAGACCAGAAAGCGTCAAAATTATGATAACTAGATCCAGAGTTATAGGATGCTGCTGTATTTCTTATAAAGTCATAATATGATCCAGTGTTTCCCATCCACGTCATCAAGCTATGCTGAAATTGACGAGTATTGAATAGTGGAGTTATGACAGGCTGAGCTATAGCATAGATGCCTTGTTCTGGTTCATAATCATTCCAACTCTCTAGATAGTGATTGTTTGGGCAGATATATTGGCAGAGTTCTGCTGTCTCATCTATTCTATCCGAAAAAGAAACACTGAGTAATAAGCCTTTGATTTTATCAGCGAAAGTTTCACCACCAGCCATAGAATAAACTGGATTCGCATCGAGAAACAAAGCGCCTTTTATTGTTCCATTTATCAATTCAGCAGCAAATGCTCCAACCTCTGCTTGAGTACCTTTTTTATAATTAACTTTGGAACCCACTTTTACAGTACTCCCTATCGCTCCGAAATAATTATTTAAAGCATAAGTCAACTTCTGAACATTGACATCATTGACTCCATTGACTATAAGGATAGATTTACCTTCACCTTTGGCTTTTACTAAAGTATTTTTTACATCCTCTAATCCATTAATATTTGATGCAGTACCTGTAGTAACTGCATTATACAAATCAGCTATAAATCTTGCTTCTTCCGAGGCGGAAACCAGAACTTTATAGTCTGCGGTAGCACTGGTAGGACTAGGGATAGACTCTACTTGAATATGCAAACTCATATCTGTATTGTCCTTACTTACTTTTCTTCTTTTGATATATTGTTTTGAAAAGCCTACTGGATTTAACCATGTAGCTGCAAAATCTGCACCAATGGATAAAATTACATCTGCATTATCAAATCTATACTGAGGTAAAGTCTTAATGCCAAATGACTCCTCCGTAGCTGTAATCAAACCAGACATAGATACAGCATCGTGAGTCACATGCACTGCATTTGGATACTTAGTTAAAAAATCAAAAACAACAGCATTCGTAGAAGGGCTCATAATAGATGAAGTAACTAAAGCAACTTTGCTATTCGAAGCCTTTAATTCGTTTAACTTGAGTATAATCTCCTCATCTACTGTTTTCCAATCTGAATCTTTTCCACCTTTCTTCGGGTTTTGATATCTATTAGAATCATATAGCGATACCACAGAAGCCTGCGCAAGGGCTGTAGTACCCCCTGCTGATAAAGCAGAATCAGGATTACCTTCAATTTTGATAGGTCTTCCATCTCTATTCTTTACTAGTATACTGTTATACTGACCTCCTTGAGCATAAACTGAAGCATAATAAGACGCTATGCCTGGCACCAATTCTTCCGGTCTAGAAATATATGGAATCGATTTCTTCTCAGGAATAGAACATGAGGCTGCTATACTAGCCGCACTCACAGTAAATCCTAATGTTTTTAGGAAATCTCTTCTATTAGTATCTTTATCAGTTATTGGCTCTAAAATACCCTGAAGTAGTGGCAATTCCTCTCCAAACTCATTATTAATATTCGAATTCATTTCTTCTTTATTTTGAATTATGATGCTATCTATCTTATTCATTGGATTATATCACTTAGATTTCTTTACTATGAGATTAATTAATAATGACATTTTTGGCACTCTGTTCCACCTATATCTTCTACAGTTACTCTAGTTCTTTCTCCTGCCTTCATATCATCATGGAATTTTTTAAATGTATTGTAGTAGGCATTATCTACAAACTGTACATCATGATTTCTATGGCAGTTAATACACCAGCCCATAGATAAAGGAGAATACTGATAAACCTCATCCATCGTTTCTATAGGACCATGACAAGTCTGACACTCTACCTTACCAGCGGTCACATGCTGAGCATGATTGAAGTAAACGTGATCAGGAAGATTATGGATTCTAACCCACTCTACTTTTTTAGGCTCTTTTGAATAGGTATTAGTGGCAGGATCCCAGCCTACAGCATTGTAGATTTTTTGAATTTCCGTTTTACCATACTGAGGACCACTCTGAACGGCAGCATGACAGTTCATACAGGTGCTAACAGATGGAATATTCGCATGCTTACTCTCTGCTGCGGTAAAATGACAGTATTGACATTCAATTTTATTTTTACCAGCATGCAGAGCATGAGAGAATTTAATTGGTTGTGTAGGTTGATAGCCTTGCTGTCTTCCTAATCCAATAGCACTTTTACCTAATGCAAAAACAAATAGTAAAACCGTAGATAATAATAGGAAGGATTTAAAACTAGACTTGGAATAAAAAGGAGTCTTATCCTCTTCGCCAACGTTAAGTTTGTACTCACCCTCTGCTGACTTGTCAAGAGTAATTAGATTTAGACTTCTGGATGTCTTACCTAAGAAATAAGCTAGAATAAGTAAAATAATAAAAGCTCCAAATATAGTAACAGTATAAGAAGATTTACTATCACCAGCTTTAGACGCATCGACTACTCCAGCTGGAGCTGCTGCAACTGTAGGCGCTGCCGAAGCAGGATCTTTTATATAGGCTATTATATTGGCATAATCGTTTTCTGTGATTTGACCAGTGAATACACTCATAGCACTTGCGTCAAAATCCTTCATTTTTGCAGCATATGGGTAACCAGCTGCCACAGCATCATTCCAGTTATAAATCCATGTTTTCAGCCATTCTTCTCCCGATTTACCTTTGAACGCACCTGCAGTATTCCACCGGTCTATAACCCCTTCTAGGGCGGGTCCTGTCATTTTCTGTTTTAGAGAAACATCGTGACAGCTTCCACATTTGCTTCTGAACGTAGCCTTACCAGCTTTTGCGTCTTGGGAATACATAATTCCTAGAGATAAAACCGTGAAAGACAGGAATAAACCTAGCTTTTTAATATTGTGTATCATTATATAAATATGAATTGAATTTGAACTTTAAGCGTTGCAAATATAGGGATTTGTCCTTTAAATTATGATAGATGTAAAAAAAATTATCAACAATTAACTTATTTAGAATTATTACAAATAAGGCGAATTGAATACCAAAGGTTTAGCATTCATCGTATGTGTAATTTTTTCTTCATTCGTTCCATCTCTCTTTTGTTATCTTTAGTTTTTAATGCATCGCGCTTATCGAAAACCTTTTTTCCCTGCGCTAAAGATACTTCTAATTTTACATATCCTCTTTCGTTGATAGATAATTCTACCGGAACTATCGTCAATCCACGCTCCTTCACTTTACTCAGAAGTTGATTGATTTCTGATTTCTTTAGTAACAATTTACGCTCACGATTCGGAACATGATTGAGATATGTTCCGAAATCATATTCTCCAATATTCATATTCTTCACATAGAGCTCCGATTTTTTAAAATAGCAAAAGGCCTCATTGATACTAACTTTTCCCATACGTATAGCCTTGACCTCTGTACCTCTAAGAATAATGCCCGTTGAATATTTCTTAATTAAATTATAAAGAAATCCCGCTTTTTTATTTGCTACCCGAAATTGTCCTTTGATATCCTTATTCATATATTATTGACCGCACACCCTCTTTCTTTATAAAAATTTCCAAAGAATCAAAGCTACAGAAATGGTATTTAAAATCAGATTTGAATTTATAGTAAAAACCTCCTCATCTGCCATGATTAATAATCTAATATTCAGGAAAAATAAACTTAAGGATATAGCTAAGCTTATCACCAATAAATAATCTAACCATGATAGAATGTTAAGACAAGCTGCGGCAAAAATGAGATTGAGAAAAGATAATAATTTGACCAAAATGCTCATAAGCTGCAAATATAAAGCGGAAGCTATGGAAATTCAAAGTAAATTTTGAAAACATGCCCATTAGCCAATTCCATCACTCTGGCAATGACATTCGCCCCATTTGTCGTTTAATCCAATTCTTTCTGCGGATAACATAGCTCGAAGGCTTATCCACTCTATACCGAATAGGATTGGGTAAAACGGCAGCCAAGAGAGCGGCTTCTCCTCTAGTAAGCTTGGACGCTGATTTTTTGAAATATTGCTGCGAAGCGGCCTCTGCGCCATAGATACCGTTACCAAATTCAATGACATTGAGATAGACTTCGATGATGCGCTCTTTAGACCATAATAATTCTATGAGCAGAGTGAAATATGCCTCCAGCCCTTTTCTCAAGTAATTTCTATGAGGTAGCAAAAAGGCATTTTTAGCTGTCTGTTGCGTGATAGTGCTCCCACCTTTCAATCGACGTCCTTTTTCATTATTGCGAATAGCTTTTTTTATCGCGGTCAGGTCAAAACCAAAGTGATCATAAAACAATTGGTCCTCTGATCCAATTACCGCTAGTCTCATATTAGGAGAAATATTAGATAAGGATTCCCAGTCTTTTTTCAAAACTATATCACGCTTGCTATCCAGTGCCTGCTCCCCAAGAAAATAGAGCATGGTAGGTGTTATAGGAAGTGGAATAAAACGAAATAGTAAAACGGATACTATGGAAAGTATAAAAAACCACTTAGTCCAGTGCCAAAGCTTCTTAAGAAAAAAACTAAAATAATTCATCATGTAACCAGTCTTATCGCCATTTCCATTTTAAGGCGTAAAAATACTTATAAAACGTTTCTAAAGCTGAAACTTTTGCAATAGCCCATCCCATTGAGCCATCTCGATATCCTTGAAGCCAGATATAACCTTTGAAAAATTTAAAGACAGGATTGATTATGATGGAAATAATCAGTAGCAAGAAAAAACGAGAGGTGTAAAGCTGCGCAGCTAGCCTTGCATAATTCATAGACTTTAAATAAAGAGAGTCTTCATTTTTATAAGCCCTATGCCGAATAGTAGCAGAAGACTTATAAATTTGTTTACCAGCCTTCAAGACTAAATGTTCATGTGGAATAGTCCCTGCCCAATGAGCTGAACCCTTTTTCCAAAGCCTAATTTTCACATCTCGACTCCATAATCCATATTGTATTGATTGATTCCCTATATAATTTATCCGACGAAAGGATATTGCTTGAAAGTTTTGATAGGTCTGTGTCTGAATAAATGAAATCAAACTAGGATCAGCATATTCATCGGCATCGAGACTTAAAATATAGTTTGAGGATACAAGTTCATTAGCAAAATTTTTCTGCGCTATATAGTTGTCAAAATGTCGTTGATAGAATTTCACCTTCGAAAAGGAGCGGGCTATTTTCTCCGTATCATCCTGGGAATAACTATCTAGGATAATTATTTCATCTGAGAAGGACGATACAGATTCTATGCAAAGGGCTATATTCTCCGCTTCATTCTTAGTAATAATAACACTAGTTATACTCAAGTCTTTTTATATATATCTACCGAATTCAATAAGAGCAAAGGTATAATAAAAAGAGTCAATCCGAGCTGAGTTTCTAGCATGGGCTCTAACATATTAGCCACCAACATAGCCAAAGTATACGCACCCGCTAGCCAATTACGTGTGCTATAAGCAGAGGTAAAAGAGATGATGAAAACAGCTAGCATGCAAACCAGGCCCAGCAGACCATTCTGTGCCCAAACTACGACAAATTGATTGTGCGGCAATTTTGCAGCCTTATGGTCTATATTGGAAACGTAATTTACCAGCTGACCCTCCCCTACTCCCAATAAATAGTGCTTTTTGATTACCTCGATGCCCTGCAGGATAGATTCTATTCGTTCTCCATCAGAGTAGTTTTTAAAATTGCGCTCTTTATATTTTGCTATATCCCATGAGAAATACGATAGTTTATTTTTCACAGTAGGAAAATAGTGCACCGCAGTATAAAGAACGATAAGCATAAAGAAGATACCTAATAGCCCTTTTAGGTACAATCGCTTTTCGATAATCTTATAGCTTATAAATATGATAAAGATTAAAATAGATAAAATCATACCCGTCTTCACAGCTAGAAATTGAATATAAAAAAACAAAGCAGCACTAACCCCTGCCCAGCATAGAAAAGGAAGTGTCTGATCTTCTTTTCGATAAAAATCCAAATGAAACAAGGCGAGGATAAGACAAAAATTAATCAAAATGGCATAGCGAATATGATCCTTGTATGGAACTGGAATAGGCTGACCTAGTGAAATACTCTTAAGTATCTCCTGCTGATATTGAAAATAATGAATACCTACATACAGTGCGGAAAGACCGACAGCCATAAGCAATGCTATTGAAAACCATCTAAACTGTATAAGCGACCATCTAGGCAGTACCATGAAACAAAAAGGTATACCTAAAAGAATAGCCTTCATACGAATAGCGCCTATATACATTGACTTTTCCTCTGCCCATAGACCAGATAGAACAGCTATAGCATAAAGTACTATGATTGATAGCGCTAACCCATTGTTAAGATGCCAAGATCTATTTTGAAAAAAATAAATCAAAGTATAGACAATGAAAAGGATGGCAGTTAGCGTCCAAAGAATGTGCGAAGGAAAAAACAAGACAAAAAAAATAGAAATCACAAGCCCTACATGCCATTTATCCTGACCCATCATCCTATTCAAGTGCTCGTTCATAAAAACAAAATTAGACTAAAGACGGAATATAGGGTAAAAAAGTATCTACTTATAAGTTAACAGTTCACTAAAGTCAATTTAATGCCTTCATTCATATGACTTATTTAAAGTACAAAGGAAATAAATTTTGACGTTTTCTAAGTTGTTTATTACAAGTTTTAAAACTCATTCAAATCAAGAAAAAAGTCAAACTGAGAATTTATTTAATTAAAGAAAAAACGTAGCTTTATGATATACCTATAAATGCAATTAAAATCACTTTATTAGAAGAGTCATTTAGCAGGAAAATAATGCCCTAAAATCAGCTAAACATTTTACTCGAAGTTTTTCACCTTTGTTGATAGTGTTAGCACCCACTCTTACTGTGAACATGCCTAGTCTACATCCAAACTCGATGTCAGAGTCTGAATCTCCAATCATGATGGATTTTGAAAAACTGATTTCAGGAAAGTCCTGCTGAGCCTGCTCTGCCATACCCGTATTGGGTTTTCGGCATTTAGGCTTAATAGCTGCTAGGTGCGGACAGTAATATACTCTATCTATTCGCCCTCCAATGGCTTCTAGTTCGGTTTGCATTTTCCAGTGTATTTTATCTAGATCATACTCTGTCATCATGCCCTTACCTATACCCTGCTGATTGGTTACCACCAGCACTCTTCCTACTATTTGAGATAAATCTCTTATAGCTTCTTTACTACCTGCTATCCATTCGAATTCTGTTTCGTTTTTTACATAATCATCGGGTCTATGTGTATTGATCACACCATCTCTATCTAAAAATAACGTCCAGCTTTTATCTAATTTTGGTAACAGCTGACTTGGAATCGTGGTCTGTGCTTTTTGATAATCATCGGGAATACCTATATCTATGAAATAACCCTGACTATAAAATGGTTTGATGTGGAGGCTATCTTTATATGCTTCAAAAAAATCTTTCTCTAGGGAAAAGCTAAATGGCAAATCAAAATCATTAAAAACTCCAGCAGGCAGCATATAGATGCCTCCGTTGATATATCCTTGATCTATCCATGTTTTCTCTTTGAAACCTACGATTCTATCATCATTTATTTCCAAGACTCCGTATCGATCTGAATGCTCCACTGCGCGCACCGCTATAATAATTTCACTCTGCTCTGTTTTTGCTACTAGCGCCTGAATATCTACATCAAAATAGGTGTCACCATTGATGAGGAGAATAGGTTCTTGCCATTGTTTGGCTAACTCATAAATCAATCCTCCTGTTCCTCTAGGTTCGGCTTCTATCTCATAAGAAATAACAACCCCGTGATAAGAAGATTGGAAATAATCCATAATCACTTCACGCAAGTGACCTACTAGGAAAACGACTTCCTCTATACCATTTTTTTTTAGTGTCAGAATCATATAGTGGAGAAATGGCAATCCTGCTATATCCGCCATTGGCTTGGGCTTATCCTGTACGACAGAGGCTAGTCTAGTGCCTTTGCCACCAGCTAGTATCAAAGCTTTTCTGATCATAGAGGATTCTCTAGAAAATGTTTTTCTATAATTTCACAAATTATATGCCCTATGAGCATTTGAGTCTCCTGAATACGAGGAGTATCAGTACTTGGCACTTTGAGAAGCACATCGCAAACGTCCATGAGACAGGGTTTGGCTCCTGTCCAACCGATAGATTTCACACCAAGTTCTTTGGCCACAGCAAAGGCCTCAACAATATTTTTAGAATTGCCGGATGTAGACATGCCGATGAGGATATCTCCTTTTTTCCCTTTAGCTTTTAATAAACGAGAAAAGATATATTCATAGCCATAATCATTGGCTACCGCCGTAATGAAGGCATTATCTGCACTCATAGATTCTGCGTTGAGTGGAGGTCTATCCACATAGTACCTGCCAGATAGCTCTGCAGCTAGGTGCATACTATCTACTGCGCTGCCACCATTTCCACAGAAAATTATTTTGCCACCATTTCGTATAGATTGAATACAGAGGTCTGCGATTTCCTCTACTTTGCTCATCAGGCTAACATCTGACAGTGTCTTTTGTTTAGTAGCTATACTTTCTTCGAATCTTGTTTTTATTAGTTCTTTGGACATATAAATTTTATCGTTTATTTTTTTTCTAATAGACTCACTTTTTTCTCGCTATCCCCCTTCGTCTTTAGCAGAAAGATGGTATCGGTGGTTTGGCGTGTAATAGTATAATAAACTTTTCCTAAGACATAGACCTGCCTTGAATTTCCACCTACATTATCATCAAATTTTCCGCCTCTATAATTGAGAATCATCTTCGAATTAGATAGATAATATCTCCCTGTTTTTGCATAGGTGATATCGTTGCCGCATCTGGCTGTTCGCACATCCTTAAAAGTAAAATTGGATTTAAACTCTATTCTAGTGCCATTCGTCTCGTCGTCTGTTTTTTGACGTATGAGTAGTGCTTCATTTTCCTGCATTGTGTACTGCCAGATATAGTTTCCTTTAAAGGATTTACCTTTAAAACTACTGACACTTATTCCTAGTGCAGCCGCAAGTAGAAATATACATAGAGACCATGATTTCATAAATTACATTTTAAGTTTAAAGTAGTTTTCTAAAATTTTATCACATGCTAAATTTAACATTTGATATACATTCTCAAAGCCATCTTTTCCACCGTAGTAAGGGTCAGGCACGCTCATATTTTTACCAGGGTGAGATTCATTTAATATCATTTTCACCTTGACCTCTTCACCATCCTTTGTCATTTTTTTTAGGTCCTGATAGTTATAGGTATCCATAGCGAATATCAAATCAAAATCAGTAAAATCAACACTTCGCAACTTTCTCGCCCGTTGATCAGTAATATCTATATCATACTTTTTAGCAATAGCTATTGACCGCTCATCAGGCAGCGCATCTATATGGTAGCCACCTGTGCCAGCACTATCCACAAATGCTTCGATATTTTTAGCCTTCAATTTATGTTTTAAGATACCCTCTGCCAGTGGTGATCGACATATATTCCCCAAACATACCATTAAAATCCTCATCTTTTAATAGGTCTTCTTGGTTTATAGTTGCGCTTATTTTCTTGTATAGAAATATGCGGTGTTTTTTTTCCTTTGTTTTGCAACATTGTTATCTCATGTGGTTTGAGCATGCGCCATTTTCCGCGTTCTAAATCCTTTTTGGTAAGCCCTGCATATACGATTCTATCTAGCTGTTTCACTTCATAGTCTAGCTTTTCAAATATCCTACGAACGATTCTATTTTTGCCGCTATGTATTTTTATCCCTATCTTAAACCGATTTAACGGGTCTGGAAAAGCCAATTCATCCACTTTCATAAGACCATCCTCCAACTCTATACCGTTGATTATTTCTTCTTCGTCTTTTGTGCTGAGTTTTCTATCCAGAGTGGCTATATATATTTTCTCTATCTCATATTTTGGATGAGTCAGTTGCTGCGTAAGCTCCCCATCATTAGTCAAGAGAAGAAGTCCAGATGTATTCCTATCAAGACGTCCTACAGGGTAAATACGCAAATCTTTGTAGGCAGGATTTTTCAATGCAGGCTTTACTAAATCTAGCACTGTTTTACGCTCCTTTTCATCATCTGTCGTGGTAATAAAATCCTTGGGCTTATTAAGCAAAATATAGACCTTATTTTCAGGTTTAATCATTTTACCATTCAGCTTTACACGGTCATCGTGCTCGATAGGAGTGGCTATATTTTCTACAGGTTTGTCATTAACCGTGATTTGTCCACTTTTTATAAGCTTATCTGCCTCACGTCGGCTGCAAATACCCGAATGTGCTATGTATTGATTTAATCGCATACTGCAAAGTTAATAAATTTCTGTCCTTTAAACAGTCTTTCCTATGCGTATAGATGAACTAGGGATGCACACTATTAAGATTAGCAAGCCAGGAATAGACGGAAAGACTAGTCTAAACAAAATCTCAAAATCTATAAAACAAGGTCTATTTTGATTCAATTACTTATTCATATTCATGTAGCTTTGCTCCCGAAAAAACACGCATAGCCATGTTCACAGGAATCATTAAACATATAGGTCGTATAGATAGCATAGAGCATTATGAAGGTAATATTTCTCTATGGATTTTAGCAGATATAATGGATGAAATCCAAATAGACCAGAGTATAGCGCATAATGGCATCTGTCTGACAGTCGATGCACTCAATGGAAAGCTTTATAGAGTGACCTCCATAGCTGAAACTATTCAAAAAACTTCTATTGCAGATTGGGAAATAGGTCAATCAATCAATCTAGAACTATGCCTCAAGCTAGGTGACCGACTAGATGGACATATAGTGCAGGGCCATATAGATACCATCGGATACTGTGAGGAAATAATAGAAAAAAATGGCAGCTATAATGTAAGATTTTCTTACACCCCAGAGTTTGGAGCTTTAATTATTGAAAAAGGATCTATAGCGATAGACGGTATTAGTTTAACATGTCACAGTCTCGCTAATCATGAATTTACTGTTTCTATCATTCCCTTTACATGGGCTCATACCTGCGCACAGTATTGGTTAAAAGGGAGTAAGGTCAATTTAGAATTTGATTTATTAGGTAAATATCTCCAACGTCAATGGAGGTTAACTACAAAGGGCGAAGAAGATATTCCCAATAATTCTTAGCTTTCCTACTTGTCACCTGTATACTAGCAGTTGGATTTTCCATATAAGCCAGTAACTGCTGAAAGCGAAGAAGTCCAGAAGGAGAAGACGCTGAAGTATTTATATCTGAACTCAAGAGGGAGGTAACCCAAATAATTTTTTCACGTGCACGAGACATCAATACGTTCAATCTATTCTCTCCTTTAAATTTTAATAGGGGTCCAAAGAAATGATAAAGCTGACCATTTATATTTTTAGCATAACCTGTGCTAATTAGAATGATATCTCGTTCATCACCTTGCACCTGCTCTATACTTTTGACGAAAAATGGTTCATGGCTAGCATCCCATTTTTGAATTGCATTGTGAAGATTTCTATTAGTTACTATAGCCTCATCGAGTACGTACATAATCATATCCTTCTGCTGTAAAGAAAAACTTATTATTCCTACAGATTTAGATGTTCCAAATTTTAGCAAAACATCTGTTAATGCTTCTACTATCTTTATTGCTTCCTCCTTATTTTTGCGTTGATGATAAATACCATTACTTAGATAGATACGCTCAATGGCAAAATCAGAAGATGGAGACCGAACAGATAAATTGTTTTGGTAGAAATAGAAATTTGAAAAATGAATTAATTCTCTATATCTTGAACGATAATGACCTAAAAGTATATTAGATTCCATCTTCTCTTCTGCGAGTTCCAAAAGGCTCTCATGTGGATCTTCTAAACTATAGTTTTGGTATTTGAAAAATCTACTAGGTGTCAATTGCTGACTATCTCCAACGACTATGAGCTTTTTTGCACGTAGAAGAGCAGGAATACTATCTCTCAATTCCACTTGACTTGCTTCATCAATAATGATAGTATCGTAAAGTTCTGATTCAAGCGGAAGATACTGTGAAAATTTATCCAAGGTAGCTATTGTTAGAGGCTTTAACCATAAAAGAAACCCGATATCCACTGTTTTCAACCATTGAAATAGACTAGGCTTATTGCGCTTTTTCGACCATTTTTTTTGAATAAATTGTATAGATTTTTTCCATTTATCCCTTCTTTCCTCAGATTCTGTTTTGCGAGAATTTAAAACAGAACTGAACTCATTACGTTTTTCTGTCTCCCTTTTTTGCATTTCATATTTTAAACTATATGAAACATATTCTGCGTAATGCTTTCGCACAAAATTGGACATGGTCACGATTTCTCGAGCTGAATAATTTTTTAAAACCCGATTAGTTATCGACTCGTTATATGATGCATTTTTATAGACCATCCATGAGTGGTAATTCTCAAAGTCCATGCAGCAATACTTTTCCCAATCTATTTTTGGTAGCATTAAGTTTTCTGAAAAGTCTCTAGATATAATATCCTTAATAGGCGAATTAGCTAGTTCTGGATTGAAATTCAGAATCTCTTTCACATTTGAAATGAGTATTTTCCAATACATCAAGTCAAATGCAGCATTTAAAATAAAATGCTCCTGCACAAAAAGCCAGACAGGCAATCTAGATTTAATTTTATTCTGGATATAAATCAAGCTTTCTGAAGCTACCTCACCAAGATTTTCGATACGAATCGTATTTTCCTCAATCTGAATTTTATCCATTTGTTTTCTCCATGCTAGGCTATCTAGTGCCTCTCTAACTAAAGCTATTCTATCCCATGTTTTTTTTGCATTCCATTTTAAATATATTTTGGAAATATCCAATGCAATTTCCTTAGCCTTTGGATTATAAATTTTAGTCCAAAAGTTGGTACTCATTAAATAATCATGGTAGTAGATCAATCTTTCCTCCCCGACTATTTCTAACATTGACTCTTTTGGCTTAGTTAGAAGAGTAGATTTTTTTTTTAGCTCTAAGGCTTTCAATGCAGGATTTATCTTTTTCTTCTTTAGAAGTTTTCTTAATTCTACTAAGTTAATAGTAGATAATAGTCGCAGTGGTTGTTCGAGAGATTTTATAAATTCTAGGTTATATCCCGATAGTATTGGCTGATTATTCAATATTTGATGAAGTTCTCTCCACCTCATTAGAAGATCTGTTGGTTCTATTTTTAGAAGCTTGGCATGAGGATAGATAAAATCAAAAATTGGATGCTGAAAAGCACTTGATAGATCCGACTTCTGAGTGCTATTTTTCATGTGTACCTTTTTATCTCTGGCTTCAAAATAGTCTGCTATTGTTCGCACACAATGTTTGAAATAAGACAAGTTAAATGTCTCTATAGATTCCTCTGTCCTATCTGAAAGATAAAATTCAATAGACTGCTCAGTAGATGAAAACAAATTAACATTGGCTTGTTCATCTAATAAATTCAAATGTAAAGAGTCTAAACTTAGATGATTCAAACGCTGAAGTATAACATCCAATGCAGCTTTTTTCTGAGAAATTATAGCCACTTTTTTACCATCTAATACTTCCTGAATCGCAAGATTGATAATTGTCTGACTTTTACCTGTACCTGGAGGGCCCACTATAACGCAGGAGCCTTCTCTCGCTCTTTGAATAGCCCTGGCCTGACTATCATCCATAGCTAAACTGTGTGTCAGACTTAGAAAATCAGGAGTATTGTGATTATTTTGATTGAGGAAAATAGCATCATTCCATAGCGAATCTAGGGCCGAACTAGACCATTTTTCCCTCTTTATTGTCTGCAAATCTCTATGAATGTATGCATTATGACTGAGATCAAAGTACAGCGCAAGGGTATCTTTGCTATACCCAAGATGAGTCTGCTCTAGCCAAGTTTCTATTTCTGCTTTAGACAACTCCGCTTGTCCTTGATTCAACTCTGGATTTAATATAAATGTATCATTCAATCTCGACCAAGAAATACTTTTTTCTTTAGACTGGATGTCCAAATGAACTGGAAGTAGAAAAATTGGAATCTTTTCTCCCTGTGAATTAGTAAAATAATGACCCGTAGAAACAAAAACTAGGTGCCTTCCAGACTCTAAAAATACTTCCTTGGCATGTCGAAAAATCCTTCTTATAGCCCCGTAATGCTCAGTAGAATCTTTTGTTAATGAAAAATGACTCGATGAAACATCGAGCCATTTTTTAAAGTTAGGTTTAGTATGAAACTCGACTCTTTCTAGAAAATCATGAATTTTCACCAGAAGAGAATTCGCTACGAACTAGAAAGTAACTGCTGCTGGTGTGATATTAATAGGTATGATTTTCTTTGTGAAATCATAATTATCCAAAATATTCTTTACGGGTCTGAATTTCAACATAGCTTCTCTTGTTAATCCTTGTAATTTAGCATTTTTACACTTCAATTTAGCATAGTTTGCACTTACGCCATAGACTACATCTGCAATAGATTTCTGGGTTGCCGGATTAGCATAGTGCTGGCTTCTTAGTTTCAAATCATTCTTATCATATTCTAATACACCGGTGTTAATATTCACTTTAGATGACACTTTAGGCACACTTTTCTCTAATTCTTTAAGCACAAATAAACTTTGTTGCATATCAGTTAATACTATGATATTTCTATCTATATCTTCTGCTATATCTTCATTTCCATTAGAATTGAAGATTTCTTTAGCTAGTATTACTTCTAAACCCATCATATGATTATAGGCAGCATATTGTTTTTCCAACTTAGTATTGCCAAGTTTAGCATAGAGGCTAGAAGCTAAAGTATAATTATTATCGCGCTCTGCCTGAATTGCATATTCACTAATAGCGTCCATATCATTGCGTTTTCTCAATGTATCTGTTATGATTTCTACCACCTGGATATATTCTTTCATCTTATCTGCCTTTTTGAGCTCTGTAGCAAATTTTTGATATCCCTCTATAACTCCACCTGTAGCGTAGTATTCCATTGCTTTGACCAAATCACCTCTATTGTAATATAAATCTCCTGCTTTTTTATAACCTTCTCTTTCTTTCAGCATTATATAGGTAGCAGCGCCTTGCTCAATATTTTCAGGCTTAGCAGCGTAGAGATCACCGATGAGATAGATTCCTTCATTATAGCCTGCTTTTTCATAATAACTTAGTGCTTGCGGATAGTAATCTATTCCCATATCAAAGAATTCATTTCCTATCATTCTATTCGCCTCTGCAGGTGTATAAGCCTTAGAAAGTGCTTTAAATGCATTCTCAAAAGCTTTTTTCTGAAGCTTAGGGTCAGATTCTTTGAATGCGTCTTCAAGATAAGCTTTGCCTATCTTATCTTTCATTTCAGTTTTATTCTCCTTGCCTCCTTTGGCGTAAAACCTATCAGCTGTTTTAAAGTCACCTTTATTATAGAAAGCGTCTCCAACCGCTATATTTCCTTCTTTGAACATTTTCATGTCGCGATAAAGTTCTAAGGCATTGTTTATAAGTTCACCTTGCTTGCCTTTATCCTTTTCCTTCATAGCCTGAGCTATCATTGTATTGGCCTTGGCCAATTTTTTCTGGTCTAGCTTTGGTGCATTAGCAGGGTTCGATTTACCCTTTTGTGAATAAGAGGCAGATGTCAAGCCTAAAACTAATAGTAGACATAAAAGAATTCTTAACATATGGATATTTTAGTTATTATAAATATGTACAAATATATGATTTTTACTAAGAAGTTTTTATTTAAAACTTAAATTTAGGACAAAAATTATATCTACAATGTTTAATTGCCTATTTTACAATTATTTATATTTTTTAATTAACCTCCTTCTTTCATTTAATAGAAACAATTGTACATTTGCTCAAAACAGAAAATTATGGGTTCTTTATGGAAGACATCACTCTCTTTATTTGCACTTTTTATCCTTGCATTCACAGTGGTGGGATTTCTGCTGCCTAGGGAGAATAATTTCCAAGTATCAAAGTCTGTCAAGTGCTCTCCAGATAGAGCATTTACTTTGATAAATGAATTGAAGAATTGGGAAACATGGAGCCCGTGGCAAGAATATGACCCTAATATGAAACTAAACTACAGTGAAGTTAGCAGCGGTAAAGACGCTTGGTATACATGGGATGGAAATATGGACCCAGCTAAGGGTAAATTAACCATTCTTGACTGTAAGGAAAATGAGAAAATAAATATGGTATTAAATTTTGGAGACGAGAAACCTGCGAATTGTTCCTTTACGCTAAAGCCTGTAGCAGAGGGAACTAAAATTACATGGTCCATGGACATTCATGGAAGTGAGTCGGCTATGTTATCAAAGTTTTTGAACGGGTACAAATATGTCATGATGAAACATTTTCTAGAAAAAGATTTTAATCGCGGATTAGATAATATTAATAAGAGCTGTCAGTAAGAAATTGGTATAAAACGTACATGAAAGACTTAAATTTTTTTGAGCACATTGAAGAATTACGTTGGCATATTCTCCGCTCTGTAGTTTTTCTGCTTATTGTTACTCTTTCACTTTTCTTTTTTAGTAAATTTATTTTTGAAGATGTTATCTTCGGTCCACTCGATGTCAATTTCTGGTCATATAAAGTGCTATGTAAAATAGCACAAGATTTTTGTGTTAATGAGATTCCTGTCAAGCTCATCAATACGGAAATAGCAGGACAATTTTTTCTGCATATTAAGACTGCTTTTATGCTTGGTGTCATAGCATCCATACCATATTTTTTATGGGAAATTTGGCGTTTTATTCTACCCGCACTTCACAAGGATGAGCGAAACTATGCACAAGTTCTACTAGGTTTTGGCTTTTTACTCTTCCTCATCGGCTCCTCGTTTGGATATTTTATTATTTTCCCTATTACCTTATTATTCTTGACTGGCTATACGGTAAGTGATGACATTGTTAATATGCCCAATATTTCTAACTATTTTGAAAATCTTTCTGATACTGTGCTGTGGACGGGTATCATGTTCGAACTGCCTATCATAGCTTATTTCTTATCTAAGATAGGAATTTTGACAACAGACTTTATGCATACTTATCGAAAACACTTATATATAGCTATTCTTATTATAGCAGCAGCTATAACACCTTCCCCAGATATATTTAGTCAAATTATGGTAGCCATTCCTTTATTTATTCTATTTGAGATAAGTGTCATAGTGGTAGCCCGTGTGCAGAGATTTAGAGGTGTAAATCAATCCTAATTTTAAAATTTAATATTAATTGAAATGAACTTTAGTCAATCAGAGAATCAAAATTTAGTAAGATCTACTATCGCGGAATTTGCTAAGAAAGAAATCCTTCCCAATGTAATGAAATGGGATGAATCCCAAGAGTTTCCTCGCCATATATTCAAGCAATTAGGTGAACTTGGGTTTATGGGCATGCTCATACCAGAGGAATATGGAGGTGCAGGAATGGGATACGAAGAATATATCGTAGCAATAGAAGAATTAGCCAAGGTTTGTGGTTCCGTAGGATTATCCTATGCTGCGCACAATTCACTATGTTCTATGCATCTATATAGCTTTGGAACAGAAGAGCAACGAAGAAAATATACCCCAAAATTAGCCAGTGGAGAATTCATTGGTGCATGGGGGCTCACAGAACCCAATACAGGTTCGGATGCCATGAGAATGCTCTGCACAGCCAAGCAGGATGGTGATAATTGGATTATCAATGGCACTAAGATATTTATCACCCATGGTCTCACAGGAGATGTCATGGTAGTCATCGCTAGAACAGGAGATTTACTAGATAGTCATGGTATGACAGCCTTCATAGTAGAGCGTGGAAATCCTGGCCTTAAATGTGGTAAAAAGGAAGACAAGCTCGGTATGCGAGCTTCTGAGACTGGAGAAGTTATATTTGATAACTGTGTGGTATCTAAAGACGCGATATTAGGCAAAGTAGGTGAAGGTTTTATTCAATCGATGAAAATTTTAGATGGTGGTAGAATATCTATAGCCGCTCTAGCCTTAGGCATAGCCAAAGGAGCTTTTGAAGCTTCTATCAAATATAGTAAAGAAAGACAGCAATTCGGCAAGCCAATATGCGAAAATCAAGCTATTGCATTCAAACTAGCCGATATGGCGACTCAGATAGAAGCTGCAGAGCTGCTTATTTACCAATGTTCTGATATGAAGGCCCGAGGTCTCAAAATAACCAAAGAATCCGCTATAGCTAAATTATATGCCAGCGAAATAGGCTGTAAAGTAGCCAATGAAGCTGTACAAATCTTTGGGGGCTATGGTTATATCAAAGAATTCCCAGTAGAGAAGTTTTATCGTGATATCAAACTATGTACTATCGGTGAAGGAACTTCCGAAATACAGAAATTAGTTATCGCCAGAGAGTTACTTAAATAGTTGAAAGGCTAAAGTTAAAAGTTGAAAGCCATTAAGTCTAATAAACTCATAATCATAATTTTAATTCTTTAAACTTTTTACCTTTAACTTTTAACTTAAACTCATTATATTTGTGGGCTCATAAAAAAAGGAGGTATTTTAATATGTTAATCATAGATTCAAGAGAAGCAGATTCAATAGACAAATTGCTTAAAAAATATAAGAAAAAATTTGATCAGACAGGGACTGTAAAACAATTACGAGCGAGACAGCATTTTACAAAGAAGTCTGTTTCTAGCAGAAACCAAAGATTAAAAGCTGCTTACACTCAATCCTATTTAAAGAGCTTAGAAGGATAATACTAAGTATTTTTTTTATATAAGTTAGAATCCCTTCACAATCGTGAGGGGATTTTTTTTAAGTTCATTTATACCACATATTAAATAAGTTTGTACCGTGCTGCTTTGCTGCCATACCTATTTTAGTCTGCGATATGGGACATTGTCTCCTAGTCAGCTATTGGAGGCCGCTGCACAGAATGGTTACAAAGCACTAGCTCTCACCGATATCAATAATACTTCAGCTACCATAGATTCCCTTCGATTAGCGGAGGAAATTGGGATTAAACTCAGCATAGGTATCGATTTTCGGAATGGTATAGATCAGTGTTATGTGGGCATTGCTAAAAACAATGAGGGGTATCGCGAACTCAATCAACACCTCTCAGAATATGCGCATAAAGGTCAACCTTTTCTCCAATCAGCTCCCAATTTTGAGCACGTAAGTATAATTTATCCTTTAAGTAAGTATAGGAAGCGTAAGCTCAAAAACTATGAATTTATAGGCATTTCAGCAAAAGAAGTATCAATACTACCTTTTTTATATAAGGATTTAGATTTAAGTAAATGTATCATCTTTCAACCCCTTAGTTTTACACAAAAACGAGACTTTAATGCTCACCGTTTATTAAGAGCCATAGATAAAAATATCCTGTTAAGTCGCTTAGAACATTATGAGCAAGCTAGCGTAGAAGAAATGCCTTTGCCGAAATCAAAACTGGAAGAGATTTTTCATGACTACCCTATTATTGTAGAAAATACTAAGAATCTCCTAGCCCAGTCTAAAGTCAAAATTGAGATGGGGAAAATGAGTTTTAAAAACAAACAATTCTACACGACTAGCTTTGATGAAGATAATCAAATGCTACGACGTCTCTGTATGGAAGGTCTTCCGTATCGCTATTCAGAGGTCAATGATGAAATTATACAAAGAATAAAAAAGGAATTGTCAGTCATACAATCGATGAAATTTGCCTCCTATTTTCTCATCAACTGGGATATCGTCAACTATGCCCGTTCTAAAGATTACTTCTATGTGGGAAGAGGCAGCGGGGCGAATAGTATAGTGGCTTATCTTCTGCGCATCACAGATGTAGACCCTATCGAATTAGATTTATACTTTGAGCGCTTTATCAATCCCTTTCGAAATAATCCTCCGGACTTTGATATTGATTTTTCGTGGACCGATAGAGATGATATCACAAGGTATATCTTCGAACGATTTGGTCACCAACATACTGCACTGCTTGGCAGCTATAATACATTTCAAAAGGATGCAGTAATAAGAGAACTAGGTAAGGTATTTGGCTTACCTGCATTTGAAATTGACAAGTTACAGAGAGAAAAGGAAGTACAGAATTTAGATTCTATGAGTCAACTAGTGCTGCAATACAGCCAACTCATCTCTGGATTCCCAAGCCATCTCAGTATTCATGCCAGTGGAATCATCATATCCGAAGAGCCTATTCATAGTTATACGGCCACCTTTATGCCACCAAAGGGCTATCCAACTGCTCATTTCAGTATGATCGAAGCGGAAGATATTGGCTTGGCCAAATTCGATATTCTAAGTCAGCGAGGCCTCGCTAAAATCAAAGAGACTGTGGACATATTAGCTGCCAATCGCGCCATTGATATTGATATACATCAGGTAGATAAATTTAAAGAAGATAAGCGCGTCAAAGAATTATTGAAAGAAGGAAAGTGTATTGGCTGCTTTTATATCGAGTCCCCTGCCATGCGCATGCTTTTGACCAAATTACAAGCTGATGACTATTTGAGACTCGTAGCGGCGAGTTCTATCATACGCCCTGGAGTAAGTAAAAGTGGTATGATGAATGAGTATATTCAGCGCTACCGCGACCCAGTAAAAAGAGAAAAAGCACAAAAAGCCATTCCACATCTCTATGAAATACTGGAAGAAACCTATGGGGTCATGGTTTATCAAGAGGATGTGATCAAAGTAGCGCATTACTTTGCGGGTTTGAGTTTAGCCGATGCTGATTATTTGCGAAGGGGGATGAGTTGGAAATTTAAGCAGCGAAATGAATTTCACAAAGTCAAGGAAAATTTCTTTCAAAACTGCGTACAAAAAGGCTATTCGCAAAAAACTATTCAAGATATCTGGTATCAGATTGAGAGTTTTGCCAACTACGCTTTTTCCAAAGCACACTCCGCCAGCTATGCGGTAGAGAGCTTTCAAGCACTCTATCTCAAAGCCTATTATCCTCTGGAATATATGGTAGCCACGCTCAATAATGGTGGAGGTTATTATCGAACAGAAATCTATGTGCATGAAGCGCGCATGCACGGAGGAATTATCAAAGCTCCTTGTATTAATCGAAGTCATGTGATGACCACCATAGATGGAAACGATATTTATTTAGGCTTTCAGATGATACAAAATCTCGAAGCCAATACGGTGCGGGCGATATTGTCAGAAAGAGGTCGAGGCTTTTTTGTAAACTTGACAGACTTTATATCGCGAGTGAAAATTTCTTTAGAGCAAATCATTCTTCTCATTCGCATTGGGGCATTTAGTTTTAGCGGTATTAATAAAAAAGAATTGCTCTGGCAGGCGCATTTAGAAATCAATCCCAAGCAAGAAATTCAACATCAGGAGTTATTCAAAAAAGAAATAATTGATTATAAATTCCCAAAACTCGAACACAGCTGGCTCGATGATGCGCTCGATGAAATAGAACTACTGGGTTTTCCGCTCTGTTCGCCTTTTCAGCTGCTAAAAAATATGCCCGATGAAAATCTTGTCGCTAAAAATTTTAAAGAAAAATTAAATCAAGAGATTACCATCATAGGATATTTAGCTGCCATAAAAAGTACGCGAACAGCACAGGGAAATAAAATGTATTTCGGCACCTTTATAGACCGCGAAGGCGAATGGATCGATACCGTTCATTTCCCGCCATCTGCGGCGGCCTTCCCCTTCAGAGGACAAGGCTGCTATAGCTTGCGAGGCAAGGTCGTTGTAGAATTCGACTTTAACTATATCGAAGTAAAAGAAATGAAACGATTGGAGACTATCAATCGGGAAAATTTTTAGATTTAATATTTATTTTTGGATAAATTTGAAACGAAATGTGAACATTCTAACATGGATAAATATCAGAACAAATATAGAATTACATCCGCTCGCTGGCAAGATTGGGATTATGCCTGGGATGGGGTATATTTCATCACAATTTGCACAAAAAATCGAGAACATTATTTCGGTGAAATTGTGGACGATAAAATGGTGTTATCCAATACAGGAACCATTGCCCATATTCTATGGTATGAAGTAAAAAATCATGCCAAAAATATAGAATTGGACGAATTTGTGGTCATGCCGAATCATATTCATGGGATATTGATATTGCATGGAAATGATAGGAATAATGGCGACAATGGCAATAACGAAGAGACAAGGCATGTCTTTTCTCTACAACATGGGAACGATTTATCGCCCGGACAAAAACGATTCCAAAATAAAGGCAAAAACACGATATCATCTATCGTTGGTTCATACAAATCTGCTGTGACCAAACATTGTAATCGATTAGGATTTGATTTTAAATGGCAACCCAGATTTCACGATCACATTATTCGTGATGATAAATCATATCTTCAAATTCAAGACTATATTCGCAACAATCCTCAGAACTGGGATAAGGATAAATTTTATGGAGAATAATTGATTACAATTCTGTCGTGACCAATTTCTCCTCAAAACTCAATTTATCCAGTTTTCCTTCCAGCCATTCTCTTTCATTTTCTTTGGTCAAGATTAGTGGCATTCTCTTCTTAGTATTGTGTATGATGGCCATCTGCTCATTGGCTTCGGTGGTGAGTATGGTAAATGTCGGCACGAGTTCACCAGTCACTCTATCTGTCCAGACACTAAATAAACCACCTAAGGCAAAAGGTTCCCCATCGGGCATAGTCATGAGAAATGGTTTTTTGACCTTCCCTTTGGGGTCTTGCCATTGGTACTCGTAGAAACCGTCTATTAAAACCAAACAGCGATTCTTTACATAAGATCGAAAACTCGGTTTTTCTTCAATAGTTTCTATTCGAGCATTGAGGGTATTTTTTCGTAACTCCTTATCCTTCGCCCAGTGAGGAATCAAGCCCCAATGATATAGATGAATACTATCCATTTCTTTATTCGTCACCACGGGCACCAAGGGAAAAGCAAAGCCAGAAGATTTTTCTATCTGCTCCAGCTGCGGCGGATACTTAACCCGTGCTCTAAATCTCCCTTCTAAAAGACGTTCATTGGCAGTTTGTTTTATGGTGTAGCACATTGAAATCGTAAGTCAAGAGTAGATAGTAATTAGTCTTTTTTTGTTTTCAAATCTATGTATTTATGAAATTAAGCACTACCTCGCCACCATAACCTCACCCGTCTTTGTAAATCGATTTCCTAGAAATCGATAATTCAGAATATAGGAATAAACTCCCGCAGCAGCAGGCTGACCGAGATAGAATCCATTCCAACTCGGAGATAGAGGAGTGTAGCTATAGAATTTCTCGCCTATACGGTTGTAGATGTCGAAGCTTTCAATGATTACATTTTGATTGGTATTCGGGTAGAAGGAATCGTTCAATCCGTCTCCATTCGGGCTAAAGGCGGTAGGAAAATCAATAATCAATGGCTCAACAGCGGTAATAACTATACTAGCTTGGCCCTCGCAGTTTTCGAGATTCCAACCACGAACGGTAAAGGTGGTCGATTCTTCTATTTTCGGGCGAATGACGGTGGTTTGCTCACCTGTATTCCAGCGATAATTATTAGCTAGGGCAGCAGATAGCTGGATGGTTTGTCCACGAACTACAGTATCCGAAGCAGCATAAATAGCGAGGTCTGGTCGAATCTCTCGCTGATAGAAGATAGGCTGATAGAGACTATCACAGTAGGGGTACTCTGCACTTTTTACCGTATCCTGGGTATAGAAGCTCTGTGTCTTGGCTTGGCTTCTATGCATAATTTCTTCGCAGAATGGAATAGACTTAGGCTCTAAGACCAATGGATTCGGCTTAGTGATAGTGACTATATGCTTCGTCACGATACTATCACAGTTGAGGGAGTTTTTAATCGTTTCCGTAAAACTATCATTCTGCGCATAGGTGCTGCTGCCGTAGCGGAAAGCACCACATTTACTATGCTGAATAATCTTATATTCTGAAGCCGGTAAATGTTTGAGATTAATAGTCAAAATACTATCGCAACCTTGGTTTGATATATAGGTTTCATAATAAGTGCCAGGGCTGAAATAGCCTCTAAAAGATTGTCCAGCGCAGACTGTCTGACGAAGTGTATCATAAAGCACCAAACCGAAACTGAGATTTAAGGTCACGAAACTATCACAACCTAGATAATTCGAAAACGTATCTCGATACACGCCTGCTTGAGTGAGGATTTGATTGTTAAAGTTAAAGGACTGACCACTGCACAGCATTCTGCTGAAGCTATAGGTGGAACTATCGATAACCGACAAGGTTAAGATTATCGTGCTATCGCAGTTGTTTTTGTTTTTGAGGGTATGGAAATAGGTGCCTGTGGTGGTGAGGGTCTGACTAAAGAAAAGGTAAGACTTTCCTCTACAGATAGTCTGGCTTTGTCTATTCGTATCGAGGGGGTTTAGGGTCAGGGTCATTTTTATTACCGAGTCACAGCCTGGTTTGGTTTTAAAGGTATCGTAGTAGGTTCCGGCTAGCTTGCGATATTTTCCACCGAAGAGGGTGGAGTCTCCTGCGCAGATAGATCGGCTGAGAGGTGTCTCATAAATAGGCTTAGGGATAAAATGATAAAAGATATGACTATCGCAGCCTGCGATATTTTTTAGAGTATCTCGATAGACGCCTGCCAGCGTGAGGTTTTGACTATTAAAGGTCTTAGGCAGATTAGCACAGCTTGTATCGTAAAGATGGATCGTATCGGTGAGTTTGATGTGCAGGTTTAGGACTAAAAAACTATCGCAACCTACGTTATTTATAAGGGTATCTCGATAGACTCCGCTCGTGGGTCTATTCACTCCATTCCAGACATAGTTAGTCCCCGAGCAGATGGTATCATAGAGATAGGTCGTATCTTTTCTCAATGCGGTGAGTTGAAGGGTGGTCAAGCTGTCGCAGATATCCCATGTGAGCAAAGAATCAGTATAAAATCCTATCTCTTTATAATATTTAGCTCTAAAAAACACACTATCACCTTTACATATACTCTGTCTGATAGTATCCAATTTAGCACAGGAAATATTCATAAGGAAAGCGTCAGATGCGCCTCCACTAAAAGTATTCTGGTGACCTTGATAGGCTAATCCAGAAGTGGAAGAGGTATTACCTGAAAGATAGATATTGTCCGATTTATCCGCTATAATGGATACAAGATTAGTAATATTATCTCCACCGATATAGGATGACCATATCAAAGAATCCTTAGCTGAGATTTTATATACAAATGAACTTTGAGTCCCAGGAAGTGTACTTTTTAATCCACGATAGTGAATTCCAGTAGTTGAAGAAGTAACACCAGAGATGTAATAATTATTGCGCTTATCAAAGGCTATACTCGTTGGAATATCAGGAAAATTACCTCCTAAATAGGATGACCATACATTATTAAAATTGGTATCTAGTCTCAAAATTAATACATCAGATGCGCCAGAGGCCGTTCGTTTAAATCCAGTTGATAACAAAGGTGCGAAAGGACTACCTATTCCACATAGTGCATAAATCGAATTCTTATGTAAAAACATACCTCGGTAAGTAAAGGTCGAAAAATTTATTAGATTCAAAGCTATAGATTTACTCACAAGCCGATTACCATTCAACGCAGAAAACTTTGCCATAAACAGAGGTTGACCTGTAAAGTATAGATTCGAATAATCAGTAAATAGCAAATGGGTGTCAATATAGGTATTGGAGAATACCAACTCTGAACCAAGAATAGCTATAGACGGGGAATAACCATTTAATCCAAAATAACTCGACCATGCTCTGGTTCCATTCGAATTCAATCTCGCTATAAAATTATTCGCTATTTGACTACCTGTGGTTGGATGGTATTTGATATAGAGTGTGTCTTGGTATGCATTCTGCGCTATAGCATTGGAGCTCGTAGTAGTCCCTGCCAAATAAATGTGGTTGTTTGAGTCTATTTTGATATCCGATATCGCATCCGCACCAGTACCGCCAAAAAAACTCGCCCACAACCGCAACCCTGATGAATCAAATTTTACCATGAATCCATCTTGAGTTCCACCACCATAAGTATTTTGAAAACCATTGTGGGAATAGATAGAAGATGTATCGTTCGCGGTTCCTGCTATTAATATACTTGCATCTGGATACATAGCACTTACTTGTGAAGATGACTTAGCTCCATAGTAGGTTCCCCATAGTCGCTCTCCCTTGCTATTAAATTTTGCGAGAAACATGTGAGTTCCATTTGTAAAATTATTTTGAAATCCATTATAGGAAATGTTTAGGTTGGAACTTGTTGTACCGTATAAATAAATTCTCCCAAAATTATTAGTATTACATCTTCCATCATCTAAACTATTTCCCCCATAATAAGAACTCCACTCCAGCTGTGGGTCAATAATAACTGACTGACTCGGATTATAGTTTCTTATATCAAAGCGAACTATACTGTCATTTAGCAGATAGTTGGCTGTTAGTTTCGCTTGATTTTGAAAAACTTCGGGTGCATTTTCTCTTATATCACCTAATCGGTTTCGAAGAATAAGGTTGCCAAATTGGTCTAGGTAGATTTGTTCAGCGTTTTTGTATTTGAGTCTGATTAGAGCAGGGTCAGCGCTGGGGTGAACGATGAAGTCGTATTTTACCCCTCCCTTACCCTCCCCATTGAGTGATGGTGGTGCAATATAAATCACCCAGTCGACACCGGGATAGATGTTTTTATAGATTATTTTTTGGTATGAATGTGTTTGTATCAAGACGGGGAGATAATAGTTCGTATAGTCTGGACTTTTACCTTCAGCTATGATTTCTGGATTTGGATTAGCTCCGATTAGCTCCATATCCATACGGTAGGTTTCTAAAAATCTTTCAGAACCAGCCGAGGCTGCCGAGGCTAGTTCTGAAAGATGATAATCTATACATCCTTCTCCTTTGGATAGGATCGGGGTGAAGTAATTCTCAATCTGATAAGCCAAGCCCTTATTTAGCAGAAAAATCTTAAGGTTTCCCTGTCGATATATATACTTTACTTCGGGGGCTGGTTTATTGTCGGGGTAGTTGATTTGGCCTAGGTTTTCTTCGAAGCTATTTGAATAAATACTATGCAAGTTTGAACCACGGTTAGCTGCATTTATGTTAATCGTCAATACTATTAGTAAATTTAAAAATAGCTTCATTGCTTAACTCATTAAAAAAAATCTATAGTAACAACACCAAAAACAGTTTCAGTCCAAGTTACATTGCAGGGGATTAAAAATACACAATTGGAAATTGGATTCGAAGTTATAGAGCAAGTTGATCCAGTTACCATAGGGGTGGTTATAGTTTGATTCTGTGTATTTCCAGTATTGATGCATTTGGACACAAGACTTGCAAAGTTTGTAGAACCTGCCGATACAGCTGCAGTATAAGTTCCAAATGGACCAACTGTGGTGACTATAATATTTGTTGCACTACAAGTGGCTGTATCAAATTCTCTATATGTCACCTCTATATTATTTCCAGTGGAATTATTTATAGTTATTTGACCGAATGCATTTGAAATTGAAATAAAGATATAATTAATATTAATTTTTTCATTTTAAAAAATTTAGATTGAAGTAAAAAGTTTGTAAATCGTTTTTGAGGCAACTTCAATTCAGGTTGGTGGTCACTTAGATAAAACCCAGCGTAAATTTAAACAATTTAAGACTGATTACCGAAATTTTATCTAGTTTCGCCACCATAATTCATTACACAAAGCCTGTGGGATACCTCATTGGCATCTGTATAATGTGTGAAGAGCCATAGGATAAGTCCACTTTTCCAGAGCGAGGCTTTCCTATGGTTACTTTATTTATGCTTAGTGTACAGATAATGCTATATGCTCTCAAATTCTTGACTAGAACTAAATAGAATTTGATTAAAGAGATTAAGTAGCGTATCATCTTGGTTTTGTCTGGTAATCGTTTTGTATTTTTTTAGAAAATTTATCCATTTCGTCCCACTATAAATCTTCAATCACAAATATAGTTTAAAAATACCCCCCTCCCTATACGTTCATAATAATTAAAAAGGTATAGTAAATGCGATAATGGTTTAGATATGAGTGGATTGTTTCACATCTCATCCCTTAAACGGATTCAAAAACTCCCTCTTTTTCATTCCTACTATCGAAGCGCGCTGGATGATATTTTCCCCGAAGCGGTCGCGGAGCTTGTCCATAGCGCTGTAGAGCATGACTTTTTCTGTCATATCATCGAAGAGGTCGAACTGATATGAGCCCTGCACCAAGTGGCTAAATCGAATACCAATCAATCGTATCAAGAGTCGCTTCTGAAATAATTTATGAAACAAGGTCTTCACCTTGTCTATGAGCACATGATCCATAGCCGTGTAGGGAATCTTGCACTGCATGGTATAAGTATTGAAGTCCGAATAGCGAATTTTTATAGCCACACAGGCCGTTAGTTTTTTCTTGGTTCGCAGTTGATAAGCGAGGCTCTCCGTCATATTGGTGAGCACCTGCTGTAAATAGTGCACATCGATGGTATCTTTATCAAACGTTGTCTCGCTGGAGATTGATTTATTTTCGACATAAGGCACCAGTGGCGAATGATCTATGCCATTGGCTTTTCGCCAGATAGCCACTCCATTTTCCCCCAATACACGCTGCATCATTTCGAGTGGCATTTCCTGTATGGTCTTGATTTTTTCTATACCCATATTGCGTAGCAGACTATAGGTCTTCTCCCCTACCATCGGTATCTTTCGGATAGACAAGGGCGCTAGAAATTCTTTTTCATTACCCAGTACGATCTCTAGCTGACCATTGGGCTTGGCCTGTCCTGTGCCTATTTTGGCTACCGTCTTATTACAAGACATCGCAAGCGATATGGGCAGACCCGTCTCTTTCATAATCACACTGCGCAGTTCGGTTGCGTATTTGAAGCAACCAAAAAATTTATCCATACCCGTCAGGTCGATATAAAACTCATCTATCGATGTCTTCTCATAAAGCGGCACGCGCTCGCGGATAATATCCGTGATTATATTGGAATAATAGCTGTACTGCTCGTGATCTCCCCGCACCACCAAGGCTTCTGGGCAGAGCTGGCGAGCGAGCTTCATAGACATACCCGAGTGTATTCCATAGCTGCGCGCTTCGTAGCTACAGGATGCCACCACACCTCGGTCACTCGTACCACCGACCAGCACAGGCTTGCCTATCAGCTGCGGCTGATTTTTCCGCTCTACCGAGACGAAAAAGGTGTCTAAATCCATATGTGCAATCGTGCGCTGCATAAACTCTGTCTACAATAAATTAAAGGTATGAGAAAATTATTATACTAAAGTAGTTCATTCATTTGACTTGCGACAAATATAAAAATCCACATTGCCAAAAAACGGCGTTTATCTGATTGAAAAATAAGGGAATAAAACTTATCCACAATCTTAATAATTGCTCCAAGGACTTGAACCCATCTAGCTATCTTTGTCCCACAAAAAAATTAATAACCCATTTTATATGAACGAAGTATATGTAGTAGCCTATGGTCGCACGCCGATAGGTGCTTTTAGTGGTTCCTTAGCTGCTAAGACAGGTGTAGAATTAGGAGTAGATGTGATCAAAGGTGTATTGGAAAAGTCTGGTATCAAAGCAGAAGAAATCCAAGAAGCCATATTAGGCAATGTACTTCAGGCAAATAATGGTCAGGCACCTGCACGTCAGGCTGCTTTAGGAGCAGGATTGACCTATCAGACAGCTTGTACTACGATCAATAAAGTATGTGCTTCGGGTTTGAAGTCTATTGCGTTAGGCGCGCAATCTATTCAACTAGGAAATCACGAGGTAGTGCTTGTAGGCGGATTTGAGTCGATGACCAATGCTCCTTATTACATACCCAATGGTAGAGCTGGCTACAGATATGGCAATGGGGAACTGGTCGATGCTATCGTAAGAGACGGACTACAAGATCCATTTAAAAAAGGAATGATGGGTAACATAGCAGAGCTATGTGCCGCTAAATATGAAATTACAAGAGAACAGCAAGACGCCTATGCTACCGAGTCTTACAAACGTGCTCAGGCAGCCTATGCAGAAAATGCCTTTGCAGATGAGTTGATACCAGTAGCTATTCCACAGAGAGGTGGTGAACCTAAACTAGTCACCGAAGATGATGAATATAAAAATGTAAAATGGGATAAAGTAGCGACTGTCAAACCAGCTTTTGATAAAAATGGAACGGTCACTGCAGTCAACGCTTCTAAAATCAATGATGGTGCTGCAGTCATGATACTTATGAGTAAAAGTAAAATGGAAAGTCTAGGCCTCAAACCTATAGCGAAAGTAGTAGGCTATGCAGATAGTGAACAAGATCCTGATTGGTTTACCACAGCGCCTTCTGTAGCTATACCTGCAGCGGTCAAAAGAGCTGGATTGACTATGGATCAAATTGATTTTTATGAAATCAATGAAGCTTTCTCTGTGGTCGCTTTAGCTAATTTACAAGAGATGAAACTCGATGCGAGCAAAGTTAATGTTTATGGAGGAGCGGTAGCCCTAGGACATCCTATCGGTGGCTCAGGAGCTAGAATTGCCTGTACGTTGCTTTCGGTTTTGAAAAATAAAAATGGAAAATACGGAGTAGCTGGTATCTGTAATGGTGGCGGTGGCGCTACAGCTGTGGTGTTTGAGAAGATGTAATTAATGTGATGATTTGACGATATGATGATTGGATGATGAGTGAATTAAACTGTATTAACTAAACAAACTAATTAAATTGAGTAAGGGAATTTTAGTTTTAGAAAACGGTGATGTATTTGAAGGAGTATCTGTAGGTGCCAACACAACTCGTGTAGGAGAACTCTGCTTCAATACAGGCATGACAGGCTATCAGGAGCTATTTACAGATCCTAGTTATTATGGACAAATGCTCGTCATGACTTCGAATCATATTGGCAACTACGGTACAATGGTTGCAGATGAAGAAAATAAAAAGACATCTATCTTTGGTATGATATGCCGTGAATTTGCAGATAAGCCTTCACGCTTTAAGTCCACTATGTCACTGCACGACTATTTCAAAGCCCACAATGTGCCTGCTATCAAAAATGTAGATACACGTAAACTGGTTCAGATTATACGAAAGCAGGGCGCTATGAATGCTATTATCTCATCTGAAACGGAAGATATAGATGAACTCAAAAAACAACTAGCTGCAGCACCTAAAATGAAGGGGCAAGAGCTTTCTAGCAAAGTTTGCACCTCGGAAACTTATGAACTTGGCAACCCACAAGGAAAATATAGAATAGCGGTTTATGATTTCGGAATCAAAAAAAACATCCTAAATCATTTCGAGCAGCGGGATTGTTTTCTCAAAGTATTTCCTGCCAAGACTCCTCTCAGTCAAGTGTTAGCATGGAATCCGCAGGGAATATTTCTCTCCAATGGTCCTGGTGATCCAGCGTCTATGGATTATGCGGTCACTATGACGAAGGAGATTTTAGAAAAAGATATTCCCGTATTCGGTATCTGTCTAGGACAGCAAATATTGGCCTTAGCAGCTGGAGCTAAAACTTATAAGCTCCATTACGGTCATAGAGGGCTCAATCATCCTGTAAAAAATATAATTAAAAACATCAGCGAAATTACTTCACAAAATCATGGTTTCGGTGTGGATGGAGAATCTTTAAAATCACTATCCAATGTGGAAGTGACTCATATCAATCTCAACGATGAAACTATCGAAGGCATTCGTATTAAAGGAAAAAAAGCCTTCTCAGTACAGTATCACCCAGAGAGTTCACCAGGTCCGCACGACAGTGCCTATCTGTTCGATGAGTTTTTGGCCATACTTCGATGATTAAATCAGAACTATGGAATTGAATAAATACATACTCATTATACGCGAAGATATTCGCACGTCACGACCAGACACAGAATTAAATGAAATCATTCAATTGCATATCCAATGGGCGAAAGACCTCGCAGCAAAAGGAATATTTATCAATGGCTATGGGCTTAATGGCGAAGGTTGTCTTTTAGAACTCATCGATGGAGATATCGTCACAAAACCGATTCCTTATCCAGAAATGGCTTTTGGTGGATTATATGTCATTAAAGCAGAGAGTTTTGAAGCTGCTCTAGAGATAGGCAAACAATGCCCGACCTTCTCCATAGGCGATAAAATCGAGGTGAGGGAATTAATTTAAAAAAAAGATAATCTAATTAAAAAAACTCTTTATATTTGCACTCGCTTTTGAAAAAGGCAGTACGCCTTTGTTCGCAAAAACGAACAAATTCAAAGGGCGCTTAGCTTCAAGGCTGGTTGCCGACGATAAATGTCGGCATGCTGACAAGCAAAGCTTCGTCAGCATCAGAGCAACTCGTTTACACGAAGAACTTTGATGCATAAAAAAAGGGTGCTTAGCTCAGCTGGTTCAGAGCATCTCGTTTACACCGAGGGGGTCGGGGGTTCGAATCCCTCAGCGCCCACCCAAACAAAAAAAGTCATCTCTTTTGAGATGACTTTTTTTGTTTTAAGGGGGGGCAATCTTATTGGCTCTTTCTAGTATGGAATTTCTCTGCACACTTAAAAGCCACTACAAAAGTTGAAGTATTTATTTCCCCTGCTCCTTTTTCAATTTCACAATAATCTCCTCCAACCCATTCAATTTGATTTGATAAATCAGCGTCATCATATCGCCGAGTTTTCCTATGGGGAAACCACCTTTTCGAATGAACCATTCGAGATAGAAAATAGGTAAATCGCATATAGGCATACTTTTATATTTGCCAAAAGGCATAGAATAAGTTAAGGATTCTAAGAGTAATTCTTTATTTAGAGTCAAATTAAGTTTTAATCTATCACTAATTCCTCTAATACATGGAGCGAAGCAAACTGCTGTGCCATATCAGAAGCTTTTTTCAATAGAACTTCTTCTTTTGGAAATGACTTAGCTAGCATCGTATAGGCTTTTTCAGAGGCCGCTTCCTCAGATAATCCCTCTAATTTCATCAAAACAAAGGTTAGAATTTCAATATGCTGGCCTTTATCCTTTAGTTCACCTAATTCTGCTATCAGCCAGCTAAGAGCAAAGAATTGCGGTTTGCCTAACTTTAGATGCGCTGCTAGTTTTTTAGAAGGTTGAATCTGATTGTAAGGTGAAGTCAAAATAGCTTCCGTATGATATTGTAGGAGTGCATTTTTATCCTTGGATTTGTGGATCAACTTAACTAAACCTTGCAATGCCTGTGGATAGATACTAAGCCAACGAAGTTTCCTTCGCAGCTCATGCACATCGTGCTCCATATCGGCAAAATGAAATTCGTGATCTCTCAAAAACTGAAGTATCTCATTCGCTTCAGAGCGATAGATTCCAGAGAATAATTCTACTTCCACTGCCTCCTCTTTCCAATCTGCGTACTTCAACTGCTTTCGTATTTTTTTAATTCGATCGCCATTCAACCATTCTTCTTTTTTTAAGAGTTTAAGACAGGTTTCTTGACTTTGTTCTAATTTCTTTGTAAAGTATGCTTTGACTTCAGCCGAAAGTTTTCTATTCTTGGAGAATACTTGATAGTAATGATAGTAAAAATCTAACCAACCCAGTGCGTCTTCTAACTCTTTCGCTTTATCTTTTATTTTAGTAAATAATTTTTTGTTATGCGCTTGAGCATATAAACGAGCTAAACCTTCAAGCATGAAAAATGAAGATCTTAAATTATTCTCGTAGAGCCAAAAAACCCTATTTTCTTGGAACTTGGACTCCTTAATCAGAGTCTCTATAGCTACTAATTGTGCTTCAAAACGCAAACGACCGAAAGACATAATTTTATATGATTTAAAGTGACACTTTGGTATTTTTACAGCAATAGTATATCAAAATAAATAATTTCAATGTTAAGTATTTTTTTAGATAAAGTTCATAGAGTTAGTTCAACTTAAATTGGCTAGGCCTTTTTGAGAAATCTAGTTAAGATGACAATAGTATCACTATTTATCTTACTTTCAACTTGCTCTACATTGTCAGCTACCAATCTAATTTTAATGACCTGCGTACCTTTTGATGCCATATAATTAGTTCCTTTCTCATTGAGATTTTCGATTAAGACCTCATTGTCGCCAGAGAGTAAGACATTGCCATAAGCATCTTTATGTATCACTTTATTTTCAGAGGTGTGCATCTCCGCCAAGGCCAATGATATGGTAGATTCATCTAGAAAAACACTATCTAAGGTCTCTGCAGCCCAGTAATGAGATTTCAATTGGTCTAAAATTCGATAAGACAAAGCCTGTACAGATGTCGTTTCTGACCATATACTGCCTGTCAATGCTCTCCAGTGATTCGAATTTGAAAAATCATTGGATTCGATACCTTCTTGACATGCACCACACAGAGCCACTTGATAGTCCATGCTATCATCATCTTATGGAGATACCGTAAAAGCATATAATTCGCCTTTGACTCCACACAATTCACAACTATGATTCGGTCGTAAATTTAACTTTTCAATGTTATAGTTTATAGCTAGCCTATTCTATTCAATCCTTAATAAAATAGCACTTTTCCACAATATCTCTTTGCTGTTAAAAACAAAGATAAACTTCTCGTAGAAATCTAACTAAATTCGCTGGTTAAGACAAAATTTAATAACGTTTGAGCCAGGAGACTCCCTTAATGAAACAATTCAACCAAATCAAGGCGAAATATCCTGATGCGATTTTACTATTTCGGGTTGGTGACTTTTATGAAACTTTTGGAGAGGATGCAGTTAAAGCTTCTTCTTGCTTAGGAATAACGCTTACTAAGAGAGGTAATGGTGCCGCTGGTGAGATACCTCTGGCTGGTATTCCTTACCATGCGCTTGATAATTATCTTCCTAAGCTGGTCAAAGCGGGCTACAGAGTGGCTATTTGTGAACAATTGGAAGATCCTAAAATGACGAAAACCATCGTCAAAAGAGGAGTCACAGAGATTATAACTCCAGGGATAGCTAGTCAGGATAATATTTTAGATTCTAAAAAAAATAACTACCTCGCATCTATTTATGTCGGAGCTAAGAAAAATGGTATAGCGCTCATGGACATTAGTACTGGAGAATTCTATATCAGTGCAGGCGATGAGTCCTATATAGACAAGCTTTTACATTCCTATAGACCTTCAGAGATACTCATTCCAAAGCAAAATAAATCTATCTATCTAAAACGCATCAGTCAGCAGTTTTATACCTATGGCATGGAGGAATGGATTTATGGCGAAGACTATTCTAAAGAAACCTTACTTAAAAAATTTCAAACGAATTCACTCAAAGGATTCGGAATAGAGACCTATGATGAAGCCACGATAGCAGCCTCTAGTATTCTGCACTATCTGCACAGCAATGAGCAGCACAAACTAGAGCATATTCAAAAAATAATCATACTGAAACCCAAAGAAGTCGTTTGGCTTGATAATTTTTCTATAAAAAATCTAGAACTCGTCCAGGGTCAGCATGCACAGGCGGTCTCACTTTTTGATATACTCAACCAAACACAGAGCAGCATGGGTTCACGTATGCTCCAGCGTTGGATTTTACACCCATTAGTGTCCATAGAAAAAATAGAGCGACGATTTTCCCTTGTCCAATATTTAACCGATAAAATTGATTTTAGAGACGATCTAAAAAATATAATTTATCAGATAGGCGATTTAGAGCGTCTGATATCAAAAGTTTCTATGCTCAAAGCGCAGCCAAGAGACCTGGTACAGATCAAGCGCTCCCTGCTCAAAATACAAGACTTAATAGCCCTAATATTAAGATCAAACTCTGCAGACTATAAAAAATTCAATGACTTTTTGCAGCCATGCCATAGCCTGATAGAAACCATAGAGCGCAAACTATTAGATGAACCACCTGCCTTATTAACCAAAGGTATTGCGTTTAAGAAAGGATTTCATTCTGAATTTGATGAATATTTATCCCTAGTCACTGATGGGAAACAATATTTGCTCGATATTCAATTTAGAGAGCAGCAAGCCACTCAAATATCCAGTTTGAAAATAGGATTTAATAATGTATTCGGCTACTACCTTGAAGTGACCAATACTCATAAAGATAAAGTACCCGAAAACTGGATACGGAAGCAGACTTTGAGTAATGCCGAGCGATACATTACACCAGAACTCAAAGAATATGAATCGAAGATACTAGGTGCGGAAGAAAAACTCAATCAAATTCAAGAGGTCTTATGGCAAGAATTGATGCAAGAAGCCCTAGAGTATATAGAACCTATTCAGCTCAATGCGCAAACTATAGCAGAAATCGACTGCCTCCTCTCCTTTGCACTTGTAGCGCTGCAGAATGATTATAAACGGCCGACCATTAATGATTCGCTCATTATCGAGATCAAAGAAGGACGTCATCCTGTGATAGAAAAGCAGCTAGCTGTAGGTGAATCTTATGTGCCCAATGATATTTATCTAAATAATTCAGAACAACAACTCATTATGCTTACAGGGCCTAATATGAGCGGTAAGTCTGCCCTGCTCCGTCAGACAGCGCTCATCGTGCTCATGGCACAGATGGGATCTTTCGTGCCAGCGCGCTCAGCTAATATTGGCTATATTGATAAGTTATTTACCCGTGTAGGAGCCAACGATAACCTCAGTATGGGGGAATCTACTTTCATGGTAGAAATGAATGAGACTGCCAGTATCGTCAATAATTTCTCCGAACGCAGTTTGATATTATTGGATGAAATAGGCCGCGGTACGAGCACCTATGACGGTATTTCCATCGCGTGGAGCTTGGCAGAATTTTTATACTTCTCCAAAGAAAAACCAAAAACTCTTTTCGCTACGCACTATCATGAGCTGAACGAACTAGCGCTAAAACATGAGCGCATAAAAAACTTTCACATCAAGACCAAAGAAGTAGATGGACATATCATATTTCTTAGAAAATTGGTAGAAGGCGGTAGCGAGCATAGTTTCGGAATCCATGTAGCCAAGCTAGCTGGAATGCCGCACGATATAGTCAAGCGTGCAGAAGATATCATGCACGAGCTAGAACAGAAATCTCTTGCTGAAGAATCTATTAAGAAAAAAATGAAACAAATAGCGGAAAAATCTACTTATCAATTGAGTATATTTGATCAGACGGATCCTAGGCTCATAGTCCTGCGAGACGAACTAGAAAAAATAGATGTCAATGCATTGACTCCGATGGAGGCTTTGATGAAATTGAATGAATGGAAGAGTAGAATTTAGTTTTAGTTGGAAAGTCTAGGATTAGTGAAGGTTCATTTACCTATATATCTCTAAAATTTAACACTCCCCACTCTTGCTAATGTCAGAAAATGAAACTACATTTGCATTAACAAATAATAATAATAAATGAAAAATTCTATTTTTATTGCGGTCTTATTAAGTTTCTTTGTGCTCAATCTATCCGCTACCGATATAAGCGGCGAATGGAATGGTACGCGATATCAATTTAATGAAACTAAAACGGAATACATAGCCGAATTTAGCTATAAATATAATTTAAAACAAGAAGGCAACCAAGTTACTGGGACCGCATTTATTCAGTCTAAAAGTGGCAAATTTGGTGAATTTGCGTTGAGAGGCTTTGTAGAAGGGAATCAATTTTATTTCGAAGAATATGAAGTATTAAACGCTACGAAAGAGGAGAACTTTGTATGGTGCCTTAAAAAAGGAGTACTCACCATTGAGGAACAAGGTGGCAAAATAGAAATCAAAGGAGCTACACCTTCGTTTATGGAAATTTATGGTTTCGAGTGCACTGGCGGTGTGACTAGTCTTTCTAAAGATAATCCTAACCTCACAGAAAGAGAAGTCAAGGAAATAGCAGACAAGGATAATGCCAATCCTATCAATATTTTCCCTAACCCGTTTTTGGAGTCTACCTCTATTTCTATTTACAATGATAAAAGTCAAGTAGTATATATTGACATCATGGATATTCAAGGTCGAATCCTAGAGGTGCTAGAAAATAAAATACTCCCTGTGGGTCCACTGACCTATACCTATAGCCCTAAGCCATCAGAATCAAGTCTATACTATTATGTTCGCATAAAGCTAGGTGATAAAATGACGACCAAGTCAATTCAAAAGGCAGACGGCGTCGGTGGAATAAGATAAATCCAAAATCATCCCTGTAGTTAAAGGACTTAATTGAATAATTAAGTAGTTACAAGTCACTAATACCTTACCTTTGCAGTTCAATTTTTGGTTTGGATAAGGCAAAGTATATAGTTAAGACATTTCAAGGCTTAGAAGCCGTTTTAGAAAAAGAACTGCATGATTTAGGTATAGAATCTACAGAGCAGCTCAATCGCAGTGTAGCTTTTGAAGCTAATTTCGAGCAAATGATGCGAGCCAATCTCTGCCTCAGGACAGGATTGCGAATTTACCAACCTCTTTTTGACTTTGAATTCAAAGACGAGGCTCAGATGTATAAAGTCCTCAATAATTTTTCGTGGGATAAATATATAGGTATAGAGCAGACCTTTGCGATAGAGAATGTGGTGGTAACTAAAGCTGTAAAAAATTCACACTTTATAAGCCTCAAAGCCAAAGATGCGATAGCAGATTATTTCTTTGCCAAATATAAAAAGAGACCTAGTGTAGATGTGCGATGGCCAGATATACGGATACAGGTCTACATCTCAAAAACCCATAACTGCGTAGTGTCGATTGATACTACAGGGGAGCCACTCTATAAAAGAGGCTATAAAAAAAGACAGACCGAGGCCTCTATTAATGAATGCCTCGCCGCTGGATTGATATTGATGACAGGCTGGAAAGGGGAGAAAGATTTTTATGATATGATGGCAGGATCCGGCACCTTGACCGCTGAAGCCTTGATGATAGCTTCTAATTACCCAGTGAATATTCATAGGGAGAAATGGCCATTTTTCCAGTTGGAAGGCTTTTCTATGCCTGCTTTTAAAAAATTACAACAAGATATAAGGGACCGGATTACTACTCCAGAAATAGATTTCTATGTCAATGAAAAAGCTAATGAAGCGTTTGATATAGCGAAGATGAACTTGTTTGATCTCAAGGTCAATACTTCTCGCCTTCAATTCAGCCGAGATAATTTTTTTGAAATAACGCCCAATACCAAAGGCATTTTAGTTCTGAATCCACCATACGATGAGCGTCTGGAGATGAAAGATATCGTACTATTCTACAAGGATATAGGCGATATGCTCAAAAGACACTATACGGGCTTTGATGTATGGATTATATCAGCGAATAAGGCTGCTATGAAAAAAATTGGTTTGAAATCATCCATTCGTTACCACATAGTGAATTCTAATCTGGATTGTGAATTTTGTAAATATGAAATGTATTAATAATTATTAATGTTGAATTTTGAATGTTTAATAAGTTATTTCTAAATACTGATTCCCGTCCACTAACGACTGACTACTAAAATATGTTTGAAGAAGAAATATCAAAAAGAAAAACATTTGCCGTCATAGCGCATCCGGATGCAGGTAAGACGACATTGACAGAGAAGCTGCTTCTATTTGGAGGGGCAATACAGACTGCGGGTGCCGTAAAGTCCAATAAAATCAAGAAGTCTACCACATCTGACTTTATGGAAATAGAAAAGCAGAGAGGAATTTCTGTGGCTACATCCGTCATGTCTTTTGAATATAAGAATTTACTCATCAATATCCTCGATACGCCTGGTCACAAGGATTTCGCTGAAGACACCTATCGCACCCTAACAGCAGTAGATAGTGTCATACTAGTTATAGACTGTGTGAAAGGAGTCGAAGAGCAGACCGAAAAATTGATGGAAGTCTGTCGTATGCGAGACACTCCTGTCATTGTATTTGTCAATAAAATGGATAGAGATGGTAAAGACCCGTTTGACTTATTGGATGAATTGGAAAAAAAACTAAGTATCAAGGTACAGCCACTGAGCTGGCCTATAGGTCAAGGGACTTTTTTCAAGGGAGTCTATAATATACCAGAAAAGAAAATCAATCTATTTAGTCCTAGTCAGCAGAAATTGACAGACGACTATATTTCCATAGATGATCTAAAGTCAGAGGAATTGGATAGGCGTGTAGGGAAAATCGAAGCCAATCAACTGAGAGAAGATATAGACTTAATCAATGGAGTCTATCCAGAACTCAAACGCGAAGACTATCTGAGTAGTGCTATCGCACCAGTTTACTTCGGTTCGGCAGTCAATAATTTTGGCATACAAGAATTGCTAGATACCTTTGTACAGTTAGCACCCAATCCTAGAGCGCGACTCACAAGTGAACGTGAGGTAGCTCCTACTGAATCTAAATTTTCAGGATTTATCTTTAAAATCCATGCCAACTTAGACCCCAAACATAGAGATCGTATAGCCTTTATGCGTATCTGCAGTGGTGAATTTAAGCGCAATAAATTCTACTATCACGTACGACAAAATAAGGAATTGCGATTTAATAATCCAACTACCTTTATGGCGTCACAGAAAAGTATCATAGACGATGCCTATCCTGGCGATGTAGTAGGGCTTTATGATTCTGGGAATTTCAAGATAGGTGATACGATGACCGAAGGAGAAAAATTTTACTTCAAAGGTATACCTAATTTCTCTCCAGAGATATTTAAGGAAATTATCAATCTAGATCCAATGAAGACCAAGCAACTTCAGAAAGGGCTAGAACAGCTCACCGATGAAGGCGTGGCGCAGCTATTCCGCTCCTATCATGGCAGCAGACAAATAGTAGGTACAGTAGGAGAACTCCAGTTTGAAGTAATACAATACAGACTAGAACACGAATATGGTGCAAAATGCCGTATGGCTCCAGTCAATTATTTCAAAGCCTGCTGGATGACCGGAGACGAAAAGAAAATAGAAGAATTTATAAAATACAAATCGAATAATGTATTCTACGATAAGGATGAAAATAAAGTCTTTATGGCGGAGAGCAATTGGCTGCTAGATGTGGCTATCAAGGACTATCCTGATATTACATTCCATACTACGAGTGAGTTTAAGATTTAAACTGCAAAACTCTCCCCACAGGCGCATGTTCTAGCTGCATTGGGATTCGTAAAGTGAAATCCTTTACCATTGAGACCCTCTGAAAATTCTAAAGTAGAGTTACAGACGTATAGAAAGCTCATTAAGTCCGTGCAAAGCTTGATTCCCTTGTCTTCAAAAAACTGGTCGTCAGAACTTATTTGATTATCGAACTTAATATCATAACTCAAACCACTGCAACCTCCGCCTTGAACTGATATACGTACAAAGTAATCTCCTCCTTTCCCTTCGGCATGAAGTATTTCTTTGACTCGCTCACTAGCTATTTCTGATATATAAATCATGGTGTTTAGTTTAAAGTTATAGGATTATAGTATCTTTTGTTCTTGTTATATTTTATAAAAATTAGCATCATTTCACCTTGTCAAATACATATCCACCGCCTACAGCACCCCATGCATGAATCCCATTTTCTGTAAACCCTCTATCCCAGCTTATCAGTCTATCTTCTCCCACCTTTACCTCGGTAGTCGTATATTTAGCTCCTCGTAAACTGCTCAGACATTTTCTTCCATTCGTACCACCCTGAAAGGATACGCCATCAAATTCTAAAAACACATCGCAGCCTTCTTTATAATCGATATCCTCCTTTTTTAATGTTTTTTGTTTTTTAATACTTTCCTGTAGTTTCACAAATTCCTCTTGTTTCTTAATGGTATAAATAGCACTCACTATCGTCTGAGGACCTGTCTGATATACTTTATATACGCGCTGTCTGTATGGCTTATCCTCTTTGCCTACTATGGCCTGTTCTACATAAAAATATCGAGCATCGCTTTCATTATCCCAAATTGGAAACATGACTAAAGAAATATTAAAATAATTGGAGTCTTGAGCATTCTGATTCTTAGTATTATATTCACCTTTCAAGAAACTGCAAAACTTATCTAATAAATTTTCTTTAACTTCTGGTGTTTCAGCTGGTCTATCTTCGATGATTTCTGCCTGTCCATAGGAAGTCATCAAAAATAATGAAAGAAAACAATTATAAATGAACCTAAATTTAAACATTCTATAAAATGTTTTTAATGATCATTTCTGTAGTATATTCGTCTGCTTCCGCTTGATAGTTTTTAAAAATTCTATGATTCAAAACAGGCAATGCAGCCTGCTGCACATCTTCTATATCAGGAGAATATTTCCCTTTGCATATAGCGATACATTTAGCAGCTAAAATCAAATACTGTGAGGCTCGCGGACCAGCTCCCCAGGCGATATATTTCTTGGCTATTTCTGATGCCAATGGACTATTCGGTCTAGTTCGCGTGACGAGTCCTACAGCATATTCATATACGTTATCCGTTACTGGTATTTTACGAACCAGCTGGTGTATTCCTAAAATTTCAGCAGCATTAAGCACTGGCTGAATGGTTGCCTCATTCTCTATTGTGGTAGATTTGACGATTTCTATCTCCTCAGAAAATTTCGGATAATCTAGTAGAATGCTATACATAAATCTATCCAACTGTGCCTCAGGCAGTGGATAAGTACCTTCCTGCTCAATAGGATTCTGCGTAGCCATCACAAAGAAAGGATTGGGCAATTTATATGGATGACCTGATACCGTCACTACCTTTTCCTGCATAGCCTCCAGAAGAGCAGACTGAGTCTTAGGCGGAGTGCGATTAATCTCATCCGCTAAGATGAGATTAGCGAATATTGGCCCTTGGTTGAAAATAAATTGTTTATTGGAATCCAATATTTCAGTACCTACAATATCCGATGGCATCAGATCTGGAGTGAACTGAATACGCTTAAATGAAAGGTCTAGAGCCTGAGCTACACTTTGAATCAGCTTGGTTTTAGCCAATCCTGGCACACCAATTAGCAAGCAATTTCCACCACAAAAAAGGGAAATTAAGGTTTGCTCCACTACATCATTTTGACCTATAATGACCTTAGCTATTTCTGATTTTAATTTTGAAAACTGTTCGGCAAATAAATCTACCGCTTTGACATCGCTCATATTGTTTTATTTCAATTCGTTCATAAATATCTTCAAATTTTCACAGGAATTGTATTCGTCAATCAATTTTACAAAAACATAACCTCTATAAAATTTTATCCAATTATCCATAGCCTTATCTCGCAAGTTATCATAGACCACATCCTTTATTTTATTATAATCCGTTTCTAAACTTGCCTTTCTTGGTGGCGTTTCAGATAATAGAGTCACGATTCGATATCCTATCTTCTGATCCATAGTCTTATATGGCTGTGCTGGCGTGATATCCCCTGTATTCATATTATTTATCTGATTGATTAATAGTGGGTCAATTTCACCAACCTCAAAAATAGGAGATCTCGTCTTTGATTTTAAATTGATTAATACACCGCCATTAGATTTAAAAATTTGGTCATCAGAATACAGCTCTACAGCCTTTTGAAAACTAATTTTTTTACTTAAAATTTGATTGCGTATAGAATCTGCTAGCTTCCCAGCTTTAACTATTCCGTCTTCATCTGGTTTAGCCGCAATGAGGATATGACGCACACGTGCTTTCTCCCCTTTGCGCTCAAGTACCTCAATTATATGTACTCCATATTTAGTTTCTATCAATTCTGATATCTGACCTATAGGGAGCGAAAATGACGCCTGTTCAAATTCTGGGACCATCATACCTGGTTCTACCCATCCTAGCTCTCCCCCATTGGATGCTGATCCTGGATCATCAGAGTATAGTATAGCCTGTGTGGAAAAGCCAGACTCCTTGTTCAATAATTCTAATCGAATTTTTTCCGCTTTTTTCTTCATTGCGCGTTTAGCCTCTCTAGTAATTTTCGGCAAAAATACTATCTGTGCCATCTGCACCTCAGCGTTATAGTATGGAATACTATCTATGTGGAGTGACTCAAAATAATCTTTAACATCGCGCGGGGTAGGATTCATACCTGAAAGCAGTTTACCTTTAGCTCTATCGGCTAGCATTTGCTGTTTCAAATCTTCTCTAAAATCAACCTTTAATTCTGATAAGGTCTTGTTGTAATACTTCTCAAATTTTTCCTGTGTACCGAAAACATTTATAAAATACTGCAATCGATTCTCCAATTCGCCATCTATCTCTTCATCATTGACGATAATACTATCTTTTATAGCCTTACTGTATAGCAGTTTATCTAAAATTAAACGATAGAGCACTTTGCAGCTGACACTATTTGTATCAGTAGTTTTTAACTTGTAAAAATTGATATCAGATTCTAAGATCATTTGATCATTGACTAGAGCTACTATTCTATCTAAAGATTTACCCTGAGAAAAAACAGAATATCCAGAAAATAGGAAAAAAAGAATAAAAATTTTATGCATAATTGCGTTGGCTTATTGTTTTTTAATGATCTTAGATAATTCTATATTGTTGATTTTTACAGGATATTTGGACCTTAGATTTGCTCCCCATTCCTTCTCTAGTTTATTTTGATACAAATTCTGAATACGACCTCTGATTTCAGAATAAGGCTTGATAGATGGAGGTAGCAATTTAACTACCTTAGCTAGAATAGAAGACTTATCTTCATCTTTAAACTGAACTGAGATGGCTTTTGCATCCATAGCCTTGTCGATTTCAGGATAATCTCCTCTCTCTATGGTGCGCTCATAGTATACGAATTCGTTAGAATCCTTACTCTGCTTTATTTTTTCGAAGACAACTTTAGCAGATAGACTAGTTAAGCTTTGGATATAAGTGTCTAGCCCTTCGGTCTTTTTAGTCTTTATACCTTCTAGCATGAATCGATCTTTAAACCAATAATTGCTCTTAACCTCCTCATACATTTTCATAGATTCTAGGGTATCTGCTAAGGCTTTTTTCCATACCTCCCTATCCATAATCTCAAATATAAGTAAGCCATTCATGTATTCAGACTCCAGCTGACTATATGTCTTATCCTCTGCACTTAGCAGCTCCTTGGCCATCTGCCATATAACCTTCTCCTTATAGGCGGCATACATGGCATCGAGCGCTTCTTTTTTACTTCTTGAACTAGCAGTTTGGTAATTTGTATTGACATAGTTAGTAAAGTCTTTCAAATTGAAGGACTTGCCTGCGAAGCTAAAAAGTGTATTAGATTCTATAGCCTTCATTGGCTTGAGTACCCAGTTTTTTATCATAAAAAAAGTATCGGGCATATTAGCCATCAAAGGACTGAGATTAGCAGGGGACTCCGTAAATTTATATTTAGCCAGTATACGATTATAAGCTATACCCTTGAGATTATTTACACGAGGATCGTTAGCCATACGCTGTTTTATGTAGTCTTTTGAATCTTCATATCCTTTGACTGGTATTTTTTCTATTAACTTTACTAGATGCCAGCCATACTCAGTCATAAATGGTCTTGATAAATCGCCTGAATTTTTTAAAGCGAAACACTGTTCTTCAAAATCATTGACCATTTCACTAACTCCAAATTCATTCAGTATACCATAGTTCTCTTTGGTAGAGGCATCTTCTGTATATTTCTTTACCGCATTTTCAAACGTTATTTTCTTAGATATAATCTGCTTATAGGCCTCTTGAATCTGTTTTTCTGCAACTTCTGGCTTCTCCGATTTTTTTAAATAAATATGTGCTACCTTAATTTTACCGCGTGCTGCGCGCTTATCCAATACATGTAGGATATGGTATCCATATTGAGTGCGGAAAATAGAGCTAATAGCCCCTATTGGTGTCTGAAAACAAGGCTGCTCAAATTCTGGAAAGGTCATAAAAGCAGTAATATATCCGAGTAACCCACCTTTAATCGCACTTGACTGATCTTCACTATTTTCTGTAGCCAACTTAGCGAAATTGTCTTTTGTAGCCTGCTGCCTTAAATAATTGAGCTTATTGTAGGCGATAAGGGTATCCGAAGGATTCGCATTAGGAGCGCATTTTACCATTATATGAGCTACTTTCACGTCATACTTCATATGTTCATACTGGGCTTTCCAGATATTCTCTATATAATTTTTATCAACAAAATGATTCTGTACCAGCTGGTCTGTGTACTTCTGATAATCTTCCTTCAGCATAGGCAGAGTATCCAGTCGCATGCGTTTGGCCTCTTGCAGTTTCATTTTGAATAAAGTAAAAAGCTCTACATACTCTTGAACATCCTTTTCTGAATAGCTCGTAGTTGATTGATTGTTTTTCTGATAAATTCTAAGAAATTCATCCACAGATACTTTTTCTTGGCCTATTATCATAAGTTCTTGCGCATATGATATACTGGCTATGAACGCGAAGCTAATTAAAATAATGATTCTAAACATAGTCTTTAACCCAAATTTTGATGTTATAAGCAAATATAAATAAACTGAGTATTGTAGACTCTATTTAAAAGTATTTTAACCCAAAATTTGCAAATGTTAACGGCTAGCAAAGGCAGCATGAAAAAATGATAATTAGCAAAAGACTCTTCTATTTTCATACCTTTGTAGCTCGAATATAAAAAAATGATTTTTACCAATACCCAGAATCTAGAGAGAATCAAGAGGTTTACTGAAAGTAAATATTTGGATTTTATAGGTCTCGTTGTCGTATTAGGAGGCTCACTAGCGCTAGGTTTCCATAAAACTATACTTCCGCTCAATGTATTTGGGTATCGTATAGAAAACTATCCTCTAGGTATACAGTCTGTGCTAGGTGTCACTCTATCTATGATGGTCACCAGACTAGTCACTAAGCGAAATAATTTTGGAAATTTCCTAGGTCTTTTTACTACCCTAAGTGCCTGTATGGTCGATTATATGTTTGGGAACAAGGCGGCAATACTTACCTATCCTATCTCCTTTCTAGGAAATTACTATGCCTACCACCTATGGAGTCAGCAGAAAGAAATTATCCCCAAGGCAATAGATAATGGCTTTTATATCAATTTCATATATGGATTTTCTATTTCCCTTGTCTTGAATTACATTGGATTTACCCAATTTCTATCCGAGCCTATATCGAATCTTCCGCTCTACCTCACGAGTGTATTGATCGCTGGACTCACATTTGGTGGCCAGTTCAATACAGCCAAACGATATAAAGAAAATTGGTTTACATGGCAGGTATATAATGTAATCAAGTTTGCGCAAAACCTTCAAATGGGAAATATTGCGCAGCTATTGAAATATACGTTTTATTTTTTCAATGCCCTGCTAGGCTGGATCACCTGGACCTATATAAAAATGCTCAAGAATAAAGAGCTTAATACAGAGGTAGGATAAACTAGATATCATAAATAGTTCAGCTATGAACTCAATATCCTAAGGTAAGTACTAAACGAAAATATAAGTGCTACTATAAAAAATAGGACTCCTTTTAGAGGAGTCCTATTGTGGTCCCTGCTGGGCTCGAACCAGCGACCACCTGATTATGAGTCAGGTGCTCTAACCAACTGAGCTAAGAGACCTGATGTCCGAAAAATCGGAGTGCAAATATAATATTATTTTCAAAATCATAATTTTTATTTTATGT
>JAURJQ010000015.1 GCA_030832185.1 Chitinophagales bacterium | reverse complement strand
GTTCCTGTGCCACCAGTTTTAGTAATACTGACTGCACCGATATTGACACTTCCATTGGAATTGGCTATTCCCTTCAACAATATATCACCAGTTCCAGAGCTTGTAATAGAACCAGCACCGCCCACTTCAACATAATTGCCATACACGTTAATCGGTCCAGCTACAGTGATGGCTGAATGAAAGAAAACATCCGCTGCATTGCCTATTTTACCAATTGTTAGCCCACTCGGGGTCTGGCTATTTTGGTTCCAAAGAAACCAGGTAGTATAAACAGATTGTCCAAAACTGGTTGAAGCAGGTTTCCAATCTATAGTTCCGGAAGTTGCCAATCTTGGGGTTCGAGCACTAAAATCATACAAGTCATATTGAATTGTTATGTTACTGGAGCTGGAGGTAACGGAACTGGAAGCTTTAGAACCCAAATAGAAATCACTGCCAATAAACCATCTTCCGTTTGCCACACCAGCATCTTGTTTGCCTAACATTTGAATAGGGCCACTTACGGCCAATATGTTGGTTTCGCCCCTGAAAACGGCATCATAATTATTCGCAATTTGCTGCGAGGAGCTGATGGTTATTCCTCCTCCGGCAGCAGTGGCTAATACAGAAAAGACATTTTCTGTTTCTATTCCCCACGCGTGGCCACTGGCTCCGGTCGCTTTGCCAATTAAACGGATTGCATCTGCAGTCGTATTTGCAGAAGTAATGGTTATATTATGCATGCTGTAAATTCCAGATGCGTAATCACTTGTGTTCGTTTGACTAAATCCATCAATGGTTATTTTACCTGAACCACTATTAATTGAGCCGGTTGCGGCGGAAAAATAATAGAAACCAACACCGGATGCTCCCCAAGTCCATTGAACAGCTCTGGCATACGATTTTCCGCGAATTGTTATATCCCCACCTGCTGAGTTCAATGCAATAACGGCATCAAAACGGACACCCTCAGTTAAATCTTCAGCCGAAGAACCAAAAGCATAATCACTTCCAGAAGTATTACCCCCGCCAAATGTGATATTACCGCCATTGGAGTTTATGGTTATCCCACCTCGCAGTTGTATGTATCCATTGGTAGTCGATTCCCCATCCGCTGCATCATCTACATTGGAAGCAAACAGTACATTTCCTCCTTGTGTAGTTATGGTTGTTGCGTTTGTATTTAAAACGTGTGTCTTTGAAAGAATACTGAATGAATTGCTGGTGGTGCCTGTTACATTGGCGCTGAATGTTACTTTATTCGCCTCTATGGAAAGATTCCCCGAATTTAATTTTGTTTGAACATCGGTATTCAATACATTGGCAGTGCCGCTTGTCGTTCTTATCACACCGCTTGCATAGGTCCAGGTAGTGCCTTCAGCATCTCCGCCCGAGCTTACAATGGTTAAATCTCCGTAACCCAGGGCAGCACGGTAAATTGCATAGGTGTTGTTTGCACTTAATGTAGGATTGAAGGTAGTCGTGGTTTCATCGTAGTTATATCGTGCATTCGAAGCCCCCCCTGCCAATGCGGCAAGTCCGGTACTGGTAAGATCATAACCACTAAATAATTTGGCAATGGCACCCGAGCCCATGGTAATGGTCGGGCTTCCCGAAACCAAAATATCTCCGCCTGTAGGCACGCCGATGGCTGTATTTTTAGCAGCCGTTAAGATGACGGCATCGGTGGAGGTGCTGGTGGTGCTGATGGAGCCTGCCAGGGTGAGGTTGCCCGCGAGAGTTTCTACACGGATAGTGCTGGATCCCAACAATCCCGTATTGCTGCCCACCGTTCCGATGGTTAACCCGCCGGAGGCATCAATAATCTGTGTGGCGCCAATTAAAGCCCCAACCGCACCGCCTGCCAGGGTGGTGAAATTATTGGAAGTATTGGTGAGGGTAAAAGTTCCGGTGCCATTCAATGTCAGGCCTGCTGAAGATATGGCTGCGGACTGTGTCACAGCAGTAGTTGCCCGTAAATTAACATTAGCATTAGTTGCTGTTAATGTTCCGGTTATTCCAATGGTGCCTCCGATATAATTTACTGGACCGGCAATGGTTAGATTCGAATTTTGATAGACATTTTGGGTGCTTCCCGATTTCCCGAAGGCTAAAGCGCTGATACCATTGCCGTCCTGATCGATTTCAAACCAGGATGTGTAGATATCTTGGCCAAATGAGGCATCACTCGACTCAAAAGTAAAACCTCCGGTACCGTTGATGAATGGACCTGCGACGCTTCCTGAGTTCCAAGCGACTGTTTCACCGCGAATGACGGTGTTTCCGGCACCGGGATTAAAGGTTAAATAATCAATGTCCAATTGTCCGGATCCATTGGCATCGGCATCGGCATACAGGTAAATGTTGCCACCGGCGGTTTGTATGGTTTGCCTTACATTGTTGGTCCACACATGGGTATTGGCATAAATGCCAATGTCTGATGCTGTTGAACTGATAAGGTTGTTGAAAAAACTAAATTGGTTGGCATAAATGGTAATGGGTCCTGCTATTGTTGTGTTGGGCCGCATAACCACATCCTGGTTGTTGGTAGTGCTTCCTACGCGCAGCCCTGTACCTGCTGACCCGAAAGAATAAGATCCGTTGATATCAATACTAGCAGCAAATGCGCCACCCGATATTCCTTCAAGTACATAATTTCCGGCGCTTTGAAGAGAAACTGCGCCGGCATTGGTATTGCCTGAAAGCGAACCGAAACGCAATGTAATATTTCCGGTATTGGCATCACCGATGGTAATGTTTCCTGAAGTATTAGCACCACGATAACTTGAGCCGAAGTCGGGACTTACATTTGTGCTGATTCCGGTAATGGAAATAGTTCCTCCATCGGTATTGATGCGGGTAAGGCCTGCTACATTGTCTGACTGAATTACGAATCCTACAGCTTCTCCAGCTTGGTTCCCTGCACTGGTTGCGTCTCCATATAGTGTAATATTACCTGTGGTACTGGTAATGGTAACATCGTCTCCTCCATATTCTACAATCGCCAAGCCGTGTGTCCACGAATGCCCTGCAGTAATACTCTCTGTGGTGCCTTCAAGAGATATATTGCCACTGGTAGAAGAAATAGTCACACTGCCGGTAGAAATTCCGCTGGAGATTTCTGTGCCAATATACAACCCTCCAGAACGGAACGGGTCGCCTAGACGTTTTCCGTCGAGGGTTAAGGCACCGGCCCCTGAACTGATAGAGGTATTATAAACCATTACTCCAGCATTGTCGCCGTTTATAGCACTGCATGAACCCTTCATGCGGATAGTACCTCCACTCGAGTTAATGGTATTGCCATTCACAATCAACCCGCTAAAGAGCGCATTGGTTGAAGATGCGTATCCGGTTGGTACCGTTAAGCTAGTGCCTGCCGGTGTTTCAGAAGCTGTTCCTCCGCCGGCATAGATGTGCCCGCCATTGGTGGTGATATTGGCGTTGAAATGAATTCTGCCTCCGCCGGTTCCATCTCTGTCAGCCCAGGCCACCAAAGAGCCTCCCTGGGTGGTAATGGCGCCAGATTGGATGATGTCTCCGGAAGCAAGCAGGTTGATATGGCCTGTGGCAACGGTTGTGGAACAGGTACTGTTGAGGGTTAGGTTGCCACCACATACCGAGATGGGTCCTGCCACCGTGAAAGCAGCATTCAGCGTCATGTTTTTAACATTGCTGTTGGTATATGCATTATCACCAACAACACCTGTGCCGCTGTAGGTACCTAGTTCCAGGCCCGTAATACTTGAAAAATTAAGAATTTGGAGCCCAAGTAAAGCGCTGCTTCCATTAAAAGTGGTGCTGCTCATGGAGCCATTGTAGGTGCGGGTTTGCCCAGACCAAAATGTTTTTCCGCTAACAGGTGCTACAGACACTCTACCGGTGGTGCTCAGTACCATTTGCAGAGAATTACCTCCATTCTGCAATACTTCGCTGTAAGGCATAAGCGTAATATCTCCATTTCCGGTTGATATGGTGCGGTTCGTGCTCTCTGCCTCTACATCTCCCCCGTTGGCTTGGTTGCTTTCTCCGGCCAATAATACATCGCCACCCACACTCTGATTGCTGGTAACCCGTGTGTCTATGTTTCCCCTGAGGGCAATTCCTGCCCAGCTGGTTGAAAAAGCATAACCACCACCTACCGTAAGACCTTGCCATGTGCGTGTACTTACAGCATCAAAATCACCACCCATGAATACATGTCCGCCATTGGTAGTTATGGTTCCTGGACGAATGTAGGATTCGCCGCTACCGCCGGCCCAGTAAACAACGTCACCTCCATTGGTGGAGGTTGTTTTGGCACCATTTTGGTCAATGTAAGCGGTTGATCGAATGTAAACATCTCCATTGGCAGCAATTCCGTTAAGGCCCATGTTGCTTCCATATGCCGTAAAGGGTCCATTCAGGGTGATATCATTGCTAAATGAAATGGCCAGGTTATTGCCAGATTTACCAAAAGTGAAACCGCTCAGGGTCGTGCCAAAGTTCCAGTCGTTATCAAAGGTAAGGGTACCGGAAGCTCCTGCGCGAAGGTAGGTAAATGCACTGCCTGAAGGCCTGATGGTCAAAGTTCCGGTTGACTGAACAGAAATGGAGCCTGAGCCGGTATTAACATTGTTTTGGATAATGGAATTGCCCTCGATGGTGATATTACCACTGTATGCATTGGTTCCATCGTGGCCAATTCTGATAGAATTGGCAACATTAGCCGCAATAAACTGCACCGCATTACTGTATTGACCAGCATTCTCGCGAGAGTTAGAGCCCATAAGTAATATATTCCCTGTTCGAGAAGTTATTTTAACACCATCAGCGATGGCCTGAGTGCTACCCAGCTGGATTCCCATCATGTCATCATTGGCATTGATCGGAAAAGCAGCTGATCCGCTGATAGTAATATTGCCCGAGTTAGTAGTAACAGAGATTCCAGAGCTAGAGAGGGTATACAATAAGAGACCTCTCCTCCAACCAGTATTGGTTCCTGCTTGGTCTACTCCTGTTCCGGTGAGGTTTATTGCTCCTGTTGTCGCGCTGATGCTCACAGGCCCCTCGTTGCCAAATATGCCGAGTCCGCTGCCGGTGCCATACATACCCTTTAATTCCCCTAAAATGTCTATTTGTCCGACTCCTGATGATATGGTACTGTTTCTTATATTTATTCCATAATTTTCTCCATCACCGTCACTGGTATTGTGTGACATACCCGCCATATAAACACTGCCACCACCGGTGGTTAGGCTGGAACCTATAAAGGTGATTCCTGCTATATCATCTGCCCAGGTTCTGGAGTAGGTATTGCCAACCGTAAGGCCATTCCATGTAGTATTGGTTACACCACCACCTGCCCAAAAATGACCTCCATTGGTGGTAATCGTGGCGCCATTCAGTTGAATTCTTCCATGGTCAGGTGTACCCGAAACCATGACAGATCTAAGCACCAGGTTCATGGATGCATTGCTCGAGGTAATACTGACGCCGCTAGCTACAATTAAATCATTTGCCGCATTGATCGTCAGCGTGCGAGCATTGCTACCTGTGTATGCAATGGTATTGTTGATGTATATATCACGGGTTGTGCCACTTTGCCAAGGCAAGTTGATGGTTAAACTGCCAATATTGGTCAGGTGGTTGGTAATTACACTGGGGTGTATGTTCGCTGTTCCGGAAGAAGCAACATTAAGGGTATTTCCAGTAATGCTCCAGTTAGTACCGCTGGTAGGGCCCGTTTCCCCAGAGGTGGAAATGGTGAGATGCTGTGATTGAATCCAAAAAGGCACAATAATCAACAAAAGGACAGTTATTTTTATTTTCATTTTAATGTAGTAATTTAAAAAATTATGTTGATATTTTTTAACCTCCAAAATTCGCATTTTTATGTTAAAGTATCAATAGATTTAACAAGTATTATTAATATTTTTTTGTTATAAATATACTAAATTGTATTTTCAACTTCGTAAAGCATTGTTTCGCCCCCTGTATTCTATGATTAAACTAAGATAAATTTCTTTAATTTATGCCTATTTGAGGTGTTTTTGCCGAGAAGTGAATAAAGTTTTTTGAAGAAGTATTGATGATAAATTTTTAGGCAAAAAAAAACCGCCCGAAGTCGGTTTTAAATCATATCTCACAAGTAATCTTAACTAGAAGGTATATCTAGCACCTACTTGCATAAACCATGTACTAAACACTGAATTATTATTTACAAAAGTTCTATTGTAGTCTAATAACTGCAGATTATTATCGTAGTTTAGTGTATATGTTGGATTATTAGTACCCGTAGATGTTCTCAATACGTTATTATTATTGGATAAACCTCCAATAGCTAACTGTTTCTGAACACCCCATGCAGAGTTGAGAAGGTTTGGTAAATTAATGATATCCCAGCTCAACTGAATTGTATGCTTTTTATCTTTAATTTTAAAGCTGAAATCCTGAAGAATTCTCATATCAACACGAGTATACCAAGGATAGACAGCTCCATATCTTGATGCATATTTGCCTTTATTCGCACTCAAATATTCATCCTGAGCGACATAAGCATCCCATATAGCTTGCTGCTGAGCTACAGTAATCGTTCCACCTTGAGCAGCAGTTCTTACTATTGGCGTCCAGTTTAATTCAGAAGCGCTATTAGGAATATAAATCAAATCTGAAGCAGAGCCATCTCCATTAACATCATTATTGAACATATAGCTGTATCTTCCTGGATTAGCACCTTCGAAGAATAAAGAAACCGTTGTTGCTACATTTTTTTTAGCACCGTACTCAAATTTATAGGCTAATGAACCAACTAATCTATGTGGAGTATTGTACTGAGAAGTTGTCATTACTGGTACGTTCGGTGAGGAATTATTTGGCAATGAATTCCATGCAGAAGAAGCTTGTGAACCTGGGTTAGACGAAACATCCTCTGAAATGGTTCTCGTATAGAAGAAAGATCCGTAAAGACCTTTTCTAGCTTGACGAGCTATCCCTAAAGATAAAATGGTAGAATAACCTTGACTCGTATTAGTTAAAACAAATGCTTGATTAATAGAAGAATTCAATCTATTGCTTGTCCATCTTGGTCTAGTATCCTGACCTGAAGCTGTAAATAGTGAAGTTTGAGCCGAAGGTAAATTAGCGTTATATTGATATACATTATTGATATCTCTAGAAACCACCAACTCTCCCGTAGCTATCAATCCATACCAAGGCAATTTATAGTCTATACCCAAATCTCCTCTTAATATTTGAGGCATCTTGAAATTCTGATCTACTACCACTACAGAACTTGGTGCAGTTGAAGTAGTTTGAGGTAATTTAGCATACTCCGTAGGGTTTTTGGCCTTCATATCTTCTAAAGAAGTATAGAATTTAATTGGATTTAACTGAGCTGTAGAGGAATAAGCTACGTTAGTTACTAATGTTCCGATACCACCTGCTTGGTTCGTTAACCAAACGAATGGGACTCTACCAGTGAATACACCTAAACCACCTCTTACTTGAAGATTTCTATTCCCTAGTGCATCCCAGTTAAATGCTAATCTAGGAGACACCATCAACTGCTGTGAAGGGAATTGACCAGAAGTAAAGCTCGTTTGTGTTCCATTTGGTGCTGTAAACTTCAACGCATCTACAGCAGGATTTGCTGTTAAGAGTGAATTATCATAAAAAGGTAACTCGAAACGAATACCTCCTGTCAATGTCAATCGCTTAGACACAGTATACTTATCTTGTATATAAGCACTCAATTGAGAATAAGAAGCTCTAACATAGGTATTACCATTTTGAGAAGCTAAAGGATAAGCTGCTGAAAATGCAGTAGGTCTTGCATTATTCATAAAATCTGCTAGACTATTGTATCTATAATAGAGATTTCCTCCACCTAAAAAACTATTTTCGAACGATTGATTTTCGAATGAAGCTCCAATGGTTAATTGGTTATCTTTTAAATCGATATTCAAGTTATCAGTAACAATAAAATTGGTGTTAATCAAATCATTTTTGTATGAGAATAACTCTGATCCAGCAGACATATAGTTATTTGTTCCACCATTTGTAATATCAATGAAAGGAAAAATACTACCTGGTGTAGACCGTATATCGTTAATATAAGAGTATGTACCCAAAATTTGATTGTGCATAATTGGATTCAGTGTACTGTTCAATTCTGCAGAAATTGTTCTGACTACATGATCAAATGAATAATTTGAATTCTGGAATGAAAGCGCATTGGCTCCTACTCGTGCATTCGATAATCTTGTCAATCCATTTGGAGCTGAAGTAGCGTTTACCAAATTATCTTCTGAGGAATTCATCTGACTATAACTCACATAGAATTTGTTATTTTCATTGATGTTCCAATCTACTCTACCTAAGAATTTCATGTTTTTATTGACAAACTCGTCGGCATAACCTTCAAATTCACCAGCATCATATCCTAAGGTACCTAAATGAGTTCTAAATTTTCTCATACTATCTGCACTCACATTACTTACGTTACCTGATAGACCACCTGTCTTAGTAACCCAAGTATTTCCAGGGAAGGCATTTCTCTCTGTTTCAAAGTTACCAAAGAAGAAGAGTTTATTCTTTATAATTGGACCTCCGATTCTAAATCCATATATAGCATTGGTATTTTTCTTTACATCTAGATTCACTGTATCTACTTTATCTCCTACTAGTCCATTCGTTTTTTGGAAAGTGTAAGCTGAACCATGCCACTCATTCGTACCACTTCTTGTAACAGCATTGATGTTGGCACCTGTGAAACCTGTCTGACGGATATCAAATGGAGACACACCTACTTGAATTTCTTCAATAGCATCTAAGGATATAGGCTGACCTGAACCACCTGGAGCTAGGTTGGAAGAAAGACCGAACCCGTTATTTAAATTAGCACCATTTACTTGAAGGTTATTATATCTGCCATCACGACCACCGAAAGTATTTGCATTATTTAATCCTGAAGAAAAACTTGCACCACTCTGAGGAGATAATCTCGTCATGTCGCTTAAGGTTCGATTACCTGTAGGCATAGAGTTAATCATAGTGGAATTTATATTGGTAGCAGCACCCGTTCTATTCTCATTAATAATACTATTTCTGGCACTGGTTACGAGGACTTCTTTTATCAATGTCGCCGACTCTTCTAATTTAAGATCTACGGAAATAGGCTCCCCAAGCGTGACATAAACATTATTCACTTGATCTTTTCCTTTACCGAGATAACTTACTTCCACTGTATATGGACCGCCAACTCTTAGTCCTCTCACTTCATACGTACCGTTAGCACGAGAAGAGGAACCATAGACTGAACCCGAAGGTACATGGGTTACTTTAATCTTTGCACCCTGCAGTGGCTGCTTTTTACTATCAACTACTTTACCAGAGACAGCTCCAGAAGTCACCTGTGACATCATGTAGCCAGTGATAAAAAGCATACTCAAAATGAGAATTAATTGTTTTTTCATTATTTGTGATTTAAAATTTATTTCGGCAAATGTAAGACAAATGGGGTCCATTTTCTTTAACAATTAATTAACAAAACGTTAACATTTATTGAAGATTTAAAGATTTCTTTACTTAAATTGTATTAAACATTCATTATCAAAACCTTAAGCAGTTTATCAATACATAAGTTAAAGTCCTAACCAAGGCACTTAAAAGTGTGCTAACAATGAACATTTATACTATAATCACATGATTCTATACTGCCTTTGGTGAATATTAATCGCTCTCTAATTCATATTCTATCCAAAGCAATGTGAATCAACTCCTCCATTTTTTCTTTATATTTTACACTAAATTGACCCTTCGGGCGGTTGGCTAAAATCAAATTAAGTGAGATAGCCTTGTGTCCTAATACAGAGCTCAATCCATAGATAGTCGAAGTTTCCATTTCGAAGTTAGTGATTTTTCCATACTTAGTTTTAAAGCCTGCCATAGTATCTATGTAATCTGGATAGGCTCGCTCAGCTCTTAGTTGTCTGCCTTGCGGAGCATAGAATCCATTGTGTGTAAGAGTGATGCCCTTATTCAATTCACTAAATTTTGTCAGCATATCTGTATGCGCGCCAAAGCAATAAGGCAAACATAAATCTATCTCTGCTTCGAATAAAAAGTCGGAAAAATCTAGGTTAATTTCTTGTTCATCGGCTCTATTGTCGTAATCATATGCATTCATAGTTCCATCCATACCTATGCCATATGCGGAAACTAAAAATGTATCTACATCTATATTAGATTGAATACTACCAGAAGTACCTACTCGCACTATTTCTAGAGTGGTCAGAGTTTTTTTCACTTCCCGGTTAGCTAAATCAATATTGACCAATGCATCCAATTCGTTCAATACAATATCAATATTATCTGTACCTATGCCTGTAGAAATTACAGTAACTTCTTTCCCATTAATATCTCCCGTATGTGCTATAAATTCGCGTTTTTGTTTCTTGATTCTCACCGAATCAAACAGATTAGAAACGGATTCGACTCTATCTGGATCACCGACTAAGATTATTTTAGATGCAATATCTTCCGGCAATAAATTGAGGTGATAAATAGACCCATCGGGGTTGAGGATAAGTTCAGAGTTAGCTAGCATAAATAAGTCTTTTCAGTTGACAGATGGTTCAATTTTTTCAGTTGGCAGTTTATCCGCTAATCAAAAAGAGTGTTTGCTTTATTAGGCGGCATTTTGCCTAGGTGAAGATAGGCTCGCTCGGTAGCTTCTCTCCCTCTCGCCGTTCTATTGAGGAAGCCTTCTTGGATGAGAAATGGTTCGTAAACTTCCTCGATAGTACCGGGCTCCTCCCCTACAGCTGTAGATATGGTATTCAAGCCTACGGGACCACCATTAAATTTATCGATTAAGGTAGTTAAAATTCGATTATCCATCTCATCGAGGCCGTATTCATCTACCTTGAGTGCATCTAAGGCGAATTTAGATATATCGTAGTCAATAGTTCCATTTCCTTTAATCTGTGCAAAATCTCGAACTCGTTTGAGTAGTAGATTTGCTATTCGCGGAGTCCCTCGGCTTCTTCGTGCCACTTCGATAGATGCTTTTTTATCTATTTCTGTCTCCAAAAGTTGTGAAGAACGACGCACAATCCCTGCCAGTACATCCAATGTATAATACTCCATGCGGAGGGTAATACCGAAACGCGCTCTCAATGGAGAGGTAAGCAATCCCGACCGAGTGGTAGCACCTATCAAAGTAAATGGATTTAAGGCTATCTGCACACTTCGGGCGTTTGGGCCCGTATCTATCATAATATCAATCTTATAATCTTCCATAGCAGAATAAAGATACTCTTCTACCACAGGACTCAGGCGGTGGATTTCGTCTATGAAAAGCACATCTCCATCTTCTAGATTAGTGAGTAGGCCAGCTAAATCACCTGGCTTTTCTAATACTGGACCAGAGGTGATTTTAATACCCACGCCTAACTCTAGGGCAATGATATTGCTCAACGTAGTCTTACCTAATCCAGGAGGACCATGAAGTAATACGTGATCTAAGGCATCTCCTCTGCGCTTAGCCGCCTCTATGAAAATTTCTAAATTTTGAATAGAGGTATCCTGTCCAGAAAAATCTCGCAACCTTTTTGGTCGCAAGGCCTTGTCTATTTCCTTTTCATCAAGGTTTAGTTCTATTTCTTTTTTCGGATTTATCTCCACGTTATTATTTTACTTTCTTTTACTGTCACGAAATATTAAACTATACCACAAAGAAACACAAAGAAGTCACAAAGAAACACAAAAAAAATACAAAAAACCTTTGAAAAACTTTGTGAAACTTTGTGATATAAACTCCTTCTATCTTACTACTTAAAATTTACTCCTTCATCTTCCACAAACCTAAATCATAACCAGGTCTTACGGAATAGGTCTTGGCAGACTCTTTATTATACTTTTTCGAAATAGCTATACGCTCTAATGGTGCGAAAAGAAATATATAAGGAATATCACTATGTACCTTCTCCTGAAAAGCTAGATACATGGCATCTCTTTTAGTTTCATCTAATTCAGTACGAATAGCGTCTATCATCTTATCTGAGATAGCGTCCCCATAGGACACATAGTTAGAGCCACCTGTAGCTGATTCTGTATGCCATATTTGCTTTGGATCTTCTACATTAGGATCCCCAACCCAGGCGCCACAATAGATTTCAAAATCATGCTTTTTGGTATCCTCTAGGAATACTGTCCACTCCTTAGCTACAATATTTAAATCTACACCTATTTTCTTTAAATTTTCTTTATAAATAAGTCCGATATTCTTTCGAGTATCATTACCAGAATTATATTTGTATTGAAGCTCCAGTGTTGTCTTTTTTCCACCTAATACTTTATCTCTAATGCCGTCTCCATCGGTATCTTTCCAGCCCGCTTCGTCTAAGATTTTAGAAGCCAAGTCTAGGTTATATTCAAACTTCTTTAAATTTTTATTGTAATATTTTTTATCTGGCTGAACCATAGACTCTGTAGGCGTGCCTAGTCCGTATAATAGAGTGGAAATAATTTGCTCCTTGTCTACAGCATGTGCCAATGCTTGACGAACTTTTAACTCCTTCAATTTTGGATTGGTCAGGTTGAGACCGATATATAAATATTGAGGAGAGGTAGGAGTATGTGCATAAAAGTTTTTATTAAATTTTTCATCCTTTCTCAAATCTGTGAAAATTTTATACTCTATTCCTCTAGCTACATCTAATTCTCCACCTTTTATGGCAGTAGTTGCGGTCTTCCAATCATTGATAATCCTAAATTTTATCGTCTCTACTTGTCCATAATTTTTAAGAAATTCATCGTTGGTCTTTCTTCCCCACCAGTCCTTCTTCTTTTTAAGGGTAATTTTACTGCCTGTAATCCAATTACTAAATTCATAAGGTCCGCTGCCGACGACAAAGCCTTTCTCTCTAGAAAATTTTTGAGAATTGAACTCATCCGCAAATCGAAGAATATCCTTATCCCCTTTGAGTGATTCTTGTTTTTTCTTATCTCTAAAATCAGAAATAGAAAACTTTCGCATGATTTTAAACGTATCGTAAATGTACTCAGGCAATACCCAATATCCACTATATTCCTCTACCAAAATATATTTCTGATTAGATATAACTGAGAATTTTTTTGGATTATTGCTATCTATAATTACATCTGCTAGAAAATCTAGATAGGGTCGAATTTGTTCACAATTCGTTTTTGGATTCAGTGCAGCTTTATAAGAAAAAAGAACATCATACGCTGTGACAGGTGTGCCATTGTCCCAAGTAGCTTCCGGTCGTATTTCATAGTCCAATTTCAAACCATTTCCATAGGCCGAAATCACAGGTTTTCCAACGGCTAGCATACCTATAAAATCTCCTTTCTCGTAATCCCAGTCTATTAATTTCTGAAACATATAGCGTTCGATAGCCGTAGAACTAGCAGACGTAGACGCATAGGGCAAAAGCTTGTCAGGATCGGAGAGTTCATGGACACTGACTTCGTTTTTAGTTGATTTCCCTCCTTTACATCCTAGTAAAACGATTATTAGGAGAAGGCTAATTTGAAACAATTTATTCATGCTTTAATTTTTCAGTTTTTTTAATGTTTGATCCTAATTTATAGTCAAATTATATTACCTACAATTCTACCAGCAAATGTAATTGAGTTTTAACAAAAAAAATATTAGAATTATGTTATTGATTTTCTTGTAAATATATTGAATTTATCCCGAATTAAGATAGATTTATCTTGACTTCTATTTATAATTATTCTAAATAAGCATATATTTGTCGAAATTATATTTGTTATCGTTCCATTTAAAAATCGATGTATTCCAAAAATCTTACAGCACTAGCTATTAACATCATAATATATTTTCCGGTATTAGCACAGGATACCAAAACATTACCCGAAATAAAAGTCTCAGGGACTAAAAATTCCGTTGTATTTCAGTCGAGCAATCAGGATTTCCTGATTCTAGAAGGTAAAAAAAATGAGACCATTTTATTGGAAAATGTAATTTCAAATAAAGCCACCAATAATATAAGACAAGCCATGGCCAAAGTTGCTGGACTGAATTATTGGGAGACAGATGGATCAGGAATCCAGATAGGAATATCCACAAGAGGTCTCAACCCCAATAGAAGCTGGGAATTCAATACCCGTCAAAATGGCTACGATATTTCGTCTGATGTTTTCGGCTATCCAGAAGCCTATTATAATCCACCGTTGGAAGCAGTAGATCGAATAGAAATTATCAGAGGTAGTGGCTCACTCCAATATGGACCTCAGTTTGGCGGCATGGTCAATTATATACTAAAAAGAAATACGAATAACAAACCTCTATCCTTTGAAGGAAGCGTGACCGCTGGCAGTTATGGTATGATAAGTCTCTATACCGCCATTAGTGGTCAAAATAAAAAATGGAATTATAATTTTTATAACCATATGCGAAAAGGGGATGGATGGAGAGACAACGGGTATTATGACATTCGCAATACTCACGGTTTTCTTCAATACAAGTTCAATGAAAAATCTAATATTTCATTCGAGCTGACTAATATGAATTATCAGAATCAAATGGCAGGAGGACTAACAGATGCGGCTTTTCGCGACAACTGGAAGCAATCTAATAGAGAGCGAAACTGGTTTGGGACACCTTGGACTATAGCTAATATTTCCTATAATAACAAATTGAGCGAAAACTACAATATGCAAATTTCAGCCTTTGGGCTCTGGGGTGAGCGCAATAGCGTGGGATTTCTAGCGGCAGCCAATGTAGCGGATGCCATAAACCCACTTACTGGGCTACAAGCCAATAGACAAGTAGATCGCGACTTTTATAGAAACTTCGGTCTAGAATGGCGCAATAGAGTCTCATACAAAATCAATCATCGCACGCAAGACTTATCCATAGGAATGAGAGCCTACACTGCTCACACAGATAGAAATCAGCGAGGTAGAGGTAATACAGCTAAGAATTTTGATCTCTCTGAGCTCAATGGCTATTTTCCTTTAGCTCTCGATTTTAATACGAAAAATTTCGCAGCCTTTGCTGAAAATACATTTCATTTTTCAGATAAATTTTCTGTGACACCTGGTCTTCGATATGAGTGGATAGAGAGCACGATGTCAGGACGCACGAATAAAACGACCACTACGGAAACCACTGTCCCCAATACAGAAATTACGAGAAATATTTTACTAGGTGGATTGAGTTTTCAGTATAAGCACAATGAAAAGTGGAGTGTTTATGGCTCCGCCACCCAAGCTTTTAGACCTGTTTTATTCAGCGAATTAGTACCACCAGCCACGACAGATATCATAGACCCCAATCTCAAAGACAATAGCGGATGGAATATAGACCTAGGATTTAGAGGCAATGTAGATGGCGTGATCAAATATGACATCAGTGGCTTCTATTTAATATACAATGACAAAATAGGTACGGTCAGAAAATTTATCAACGACAATCCTGCACTCGCCAGCTACCAATACAGAACGAATCTAGGTCAAGCTATTCACCGAGGGATTGAGAGTTTTATCGAATTCGATGTGACTAAATTTTTGAAAAAAGATAAGGGCTTTGGACACCTGAGTGCTTTTACGAGTGCTGCTTATATCGATGCGTACTATACAGACTTTAAAACCTACACTGTCTCCGGAGCGGCCCCTAATGTCATTATTCAGGAAAATAATCTCAAAGGAAATGAGGTGGAATATGCTCCCAGATGGATAGTGAGCACTGGTATTAATTATCACTATAAGCGATTTGGTATCCAAGTGCAAAGTAGAACGACGAGTGACTTTTTCACCGATGCTAACAATACTGAAGCGGCCAATGCTGCGGCTACTACTGGAAAAATTGAAGGCTATACTGTCTTAGATTTATCGGCTCAATATAAAATCAATGGGAAATACAATCTAGGATTCGGCATCAATAATCTCAATGACAAAAACTATGCGACGCGCCGAGCAGGAGGCTACCCTGGACCAGGCTTGATGCCGGGTGAAGGGAGAACATGGTATGTGAGTTTTGGAGTGAGGATGTAAATTTTACCTCACCAGTAACACTTCCCCCGACTTGAAAAATACACTGCGATTCACTTTATAATAATGTAGTTAGGAAAACTTATTAGATACATTTTTTCCACTACCTTTGCCCTATGTACAATTCGCTAGGTAATATACTACGCCTAACAACTTTTGGTGAAAGTCATGGTGCCGCTATTGGTGGGGTATTGGATGGATTTCCAGCTGGTGTAGAATTAAACTTTGATGAAGTCGAGAAACAATTGGCTAGGAGAAAAACCGGTCAGAGTTCTTTGACTACGAGTCGTCAGGAAGAAGATAAGGTAGAATTATTATCTGGCATCAAAGATGGTATAAGTACAGGTCATTCCATAGGTTTTCTAGTGAGAAATACAAATCAAAAATCAGATGATTACAGCCATTTAGAAGATGTTTTTAGACCTTCGCATGCCGATTTTACCTATCAGGAAAAATATGGAATTCGCGACGTACGCGGTGGTGGCAGAGCCTCTGCCCGCGAGACCACTAATTGGGTCATAGGCGGAACCCTAGCTAAGCAGCTGATTCCCAATATTCAAATATCCAGTTTTGTATCTTCTGTAGAACAGGTGATTTATAATTATGATCCGCATTCTACCGACTTAACTCAGATCGATTCGAATAGCGTACGATGCCCAGATAACGAAAAAGCAAAGGAAATGATAGCTGCTATCGAAAAAGCGAAAGCCGATGGAGATTCTGTAGGGGGTACGATCACTTGTGTTATAAAAAATATGCCCATAGGTCTAGGCGAACCTATATTTCATAAACTAGAAGCCGAACTAGCGAAAGCCATGCTCACCATCAATGCTTGTAAAGGATTCGAAATAGGGAGTGGATTTACGGGAGCTAGCATGAGAGGCAGTGTGCATAATGATATTTGGCTAGAAAAAGGAAAAACAGCGACCAACCATAGTGGTGGTATTCAAGGAGGTATTAGTAATGGGATGGATATCCTATTTCGATTGGCCTTCAAGCCTACCTCTACCATCATGCAAAACCAAGCTACGATTAATACCAAAGATGAATCCATAACTCTAGAAGGAAAAGGTCGGCATGACCCCTGCGTCTTGCCTCGTGCCGTTCCTATCGTTGATGCATTGGCTGCTTTTGTATTGGCGGATATGTTTTTACTTTCGAAAATAAGAAAGATTAGCTAATAACTAATAGTGAATAGTTAAAAGCTTTGCTAGAGATAATCATTTATATAATTGTTTTATTAATTTAAATTTGCAACAGTCATTCGTTATTAACTATTAATTATTACCTAAAATATGCGCGTATTCAAATTTGGTGGAGCCTCCGTAAAAGATGCAGCCGCTATTCAGAATGTCACTTCCATCATTCAGAGTTATATCGAAGATAAAAATCCTATCTTGGTGGTCGTCTCGGCGATCGGTAAGACGACCAATAAACTCGAATTGGTAGCGAAATGCTTATTTGAAAATAGAAAAACGGAATCTAAAACAGAGCTCAAATCAATATTACAGGAGCACAAAGACCTATGCGAAGCATTAGAATTTCAGGACAAGGAGGCTGTCCTAATTGCTCTTCAAGACTTAGAAGATATAACACTCGGATTCATCACGGCAAACGAATCAAATAATTATAACTATATCTACGATCAGATAGTGAGTAAAGGAGAAATGCTATCTACAACAGTTTTATTTCATTATCTCCTAGCTCAGAAAGTAGATGTATCCTTTATCAATGCACGCTATCTCATTAAGACGGATAATAACTACACGGATGCTAATATCCTCTGGAATGAAACGGAGGAAGCAGTAAAAGCCAGTATGAAAGAAACTAAAACTGCTGTTGTTATTACCCAAGGATTTATAGGTGCGAATTCAGAAATGCTCTACACTACCCTAGGGCGCGAAGGCTCTGACTATACAGCTGCTATACTTGCTAAATGCACGGATACTAAAGAAATGACGATATGGAAAGACGTAGATGGCGTCTATACCGGCGATCCAAAGAAATTTCCAGAAGCGACGATTATAGATAAGTTGAGTTATAAAGAAGCGATCGAAATGACGTTTTATGGTGCTCAAATCATTCACCCTAAGACCATAAAACCAATTCAAAACTCCAACTGTATACTTCGAGTCAAATCATTCATAAATAAAGCCGCTAAGGGGACAGAAATAGGTCAATTTGAAAATATTCAATACCCACCTGTGACCGTTTTAAAAGAACAACAGGTATTGTACTCCTTTGCCGTGAGAGACTTCTCCTTTCTCAACGAGAGCAACCTAGGTAAAATTATCGCTACCTTCGGGAAATACAGCCTTCGCATCAATCTGATGCAGAATTCATCCATTGAGTTTATAGTCTTAACAGATGAAAAACTAGGTAAGAATGATCTGATAATAGAAGACCTAAAAAATGACTTTGAAATCAAAATAGAGAATCAACTCAAGCTGCTCACCATTCGTCATTATACCGAGGATATCCTTGAGAAACAACGCAGAAACAAAGCGGTTTTCCTCACTCAAAAAGGAGAAGATACCGTGCACTATCTCATGAGATGATATTATGATGGACTATGAACTAATCTGAAAATGGGCTTTCATTTGCGACCCTTTTCTCATGCGACATGAAATCAGCATTCATACTATACTTTTTTTATTTTAGAGATAAATACCAAAAATTAAAAAAAAAGGCTACCCGAGGGTAGCCTTTTCATTTTATAACTGAATTTTTAACTACTTAGCTGTAGTAAACTTATGTGATTTTAAAATCTCACCATCTCTAGATATTCTAACTATGTAGATACCGCCAGTTAATGGTGTGAAATCGATATTGTCTGAATTTACTTTTGTGTTAAGAACCATTTGTCCTTTGATATCAAATACCTCTAAGTCTGTTCCAGCGAATTCTCTATCTACAAATACTTTGTTGTCGAAATAGTATAACAATTTGTCATTTAAATCAGAAACAACAGAAATACTAGAGCTATTAGATGTCAACATAGAGAATTTAAGATCTTTAGCCAATGTAGCACTTGTACTATCCTTACCTCTCCATGCTTTCAAGGTTACAGAGCCATAACCCACTATTTTGGCATGATCAATAGTGATTTTGTATACATTATCAGATACAAGAGCTTTTGCTTTAAAAGTACCTCTCTGCGAAGCTGGGTAATTTACACAATTCTCTGCATCACAGATAGTCAAGAATGTCCAACCAGAAGGCATATTCACATTTGTTATTTTCCATGTATACATGCTATCTTTCGTCATAGAAACTCCTCCTACTACATCTTCTGCTGTTTTAGTAGCAGTTGTTACTTTAAATACTTTAAGCTGGAAAGTGTCTAAACTAGATGTACCTCCTCCGCCACCGCCAGAGCCACCAGAACTCTTAAGGGATATTTGATCAATATATAATGCATTTCCACCATCACCTGGTACACCAGAAACTCTGATTAGGCATTTCTTACCTACTAATGCAGTAAGGGCCACATCTACTTTCTGATATTGAGCTGAAGTAGGAACATACCATTGACCAGCAGGAGAGGCAGGTGCAGTACCAGTAACTGCACAAACTTTCGTATCTACATCGATCCAGTTAGTTCCACAGTCCGTAGAGTAAGAAACCTTTACCGAAGGAGCAGAAGAACTTTCTTCACCTGAATTTGAATATGCGTAATAATAAGTTAATGAAGGAGAAGTAACCCCTATCATATTAGCTTCACCCATAATATAATGTAGACCGAGTCCATTTTTTTGCCATGAACTATGCAGAGCCAATCTTAAAGCACTTTTAGAAGCTTCAGCTCCTAAGCCAGTTGTGCTAGTAACCAGAGCATAAGCATTATTATCAGAAGCATCTATAAATGAATTCACAAATGGGGCTGTTTCAAAATCTTGGTTATACGTAGTAAAAGCATTAGGCTTAATACCTATTAAATTCGTTGAATATGAGTTATTTCCTGTTTTTACGTCCGTGATAACAGTTCCACCATTAATATTTGTGAATCCTTCTACTTTATATGCAAAAACACCAGAAGCATTCACTGGAATTTCATTCCATGTAAGCACTGTCCTCTGTCCTGGAGCAAGGCTGCCGGTAAACGTTTTAGGAGTTGCTACCCCATTCACTGTAGCAGTGACAGTGAAAGCCGTTGCTGTAACAGCTGAAGAATTATTCGTGACTACAACTCTTGGCGTCACTTTGTTATTACACCATTTGGTTTCAGGCTCCAAAAATCCTCTTACAGGCAAAATTGAAGAATCTTTCAAATCTAAGTCTATAAGATTTGGATTATTATGAGTCACCTCTGTGCCATGGCCACTTAATATATTGTTGTTAGCCTCAGAAACAAATGCAACTACTTCTAAACTGTAAATATCCAAAGGAACTCCATTTATATTGGCAGGTAAAACTGTATTATATGTCTTTTTTGTAAATTTTCCGGTTGTAATATCAGTAATTGCCTCTCCCCAAGTACCTGGAGTCAAATGCATTCTTAGCATATGGTCGTGCTGGTATTGAGTACCTACAATTTTAGCAGGATACTTATCCATACCAGATTGTGGACCAAGAATTCCATTTTGCAATAATGCTACTGTCAATTTATTTGATGTTCCTGGACCATTAGCGGTATAATAAACTTCAACTTCTGTAGTCAATACTCTTGTATTATAATCTACAGAAGACTTTACAAAAACGTTAACAGGAGATGATTGTCCAATCACAGTAGCTACTTTTCCAGTCCATGTACCTCTATCTGAAGCCCATGGGGAACTATTTCTATTTACTGTACCAGCTGGGTAACCTGTAACTCCGGAAGCAGCATCAATTGCTGTTCCAACAGTAGTCGTGTAGTTAGGAGCAGTAGTAGGAGCAAAAGAACCAGCGTGAATGTTAATCGCATAATACTTTCCAGGGTTGTCTTTTTTTAACTGGTCACTTATTTCATGACCATCAGGACACCATGTACAGTTTCTACCTGTAAATTCTTCTAGTATCGCAACTTTATTGGCAGGTGATGTACTCACCCATTGCTGTGCTTGTGATGCAATAGTAGAAACTACTGCGATTAAAAGGATAGAAATCTTTTTCATATAAAAGTTTAAAGTTTATTTTTAATGATTACAAATATAGTCGTTATTTTATTATTAATAAAGTTTTTACAAGAATAAATTTCTCAAAGCTAGAGTCTCATTAATTACATTTTTTACATCATTTGATTCAAATTATATAAATTAAAATATTGAATATCATTATTTTATTTCATAAATAAACAAAATAAAATAACCATTAGGAGTATTTTATTTATATATTTTTAACTATGGTTTCCACACGGGAGTAACATAAATAGTAACTAGCTCTTAGTACCAGTAATTAGCTAACAGTAAGAATAGATAACCATGGAATGGCGGGGAGCGATACATCAATGGAATGAAATAGTCGTAGTTGATTTTGGTGTTAGCTTTGTATTCAGTATATCAGAAAAATAAAAACTTTAATGTACATTTGTTTCGCTACTAGCATATTTTTTTATAACTAAATTTTTAATAGAGTAATAACATGAAGTCGGACATAGAAATAGCGCAGAGTGCGAAAATGGAGCACATAAAGGAGATAGCGCAAAAGATAGCCGTATCAGAAGATGATTTGGAATATTATGGGAAATACAAATCTAAACTCCCGTTGAAATTAATAGACGAGGATAAAGTGAAGAAATCAAAGCTCATTCTCATTACAGCCCTATCTCCTACGAAGTATGGTGAGGGTAAGACAACAATGACTATTGGGCTAGCTGATGGCTTGAGAAAAGTTGGAAAAAAATCGATGGCTGTATTACGCGAGCCTTCACTGGGACCAGTATTTGGTGTAAAAGGTGGAGCAGCCGGTGGCGGTTATTCTCAGGTAGTACCTATGGAGGATATTAATCTACATTTCACAGGTGATTTTGCAGCTATAGAGAAGACAAATAATCTGCTATCGGCATTGATAGATAATGATCTTCACAATGGAAAAGACTCCTTACAGATAGACCCAAGGACTGTAGCATGGAAGCGTGTGATGGATATGAATGATAGAAGTCTTAGACAAATCATAATAGGCACAGGCGGAAAGGCGAATGGCGTAGTCAGAGAGGATGGATTTAATATCACACCTGCTTCTGAAATCATGGCTATCCTTTGCTTAGCAAAAGACATGAATGATTTGAAAACTAGAATATCTAATATCTATATAGGTCAAACCTATACTGGAGAAGCCATTTATGCCAAAGACCTAAAGAGTATTGGAGCCATGGCCGTTTTAATGAAAGACGCTATTAAACCAAATTTAGTGCAGACCTTAGAAGGTACGCCTACCATACTGCACGGTGGACCATTCGCTAGTATAGCACAAGGCACCAATTCCATTATTGCCACTAAAATGGGGCTATCATTAGCCGACTATGTAGTAACGGAGGCTGGATTTGGATCTGATCTAGGAGCTGAAAAGTTCATGCATATAAAGTGTGCACCGAATGGATTGAAACCTGATGCAGCTGTGATAGTTGCAACAGTGAGAGCTATAAAACATCATGGTGGCTGTATAGCAGATGATCTCACGAAAGAAAATATTCTATATATAGAAAGGGGATTCTGCAATCTCGAAAAGCATATTGAAAATGTGAAAAAATTTGGGATTACACCGATAGTTTGTATCAATGCCTTCCCTTTTGATACCGATGCTGAAATCAATAAATTGAAAGAACTGTGCTCTGCTATGGGAGTGAAAGTGTCCAGGAGTACTGCATTTGTAGATGGAGGCCAAGGATCTGCAGAGCTAGCCAACATGGTGATAGAAGAAATAGAAAGTGGGAAGAATAATTTCAAGCCGCTCTATAACGAAAGTAATACGCTAGAGGAGAAAATAAATATCATAGCTAAGGAAATCTATGGTGCTGCGAATGTGGCCTTCTCTGCTAAGGCAAAATCACAAATAAAATTGATTCAAAAACTAGGGCTATATCATCTGCCTGTTTGTATGACTAAAACACCTGCTAGCTTTAGCGACAATGAGAAAAAAATAGGTCGTCCAACTGGATTTGACATCAATGTAAGAGAATTTGAAATATCAAGTGGTGCAGGATTTATAGTGGCGTTATTAGGTGACGTGATGCGCATGCCTGGGCTACCTAAGATTCCAAATTCAGTCAATATAGATATTGATGATAATGGGAAGATAATTGGACTATCCTAGCAGGGATTTGACTTTAGACGCATTCCTAAACATAAAAAAAGACCCGCCATATTGACGGGTCTTTTTTTAAATTCTTTGATTAAAACTATTTTGTTTCTTCCGCAGTCTCAGCATTGTTATCTTCAGTCGCTGGAGTTTCTGCATCAGGAGAGCTAACCTCTTCTACTGCATCCGTAGAAACTTCTTCTGCCACTTCTTCAGGTGCAGTTTCGATTTCTGCTACATCTTCTACTAAGTCATTACTTGTAGCTATTTCTTCAGCTGCTACAGCCGATTTTTTAGCTCTACCTCTTCTAGTTTTGGTAGTAGTTTCTTTAGTCTCTTTCACATATACATCATTGAAATCTACTAATTCGATCATAGCAATATCAGCAGCATCGCCTTTTCTAAATCCTAATTTGATAATACGAGTATATCCCCCTGGTCTATTGGCTACTTTATCAGCAATCACGCCAAACAATTCTTTTATACTTTCTTTGTCTTGAAGATAAGAGAAAAGAATACGTCTATTGTGAGTTGTATCGAGTTTAGTCTTATTGATCAATGGCTCGATATGCTTTCTAAGTTCTTTCGCCTTAGCTACTGTAGTAGTGATGCGCTTATGTAAAATAAGTGCATTGGAGAGATTCATTAGAAGCGCTTTTCTGTGGGCTGTCTTTCTACCTAGATGATTGATTTTGTTACCGTGTCTCATTTTTTTGTTTTTAAACTAAATGCACCGTATCAGGTATGCATGAAGAAATTAGTTAATTAATTTTTTTTTCGCAGCCTTTGAAGGCGACTACGGACCCTTATTATAGTTGTTAGCAAAAACCTTAAATTTACTTTAAGGTTTTTACTTTATACTCGTGTTAATCTTCTTCGTGTAGTCTATATTTAGCTATATCCATACCAAATGAAAGACCTTTCTCTACCAACAACTCTTCGATTTCTACTAAAGATTTTCTTCCGAAGTTTCTAAACTTCAATAAATCGTTCGTGTCGAATTGAACCAACTCTTCTAGGGTTTCGATTTTAGCTGTTTTTAGACAATTGAATGCTCTTACAGATAAATCCAGGTCTTCTAAAGGAGTTTTAAGAAGTTTTTTCATATACATAGAGTGCTCATCCACGACCACTTCCTTCTTCTCTTCCTGCACATCGAGTGATATTTTCTCATCTGTAAGGAGCAAAAGATGCTGTACTAATATTTTAGAAGCCTCTTTAATTGCATATTCTGGGTGAATAGTCCCATCCGTTTTTATATTGATATTCAATTTTTCAAAATCTGTGCGTTGCTCTACACGGAAATTTTCAATATCGTACTGAACATTTCTGATCGGTGAAAAAATAGAGTCAATTGGAATATAACCTATTGGCATTTCAGGCATGATATTCTCCTCAGCAGATACATAACCACGACCTTTCTGAATAGCTATTTCTAAATTCAATGCGGATGCACCATCAAAATTGCAAATAACTAAATCTGGATTGATTACTTCAAATGAAGAAGTCGCCTTTCCTATATCTCCAGCGGTAAATTGGTTTTTACCTTTGATAGATATATTAATTTTTTCGTGCGTAGTTTCGTTGTCTTCAGACTTTTTCAATCTTACCTGCTTCAGGTTAAGAATCATTTCTGTGACGTCTTCTAATATACCTGGGATAGTTGAAAATTCGTGCTGAACCCCATCGATTTTAACTCCTGTGATGGCATATCCGCTCAAAGAGGATAAAAGTATTCTTCTAATAGAGTTACCTATAGTTACACCAAAACCTGGCTCTAAGGGCTTGAACTCGAAGTTTCCTTCAAATTCTGTCGCCTTGTTCATTAATATTTTATTGGGTTTCTGAAATGGTAATATAGACATATTGCTTAGTTTTTTCAGTCTTCAGTTGTCAGTTGTCAGTTTTGATTAAACTTATACCCGATTCTTAAAACTTAATGGTTAAATATTTCGTGATTAATGCGTTTTACTTAGAATACAATTCTACAATTAGTTGCTCATTGATCTTTTCTGGTATCTCATCTCTCGATGGATAATTAAGAAATTTCCCTTCTTTTAAATTGTCATTAACATCTAGCCAAGAGAATTTTCTCTCAGAATTAGCTAAAGCAGAGCTTACGACTTCTAAAGATTTTGATTTCTCTCTGATAGCAATCACATCGCCTGGTCGCAATGAAAATGAAGGTATGTTTACTACCTTATCATTTACTGTAACATGCTTGTGAAGAACCACTTGTCTAGCCTGTCTTCTAGTAGCTGCAAAGCCAAGTCTAAATACAGTATTATCCAATCTAGCTTCTAACAATTGAAGTAAAACCTCACCTGTCACACCATGCTTACTTAGTGCTTTTTCAAACGTTTTGTAAAATTGTCGTTCTAAAAGACCATAGGTATACTTTGCCTTTTGCTTCTCTCTAAGCTGAATAGCATATTCGCTCTGAGTTTTTCTCTTTCTAGACTGACCGTGCTGTCCTGGAGCATATTTTCTTCTTTGAAAGTATTTGTCGTACCCAAAGATTTCTTCTCCGAATTTTCTAGCTATCTTGGTACTTGGACCTCTATATCTTGCCATAAACTAGTTGTTAGTTTTTAGTTATTAGTTTTTAGTTATTATGCGATTATACTCTTCTCTTCTTTGGAGGACGACATCCATTGTGCGGCATGGGTGTGATATCTTTGATTACAGATACTTCCATACCATTGGAGACCACTGTTCTGATAGCACTTTCTCTACCAGCACCTGGACCTTTAACAAATACATCTACCTTTCTTAATCCAGCTTCGTATGCTACTTTAGCTGCATCATCGCATGCCATCTGTGCAGCATATGGAGTATTCTTTTTAGAACCTCTGAATCCAGCCTTACCAGCACTACCCCAAGAGATTACTTGACCAGTGTTGTTGGTGAAAGATACAATGATGTTATTAAAAGTAGCATTGATATGGACTTGTCCTTCTTTTTCTACTTTTACAACTCTTTTTTTAGCACTTTGTTTAGTCGTCTTTGCCATTTTTAATTTTTAGTGTAGAGTTCAGGGCTACGAGAAATAAGAAAATCTTATATCTCACACCTAAAATCTAATTATTATTTAGTTACTTTCTTTTTATTTGCTACCGTTTTCTTCTTGCCTTTTCTGGTTCTAGCGTTGTTCTTGGTAGACTGCCCTCTAAGCGGTAGACCTTTTCTATGTCTGATACCTCTATAGCATGCGATGTCTTGAAGTCTCTTGATATTCAATTGTACTTCTGAACGCAACTCACCTTCTACTGTGTAGTTATCTCCAATATATTTATTGATTTCAGCGATTTGCTCGTCTGACCACTGGTTTACCTTGGTATTTTTATCTAGAGCCAATTTCTCTAAAATTTCTACTGCTGTAGATCTACCTATACCGAATACATAGGTCAATCCTATTTCTCCTCTCTTGTTTTTTGGTAAATCAATTCCTGCTATTCTTGCCATTTAACTAGATATTAGTTTTTTGTTATAAATTATAGTTAGTTTTATTAACCCTGTCTTTGTTTGAATTTAGGGTTCTTTTTGTTGATGACATACAATCTACCCTTTCTGCGCACAATTTTGCAGTCTACACTTCTTTTCTTAATCGATGCTCTTACTTTCATTTTTATCAGTTATTTCAGTTATTCAGCTTAGTTTATTTTCTTTTTCTATTTATATCTAAATGTTATCCTTCCTCTATTCAAATCATATGGGCTCATCTCTACTGCTACCTTATCTCCAGGAAGTATCTTGATGTAATGCATCCTCATTTTTCCCGAAATAGTAGAAATCACTTCATGTCCATTTTGCAATTTCACCCGAAACATAGCGTTTGAGAGGGCTTCCGTGATTACTCCGTCTATTTTTATTAAATCCTGTTTACCCATTTAGTTTTTTAGGTCGGCAAAGATATGACTTTTTACCTAACCATTTGATTTTTTTGTAGTTTTTTTAGACAAAAATTAGTTCTTTGTTTAATTTTATTGCTTCTTCGCACCAATCGTGCCTTGTTAATGACTCTGACTTATCCAATCCCACCTTTACAGTATGTTCATAATGAGCTGATATTTTGTGATCCTTAGTATTCACTGTCCACTTATCTTTGTCTGTATACACATCCTTCACCCCCATATTAATCATAGGTTCTATGGCGATAACCGTGTTTTTTTTCAATATATCTCCTTTCCCTTTTTTGCCATAATTAGGCACGTCTGGTGCTTCGTGTAAATCTCTTCCTACCCCATGACCTACCAATTCTCTCACTACTGAATACCCATTCTTCTCGCAGAGTGTCTGAATTTCATTTCCTAAATCCCCAGTTCTCACTCCTGCTTTTACAAAATCTATTCCTAAATACAAGGATTTTTTAGTGATATCCATTAGGCTAAGCGCATCCGCTGCGACTCTTCCAAAGGCATATGTGTAAGCACAATCTCCATGAAATCCTTTATAATAAACTCCACAATCTATAGACACTATATCTGTCTCTGTAAATCGGACTGCACTTGGAAACCCGTGCACTACGGTATGATTCGGTGAAATACATAATGTGTATGGAAAACCTCCATACCCTTTAAAAGAAGGCCTAGCATTATGATCTCTTATAAATTCTTCTGCTAACTTATCCAATTCTAAGCCTGTTATGCCTATCTTTAGACTCTGGGCCATAAGTTCGTGAACTCTTGAAACTAGTTCACAACTCTCACGCATTATCTCTATTTCCTCATCCGTTTTTATCTGAAGTCGTTTCAAAATGCCTCTCTATTTATTGACACTGAATTAAACTTCGGAAAATTGACGACTTTGCAACTTATTATAGTCCGTAAGACCATCATATTTCTTATTAGCCAAGTGGCCATCTACCTGCATGATCGTATCAAGGATAACTCCGATAGCAATTAGTAGAGATGTACCACCATAAAAGCTAGCCCACTGCTGGTCTACTTTCAAAAACAAAGTAACAAAGAATGGGAAAATAGCTATAAGCCCTAGGAAAATAGAACCTGGCAAAGTAATTCTAGAAATAATCATATCTAAATAATCTGCCGTCTCACTACCAGGTTTTACACCAGGTATGAAGCCATTATTTCTCTTCAGATCATCTGCCATCTGTGAAGGACTCATAACAATTGCGGTATAGAGGAAGGTCATAACAACCACCATTAAAAACACCACTAAATTATATACCCAGCCTGAAGGATTGGTCAAATTAATCATCAAACTACTATTGGGATCTAAAATTTTAAACTGAGCTAGTAATGACGGCAAAAACATGACTGCTTGCGCAAAAATGATTGGCATGACACCAGCCGTGTTAAGCTTTAAAGGCAAATATTGACGTACGCTACCCGCCACTTCAGACGCTTCGTCTTTAGCACTAGAGCCTGCTGCTTGCCTTCTGCCTGGAATTACGCTCATACCTCCGCCCTCTACTATTCTACGCGCATACTGCACGGCTACCTTTCTAGTTGCCTGCAATACAAGTATTGTCACCATAATGACAGCCACAAAAAGCAACAGCTCCATTAAGATAAGAACTAAACCACCTGTAGAAACTTGCTTAGCTTGAAACTCATTAATAAATGCGATAGGAAGACGAGCTATGATACCTGCCATAATTATAATTGACACCCCATTTCCAAGACCTCTCTCGGTGATACGCTCACCCAGCCATACTACGAATAATGTACCAGATGTCAAAACAAACATAGTCATAACGGTAAAGAAAGTCAAATTGATGCCCGCTGCTGGTGTCATACCTAAGCCGCGAAGGAACGTAATGTATCCTGCACCTTGGAATAAGGTAAATAAAATTGTAAGGTATCTCGTGTATTGGTTAATGGTTCTTCTTCCACTTTCACCCTCCATCTGTAGTTTTTTAAAAGAAGGTATCACAAAACCTAACAGCTGCATAGCGATAGAAGCTGAAATATATGGCATTACACCAAGACCAAAAATAGAAGCCTGAGCAAATGCACCACCTGCGAACATATTGAATAACCCCAATAAGCCACCTTCCGTACTAGTCTTTATATTCTTTATAGATTCTAAATCGATACCAGGAAGCACTATGTGCGTACCTAATCGATAAATAAATAATAAAATTAAAGTATAATAAATCTTATTTCTAAGCTCCTTTACACTCCATATACTTTTAATTGTATCGATAAATCCTTTCATCAGTTACTTTTTTTCTTATTTCTTTATGGTCATAGTAGGTTGAACCTAGCAGTATGTATTGTATTGACTATATTGTATAATGATAAGATTAACCTGCTTAGCAATACGTTATGTTAAAGAAGAGAGACATTACATCCTTTGGCCTCTGCTGCTTCTTTAGCTTTAGCACTAATAGCATGCACCTTTACTGGCACAGATACTGATAATTCTCCATGAGCCAAAACTTTTACTTTATCAAATTTTTGAATAATTCTGTGCTCCCTTAAAGATTCAAATGAAAATTCAGTCATTGCATATTTTTCAACCAGTTCGTTAATCTTAGAAAGGTTAAATGGTACATATTCTACTTTATTGAAAGACTTGAAACCTTTTTTAGGTATTCTTCTTTGTAATGGCATTTGACCACCTTCGAAGCCTCTCTTCTGTGAATATCCAGAATTTGATTGTGCACCTTTATGTCCTTTTGTAGAAGTGCCACCTTTTCCAGATCCTTGACCTCTACCTATTCTTTTCGAACTTTTTACTGCGCCTTTGGCAGGCTTCAATTCATGTAGTTTCATTATAATTTTTTTTGTGGTCGAAATACACTAATGCTGTTTCGGACTTTTTAATTTTATAGATTAATATTAAATTGACACTACGGTCAATAAATGTTTCACTTTATTTATCATACCTTCCAATGCTGGATTCAGTTCGATTTCTCTAGATTGATTCATTTTCTTTAAACCTAACGCTATCAATGTAGCTTTTTGATCTTTACTTCTATCTATAGAACTTTTTACCTGTGTTATTTTTACCTTACTCATTACTTCAGTTTTTTCAGTTGGTTCAATTGGTTTAACTAGTACAATTTGTTATTAGCCGTTGAATACTTTTTCCATTTTCACACTTCTATTGAAAGCTACTGTAGAAGGAGTTCTCAATTTAGACAACGCATCAAATGTTGCTTTGATCACATTATTAGCATTTGAAGTGCCTTGAGACTTAGCTAATACATTGTGAATACCAGCACTCTCAAGCACAGTGCGCATAGCGCCACCTGCAATGACACCGGTACCATTCGTCGCTGGTTTTATTAGCACTTTTCCAGCTCCAAATTTGCCAGTCTGCTCATGAGGTATTGTTCCATTTAATACCGGAACAGTTATCAAATTCTTTTTAGCATCATCTATACCTTTTTGGATGGCATCTGTTACTTCTTTAGCCTTACCTAGTCCATGACCTACCACACCGCTTCCATTTCCGATAACTACTGTAGCTGAAAAACTAAAGTGACGACCACCTTTGGTTACTTTTACTACTCTTCTTAAGGCTACTACTTTTTCCTTAAGCTCTAACTCACTTGCCTTTAAACTATTGATTGTATTAGTCATACTGATATATTTTCTATTCGTTTATTAAAATTTAAGACCAGCTTCTCTCGCTGCATCAGCCAATGCCTTGACTCTTCCATGATATAAAAAACCACCTCTATCAAATACCACATTGGCAATACCTTTAGAACTAGCTTTTTCAGCTATGGCTTTTCCTACCATTACCGATACATCTGATTTAGAGCTACTATTTTTAATTTCTTTTGAGCTAGCAGATGCAATTGTACTACCATTTATATCGTCTATCAATTGCACATAGATCTGCTTATTGCTTCTAAAAACGCTCATTCTAGGCATTTCGCTAGTTCCAGTGATTTTAGAACGAATCTTCTTGTGAATTTTTACTCTTCTTGCTTGTTTGCTTACCATTTCAATTCAGTTTTTTCAGTGATCAGCTATCAGTAGTCAGTTTTTGTACTTCTTACTATTTACTTTTTACTAATTGTTATCTGTTATTTTTTACAATATTATTTTTTAGCGCCAGCTTTACCAGCCTTCTTTCTCAATATTTGACCTTGGAACTTGATACCTTTTCCTTTGTATGGTTCAGGCTTTCTAATTTTCTGTATTCTAGCTGCTACCTGTCCTAATAACTGAAGGTCATGTGACTCTAAAGTAATAGTAGGAGGGGTTCCTTTTTCCATAGCAGTAGTTAATTTTATCTCGTAAGGTATAAGGAATACAACTGGGTGAGAAAATCCAACAGCTAATTCCAAAAGTTGACCTTGATTAGAACATCTGAAACCTACACCAATCATTTCCATTTTCTTAGTATACCCTTCTGATACACCAACAACCATATTATTAATCAATGACCGATAAAGACCGTGCATTGCTTTGTGTCTTTTCTGCTCAGTAGGCCTTTCTACTGTTAATTCCGCTCCATCAATTTTTACATTAATATCTTTATCTATCGGCTGAACTAACTCTCCTTTTTTACCTTTTACAGTAACTAAGCCATTATTAAACTTTACCTCTACTCCTGCAGGGATTGTAATAGGATTTTTACCAATTCGTGACATACTCTTTTCTTTTTATCGATTTACAGTTTGTATTAACTTCTATATTTAGCTTACAGAACAAATCAATTCTCCGCCTACTTTTAGTCTTCTCGCTTCCTTGTCTGTGATAACTCCCTTTGGAGTACTCAATATAGTCACCCCTAAACCTGACATTGTTCTAGGTATTTCGCTAGATCCAGCATATGCTCTAAGACCTGGTCTACTCAAACGCTTAATTTGTCTAATGATAGGCTGTTTGGTTACCGGATCATACTTTAGTGCCATTTTGATCACTCCCTGTCCGCCGAATGCATCTGCTTCGAATTTATATTTAGATATAAAACCTTGATCATATAAAATTTCAGTAATTTTCTTTTTTAGATTAGAAGATGGTATTTCTACAATTCTATGACCTGCTGCTTGGGCATTTCTTACCCGAGTCAAATAATCTGAAATTGGATCTGTATACATACTGAGTTATTAGTTATTAGTTATTCGTTATTGTTAATATATTAATTTTACCAACTAGCTTTTGTGACACCAGGTAGTTTTCCATAAGAAGCCAATTCTCTAAACACATTACGAGAAATCCCAAAATATCTCACATATCCCTTCGGACGGCCAGTTAATTGACATCTATTATGTAGACGCACTTTTGATGAGTTTTTAGGCAATTTGTCTAATTCCATCCAATTGCCCTCTTCTTTTAGAGCTTTTCTTTTTTCGGCAAATTTTGCCACTAGTTTAGCTCTTTTTACTTCTCTTGCAATGATTGATTTACTTGCCATATTATTTTATGCTTTAAAAGGTAATCCCATTAATTTTAATAATTCAAAACACTCTGCATCCGTCTTAGCAGAAGTTACAAAGGTGATATCCATTCCTGAGATCTTATTGATTTTATCAATATCAATTTCTGGAAAGATTATTTGCTCTGTTATACCCATGTTGTAGTTTCCTCTACCGTCAAATCCTTTGTTGTTTATTCCTCTGAAGTCTCTTACCCTTGGTAATGAAACTGATACGAATCTATCTAAAAATTCATACATTTGATTGCTTCTCAAAGTAACTTTTGCACCTATTGGCATACCACTTCTCAGTTTGAAGTTAGCAATATCCTTTTTAGAATATGTAGCAACAGCTTTCTGTCCAGAGATAATAGTCATTTCGTCTACTGCATTGTTGACCAATTTCTTATCAGCAACTGCCCCTTTAACGCCTTGATTCAAAACTATCTTAAGTAATTTTGGTACCTGCATCACAGATTTATAACCGAATTTTTCTGTCATCTGCTTTATGACTTCACTTTTATATTTTTCTTGTAATCTTGGTGTGTTACTCATGATTCTATTTTTTTATAGAGAGATAATTTATACCTTCCGTATTTTATTTAATTATTTCGCCAGACTTTTTAGATACTCTTACCCAACTGTCGCCTTCTTTTCTCTTAGCTACTCTTGTAGCGTTATTTTGAGCATCTACTAGCATTACATTGCTCACATGCATTGGTGCTTCTTTTTCTAGGATACCGCCTTCTGGTTTTGCCGCCGATGGCTTAGTGTGCCTTTTTACCATGTTGACACCTTCTACTAGGACTCTCATTTTCTTTAAATCTACAGATTTAATTACTCCTGACTTCCCTTTGTCATCGCCAGCTATCACTTTGACGGTATCTCCTTTTTTAACTTTTAACTTTATCATTTCCTTAAGCTTTTACGTTATGCTTGATAATTAAATTTATAGTACCTCTGGCGCTAATGAAACAATTTTCATAAAATTAGCATCTCTGAGCTCTCTAGCTACAGGGCCGAAGATACGAGAACCTCTTGGCTCATCAGAAGCATTGAGAAGCACACAGGCATTATCATCAAATTTGATATAAGAACCATCTTTTCTTCTTGTTTGTTTCTTTGTTCTTACGACTACAGCTCTAGATACAGAACCTTTTTTCACACCTGCTTGCGGCATAGCCTTCTTTACGGATACTATGACTTGATCACCTATAGTAGCATATCTTCTCTTAGTACCACCTAGCACTCTAATCACAAGAACTTCTTTAGCTCCGCTGTTATCTGCTACATTTAGTCTAGACTCTTGTTGTATCATTTCTTTTAGTTTTTTCAGTTGAGAGTGCTCAGGTTATGTTAACCTACTACCACTTTACTTTTTTATTTTATTCTGAATATTTAGATAGCTTTTTCTAATATTTCTATCAATCTCCAACGCTTAGTTTTACTCAAAGGTCTTGTCTCCATTACCTTTACAATATCACCTACCTTGCACTCATTATTTTCATCATGGGCTTGAAACTTCTTAGAAGACTTCATTACCTTTCCATATAATGGATGCTTAATTTTTCTTTCGACAAGGATAGAGATCGTTTTATCTCTTTTATCACTTACTACTTTACCTTGTATTTCTTTTCTTTTATTTCTTTCCATGACTTAATGTGTCTTATGAATAAATTATTTGCTAGCGAAGGCAGTTAACATTCTAGCTATGCTTCTTCTAATGTATCTAAGTTCAAGAGGATTAGCTAGAGGGGATACAGAATGGTTGAACTGCATCTTATAGTATTTTTGCTTTTCCTTTACTATTTCTAATGCCAAATCTTCTTTTGACATTTCGTTATAGTTTACCTTATTTGATTTATTTGCCATTTTCTTTGTTTTTATTTTTCTATATATTCAATATCTCTTACTGAATCTTATGCCTCTACGTAATCGTGTCTTGTGATAATTTTACACTTACAAGGCATTTTCTGAGAAGCTAGTCTCAATGCTTCATTCGCTACTTCTGCCGGCACGCCATCTATTTCAAATAAGATAGTTCCTGGCTTTATTACAGCCACCCAGCCTTCTGGGTTACCCTTACCTTTACCCATTCTTACCTCAGCAGGTTTTCTAGTGATAGGCTTGTCTGGAAATATTTTAATCCAAACCTGGCCTTCTCTCTTCATATACCGAGTCAAAGCGATACGTGCAGACTCTATTTGTCTGTTGGTAATCCATCCTTCGTCTAAGCTTTTCAAACCGAAAGACCCTTGAAGTAATTCAAACCCTCTTGTGGCATTTCCTTTGATCTTCCCTTTAAATTGCTTTCTAAATTTCGTTCTTTTTGGCAATAACATAATTCTCTAGTTTTATCAGTGGACCGTTTTCAGTGATCAGAAATTTTTCTAAAAACTTATTTACTATTCTACTATATTTTATCTTTCTTTACTTATTATCTTCTATCTCCTCCGCCTCTCCTATAGTTATCACGATCTCCTCCGCCACTTCTGCGATTATCTCTATCTCCTCCGCTACCTCTGCGATTATTGTCTCTCGTCTCACCTCTATTCGAAGTCATTTTTCCACCTTTATCATTCGCTAGCTCTTGATTTGGTGTCAAATCTGCTTTTCCTAAAAATTCACCTCTACATATCCAAACTTTCACACCGATTTTACCATAGATAGTCAATGCTTCTTTCCATGTATAGTCAATATCAGCTCTGAAAGTATGCAATGGTGTTCTTCCTAGTTTGAACTCTTCTGATCGAGCCATCTCAACACCACCTAATCTTCCTGAAGCTCTTACTTTGATACCTTCAGCTCCAGCCCTCATCGTTGCAGCTAGTGCCATTTTAATAGCTCTTTTATAGGCTACTCTCGCTTCTATTTGCTTACAGATATTTTCTCCTACTATGTTCGCATCAAGTTCTGGATTTTTAACTTCCATAATATTGATCTGGATTTCTTTTCCTGTGATTTTGTCTAACTCCTTTTTTAGGGCCTCTACATCTTGTCCACCTTTTCCTATCACTATACCTGGCTTGGAGGTATGAATTGTAACAGTAACTCTTTTTAATGTTCTTTCAATTATAACTTTTGCGATACCCGCTTTAGCTATTTTTTTCTCTACATGTCTTCTAATTGTCTCGTCTTCTGCCATCTTACTAGCAGCATCCTTTCCACCATACCAGTTAGATTCCCATCCTCTGATAATACCTAATCTATTTGCAATTGGATTCGTCTTTTGTCCCATCTTTATTTATGAGTTTTTATTATCTAAAGTGATTAATACATGGTTGCTTCTTTTTCTGATTCTATAGGCTCGCCCCTGAGGTGCAGGCTGGAATCTTTTGAGCATTTTACCTTCGTTGACCATGATTGTTTTTACATATAAACTCACGCTATCTGCACTTTCACCACTTTTTTGCTCCCAGTTATTCACTGCAGATAGAAGTAGCTTGTGCAACTTAATGGCAGGCTCTTTTTTAGAATACTTTAGAATATTCAAAGCCTCATTCACCTCTTTTCCTCTTACGATATCTGCTACCAATCTCATCTTGCGAGGGGAGGTAGGGCAGTTATTTAATTTTGCTACAGCTTCCATTACTTTTCAGTTTTTTCAGTTTATTCACTTTTTGCCAATAGGCAGGAGTTGATTAGATTTTTAGTTGATATTATTTAATTTTCTTAGATGAATGACCTTTGAACTGTCTCGTAGGTGCGAATTCTCCTAGCTTATGTCCCACCATATTCTCTGTAATATATACAGGGAAAAACTTATTACCATTATGCACTGCTATCGTGTGACCTACCATATCTGGTATAATCATGCTAGCTCTGCTCCATGTCTTAATAGTAGATTTTTTTTCTACTTCATTAGCAGCTTCTACTTTCTTTAGTAGTTTAAACGCTACATATGGTCCTTTTTTGAGTGATCTTGCCATTTCCTTTCTTTTTTCGTTATATGTTTATTCGAAAATTATTTTTTCTTTCTTGATAATATATGTCTGCTACTAGCTTTATTCTTATCTCTTGTCTTAAGACCTTTAGATTTTTGACCATTTCTGGATCTTGGGTGACCACCTGTAGATCTACCTTCACCACCACCCATTGGGTGATCAACTGGGTTCATAGCTACACCTCTTACTCTTGGTCTTCTACCTAAATGACGACTTTTACCGGCCTTACCTTTTACCTCTAGAGAATGGTCTGCATTAGATACCGTACCCATAGTAGCCAAACAATTAGCTAATACTAGTCTATTCTCTCCTGAGCTCAATTTCAATAAGGCATATTTACCTTCTCTTGAAAGTAGCTGTGCATTAGCTCCAGCACTTCTTACCATCTGACCACCTCTACCCGGTTGTAACTCAATATTGTGAATCACAGAACCTAAAGGAACCTCGCTCAATGGAAGTGTGTTACCTAAATCTGGTGAAGAACCAGCTCCGGAAACTATTTTCTGACCTACTTTGATACCCGCTGGGGCTAAAACATATCTTTTATCACCGTTGGTGAAATATACTAGGCAAATGAAGGCCGTTCTGAACGGATCATATTCTATCGATTTTACTTCACCTTCTATACCGAAATTATTTCTTTTGAAATCAATAATTCTGTACTGCTTTTTATTCCCACCACCTAGGTATCTCATGGTCATTCTACCTTGGTTATTTCTTCCACCAGAAGAACTGCGCTTGGTCACTAATGATTTTTCAGGAGTACTAGTTGTAATCTCAGAATAGGTATTACCTATTCTATGTCTCATACCTGGGGTTATCGGTTTATATTTCTTGATTGCCATCTTTGTCTATTTTTCTGCTTCTAATGTTTGAGAATCTATTAACTATATATATCTATAGTACTTCCTTCTTTGATAGTGATATATGCTTTCTTTGCTGCAGATTTTCTACCTTCTACCATTCCTTTCTTAGTCATTTTAGACTTTAATTTTCCTGGAGTTATAGAAGTATTTACAGCTATCACATCTACATTGAAATAGGTTTCTACTGCACTTTTGATTTCTGCCTTGGTAGAAGTTCTATCTACGATAAAGACATATTTGTTTTGCTTCTCAGTCACCATATTACTTTTCTCAGTGACGAGTGGTCTGATTAAAACTCTTTTAGTACCTTGCATGATTTCTTATTTTAATCTTTCAGTTAATAATGATACACTGCTCTCGCATATTACCAATTTATCACAATTCATTATATCATATGTATTGAGATCATTTGGTCTCACAGCCAATGTATTTGGAATATTTCTAGAACTTAAAGCAACATTGTCACTTGAACTAGATAATACAAATATAGACTTATTATTCGATAAATTTAAATTGGAAAGTGTGCTGACGAAGCTCTTCGTCTTAGGCTCACTGTAGTTGAAATCTTCAACTATGATAATACTATTTTCCTTTGTCTTATAAGACAATGCTGATTTAGTAGCTAAGGTCTTTACTTTTTTATTCAATTTGAAAGAATAATCTCTCGGTCTAGGACCATGAGCTCTACCATTTCCATAGACAGGATTTTTGATAGAACCTTTTCTAGATCCACCTGTTCCTTTCTGTCTGTGCAGTTTTCTTGTAGATCCTGCTACCTCTCCTCTTTCTTTCGTCTTGTGTGTACCTTGTCTCTGATTAGCTAGATATAATTTAGCAGCTAGATACAAAGCATGATCATTGGGCTCAATAGCAAATACCGCTTCGTCCAATTCTATACTCTTTCCTGTAGACTTTCCGTCAATACTTAAAATATCAATTTTCATCACTTAGCTTATTTTTTATTTTGAAGTACTACATATGAACCAATCGATCCAGGTACAGAACCTTTTACGACTAGAATATTTTTATCTTCTATAACTTTCAATACTTTGATGCCTTTCAATTTTACTTGATCGCCACCCATTCTGCCTGCCATTCTAGTACCAGGAAATACTCTAGATGGATAAGAAGACGCACCAATGGATCCTGGTGCTCTCTGTCTGTCATGTTGACCATGAGAACCCATACCTACACCCGAGAAACCGTGTCTTTTTACTACACCTTGGAATCCTTTTCCTTTGGATATACCTACTATTTCTACTACATCACCTTCTACAAAGTCTGCAGCAGCTATCGTGTCGCCTAGGTTTTTACCTTCGTGACCTGCTATTTCTACAAGCTTCTTTTTAGGGGTTGTGTTTGATTTAGCGAAATGACCTTTCAAACTGGCGGTAGTATTCTTTTCTTTTTTCTCTTCAAATGCGATTTGCATTGCGCTGTAGCCGTCGGTGTCGTTCGTCTTAATTTGAGTAACTACACACGGACCAGCTTCTATGACTGTACATCCTACGCTCTTTCCGTTAGCGTCGAAGTAACTCATCATTCCTAGTTTTTTTCCTATGATTCCTTTCATGATTTTAATAGCGGCTATGGTTAAGCTTATTTTTTATGATTAATGATTATATTTTAATATCTACGTCTACACCAGAAGGTAATTCTAACTTCATAAGCGCATCTACTGTCTTGGAAGAAGAAGAATAAATGTCCAACAATCTCTTATATGTACATAACTGAAACTGCTCCTTAGAATTAGAATTTACGTGCGGAGAACGAAGAATAGTAAAGATATTCTTATGAGTAGGTAAAGGGATTGGACCCGATACTACAGCACCTGTGCTCTTTACAGACTTTACAATTTTCTCAGCAGATTTATCTACTAGATTGTGGTCATACGACTTCAACTTAATTCTTATTCTTTGACTCATATTGTCTTTTTATGTTTTTCTCTTTCTTTAGTCCTTGATATCAGAGGGTTTGACATAAATTCCTATCGCTTCCCTGACATTTTTTGAGGGTGCAAAGATAACTAGATAAATCTTATTGATATGAAAAAATTAGACAAATATCTAAAATAGCTGTAAATCAGCGAATTCAAATCAACAAAATCCTAGGCTCAAGCACCTCAAAACGGATTATTTGTTGTTTTTTCCTCAGTTTTTCTAAGGGAGTGCAAAGATAGTATTTATTTCTAAAAAATCTACAGTTTTTTGAAAATCAGCAATTTTTTAATGTTGTGGGGCAGTGAAAATAAACTAAACATTTGAAAATCTGAATATTGTGTAACTATTTTTATAACAATTGTTCTTTGCTTATTTCAGGACTTTTAGGTATTTTATCCTCATTCTATATAATTAAGATGACAATTATTAAAGCTACGGCTCTTTATAATTCTGCACCAAAAAGCTAAAACAAACTAACCTCCCCTGACTTTATTAGCCTGATTCCATCTAATTTAGTCAACGTAAGCGTGTAGGTATATACCCCTGCAGGAGCAGGTTCGCCTTTATAGTTTCCATCCCAGCCTATTCTAATGTCATCCGTCTCGAAGACTTTCTCGCCCCAGCGGTTATAGACAGACATTTCGAATCGTAATACACGGTTAGCATAAGCTTTAAAGGTTCGATTTTCTTCATTTTCTGCTTTAGGTGAAAAAGCATTAGGAATGAAGAGTTCGTCTTTTTCTGTATCCTCTACCTTTACCAGAGTAGTGTAGTCTGCGATACATCCTTCGCCGTATTTTAGATTTAAATTTAGACGAGTGGTATGATAGCCGCTAAACTCTGTGCTGAGGCAGTCCGTGCAGCTCAGTCCTAGGCTTGGAGTCCACGTGGGGATATAAAAAGCTGAGCTTGGCATTAAACTTAAACTGGGATTAATAAAAATGGTAGCCCCAGATTTAATTTGATAAATGGAATCTAAGGTTAAATTCAATACATATTTAATACCGATGGACACCGGTTGCGCAGCAGTACAAGAACTATCATCTCTCACCACAGCCAAATAATTGCCTTCTTTTACAGCATAAAAAATAGAATCTTTTTGATAGCCTTGACTCGTATCAATAGAATACCTGTAACTTGGATTACCTCCTGTAGCTATAAGAGATATAATCGCGTTCGAACTTTCTAGGCATGTTTTATCCGTTTTATTAATATCAATCTCTAGTGAATCTGGCTGAGATAGTTTGCCGTCCATCACGTATCTGCAGGTATCGGAATCGAAGATAGTCACTTGATAGATTTTATTCGCCTCTAGGTTGAATATTCTTTCGGATGTTTCCCCTGTACTCCATAAATATTTATAAGGCGGGACTCCTCCTCTACCTTCAATTTTCAGCATCCCATCATTAAATTTGAAGCAGCTTAAGTTCTTTCTTTCTGTAAAGACCCCTTCCAGTGCCCCCTCTGGCAAGGTTAGATTGAAACCAGTTTTCACTAAGCAATTATAATTATCTCTCACCTCGACTTCGTAGTAGCCAGATTCATTATATCTAGCGGAATCGCCTATAGCTAGAAATGATCGAGGCCAATCGAAGGTATATGGCTTTTTACTTCCTGATACGTTCGCTTTGACAGGGAAAATATTGGCAGACTCGCATGGAGGTGAATAAAGTATTATATTAAGATTCATAGTGTCTCTCGGCACTAAATCTATCGAATCAGTAAAGCTGCAATTGTATTTATCCTGCACACTATAGACATATTTTTGATTTTTCTGATTTAGGAAATCTCCCGTACTATTTTTCAATCCCCCTAAATTAAATTCAAAAGGAATCGATCCGGATAAAGGTGTCAGTTTTAAATTTAGAAGACTATATGGACAGCGAGGTATACCCAGAGTATCCAGCTTAATCCTCAGTAAATACATGGTATCAATATAGATGGATTTTTGTCTTTGACAATTATTGACATCAGTAATTGTAACGGTATAAGTCTTAAATGGTTCTAGAGACCCAAGGTTCATAGTAGTAGGGCCATGACTCCATGCAAAGGAAGGGTTACCGGTACCTCCAGAATAGTTAGCGACTGATATCGTACCATCTTTTGATGCCGCACAATGACTATTGGTCTTAGCTAGATTAAATGAAATCGAATCGGGCTGCGTCAGATTATAGTTTCGAGTCGTAATACAAGAATTGGCATCCGTCACAGTGACAGAGTATATACCTTTGATTAGATTTACAATAGAAGTGGTTGAATTTCCATTTGACCATAGATAAGTATATCCTGGACTAGCTCCTGTCACAGCTATACTGATGCTACCATCTGTATCCCCAAAACACTTTAAATTTTGTTGTATGGGAGCAATGCTAAAGTCTGGGGGCTGGTTAATAATCTCCGTTTGTGTTTTGGCACAATTTCTTGCATCACGAACGGTGACGGTGTATGTCCCAGCGAGGAGGCCTGTAATTCTAGTAGTAATCAACCCATTTGACCAAAGATAGGTATGAGGTAATTTAGCCCCGCTGCTCGAAATCTGCAGTCGCCCTTTGGCATCACCAAAACATGGATTTGATATATTACTATCGGTTTGAATTAAAATAGGGCTTGGATTTTGAAGTGTCATATTTAAGCTTAATGTACAATTATAAACATCTTTAATCTTTATCGAATGAGCGTTTGGTGTCAAATTGGAGATGACATTATTTGAATTGAATGCTCCTGCATTAAGACTATACTGGTATGGAGATTTCCCACCCACAGGGGTTAGAGTCACGCGGCCATTATTCGCATTAAAACAGTCGAGACTATCTACTGTAAATAAATAATAAAAAGAATCACTCGATCTGACAATGACATTCGTATCTTTTATACATTGATTCGCATCCCGAATTTTAATATTATAATTTCCTGCGGCTAAGGATGCAAATAAACTAGTGCTAGCATAGGCTTGTCCATTAAATGAAATCGAATAACCAGGCGTGCCACCTGAAGGATTCACTTGAATACTGCCTGTAGTCTGCTTAAAACATTTCACACTATCAATGATGGCACTACTATTTAAGGGCGGAGGTTGCGTGATAACTACGCTGCCAGTTTTTAAACAATTATTTTTATCTCGAACACTGTAAGGATAATTACCTGCTGGCAAATTAATAAACGAATCAAAACTTGAAAAAGCGGCATTATTAAATGAATAGGTATAAGGAGAACTACCACCAGTTACATTGAATTTAGCCTTACCTAGACTGTCTCTGTAACAAATATTTTGTGTTAATTGAAGATTTATGATCATAGAATCTAACTGTGATATCACAACAGGTAGAGATTTAATGCACAGATTCATATCGCGCACCTTGACTGTATGAGTAGTCGCTGGTAAATTTGTAACTACATTGGAAGACCCAAACGCAGAACTATTTACTCCGTATTGAAAACCGCCCGCACCACCAGATCCATTGATGGTTATCGCAGCATTAGATGCGCCATAGCAGAGCACCGTATCTTTGATTATAGCTATATTAATATCTGGATACTGAAGAATAGAAATATTTGAATCTACCTTGCAATTATTAGCATCGAGCACTTCTATGTAATAGAACCCAGCCGTTAAATTTTTTATCGTATCGGATGATTGAACTACAGAGTTACTCCGAATAATTTTAGTCCCAGTTCCACCACTTTTGTTCACTGTAATCTTGCCTGTATTGTCTCCAAAACATTTAGCCGAATCCATCTTAAAGCCAGCTAGAAGCTGGCTAGGGGTTATGAGCACCGCTGTCAAAGTTTTAGAGCATGCATTGGTATCACGTATGGTAATAGAATAGCTCTGACCTGTCAGATTTGCAAAGGAATCTACAGCAATGTATGCGCCACCATTAAGTGAATATTGATATGGACTGGTCCCGCCTATTGGATTAATTTTTATAGAGCCTAGAGTATTATGGCATCTTGGGTTATAAATGGAAAGTGTAGCATGCAATGAGTCAGGTTCTGAAATAGAAACGTTGACTGAATCACGACAATTTATGTTGTCCAATATTTTTACATAATGAAACCCTTTATTGAGTGTTGAATTAGAGTCTAGGGTGATTCCATTAGACCATAAATAGGTATAAGGTGCCGCACCGCCTGTCACTATAACCTTAGTTTTTGCATTAGAAAGTCCGTAACAGCTCACATTACGAATAACATTAATTGTAGAGATCATACCTGCAGGATTTATCATATAGATAGAATCTATGATTTCACAATTATAGACATCCTTCACTCGAATATATTTCATTCCTTTATCTAGACCAGAGAAGACATTCGATGTCTGGAAACTACCACCATTTATGGAATAGGTATACGGCGACTTTCCTCCACTAGCGGTTATGGAAATTCTCCCATTACTTTCATTCTTGCAGCGAATGGTATCTAAGATCGTTATCGAGCTATTTATTTTTGAGTAAGAACGTACCATCACATTAGAGTCTTTAACGCAACCATTGGTATCGCGCACAGAAGCGGTATACATACCCGCGACCAATCCTGAAAATAGATTCGGACTCGCATAAGCTCCTGAATTAATACGATAGGTAAATCCTGGTGTACCTCCTGTAGCTAATAGATTGATATTTCCGCTATTACCACCAAAACATAATACACTATCTATTCCTATTAGCATATTAAGTGCACTGGGATTCGTCAATGTTCTGGAATAGGTTTTTAGACAGAGATTGCTATCTCGTATATGAATCGTATATGATACAGCCGCAAGATTAGTAAAGGAATCGATAGAATTAAACGCCCCTGAGTTGATAGAAAATCTATAACCAGGCGTGCCACCTATACCTATGACTTTGATACTACCACTACCTTGGTTATGGCAGAGAGGATTCTTCAAAACAAAACTAGCTGTCAATGAATCTGGCTGAGTTATTGCTGTTATTAAGGTGTCCCTGCACCCATTATTATCGAGGACAAAAGCCGTATAAGTCCCTATACCAAGGCTTATAAGTGAATCTGCAGTGCCTGTTACACTCCATGAATACATATATGGAGGTAATCCGGTACTTGTGTTGACCTTAATCTTACCATCATTGGAAGCATAACAACTTAAATTCTTTTTTTCTATTAAATTTAATTTAGGTTTAGGATGAGATAGCAGAGTGTCTTGAAAAGTACGAATACAATTTAGATTGTCTCTCACGGAAACGGCAAGCGGTCCACCTAGAACACCAGAAAATGTATTGGAAGATTGAAAACTACCTCCATTTAGACTATACATATAACTTGGTTTGCCCCCAGAAGCTAGTCCACTTATGACTCCATTTGCATTAAATGGGCAATTTCTTTGCTTGGATAGGTTAAGCTGAATTTGAGTATTTTGAAGAATCGTAATCGAAGTATCAATGGAGCAATTTTTACTATCTTTGGTTTTAATTATATAGATACCTGCCGAGAGATTTATAAAGGATCCAGATGCGACAAAGGCTCCATTGTTTATAGAATATGTATACGATGGAACTCCTCCAGAAAGACTAGCTATTATTCTACCAGTATTCGCGCCGAAGCACCTTGCACTATCCCCAGCGATGTTTAACGAAAGATTGGTAAAAGGAATAATGGTATCCGTTCTAGAAATAGAGCAACCATTTATATCAGTTAGACTAATTGTATAGATACCTGTGGTGATTTTTTGAAATGAATCTATAGATTGATCGGTTCTTCCTGTCAATCCATAACTAAATGGAGTATAGCCTCCAATAGGAGATAGACGCATAAGACCACTTGAGTCTCCATTGCAGAAATTAGTTCGTTTGAAATAATTTGCTCTAAGCGAATCATGAGTCAATGTAATAGAATCTCTACAATTTCCGCCATTTCTCACCCAATAACTAAACGTGCCATTTCGCTGATTCGCAATAGGATTTACTTTCAACACCGGATTAGAATTAGTCCCTACTAACCAGCCAGATGTATCCCCTGATACACTGAATCTCAATTGCCCTAAATTGGCACTATTGAAGCAACCTATGCGCTTTACAGAATCTATTTTAATAGCATCATACTTCCTAATATTGTAAAATACAGTATCCCTATTACATCCTAGTGCATTATATCTTCGCACTACAAAATATCTTCCAGAGGTATTAATGAGTCTAGTAGGAGCCACAGAACCATTGTCCCACATATAACTCAATGCAGAGGCATTAGTGGCATCGAATAGCTTAGAGGGTAGACAGCTTATCGTATCAAATATATTAATTACATTTACAGTATTATTCTGTCCGATTACTTTAATCGTATCTCGCGCTATTAAGGAGCCGGAGGGACAAGGCTGTGAGATATTAATGCTAGCTACATAATTAGCAGAATCATCAGAATGCGTAATATTGGCAATAGACGTTGCACTTATTGGTAGTCCATTTTTAGTCCATTGAATGGTGGTAGTATTTATTGTTCCATTCGGAGTATACCTTACCGCAGAATTTACGCCATCCCATAAAGAATTATTTCTACCAGGAGTCACTGCAAATTTAAAGGTAGAGTCGCCTTGTATGCCTTGTGTAGTAAGATATCTAAAAGTACTGCCAACCGTGCATATTGGTTTTGTCTTTATATATATGTCTATCAAATTTGTAGTTTCATACAAGACTATTTTCATACTCAACAACATACCTGCAATAGGTCTACATGAAGAGTTATAATATTTGCAATCATTCCACTTGACAATATAGGCTCGAAATGGGGCCGTTCCTACTAACTGAGTTGTGATGGTCCCTCCTCCTGGATTGGAACCACCAGTGACTAAATAAGCATCCATCCATGCCCCCATTATTGAGTTTGGAGGCAGTGTAGTAGCTGCAGCAGCTGGATTCGGATTGGCTGCCAATGGAAGAGATTGAACCAGGAATGGAGCGGTTAAGGTGCTCAAAACAGGTTTGTTGACCGAAAATGTGAGGAAGCCATTATCACATATTTGCAACTGATTGCGAGATACTCCAAAAAAACAGAAATCAAATCCGATGTTCTGTATAGAAGAATAGCCATCATCTATATTTATTCCTGATCCTGCCACCAAAGATCCTGTACTTTCACAAGGGATAGGATCTATATATGGTATAGTATTAACAGTGTATGAGGTAGTAGCGCGCAGTGTAGGAACACTAACAGATAGAGCTAGAGCTGAGCCTTTACAGACAGTTGTGTCTCTCTTAGGTGGAGAGCTAGGACTAGGTGAAACCTTTACCGATACATCACTACAACCCTGACCAATTATTTTTTCTATCGGCAAGATAAGTAGTAAAATTCCAATAAAAAGGGAATTATTCAAGCTAGTAACTATAGGTTTATACTACAAAGGTAACGTATATTTTGCTCAAAATATAATAAAAATAAAAAGGCAGTCTATCACTAGACTGCCTCTCAACCAAAAATTAATTATGAAAAAAACTAGCTTTGAGTTACAACTAGTTTGTAGCCTTCACCGTGTATATTTTGAATCTCTATGTTAGAATCTCTATTGAGATATTTTCTAATTTTAGTGATATAAACATCCATACTTCTTCCTGTGAAATAATTATCGGAACCCCAAACGGCTTTTAATGCGATTTCTCTTGTTAATACACCATTTTGTTGGATACAAAGTTGTTCAAGAAGACCCGCTTCTTTAGTTGTTAGCTTTTGTGGTACACCTTCAAATGACAAGGTTCTAGTATTCAGATTGAACGTATATTTACCAATAATGAATTCTGTCTTACCTTCTAGGTTGATACCTTTCTGTGAACGCCTGAATATAGCTTCTATTCTGGCTACTAATTCGTCTATCTCAAAAGGCTTCGTCATATAATCGTCTGCTCCTACTTTGAAGCCAAGAATTTTATCTTCTTTCAAGCCTTTAGCTGTCAAAAAAATGATAGGAATCATAGGATCTACCTTTCTGACTTCACGTGCCAGAGATATACCATCTCTTTTTGGCATCATGATATCTAGTAAAAGCATATCATATTTGCCCTTTTCAAAATTATTCCATGCTTCTTCACCATTACGATATAGTGTTACGGTGTAATCGTTAATTTCAAGACTATCATAAATCATGTTACCTAGATTCACATCGTCTTCTACGAGCATTAAGTGTTTTTTAGTTGCCATATTGTTTGGTTTAAAATTAATTTTATTGTTATATAGTTAAATTAACGATATTGTTTTTACTTTAGTTTCTCATTGATTGAAAATATATTGTTAAAAATATTAAATGAAAATCTTCCCGGTACTTATAAAAAATGTAGTAAATCCATAAAACTATAATTCAAGAAGTTATATACCTCTTAGAACCGAGCGAATCGGTGTTCCATTGATACACCAGCTATAAAATACATATCGTTTCATTATTGACAAAAAAAAGCCCCAATCTTTCGAATGAGGCTTTTCAATTTGTGAAACCACAAAATAAAATGTGGCGGCGACTTACTCTCCCACCTTTTACGGCAGTACCATCAGCTTTATAGGGCTTAACTTCTCTGTTCGGAATGGGAAGAGGTGGGACCCCTACAATATAGCCACC
>JAURJQ010000014.1 GCA_030832185.1 Chitinophagales bacterium | reverse complement strand
TTAAATGTCAATGAACTCGCTTTTTCTCCTCAATGTGCCTGTCTTAAAGACTTACACCTAAATTTAAAAACCCTTCCGTTTCCGAATGGGAGTGCAAAGATAAACAATTTTATTTTTTATGTGCAAGGTTTTTTTGAATATATTCTTTTATATACATTAAATATTAGATAATCAACAATTTAAAGTTTAAAAAAATAATTTATTAGACTTTAATTTCGGTAAGAAATGATTTGAACTCCGTTTTTTTAAAACTTGCTATGCTACTAGCCTTACTACTTAAAATTATAAGTTATCTATTAGCAGGGCTAATTAATGGCATTTAGGCATGTGCTAGGTAAATCCAATGATTTACATAGTTAGTACATCAGCTTATTAAAAAAGGTTGTTTAGAAAGATCTGTCTCTTTTTTTGTCTAAACTATGCTGTTTTTATCTATTTTTGCGAAGGATTATTTTTTGATTTTCAATTCACCATGCGCAAAGTAAGTAGTTTTTCTAAGCTCACTAAATACGAGAAAATATCTTGGCTTGCTAAGAATTTTCTGTATGAAAGTCCGGTGGATGTCATCAATAATTTCGCTGGATTCTGGTATGAGAACGTAGAGATTCAGAAACAATTTGATGGATTTAGTGAGAATACCATTTCAAATTTTCACCTCCCCTTTGGTGTAGCCCCCAATTTTCTAATAAATGGCAAAGACTATGTGATACCGATGGTCACAGAGGAGAGTTCTGTTGTAGCTGCCGTATCCAATGCAGCGAAATTCTGGATGGAACGCGGAGGTATAGAAGCAGAAGTCATCGATACATTGAAGATAGGTCAGGTGCATTTTTTCTATAACGGAGATGCTAAAAAACTTAAACAATATTTCACAGAAAATAGCGAGGCTCTTATCCAGTCTACAGAGGATCTTACTGCCAACATGGATAAACGCGGAGGTGGTCTGAGGAAATTGGAATTGCTAGATATGACCCATTTAGAGCCATACTATTTTCAATTTAAGGCATCCTTTGAGACCTGCGATAGTATGGGTGCTAATTTCATCAATTCTGTTCTGGAAAAACTAGGAAGTGAATTTCGGAAAATGACTGCGAATTCTGGACAATTTCAAAAACCAGAAGAAGCTATTGAAATCAATATGTGTATTCTATCAAACTATACTCCGGACTGTATAGTAGAAGCTAAGGTGCGCTGTAAAATAGAGGATTTAGGAATAGTTAATGGATTTGCTCCGCAACATTTTGCAGATAAATTTACCAAAGCTGTACGCATAGCAGAAATCGATGTTCATAGAGCGACTACACATAATAAAGGCATCTTAAACGGTATAGACTCTCTAGTCATAGCTACGGGTAATGATTTTAGAGCGGTAGAGAGTTGCATTCATACCTACGCTTCACGCGATGGGCAATATAGAAGCCTTTCCAAAGCATGGATAGAAAATGATTATTTCAATTTAAGTCTTAAGTTTCCTATAGCCTTAGGTACCGTGGGTGGACTCACGACCTTGCATCCACTGGCTAAAACATCCTTGCAAATATTAGGCAATCCATCTGCTGCTGATTTAATGAAAATAGCAGCTGCCGTAGGATTAATGCAAAATTTTGCGGCTGTGAAAAGCCTGACTACTACTGGTATACAATTAGGGCATATGAAAATGCACTTAACCAATATCATAGCTGAGCTGAAGGCGAATATGGATGAGGCAAAGCAGATAGAAACCTATTTTAGCGATAAAGTCATCTCGGTCAGTGAGGTGAGAAATTATTTATCCAGACTCCGAGATTCAATTTCTCCAAAAACGATTTAATGACTGATTCGCTTCTTTATCATAAAAAAGCGAATGGTAAACTCCTCATCACGGGTGAGTACTACGTGCTAGATGGTGCTACGGCATTAGCTTGTCCTACCGTTTATGGTCAGACGTTGGCTGTTCAACGGTCAGAAACATTTTCTTGGAAATCATTTGATAATTTAAATCAATTATGGATCGAACTCAATGAAAAAAATTCCAATTCAGAAGCGGGAAAAAAACTCCTAGAGATTTTAATTTCTATAGGTGAGTTTGAACTTAAAAATAAGTATCAAATGACCATGGATTTCCCACAGGAATGGGGACTAGGATCTAGCTCTACACTGATAGCTTTGCTGGCAGATTACTTTAGTATTAACCCATACGAACTCAATAATAAAATTTTTCATGGTTCTGGTTATGATATAGCATGTGCATTTTCGGAAACGCCTATTCTATATTCCAATAAAGATAAAATAAGCCCCGAAATCAAACCAGCAGTTATACCAGAGGCGATAAAACCTTATTGTTATTTTGCTTATCTGAACAAAAAACAAGATTCACGAGAAGGAATTAATTTATATAGAAATTTAGGGGATAATAAATCTGCCATCATCCATGAAATTTCATCGATTACAAAAGAACTAATAAAGAAACAAAATCTTGAAGATTGGATTTATTTATTAGGTAAACATGAAGAAATCATTTCATCTTCCCTGTCTATACCTAGAGCTGCAGATACCGTTTTAAAAGGACTACCTTTTTTCTCTAAATCATTAGGAGCCTGGGGCGGAGATTTTGTTATGATATTGACAGATTTAAATTCGAATGAAATTAGCCAAGAACTTAAAAAGTTAAACCTAAATACAATCATGCTCTATAATTCATTTTTAGTGTAACTGAAAATTATGAAAAAAATAACTTTAGTATTTATTATAGGAATCACAATGAGCTTGTATGGTCAAGATTCACTTCCGGACAACTATCCTAAAAACGAAATTAAATTAAATGCCTTATATACTTTACTTGGGTTGCCGGAAATAACTTATGAAAGGTCACTTAATAGATTTTCATCTTTTGGAGCATCAATATTTTACAGTGCATCCAGGAATACAAATGTAGGGTTAGGAGTGTTCCCATTTTATAGATGGTATTTTGGGCCCAAAAAACCTGTATGTGGTTTCTTTTTAGAGGGAAATGCAGGTATCTATACTCAATACTTGACGCATTATTCTGGCAATCCAACTATGTATAGTTTGATTTCGAAAGAGGAGATTCAAGGGGGGTTAGGCATAGGACTAGGTGGCAAATTTGAAGTACATAAAGTATGGACCGCCGAGATTTTAGGAGGTTTAGGAAGAAATTTTCTTCATAAGGACAACCTAAATGACAATGAGGTATACCCAAGATTTGGTATAACCATTGGAAGAAGATTTTAACTCTAGTTCTTTCCTTTGGAATTTCCTTCGCTATCTTTGCTAAAATTCAGATTTTGGAAGTTATACATTTATTATTAGATTTTTTAAAAGATCCTTTGACTGTATTGCAGATGTTTATATTGCAGTATGGGACTCTAGTTTATGTTATTTTGTTTTTAATTATACTGGTAGAAACGGGAGTAGTAGTAATGCCCTTACTACCAGGCGATTCCCTATTGTTTTCTGTAGGTCTGATAGCTGCTACCACTGGAGAAATCAATATTTATTTTGTGATTCCGCTGCTTATATTAGCGGCCTTGATTGGTGATAATATCAATTATTTTATTGGGAAAAAATTTGGCGATTTGATACAAAAAAAGGAAAAGTTGTTATTCTTAAAAAAAGAACATATTGAGGAAACTGAAAAATATTTTGAAAAATATGGAACTAAGACCGTCATTCTAGCTAGATATATTCCTATTGTGCGGACAATAGCCCCTTTCGTAGCTGGCGCTGGTGAGATGAAATATAAAACTTATTTGACCTACTGTTTTATCGGTGCTTGTCTATGGGTTTGTTCTATTACCTTATTGGGGTACTTTTTGGGGAATATTCCATGGATAAAAACCAATTTTGAAAAAGTAGTTCTCGGTATCGTTCTCATTTCTGTCCTACCAATTGTTATCAAAGTGTTTCAAGCTAAGTTTTGTAAGAAATAAAAAAAATATCCCAATGCTCATCATCGGAATTACAGGAACTATAGGCGCGGGGAAAGGCACGGTAGTGGACTATCTGACCTCTCGGTACGGATTTAAACACTACTCAGTGAGAAAATATCTCACGGAGCTACTCCTGGATCAAGGTATTGAGCCCAACCGAGACCATTTTACTGCACTTGCCAATTCATTGAGAGAAAAAAACAACTCTCCCAGTTTTATCATAGAAGAACTCTTCAGTAAGGCAGCACTTCAAGGAGACGACGCTATCATAGAGAGTATCCGAACGTTAGGCGAGATTGATAGGCTGAGAACCTTAGATAACTTTATTCTGCTAGCTGTAGATGCTGAGCAATCTCTCCGATATCAGAGAGTATTCGCTAGAAATAGTGAAACGGACGCTATAGGTTATGAAAAATTTAAATCCGATGAGGATAGAGAAATGAAGTCAAGCAATCCAAATAATCAAAATTTAGCTGGCTGTATAGCCCTTGCAGACTATACTATCATCAATAATGATGGATTGACAGAATTGCATGATTCGATAGATCACCTTATAGATAAGATATCAAAAATCAATACAATTAAGGATAGCAGATAATCACATGAATGAATAGAAACATAATCCTCTATCTTATAATTAAATATGCGATAAACAAATCTAGTGTATTTTTGTATTGGATTATTAACCATCAAAATTTATCTCATGAATATTAAAAAACTCAATAATTCTGTAGATATGCTAAAAGAATATCTTGGGGAATCATTGCTCGCCTGTGATGTTTGGATGACTAATACTGGACAATCCATTGCGGGATATAATACGCAGCCAAAAGCTGCAGACCTTTTCGAGCAGGTAACTTCTTTCATAAATAAATCTTTAATTGGAGTTGGATTTCCAAAACTTGAAAAGTATTATCTGATGGACTGCGAAGGAGATAGTTTGATTTTAGTCCTCCAATTTGAAAAATATCAATGGGGTATTTTAGTTTCTAAAAGTAAAACACAATTAGGACTTTTATTAAATGTGATTATTCCTAATGTATCAGAAGAGTTTTTAGAGGCCGTAAAAAGCTAAATATAGGTATTTTAGAAGAAACTTTATTTCCAGAAATCAAAGTAATATGAGATGAAGCCTAATACAATTCTTCAATCTTTTTCAATAGCCATTCTTTTTCAACTACGGTAGAGTCTTTCACTTTAGTATATAGTTTTTTGAAATAGCTACGATCATTTTCTAATCGATGCTTTTGTAGCGTTTTTACATATTTAATAAAATGCAAATTATTTTCTACCCGCTGTTTCGTAAAATCCTTACTACGATTTAAAAATTGTGTTAAGCTCATACAGCAACTAATAAGCGGCATTTCGTCATTCAATTCATAGTAACATTTTATTAGCAGTATCCTTCCTGTGGAAGCATAAAAAGAGTCTTCATAGGTCACTTTAAGCAGCTGTCTCATAGCGGTTTTATAATCACCTTTCTCAAAGTAAATTCTGGCATAGTTGAAATTGTAGGTATTCTCTTGTTCTATTATTGAGACCTTTGAATAGTAATTTTCGACAAAATTTTCAGCCCATTCTACCTGCTTAAGCTGAAGAGCGGTGTATACAATGTTTTTGAAATTATTAGAATTTAAATCTCCCGGGTGTTTGAAAAATTGAATCTCACATTTATAAATTTCAAATAATTGCTCTAAATACTCACTCTTGCCACTATTAATAAATCGAATACAAAAATTCTCACTATGTGAGAGTAAGCCTTTATAATTTGATTCAAAAGGTATGTTATGATTTAAAACGATATCCTTGAGTTCAGAAAATAGTTGTGGGTTATTTTCTTTGGCTATTTGATATACACAAATATAGGCTCTAATCACAGGATCCTGATCATTTCTGCTCTCGATGAGCTGATTCACTATAAAATCTTCATAAGAACTATCTTTTTCACTCCTATATTTCTGCGTAAAACTCAAAAAATCGCATTGTGTCTTTAATGTTTGGAAAAAACTCAACTTTTTCTGAGCCAACATTGCATTCTCAAAATGCTCCCTTTTTTTATCACTATCGTGACTATATTCATTGTGAACCACTTCTAATTTTCGCATGGAATAGGTATATTCATACATGAGAAAATCTTCATATGAATCAAAACTTAAGTCTGATTTATTATTAAAAAACACCGTTCTATTTTTTTGAAGATGGTTTATCGAATAATACTTACTTAGTATATTTAGCTCTGCAAGAGGATATTGATCTATTTTTTTTACTACTATATATTTCTCAATGAGCTTAACCAATTTAGAGAGAAAAACACGAAGTTTGACATCTGAATATTTCTCATTAGGAGGAAAGACATTGCGGTAAAGATCCATCTTATCCAATTCAGAACTCTGAATAAAATGCTCGGATAAATAGAAATGGATGGCTATGACAATATCGCTCTGATTAAAAAGTGTGCAAGAAAGAAAGGCTGAAATGCCATCCTTATCTTGCCTAGAAAGGCTTCCATAGAGTTCTTCTATTTTACTATTTTTTCCACTCATAACTAGGGCTGGTTAAATATTTCTGAAAACAAAAAAACAGATAATTTGAATAATAACTAAATTTATATCAAAAATAGGAAATAACGGCTATTAACAAAATATAAGTTCAAATTGCTGATTTTCAGTTCAATTATTTTATTCATTTTGCAACATTATCTTAACAAGTGGCTATTTTTGTATTAGAATATTGATAAAAATATGCCGACTTTTGTATCAGAAAAAGAAAATAACACAGTTGAATCATTTCCTTAAATAAGAAAAACTCAAACGTATGAAACAAAAATTACTCTTATCTGCTCTCCTCTGCTCCAGTATATATATGCTCAATGGACAGAATGGAACGCGCCCAGACAATGCAAAAGTCATTTTGAAATCTGGGGTCATCCGAACTATCAATGTGCTAGCCAACGACAATGCAGTAGTCGGTAAAACCTATGAGGTAGTGAATGTTTATAAAACTACACCTAAGGATATAACTATCGCGCATTCTTCACCAAATGTGACTTATCGGGATAATCATCAGGGTGTACAAAATGATACCTTTTTCTATATTGCTCGTGATATCATCACTAGCGATCTAGATACAAATTATGTGGTAATAGTTAAAGATGAGTTATCTGCTGACCTTTACCCAGGAGACGCCAATAAAGACAATATCTGTAATCATATGGACATATTAAATATTGGAATTGCTTATGGTAAAAATGAAATCATGCGTGAGGGAAAGTTCTTAACCACTAATTGGGAAGCTGTTAGCGCCTATGATTGGACTCAAACCAACAACAAGAGTAATTTTAAATTCTCCGACGCCAATGGGGATGGCCTAGTAGATAGTGCTGGGGATGTCGGCACCATTCTGAAAAACTACAACCGAAGCATTGGACTTACTAATGTGCACTATAGTCCCACTGGTGGGCAGAGTTTCAGCATCCTATTGCCCGATACGATCAAATTAGAATCTAGTATTAATCCTTTCCAATTTGCTATTCATTTAGGCTCTGCTACTAATAAAGTAAGTAATTCCTATGGATTAGCATTTACCTTAAAATTCAATCAGGCCTATATTAATCCAGATAAGATTGCGTTCAAAGCGAGCAAATGGTATACAGATCAGGAGTCTACCTTAAATTTCACTAAAGTAAATAATGGAAATGGCGAGATAGATATAGTTATCGTCAGAAAATCTGGCAGAAATAGCGATGGCGCAGGAGAGTTAGGCATCGTGGACATCGTAGAAATAGATGTTTTAGGAGGATTAGTAGACCCTATCAATACAAGTTTTGAGATACTCAAGCCGGTGCTTATAGATTCTATCTACAATGTATTACCTGTAACCCTAGCCGCGCCCAAGACGTTGCATGTAGTCAAGAAATCTTCTAGTAAGATCAATACAGCACAGCGTAATAGCGGATTGAAATATTATCAGAATGACCAGACACTTACGTTGAAAAATGAAAATTCAAAACCACAAGAAGTTAGTATACTGAATATTTTAGGTAAGGAGATTTCCAAGCGTGTCCTAGCTCCAAATCAAACGATAGAAACAGATACCAACTTGTGGTCTTCAGGCATATACTTCCTAAAAACCAGCGGTGAAGCCTATAAAATACATGTGAAATAAGTGCGCATTGCCTCACAAATTGGGGAGTAAGGCAATGTTATGAGCTCCAAAATTAGAAAGCTTAACTATTTATAACTGAAAACCTGCTGTCAATGGTTAAAGTTCGTCCGCAGAAGCGGACGTTCTTTTATCCTTTACTCAAGAAAAGCTTATCAAAATAGATTCAGAAGATCCTCTTCTGGTTTCATCGTGCGAAAATCGCTTAGGTAAGTAATCATGTTATTAAAAGGAAGTAGATGAACGAAAATACTAAAGGAACAAACTAGAGGTTCTTACTTGTTATCATTAGTGGTAATCAATATGCTCATAGATAAAATTTCGTATAGTTCTTTCAGTAGCTCATGAGAAGTATTAAATCATTATGAATCCGGAATACAGTTGTCACCTCGCTCAGATAGTTCGCTGAGAAATAAAATTCAATTTCAACCTGGGGAGAAGAAAAAAACAATAGCCTTTCTCAAAACCTTGACTGATCTAGAGTATACTAAAAATGAAAGGTATAGCAGGTAGAGGTCGTATTTACGACCATTTTACAATAATTTACCATGCTTATTTTCTAATTTTTACTACTTTAGCAAAATAAAACAATTTCATTATGATTAATAAAATTATACTATTAGGAAGAGTGGGCAAAGACCCAGAGGTAAAGCAATTTGATAACGGCTCCATAGCCAATTTCACCATAGCGACTGACGATAGCTATAAAGACAAATCAGGACAAAAAGTAGAGCGAACCGATTGGCATAATATATCTATCGGCTCCCCAGGATTGATAGACGTGGTCTCTAAATATGTAAAAAAAGGTGATTTAATCTATGTCGAAGGAAAAATCAAAACTCGTGAAGTAGAAAAGGACGGTGTAAAAAGATATTTTACAGAAGTAAGAGTAGATACCCTTAAAATGATGCCGAAAGGTCAAAATACAAGTGGCCCTATTGCTCCTATCGAAGGTATACCAGAGCAAAAATTAATGGGTAGTGCCACTCCTAGTGATTTTGAAGTGGGTGGAGGTGCCTCTATGGACGATGATTTGCCATTTTAATATAGTGGTCATAGGCTTAGATCTAGCACTTAGAAATACCGCAATAGTCTAATTTACAGAAAAAAAGGCTTTAAAAAAAAGCTAAACGCATGATACCTATTCAGAAAATAAGAAGTCACAAAAATGACATTTTAGAGAAATTAAAGAAAAAACATTTTTCCGAACTTCATCTGCTCGAAGAAATACTCCTTCTAGATGATAAGCGCAAAGGCACGCAGAGACTTTTAGATGATATCTTAGCCCAGTCCAATCAGCTTTCCAAGCAGATACCTTTGCTTATGAAGGAAGGCAAAAAGGCTGAGGCCGAAGAGCTCAAGTCTGAATCTGCTAGTCTAAAATCTGCAACTCAAGCCTATGCGGATGAAATGCGAGCGCTCGAAAAACTGATAGTAGACATTCATGTGCAGATACCGAATATACCTCATGATAATGTTGGCCCCGGCAGAGCAGCAGAAGATAATGTAACGATAAGAACAGGTGGCGAAATACCTCAACTGATAGTTGATGCGCTTCCCCACTGGGAACTGACTAAAAAATACGATATCATAGATTTCGATTTAGGAGTCAAGCTCACGGGAGCTGGCTTCCCTGTATATAAAGGCAAGGGGGCTAAATTAGAGCGCGCTTTAATACAATACTTTCTAGATAAAGCAAGCGATGCGGGCTATTTAGAAATCATACCTCCCCTCATGGTCAATGAGGAATCTGCATTCGCCACGGGTCAGCTTCCTGACAAAGAAGGTCAGATGTATCAAAACCACGATGGCTTCTATATGATCCCAACAGCTGAGGTTCCCGTGACCAATATATATAGAGATACAGTAATAGCGGAGAATGATCTCCCTATCAAACTAACTGCCTACTCCCAATGCTTTAGACGTGAGGCCGGTTCTTATGGGAAAGATGTGCGAGGACTCAATAGGCTGCATCAATTTGACAAAGTAGAAATCGTAGAACTAGTAAAGCCAGAGACATCTTATGCTAGCTTGGAAATCATGACTTCCTACGTAGAAAATTTATTAAAAGAATTAGAGCTTCCTTATCGAGTTCTACTATTATGTGGTGGAGATATGAGTTTTGCCTCGGCACTTACATATGACCTGGAGGTCTATTCGGCCGCTCAAGAAAAATGGCTAGAAGTGAGTTCCGTTTCTAATTTTGAAGATTTTCAGGCCAATAGATTAAAGGCTAGATATAAAAATGCAGAAGGTAAAATAGAACTCTGTCATACACTAAATGGTTCTGCTCTAGCGCTGCCTAGAATCGTAGCGGCTCTATTGGAAAATAATCAAACGAAAAAAGGAATTAAAATACCTAAAGTATTGGTTCCATATACCAAGTTTGAATACATAGATTAGTAATCTATTCATTATATTTGAATAAGTAATAAAAATCAATCATATGAATCAATACTCAGAAATAGTATCACAAGCAACCCAAGCGGACAGGGCAGACTTTTACAAAAGAACTTATTTGCATGTAGCCTTAGCTATTCTTGCATTTATGGTAGTAGAAAGCTTTTTACTCCA
>JAURJQ010000013.1 GCA_030832185.1 Chitinophagales bacterium | reverse complement strand
TTAAATGTCAATGAACTCGCTTTTTCTCCTCAATGTGCCTGTCTTAAAGACTTACACCTAAATTTAAAAACCCTTCCGTTTCCGAATGGGAGTGCAAAGATAAACAATTTTATTTTTTATGTGCAAGGTTTTTTTGAATATTTATATTACCTTATTTCAAAAACCACTTAGTCAATCATTTAGATACAAAATTTTTTTCGAAAAAAATCATTTAATCTAGTTTTAACACTGGATAATGAACCTAAAGGTTTAAGTTGCTTATTTTTGCACTAATATTATTATAAGGTGAACGAATTAAAGGTAAATTATCTAGAAAACACACTGCCTAAAGTGAATAGGGAGCTGAGCTGGTTAGCTTTTAATGAGCGAGTACTATTTGAGGCCTTAGACAACAGTGTACCCGTGCTAGATAGACTCCGATTTTTAGGTATTTATTCGAGCAACTTAGATGAGTTTTTTCGAGTGCGCGTAGGCACACTACATAGACTCATCATGGAGTCATTTACTGAAAAGCTCAATTATAATCCTAAGGAGGTATTAGCGCAAATATACCAGAAGCTCAAAGAGGATGAGAAGATATTTGCTTCCGCTTTTCATGACATTAAGGATGAAATGAAAACGCATGGCATTCAGATATTAGCCGAAACAGAACTCAATGAGAAGCAAACGGAATGGTGTAGGGAATATTTTAAGAAAACAATTCGCAAAGGAATTACCCCGTTGATATTGAAGGATTCGCAAAATTTTCCAACACTCCGCGATCAGTCTATCTATTTGGCTATAAAGTTGACTCTGCAAAGTGGCAAAAAAGTCTTTTCACTTATTGAGATTCCAACAGATTTTTTTTCCCGATTTATAGAATTACCTTCTCCTAGAAAAGGTCAATACCGTGTACTACTGCTAGATGATATGATTCGCATCAATCTAGATGAAATCTATAAGGTATTTAATATTAAAGAGGCTGCTGCCTATACCATCAAGCTAACGAGAGATGCGGAATTGGATCTAGATAGTGACTTTTCAAAATCTGATTTAGGCTACCTCTCTCGCACGCTCAAGCAAAGAAAGAAAGGGCAGCCCGTGCGCTTCATAGCTGACAAAATGATTGCAGATGATTTGCTTGCTTTTCTTTTGAAAAAAATAAAAATCTCCAAATCCAATGTGGTTTTGAGTGGGCGATATCATAATTTCAAGGATTTCATGCAGTTTCCTGAATTTGGTCTCAAACATTTACGATATCCTAAAATAGAGAGTCTGCCCAATATAAAACTAGAAGGGGAACGCAGTATATTGAATGTAATAGAACAAAAGGACGTCATGCTTTTTTATCCTTACAATTCCTTTAGCTATCTTCTAGACTTTCTCCGGGATGCCTCTATAGATCCCTATGTAGAGGAAATTAAAATGACCTTATATAGATTGTCATCAAAGTCACAGATAGTTAATATTCTTACCAATGCGGTAAAAAACGGAAAAAGAGTGACTATTATTATGGAGATTACCGCTCGTTTTGATGAAGCAAATAATATTTTCTGGGCCAATCAAATGGTGGAAGAAGGTATTCATGTGATTTTTGGACACCCTCAGTTGAAAGTACATTCAAAATTGGTTTATGTAGTCAAAAAAATAGGTAAGGTACGGAGGGAATATTGCAATATCTCTACTGGTAATTTTAATGAAGTGACCGCAGATATATACAGTGATCTTAGCTTATTTTCAACCCATAAAAACTTAACACAAGAGGTCGGTAAAATATTCAATTATCTAGAATTTTACAAACCATATAACTTTAAGCATCTTTTGGTCGCGCCATTTACCATGCGAGAGCAAATTCTAAAGAAAATAAAACGAGAAATCACGCATGCTAAAAATGGATTGCATGCAGAAATTATACTAAAAATGAATAGTCTAGTAGATGATGAACTGATTGATGCACTATATGAAGCGAAAGAAGCTGGAGTTCAGGTACAAGCCATAATAAGAGGTATATGCTGTGTGGCTACAGACTTGCCTAAAAAAAATCAGTTTAAAGCCATTAGTATAGTAGATAAGTTTTTAGAACATGCCCGTATTTTATATTTCTATAATAATGGAGAGGAAGAATGTTTTATTAGCTCAGCTGATCTTATGGTGAGAAATCTCGACTATCGAATAGAAGTGGCAACACCTATTTATGATACCATGATACTTCAAAAAGTAAAAAAATTCTTGGAAATTCAGCTTAATGATACGGTCAAGGCTAGAATACATAATCCTAATATGAGCAACGCTAGGCACAATCCACCTTCAAGATCTAAATCAAAATCAATACGCAGCCAAGTAGAGATCTACCAATGGCTAGCCGGTGATTATAAAACTAAAAAGGCAGGTAAATAATACCTGCCTCTCTACTTTATTTATCAAGCCGTGAATCTACTAAATATGTTTGTTAATCATATCTACTAATGCTGCTTTGGGCGCAGCTCCTACTTGCTTATCTACCACCTCGCCATTTTTGATAAAAAGGATAGTAGGTATGTTTCTAACGCCAAATTGAACGGCAAGGTCTCCCTGCTCTTCTACGTTTACTTTGCCAATTATTGCTTTGCCTGCATACTCCTGACTTAATTCATCGATAACTGGGCCTATCATTTTACATGGACCACACCACTCTGCCCAAAAGTCGGCTACGACCAATTCATTTTCTTTGCTAGTAAGTTCTTTGAAATTTTCTGTTGTAATTGCTATTGCCATTTTTATTATTATTTTAAATGAGTCCTTGTAATTTATGGTCTCTTTATGAATATTACACCTAATAACATCCAGACAAATAAATAAGTTTCATTAAATATGCTTAAAGTGATGGACAGCCAGTGCGCTTGGAACTTCTTCCAAAGCATCCATAGAAATTTACCGATAATTCTGGGGAACTAACTCCTCTTAAATTTTGAGAGACACCCCCTACATGTATGTCATAACTAAAGGCTACCGTCATTCTACCAATATCAAATCGGACTGCAGGCACTATAGCATCACTACTTTTATACCAAAAACCAAGATAGCCAATGATTGGATTTCTCGTCTCATGTCCAGATACTAAAATTGTTCCTACATAGCCTCCCACATTGTAATTGGTATGCTGCTGATATTGCACATAAACCGTGGGTAATAAGAAAAATCCTCCTCTGTAGAGATTCGCTCCTGCATGAAAGTTTACTCTCATTGGAAGTTTATATTCATTATTTGAAAATGAAATATTAGGACTTAGCAAATGCATGATGGATGCACCTCCATACAAGTTTGTATTTTCATTAGGATTGAGCGTAAGCAATGCTCCGAAATTCATCTCTGGATAGAAAACAGAATTAGTATTAAAAGATTCGCCTGATGCTCGATTTGGAAGGGGTCTCCCGAAAGCGTCTAATTCGCTAGCAAAGGTATAGCTGCCAATATTGGCTCCGCGATTACCAACGCCCAGACCCATTCCAAAAGACAGAAAGTTTTGACCCTCCATACCGAATCTAGCATGATAAGCCAGGTTAGCTATAATATTAAAATTCGTAAAAGACCCTATTCCAGCCTGATCATAGGATGCTAATAATCCTAATCCCCATAGATTCATTTTCTCGTCATAAATATTATTGAGATTAAAATCTCCTGCAATAGTCCCAGACTTATATGACTTTAGATTTTCTACTCCGCCCCATTGACTTCTCCCTATAGCAGAAACTCTATAGTTACAGGCATTATTTCCTGCGAAAGCAGGATTCACCCCGAGGGGCATGGCATTGAATTGGGAGTATATTAAATCTTGACCGTGCACTGGAATTAGACCAACGTATCCGATAAAAACAAGAATTCCAAATTTTATTTTATTCATATTCTATAACTATCTTAGTACTGTTATTTCTCCTTGGAAGTTTAAGATTTGATCGTTTTTGCAAATAGCAGAAATATTATAAACAAAAACACCAAGAGGTACCTCGTCTCCACTGTTATTTATTTTACCATTCCAATAATACTGCTTGTCATCTGCAGGTACATTATTCACGCTAAATACCTTATTTCCCCATCTATTATATACATTAAAGGAAAGAATCGTTTTTAGAGCAAAAGATTTAAGATAAAATTCATCATTTAGTCCGTCTCCATTTGGCGAAAATGCTGTTGGAATTTTCAAAGAGTCTACTTGACAGTCTCTATTTACAAATATAGTAGCAGAATCTTCTTGCGAACACATATAATTTTTCAAACTATAATATAATTTAACTCTGTAAGTAGTGGTGAAGCTGGGTGTGGCACCGGTAGAGTCAGATCGGGGTCTAGTGAGGGTTGAATCAGGTGTCCATTTCAAGCTATCAAGAATTCCGTTGGTGATAAGTTTCATCCTACTCACAGCTCCTTGCAAAATATATTGAGGTTCTGTGGTAATCTTAGTCTCTACTGGTGGAACTACGGTTATTTTGATATCCTTACCTATAGGGGGACATTGTGGGGTCTTACCATATACTGTATACGTGATCGTATTTCTAGGTGTGAATAAAACAATTGAATCTCCACTTATTTTATTACCCCACTGAAAGTTTTTATAAAAAACGGTGTCGGAACCACTTACCGTGTATTGTACACTTTCTCCAAAACAAATTGTGGTATCTGCACGTGGTGTAATTACTAAAGTAGGAGTAGTATCTACATTAGTAATAAAAAGATCCGATGTGTCTCTGCAACCATATTTATTATCGCCAAATAATAAAACTTTTGATTTGCTAAAATTGGCATAAAATGGATGCACATGATTCGCACTTTCTGTAAAGTATGGTTTAAAAGATTCTAAGATAAAAGAATCCTGCCCTAGGCTACCTTTGATATACAAACTATCAACAAATATCCATTGCCATTTCCATGATGTATCCCTTCCAAATGTTCTATTTTCATAGGTCACAATAGAATCTTTACACCGCGGATGGATAGGCGTAAAGGCTACAGTAGGAGTCTGTATAATTCGAATTTCTAGATTAGTACGATTGACGCAACCTTTATTATCCGTTACGGTATATTCGGCTTTATATAATCCCATTGCTTGATAGGTATGTAAAATATTTTGCACAGCACTAGAAGGATTTGCATCAATCCCGTCTCCGAATGATAGTTTCCAATTATTTAAGAAAGTTCCGCCTTTAGCAGCATCTGGCCTGGAATAAGTCTCAAATCTCATTTGAACACCTGGGCAGGTAATAAGTCTATTCGTCTTAAACGAATCAATAATCGGCAGAGCCCAAACGAAGATAATTCTTGTAAAGCTGGCAGTCGAAGCATCGTCGTAGACTACTGTCAAACTTACCGTCAGTGGATTACCTGCTACTGTATTCGAATAGGAGAAATAGACGCTGTCTGAAGCTGTGGTATCTTTATTAACTCCATCGAAATCCCAAAATCTATTGACTACGGTCTTTCCTGCTGGGATAAGATGTACATCTTTGAACATAACCTCTGCATTCCCGCAAACATTAGTATCTGCAATAAAAATCTGCGCATTCCACGATTGGTAGGAAAGCATTGTCAGCAATAAGGTGAGTAATTTTAAGCACTTCATTCGCAATATCTTTTTGTATTAAAAGTTTTTCAAATTAGGGCATTCTGATCTTGATTTAAATACCCTTTCAATTACACCGATATACCCTAGGCTGAGTTCTAATGCTCCAAAGCCTCCTGTGGCGGAGGATAGTTCTGTCAAGGCATGATCATAACTGAGTCCTACCTGGACACCTCTATTTTCATATCTCAACATACCTATCAATGCATCAAATCCTTCATTACCTAATCTTCCATAGACCCCTATTTGAATATTGGTCCTATAGTCATAATATTCACGCATTAGTAGTTGAGCCGATGTCCCAAAGTTAATTTGCTTATGCGCCCCCTGCATAGAATTAAGGAAGGTGGGAATTAAATAAACAGCATCATTCACTCGCAATCTTGCAGAGGTATAAATGGTAAATCTTTTTTCATTTTGTACATTGCTATTAAATATAGATATCTTGTCTGACACCAAATGATCTGCAGCACCTCCAAAAAATATATTAGCAAACTTAGGAAAAGCAATTTGATAATTAAGCCCTAAACCTATATTCGGTACAAAAATATTTGCATGTTGAAATGGCACAGGTTCATCAGGAAAGATCAAATTCGTATTAACCTGTCTGTAATCCATTCCTAAATTAGTACCTATGGACAAGAAATGCTTAGTTTCCCCATAACCCAGTCGTTTGTGGTAGGCTAGATTTAGCCTTATTGTATTATTGGCTAATCTGCCGTATAGATCATCTCTATATGCACAGATACCTGCTCCTACATAGTCTTTCTCACCTTCATGGTCGCCGAATTTCAATTCCCCATTGATACCATAAGTATTGACTCCAGAATTTATATTAGTCCATTGTGTTCGATAATGGGCATTTATCCGATAACTGCCATCGTAGAAGCCAGTCAGTGCAGGATTGAGATAAGGCTGGGAAGCGAAATATTGCGAGAAAATAGCGTCCTGAGAGTTAGCATTTGATGCCAATACGAATAAAAAAACTAGTAATTTAATCTGCTTCATATCTTATCTTTCTAATAATATTGTTCCTTTTCTTAACTGATTGTCAAACGGCCTATCAACCGTGCTGTACTTCATAAGATAAGCATAGACGCCATTCATAACAGGTTGGCCTTTGGCGTCGGTTCCATCCCACTCAAATGATTCATTGTCCGCATTGAATATTAAGTTGCCCCATCTATCGTAGACTTTAAATTCGAAGGAATTAAATAATTTAACGGCCCCTCCATTATTGTCAAGATTTATTAGCCTGTACTTTGAATTTTTCAAAGCTCCCGGAGTAAAAATATTCGGAATATTTTCATCCTTGATAGCATCAATTTTCTCTATTACCTTTATGATTATATTGTTTTTCGTTTCACAATTTGGACCATATTTCGCTACCACAAAATAAGTCGTATTCTCAGTAATATTGTTGGATCGTATGACAGAATCCTTGTTGGAAAGTATATCGTATTTTAAAACAGGATTCGAACTCCAAACGATATTGTAGAGCCCTTGTGGACTATCTATTCTCAGTAGCTGAGGCGTTAGTTGTAAAACCTCCCTATATTCTGGTACTATATTAATAACTTTCTCTGGGTAGGGGTGAATCGTCCATCTAGCAGTATCTACACACCCTGCTAAATCCTCTACGACACACTCGTAATCTCCAGCTACTATCGCAGCGCCTTCTACAATTTTTGTATTTTGACCTTGATTCCAATAATACTTTATATTCATACTGTCTCCTAAGGTCAAAAAGACTTCTAACTTTCCAAAACCAATATTAGCACATAGTGTATCCGTACCTCTAATTACTGCCGTTGGTTTTGGATTCTGTTTGATTTCTATATCCTTTATCTCAAGCGGATAACATTGTAGCGAATCCGTCACAACTAAGGTATATTTTCCTGCTGGCAAAGAGTCAATGAAATTAAAGGTGTCGCGATCTGGCCTATTTAGCCAAATATATCTTATTTTTTTCTGCCAATTGAATGGATTGAAATGCCTCGCAGAAATATTAATGGTGATTTTACCATTCGGACTATCGCAACTAGTTGGGAATACAATCGTATCTATTGCTAGCATTTTTCCTTTCAACTCAAGTACCTCCATATTATCAAGCTCAAATCTACAACTGGCGGCATCTGTAATGGTGACTGAATATTTTCCTTTCAACGCTGGCTTCACAATAGAATCATTATTGGTGAAAGGTAAGCCATCTTTTCTCCAAGCATAAGTTATCGTGCCGGCGGCAGCATTTTTAACTTTTAAAGCTAGCCTACCATTAGTAGAAGTATCACAACGTGGACTATCAATATAGTGGGCAGCAGATAAGGCATTCGCTGCTGGATCTAAAACTATATTGTCTAGAGAGTCTTTACATCCAGAGGCATTATCCGTTACTACTACTTTATAGGATCCCGGTGTCAGTGAGTTCAAATTAGCAATCGAGCCATTGATACTGACTAAAAACTGACCATCCTTAAAAACTCTATAATTAGCGCCTACAGAAGGTGGTGGCGTAATAGAAAAAGATAAAAGACCATTACTCCCGCAGGTTGGTTGGATTATCGTCTTATTAATCACATAGGCACACGCATTTATATTACTGAATGTATTACTCATAAAAAGCAAGACAACAATTCGAACATAGTATTTTACCATTATTGACTGAATTTCTCTCGTTTAAAAATAATTCTTGTTTAGCATTGTTAGGACATATATTGAAAAAATCACTAATCCCCTACTATTCTAACGACCAAAGATACAAATTATTTTAAAAATTTAGCAGATTTATTTGACAAAATAAGGCATTCTTAGCCCACTAAACTACTAAAATCAACCGATAATTCATGAAAAACTATACTAATTCAATGTCATTAAGACTGAATTTTCAAGCCTCTCGACACCATTTTGTCATAATTCTAGACAATATTTCGCCATTTTGTCATTGGCATACCTATTGTGGTAAATAGGTAAAATAAAAAAATAATCAAATGGGAAAAATAATAGGAATAGACCTAGGCACTACGAATTCATGCGTATCTGTAATTGAAGGAAATGAGCCTGTAGTCATAGCAAACGATGAAGGTAGAAGAACGACTCCATCCATAGTAGCATTTTTAGATAATGGGGAGCGAAAAGTGGGCGATCCTGCTAAGCGACAAGCTATCACTAATCCAACTAAAACGCTATACAGTATAAAGCGTTTTATGGGAAGTAGATTTAGCGAGCAAGAAAAAGAAGCGGCTAGAATGCCATTTAAAGTAGTAAAAGGCGATAATGATTCTATTAAAATAGATATCGATGGCAGAATGTATTCTCCACAGGAAATAGCGGCAATGGTTCTTCAGAAAATGAAAAAATCAGCAGAAGATTTTCTTGGTTCAGAGGTGAATGAAGCCGTCATCACAGTTCCAGCATACTTCAATGATTCACAACGACAGGCTACAAAAGAAGCAGGCGAAATTGCAGGACTCAAAGTAATGCGAATTGTAAACGAACCAACAGCCGCAGCATTAGCCTATGGACTAGATAAGAAAGATAAGGATATGAAAATAGCCGTCTTCGATCTTGGCGGTGGTACTTTCGATGTGTCTGTTTTAGATTTAGGTGGTGGTGTATTTGAAGTAAAATCAACTAATGGAGATACTAATCTTGGAGGTGATGACTTCGACCAAGTAATAATAGATTGGCTAGCAGATGAATTTAAAACTTCTGACAATATCGATTTAAGAAAAGATCCGATGGCTCTTCAAAGATTGAAGGAAGCTGCAGAAAAATCTAAAATAGAATTGTCAAGTTCCAATGAAACTGAAATCAATTTGCCCTATATCACAGCAATAGATGGGGTGCCTAAACATTTGGTAAAAAAACTGACAAGAGCTAAGTTTGAGCAATTAGCGGATAGTTTGTTTCAAAGAACATTGAAGCCATGTGTACAAGCATTGAAAGATGCAGGTATGAGCACAAGCGATATTGATGAAGTCATTCTTGTAGGTGGTTCTACTCGCATACCTAAAGTAGCTGAAATGGTAGAGCAGTTTTTTGGAAAAAAACCTTCAAAGGGCGTAAATCCTGATGAAGTAGTAGCAATGGGTGCAGCTATACAAGGAGGCATTATTAGTGGAGATGTGACAGACGATATCGTTCTGGTAGATGTGACTCCACTCTCTTTAGGAATAGAGACAATGGGCTCTGTCATGACTCGAGTTATCGATTCAAACACAACAATTCCTACTAAAAAATCTCAAGTATTTACCACTGCTGTAGATAATCAACCATCCGTCGAAATTCATATACTACAAGGCGAGCGCACGAAAGCAGCTGATAATAGAACCTTGGGCAAATTTCACCTAGACTCTATACCTCCAGCACCAAGAGGCACACCTCAAATTGAAGTGACATTTGATATCGATGCTAATGGTATCGTGAAAGTATCTGCAAAGGACAAAGGAACAGGAAAAGAGCAATCTATAAGAATCGAGGCATCTACTTCCCTTTCAAGAGAGGATATTGAAAAGATGAAAGCGGAAGCTAAAATAAATGAAGAATCTGACAAAAAAGAAAGAGAGCGTATAGAAACAATGAATGCTGCTGACAGCTTGGTATTCCAGAGTGAAAAGCAACTGATTGAATTTGGAGATAAGATATCAGCTGACAAAAAAGCTACCATCGAATCTGCAAAAGATGCACTCAAATCTGCTGTAGATCAGAAAAATCATGAAGGAATAGAAGCATTAACTAAATCACTCAACGAAGCATGGGCGGCAGCAAGTGAAGATATGCAAAAGGCTCAACAATCGCAAGGTGGTCAAGAGACAACCAATACAGGAGGTGGTAGTAATACCGAAGGTAATTCTTCTAATGAAGCTGAAGATGTAGAATTTGAGGAAGTGAAGTAATTTCTTAAATAAAACCAATTCATAAAAAAGCGAATGTCGAAAGGCATTCGCTTTTTTTATGAACTTAATACGTGATGCAGATATTCCAAATCATTATCTGTTAAATCTATATGAGTGACCATTCGAACCAATTGTTTACCAAAAGGAATACATTTAATTCCTTTTTCATTCATTTTCTGCACGAATTCAATAGCGGTGATTGTATCATCTAATTCAAAAATTATAATATTGGTTTCTATAGGATAGATGTCTTTCACATAGCTTAGCTTAGAAATTAGTTTGCCTGCTTCTTTTGCTCTTCTATGATCTTCTCGCAATCTTTCGACATGATGATCTAATGCATAAATTCCTGCTGCAGCCAGAAACCCAGCTTGTCTCCAACCCCCTCCCATCAGTTTTCTGAATCGACGAGTTTGTTTTATTATTTCAGTATTTCCCAATAATAGAGAGCCAACAGGACAACCTAGACCTTTAGAAAGACATATGGAAATGCTGTCAAATATTTTTCCATAATCTAGAGGCGTTTCAGTGGACTCGGCTAATGCATTAAATATTCTCGCACCATCTAAATGTAACTTCAATTTATTTTGATTGCAAACATTCTTTATGCTTACTATTTCTTTGAAATCATAAATACTTCCACCTCCTCGATTAGAAGTGTTTTCGAGCGAAACGAGTCGTGTAACTGGTTGGTGTATATCATTAGGATTATTGATGACATTTCCTACTTGAGCAGCTGTAATTTTTCCATTCTCTCCTCGAATCAACTTAACAGAAGATTGCGCATTAACTGCTATTCCGCCACCTTCATAGATGTAGACATGAGACTGTTCATCGCAGATCACTTCAGATCCAGGAATGCAATGAGCGCGTATTGCGAGCTGATTGGTCATTGTGCCTGAAGGACAAAATATAGCTGCTTCCATACCAAATAATTTGGCAGTTTTTTGCTCTAGAGCATTCACCGTTTCGTCTTCTCCAAATACATCATCACCTACTTTCGCAGCCATCATCGCTTCAAACATCGCTGGAGTCGGCTTAGTAAAAGTATCACTGCGCAGTTCTATAATCCTAGCTGACATAATATTATTTTAAATGTAATAAAATCAAGGCCAAAAAAGCAGGTAAAGCTTGCACATATAGTATTCGCTTACTAGCAGTCCACCCGCCATAAAGTCCTGCGATAAGTATACAAGTCAAAAAGAAAACGGAGATATAAAACTTCCACTCATTGTTATCAATGAAAAATATCCAAATCAAACCCGCAGCCAGAAACCTGTTATACAGTCCTTGATTAGCTGCTAATCCTTTGGTCGGCGTAAATAATTCTGGTGCAAGACTTTTAAATGTTTTCTTTCCGACAGTTTCCCATGCAAACATTTTCATCCAAAACATGTATATGTGCTCTAGAGCTAGGCTGCGAATTAATATATTTGTGATTAAATTCAAAACTAGATTTTACTTATCAAAACAATATTTTTTATACCCTATAGCCTTCACTTTACCTTTTTATAATGAAAATTGAGACTTCATCATTTACTACTAACTAGTATTTATTATACTTCGTAAAATCATTATGCTCAACCTTATTCAAGTCTTCTGCAGTCAATGTTTTGAAATAATCAAAGGTAATTTTTAATCCTTCGGCTCTATCTACCTTCGGTTCCCAGCCAAGGATTTCTCTAGCTTTGTCAATATTAGGTTGACGCTGCATAGGGTCATCTTGCGGAAGTGGCTGATAGATGATTCCTGATTTAGAATCTGTCAGCTTCGTGATTTCTTCTGCAAATTGCTTAATGGTGATTTCGTTCGGATTGCCAATATTAACTGGGTAAGCATAGTCGCTCAAAAGTAATCTATAAATCCCTTCTATCAAATCCGAAACATAACAAAAAGATCTAGTTTGACTTCCATCTCCAAATATTGTCATAGGTTCACCACGAAGTGCTTGACCTATAAACGCCGGCAATACTCTCCCATCATTTAACCTCATTCGAGGACCATAGGTGTTAAATATTCGCACGATACGAGTTTCTACCCCATGAAAACGGTGATATGCCATAGTAATAGCTTCTTGGAATCTTTTTGCTTCATCGTAAACCCCTCTAGGACCGATAGGATTTACATTCCCCCAATAATCTTCCGTCTGAGGATGAACTAAAGGGTCACCATAAACTTCAGAAGTAGAGGCGATAAGCATTCTCGCGTTTTTTGCTTTAGCGAGTCCCAGTAGATTGTGCGTTCCTAATGAACCTACTTTCAAGGTTTGAATTGGAATTTTTAAATAATCAATTGGACTAGCAGGTGAAGCAAAGTGCATGATATAATCCAAGTCGCCTGGAACATACACATAATTGCTCACGTCATGATTGTAAAATGCAAAATCGGCATTTCCCATCAAGTGCTCAATATTTTTCATATTGCCTGTAATGAGATTGTCCATAGCTAGAACTTCACAGTTTTTTGCAAGAAAATAGTCACATAGATGTGATCCAAGGAAACCAGCTGCGCCAGTTATGAGTACTCTTTTTTTTGTCATTTTTTTTAAAAGTTACAAGTCGCAAGTTGCAAGTTACAAGTCACAGGAATTTTCTTGCAACTTATAACTTGTAGCTTGAAACTTATTAGTTAATAGTTTGTCTACCAATACTAAAGTACTTATATCCCTGCGCTTTCATTTCTTCAAGATCAAACAAATTTCGACCATCAAAAATTACATTTCCAGTCATCAAAGACTTCATTTTAGGGAAATCAGGTGTTCTAAACACCGTCCATTCTGTAACTATAACTAAGGCGTCTGCTCCATCTAATGCATCATACATATTTTGGCAATAATGGATAGCATCACCTAGCTGCTTCTTGACGTTAGGCATGCCTTCGGGGTCATATGCTGAAACTATAGCGCCGCTTTCTATTAATTTCTCAATTATATATAATGCGGGAGCTTCGCGAATATCATCTGTATTGGGCTTAAATGACAATCCCCACAAAGCGATTTTCTTTCCCTTTAAATCTATGTTTGATTTAATTTTATTAAAGAATTTTTCTCGCTGCAATTGGTTGACTTGAAGAACAGAATTGACTAATTTAAAATCATAGTCATTATCCATCGCGATTTTCTGAATGGCTTTTACATCTTTAGGAAAACAACTGCCCCCATATCCAAGGCCTGCATAGAGAAATGCCCCGCCAATACGATTATCTGTGCCGATACCTTTCCGAACTAGCTCAATATTCGCTCCAACTTTTTCCGCAATATTAGCCATTTCGTTCATAAATGAAATCTTCATTGCAAGGAATGCATTACCTGCATACTTCGTCAATTCTGCTGACTTCTCATCCATAATGAAAATAGGATTTCCTTGACGGACAAATGGTTTATATAATTTGGTCATCAATTCTATAGCGGCATCACTAATCGACCCGATAACTATTCTATCTGGCTTTAAAAAATCTTCTACAGCAAATCCCTCTCTCAAAAATTCAGGATTGGAGACCACATCGACCTTTACCTGACATTTTTCATCAAATATAGCTTGTACTTTTGCTGCTGTGCCAACTGGGACGGTACTTTTATTAACTATTACCTTGTATGAGGTAATGATTCCTGACAGTGTTTCTGCCATCTTTAATACATAGCTTAAATCTGCAGATCCATCTTCACTCTCTGGAGTGGGTAGTGCTAAAAATATTATATCCGCATTTTCAATTCCTGCTTCGAGGTCTATAGTAAATCTTAAACGACCCTCTGAGAAATTTCGCTTCATCAATACGTCTAGAGTCGGCTCAAAAATCGGAATTTCTCCTCGATTCAATTTATCTATTTTCTCCTGATTATTGTCGATACAAGTTACTTCTACCCCAGTTTCTGAGAAGCATACTCCCGATACAAGTCCTACGTACCCTGTCCCTATGACTGCTATTTTCAATTTATATAATTTTTAAGATTGCTAAAATATTAGTTTTTCAATGCCTCAAACAAAATCTCTACAGGATGACTTGATTTTTTCCTTGTCCCGTCCTTAATTTGATGGCGACAAGAAGTCCCACTGGCGCATATTGTCTTAGTCCCAGCTTTCCTCACGCTAGGAAACAAGACCATTTCACCTATCTTCATACTTAAATCATAATGCTCATACCCAAAACTACCTGCCATGCCACAGCAGCCGCTTGGTATTTCTTCTGCAGTATAGTTGTTAGGGAAATTTAGAATGTCTAAAGCGTATTTAGACGAACTTAAAGATTTTTGATGACAATGACCATGATAGGCAATTTCTTTTTTCTCGTCTGTAAATTTCTCTTTTAAAAGTGGATTTTTAGTTAGGTAGTCCGCTAAAAACTCTTCTATTAGATAGGTCTTGGAGGATATTTTATCTAAAATCATTTTATTCGATGCATCTACTAGGCGGTGATAGTCGTCTCGGAACCCCAAAATAGCAGATGGCTCAATACCTAGCAATGGAATTTCATCATTAGCGATATATGCGATTTCACTAATAAAGCTATTTACATTTTGTTTTGCTTCTTTTAAAAACCCCTTTGAGATTTGACTACGACTACTGTCCCGAAATGGAAGTACCTTCACCTCTATACCTAAAGATTCAAGCAATAGAACTCCTTTTATAGCAATATGAGACTCCAAGAAATTTATAAATTCATCTATATATAAGTACACCTTGATATCTGAGATGAGTCTTTTATTTTTATATTTCATAGACCACTGCTCAAAGGTGCGATAGGAATATGCTGGAATACTCCTGCGGGTATCTATACCCATCCATTTTTTAGCTAAGCTGCCGAAAATAGGTGCATTTTGAACGAGATTAGAAAGGGGAGCGATTTTACTGACCCATTTACTTGTATTAAAAAAATTAGCTACATTTTTTTCGAGCCTTGTCACTGGATTCTTCAAATGATACTGGTATAAAAACTCAGATTTTAGTGCTGCCATATCCACAGAGCTTGGACACTCGCTGATACACGCTTTACAACTAAGACAAAGCTTTAATACATCATAAACTTCTTGATGATTCATGCCATCCATAGAATCCTGGTGGGTGAGAAATTCCCTTAAAATATTGGCACGCGCTCTAGTCGAATGTTCCTCTTCACCTGTAGCCTGATAACTAGGGCAAAGCGTGCCTCCAATCAGGCTCGTTTTTCTACAATCGCCCGAACCACTGCATTTCTCTGCAGCCATGACAAGACTCCCTTCCTTTTCAAAGCTAAATATAGTTTTAATAGACGAAGCATTACTAGTATAGTCTTCTCTAAGGTTTTGATCCATAGGAGGAGCATCCACAATTTTACCTGGATTGAAAATATTATGTATATCCCATGTTTTCTTAATTCTGCGCAATAATTCATAATTTCTCTGTCCTAACGCAATAGGCATAAACTCTGCTCTTACCAATCCATCGCCATGCTCTCCGCTCAAAGAGCCTCCATACTTTTTGACTAGATGAGCCGATGCCTCTGCTATGGCTCTAAACTTCTTTCGCCCATCTTCTGTTTTTAGATTGACTTTAGGTCTTGTATGAAGCTCGCCTGCACCGGCATGCGCATAGAAAACACTTGTCGTTCCTAGATCTTTTATCATTTGATTAAAATCTCGAATATAGTCTGGTAAATCAGCAATATGAACTGCAGTATCTTCAACAAATTCTACAGGTCTTTCTTCTCCCTTCATATTCTGCAATACCCCTAGGCCAGAAGCACGAAGCTGTAATGCACGTTTAATATCATCTCCATATAAAATTGAAAATTTGCCAGACAAGTCTCTGAGTTGATCTTGCATCTCTGAGATTTGGGCAGAGAGTTCAATTTCCGCCTTTTCTTCTACCTCTATCATCAATATAGCTTCGGGATCTCCTTGAATGAAAAATCTATTTTTAGCCTGCACTAAATTTTCCTTGGTACAATCTAAAATGGCCTTATCCATCAGCTCACATTGATTAGGAGATAGTTTCATGGCTTCTACTGCCCCACGAAGACTCTTATCTAAGCTATCGAAATGCGCACAAATCAACGCTATTTTATTCGTTGGTGCATCTACCAGCTTTAGTTTTATCTCGCTAAAAAGCATGAGTGTACCTTCACTACCACAAAGCATTTTGGAAAAATTGAATAAATCATAACCTCTATAAAATGGTTCGGAATTAAGCAGAAAATCTAGGGCATAGCCTGTATTTCTTCTAGTGACACCGGGCTTTGGATATTCCTTATCTATTTCTGCCTGAGTCACTGGATGATTTAATTCAAATGAAATTTGTCTATAAATAGCACTCTCAAGCGAGGTGCCATGGCTTTTGGCTCTAAACTCTTGTGTCGACAATTCTTTGAACTCTACCTCTGAAGCATCGCTTAAATAGCCTTTTACAGCTAATACATTTTCACGGGTTGTACCATACTTTATAGAAAAAGATCCGCTGGAATTGTTACCTACCATACCACCTATCATAGCTCGATTAGACGTAGAAGTATTCGGTCCGAAATGCAAATTATAAGGCTTCAGGGCTATATTCAATTCGTCGCGAACCACACCAGGCTGAACGATAGCATATTTTTCTTCTGGATTGATTTCTAGAATTTTATTCATGTATCTAGATACATCGACTACAATCCCTTCGCCTACACACTGACCACCCAATGATGTACCAGCAGTTCGCGGAATAATAGACGTCTTATTATTAATGCAAAATAGAACTATGTTTTTAAGATCTTGATTGTTTTTTGGGTATACAACAGCTAAAGGAAGTTTACGATAAAGAGAAGCATCAGTAGAATATAGGATGCGCATTTTTTCATCTGTGAACACGTCTCCATTAAAATGAACTTTAAAATTATTGAGTTTCTTTAAAATCATTTGGCTGGTCTCATTCATCATTATATCAGTTCATATTTATTGCCAGGCAAGGTATGTATAACACCTTGCAATTCCAACTCTAAAAGCGTTTCTACAAGCTGTCCATGCTCTAGCTGCGCCTGGAATATAAGTTTTTCCAGTTCTATCTTAGGGGTTTTTCTTATCACATCCAATACATTTTTCTGCGTGGCTGTTCCTTTGAAATCTAACTCTAACGTACGAGGTAAATTTTTATTTGTATGTGTATGCCAAGACATAGATTCAATCAAGTCCTTGGGAGTATTTACTAAAGAGGCTAAATGTTTTTTGATTAAATCATTGCAACCTCTGGATTGCGCATCGCTTGTCCTTCCTGGCAGTGCGAAAACATCTTTACCATAATCGTTTGCTAGAAGCGCTGTAATTACAGATCCTCCCTTCACATCCGTCTCCACGACAAGTATAGCATCGCACAATCCAGCTATCAGACGATTTCTACGAGGGAATACCCCTTGGGATGTTTTACTTTGAGAAGATGTCTCAGATATCCAACCTCCATCTGCTGCGATGATAGATTTTGCAAGATTGGTGTTCTGTGCGGGATAAATCTTATCCAAACTAAGGCCCATAACTGCTAATGTTGGAATAGCATGTTTGACGGAGAGTCCATGCGCCTTTTGATCTATACCTAAGGCTAATCCACTAATTACGCATAAGTCCTTAACATCAATCAATTCTTCAAATAACTGATCTAAAAATTTATGCCCATACTCAGTAGATTTTCGTGTACCTACTATAGATAGGCTGCGCTTGATTTTAGGATAAATAGTTCCCTTCTTGTAAAGCACCAATGGCTTATCTTCCATTAAATTAAGTCGTACAGGATAGCTTAGATTATTATAAGTAACTATGTCTATTCCATTTTTTTTGCAGAATTTCAATTCGGTTTCTACCCCACAAAAAGAGGATTTATTTACAATCTGATTTAAGATGTCTTCGCTTAGTCCCGCTACTTTATGTTTCAAATCTTTTTTAGAAGCAATAAATATTTCTGCAGGGTTTGAATATCCTTTTAACAGCATATTGGCCTTAATTGGTCCTAAACCATCTATCGCCTGCAAAGCCATTAAATAAAAATCTTCTTGTGAAATATCCATAAACCCCAAAAATAAGGAATTTTATGAATCTCACACATAGGAATGCAAAGATGGCTAGAATAGACCTATTCTCCTACAACCAAATTATATACTCCTAGGCTTAATATTATATAAAATGATTTAGAATGAGCTATAAGTTCTAAATTTGTCATGAAAAATTTAAGTATGAATATAGGAATAGTCTGTTATCCTACCTACGGTGGGAGTGGAGTGGTAGCTACCGAGCTTGGCAAAGGTTTGGCGCTGAAAGGTCACTCCGTGCATTTTATTACCTATAAGCAGCCGTTTAGACTCGATAGCTTTCACCCTAATATAAGCTACCATGAGGTCAGTTTTGAGAATTATGCTCTTTTTCAATATCCGCCATACGAGACCGCTTTAGCATCGCGCATGGTCGATGTGGTTCAGTTTGAAAAGCTGGATATTCTGCACGTTCACTATGCGATACCCCATGCCTCAGCCGCCTATCTAGCGCAGCAAATATTAAAGGAAAAAGGCATTCATATTCCGTTTATTACTACCCTGCACGGCACTGATATAACCTTAGTAGGTAAGGATAAATCATTTCTTCCTGTGGTGGAGTTTTCTATTAATAAGTCCGATGGGGTAACCACTGTTTCGCATTCATTGAAAAATGATACGCTTCAATCGTTCGAAATTTCAAATGAAATTGAAGTTATACACAACTTTATAAATTTAGAGCGATTTCTAAAGATAGAAAAGCCTCATTTTAGGAAGTTAGTGGCACAAGATCATGAGCGCATTTTAATTCACATCTCCAATTTTAGAAAAGTAAAACGCGCTGAAGATGTCATTCTAATGTTTGATCTCCTGGGCAAAGAAATGCCCTCTAAATTACTCATGGTTGGCGATGGTCCTGAGAGACAGAAATGTGAAGAGCTGTGTCGAGAGCTGAAGATATGCGAGGCAGTAAAATTTCTTGGCAAACAAGAAGCGGTAGAAGAATTATTTGCAATCTCTGATCTTATGATTCTGCCTAGTGAATCAGAAAGTTTCGGGCTAGCAGCCTTAGAGGCTATGGCCTGTCATGTGCCTGTGCTAGCCAGCGATGCAGGAGGCCTGCCAGAGCTCATAGAAAATGGAATCAATGGTTATATGTGTCCTGTAGGAGATGTCTCTTCTATGGCACTATATGCCAAGAAAATATTGTCGAGCGACGAAAGCTTAAGCCAGTTTAAAAAGCAAGCTTATCAAACAGCTCAAAAATTTGATATTAAAATTATTCTTCCACAATACGAAGCGCTCTATAATAAGATTTTAGCTCAAAGCAAATCATGATATGAGAAAAATTAGTAATTTAAACTAATGTGAACTTTAAAAACTAAAAATATCAGATGAAAAAAGTACTGGTCACAGGAGGCACAGGTTATATAGGCTCTCATACGGTAGTAGATTTATTAGAAAATAGCTATGATGCTTTGATTATAGACAATCTGAGTAGATCTAAAATAGAAGTCATAGACGGTATAGAAAAAACGACAGGCAAAAGACCGTCATTTTATGCTATTGACCTTTGCGATAAATCCGCATTGGAAGAGGTATTTAAACTGGAAGGCCAAATAGATGGTATCATTCATTTCGCTGCATATAAATATGTAGGAGAAAGTGTAGCGCAGCCACTTATGTATTACCGAAACAATGTAGAAGGACTTCTTAATCTGTTAGATATGGTAAAACTGTATAAAGTTAAAAACTTTGTATTTAGCTCTAGCTGCTCCGTCTATGGCAATATAGATTCGCTTCCTGTATCTGAAACCACCAAGTTAAACCCCGCACAGAGTCCTTATGCATCTACCAAAGTGGTGGGGGAAATGCTAATAGAGGATGCTAAAATAGAAATCCCCGCTAATTTTATTTCCTTGAGATACTTTAACCCAGTTGGTGCGCACACGGCTGGATTCATTGGGGAAAATCCTGCCGTAACTCCAAGCAATTTAGTTCCTAGAATTACAGGCACCGCCGCAGGGAAATTTGATAAGTTAATGATTTTCGGAAATCAACTTCCTACCCGCGATGGCAGTTGCATAAGAGATTATATTCACGTGATGGATGTAGCCGAGGCACATACGGCAGCCCTAAAATATCTAAGTAAGCTAAATCATTTGCATAGCCATGAAATCATAAATGTAGGCTCTGGATCTGGGGTCACCGTTTTAGAATTGATTGCTGCATTTGAAAAAGTCACGGGTATCGAAATTCCGAAGGAAATTACTACGCCAAGAGAAGGGGATGTCATTGCCGTCTATTCTGATACAAACAAATCCACCAAATTATTAAACTGGGAAACAAGGAAAACGATTGAGGACATGATGCTAACGGCTTGGCATTGGGAGAAATCCAACGCCTAAGTATTAAAATCTAGTTTGAAGGTCTCATGGATTTGATTTAAAATAGGATACTTTTCCGCCAGTTCTACAAAAGCTTGCCTTTTAGTTAAATCCTCTACTAGATTTGAGGTATCCACTTCACAATGAAACTCTGCTAAATTTCCTGTAATCTCAGTATAAATTTTTTTCAGGCGCACAAAAGTGAATTCAACCATTTTAGCCAAGCTATCACTTTCCGAAACTATGACAAACTTAGTTTGGTCTATTCTTGGATTTAGAGTGAGGAGCAACTGCTTTTCTGAGAGTGTACCTTCAAATTTCTCTAGCATACGATTCCAGATATTCTCCTCCGTGATAGGTTTTAGCTCAGGCAACCTGTCATCTTGCACCACATTCAGCTTTGTATCTACTTTAGATAAAATATCAGCAAGACCTATACCTAAATTATTACCAATAGGAGCACTTGGTGGGGGCGCTATCTCTAGCTTCTTTGCCGAAGGTGGAGGGGCAACTAGGTTGTCAGATTTTTTTTTTTCACCTAGCTCTGTCCAGCTAGATTGCATTAATTTTTTCAAATAGCACATTTTTAGAAGTGCTAACTCGACCGTGAGTCTTCTATTGCGAGTGGTTTTCATATTCACTTCGCATTCACTAATAATCTGGAGCATATTTAGCATAGATGCCTCATCGATTAGCTTACTCTGATTTACAAACAGTGACTTCACTTCAAGATTAAACTCTAATAGCACTAACGTAGTATCTTTTTTTGCTACCCATAGATGGCGAATATGCTCCGCAAGTCCAGATATGAATACGTCTAAATCAAATCCATTAGACAAGACGTCATTTAGCAAAAGAAGAGCAGCATCGCTTCTTTCATTCAATATGTTTTCTAAAAATTGAAAATAGACTACATGGTCTAGAATATTCAAACTCTTGACTACCGTGGCATATTCCAACTTCTGACCATTCATACTTACCAATCTATCAAACATAGATAGAGCGTCTCGAAGTCCGCCATCAGCTTTCTGAGCTATGAGATTGAGGGAATTTTCATCAGCATCAATATTCTCCTTTACAGCTATTTTTTTCAAATGCTCCTGTATGTCTTCGATACTGATTCTTTTAAAATCATAAATCTGACATCTAGAAAGTATGGTCGGTAAAATCTTATGCTTTTCTGTGGTAGCTAGAATAAACTTAGCGTATGCTGGCGGCTCCTCGAGCGTCTTTAAAAAGGCATTGAAAGCTGATGAAGAAAGCATATGGACCTCATCTATAATAAAGACTTTGTATTCTGCATTCTGAGGGGCATACTGAACCTGTTCTATAAGCTCTCGAATATCGTCTACCGAGTTTTTACTAGCAGCATCAAGTTCAATGACATTGAAGGATGCATGATTATTAAACGATAGACAAGCATCGCATTGATTACAGGCCTCTCCGTCTGTTTGTAAGTCTTTACAATTGATAGTTTTAGCGAATATACGAGCTATAGTAGTCTTTCCTATGCCTCTAGAACCACAGAATAAAAAAGAGTGTGCTAGCTGCTTATTTTTTATAGCATTTTTGAGCGTCTGCGTAGTCGCTTCCTGACCTACCACTTCGTCAAAACGCTGTGGTCTGTATTTTCTGGCAGATACTATAAATGCTTCACTCATTTTTCCTTTTTACTATTCACAAATATATATCAAAAAAAAGAGTAAATACTAGTTACTTTATAACTACATGAATTTCACTATTTTTTGCACTAGAAGGAATGAATACATTAAACCATGTGAGAAGCATTATAGTTATATAGCGCTTAGGAATACTCTCTATCAAGTGAATAAATTATCATGAGAAATTCTATTCCTTCTAATTTTACAAAAAAGTTAGTCATGAGAAAAATTGGAATGATAGCTGCTATCATTGGAGCTCTTGGGGTATTATTCGGTGCTTTTGGCGCACATGGGGTCAAAGACAAAATAGACCCTGCGCGCTATGCCTCATATCGTGTCGGGATAGAGTACTTGTTTTTTCACCTAGCACCGTTGCTATATATAGCGCAGCAGGCATATAGTAAACGATTGATGACCATCGCCTATGTTTTTATCCTTGGCATAATATGTTTTACCGGCTCTAATATATTAATGACTACAGAAGCCATACATCATATCAATTTTCACTTACTATGGCCAGTGACTCCTCTTGGGGGATTATTGTTCGTCATTGCCTGGTTAATGCTAACATACTATTTTTTCAGTAAAAAAATTTGAAACAGCTTTTACTTCTTTTCTGGATTTTTCTTTGTGCAAACCTATCAGCGCAGATGACTATTTCTATTCTAGATAGCGCTACTCAATTGCCTCTAGCAGGAGTGTCTGTCGCCGTCTTCAACTACCCTAATATTCATTTTACAGATATAGAAGGCAGGTCAACAATACCTCATATGCTCTCTTCTAAAGATACAATAGCTATTTCGTATTTGGGTTACCAAAGACAACTCATCTCAGCTATACATTTAAAAGAAACGATTCTACTCTCGCAGCATCGATTTGTCTTACCTCCAGTATTGATTTACCCCGTTAATCCGAAATTATATCTCCGAAGAGCCTTTGACAGTTTTTATGTCAATCATTTACCTGCGCCATATAGTCAGCGAGTATTCTATCGAGAGGAATTTATAGTGAATGACCATTATGCTCGATTTCAAGAAATGGATATAGAAGTCTATCAGTTTCCCAAAATGAATGATAGCCGTAAATTTTATATTTCTGGCTCCTATCCCAAGGTGCATAGATTCTATAAAAAGGATGATAGTTTTTTAATGGAAGATATAAAAACTAGTCTGGGAAAAATTGTAGGGAAACAAATAAACTACAACTATCTCAGCGGCTATAGCTATGTAAAAGGAGTCAACATGCTCAATTTCATCTTTACACATTTGCTAGAAGATAAAAATATAGAGTATAAGTATTTGGGCATAGAAAATATCAAAGGCTATAACTCACTGCATATACAAGGCAAGTTTTATCAGGATAAAATTAACTATAGCAATATTGATATCTATCTAGAGGAAAATTCGTATGCGGTATTGCACGTATCTATTCAAGCAACGGATGAAAATCTTACTAAGCAATTTTTAGATTTCAAAACTCGCGCTATTCTCTGGCTGCTTGGTGTGAAAATAGATGTCAAAAAATATTATTCAAAAATTCAATTTGCTAAAACAAAGCAAGGTTTCTGGACGGTAGATGATTTTATGCTCTTACTGCCTGTAACTATTAAGAAAAAGAGAAAATTAGACATCTATCTAAATATAGGCTACCGCATGAGCCCTAACCTCTTCATGCATCCCAGCCCAATAGACTATAGTGTGTATCAGGAAAATCAGTATTTGTTTGATACGCAGAAAATTGTAACTAGATTCTCAAAGAAGCTAGACTATAGTATACCTTTCCTTCCTGCCCAGCAAGATCGATTAGAAAAAATGAAATACTAGAGATTATCTTCTAAACTAAGAAATCTTCCAATATCGCCTTTGCGCTCTCCGCGATAATAGACCCTGGCCCAAATATAAATTTCACACCGTCTCTATTTAGATTTTCATAATCCTGCTTTGGAATTACACCACCAGCTACGAGGACGATATCTCCTCGCTCATATTGATTAAGTTCTTCTTTTAGGGTTTTGATGAGCGATTTGTGGCCACCGGCTAGGGATGAAACTCCTACAATATGCACATCATTTTCTACTGCTTGCTTGGCTATCTCTTGAGGCGTTTGGAACATAGGGCTAATATCCACATCAAAACCTAAATCAGCAAATGCAGTGGCTATGACCTTAGCTCCTCTATCATGCCCATCTTGACCCATTTTAGCTATTAATATGCGCGGTCTTCTTCCATATTTATCTGCAAATTGCTGACTGAGTGCAGTCGCTTCCTTAAATAGTTTGTTATCTTTCATCTCTTTTGAAAATACTCCTGATATTAGATTTTGCTTAGCATGATAACGTCCATAAACCTTTTCTAACGCATCTGAAATTTCACCTAAAGTAGCGCGCTCTCTCGCAGCCTCTATAGCGAAGGATAGAATATTCATCGAAGTATCAGATGCAGCTGTTGTAATGTTCTGAAGACAATTCCGAACTTTAGTTTCATCTCTAGTCGACCTAATTTTCTCTAGTCTTGCCTTTTGCTTAGATAAGACTTCCATATTATCTATCGACAAGACTTCAATGCTGGATTTTTCAGTCGTTTTGTATTTATTTACACCTACTATAGTATCCATGCCGCTATCTATTTTTGCTTGGCGTTTAGCCGCGGATTCTTCAATACGCATTTTGGGAATTCCTTTCTCTATAGCTGCAGTCATACCTCCATTTTCAGTCACTTCTTGAATGAGAATTCGCGCCTTCTTAATTAATTCATCTGTTAAATATTCTAAATAGTGTGAACCAGCCCAAGGATCAATGGCTTTGCAGATACTCGTATTTTTTTGAATATGGATTTGTGTATTACGCGCGATAGCTGCAGAGAAATCTGTAGGCAATGCTATGGCTTCATCCAGCGCATTCGTATGTAGAGATTGCGTGCCGCCAAATGCCGCAGACATAGCTTCTATCGTCGTACGAGCAATATTATTATAAGGGTCTTGTTCTGTCAAACTCCAGCCACTGGTCTGACAATGCGCTCTCAAGGCAAGGGATTTGGGATTAATGGGATTAAACTGCTGTATAATCTCAGCCCATAAGACTCTCCCTGCGCGCATCTTGGCTATCTCCATAAAATGATTCATACCTATACCCCAGAAAAAAGAAAGACGTGGAGCGAAATCATCTATCGCCAATCCACTATCCACTCCTAATTTTAAATATTCTAGACCATCTGCTAAGGTATACGCCAACTCTATATCCGCACTGGCTCCAGCTTCTTGTATATGATAGCCAGAAATAGAAATGGAATTAAATTTCGGCATATACTTGGATGTATATTGAAATATATCCGCTATCAATCGCATAGAAGGTTTAGGAGGATAGATATAGGTATTGCGAACCATAAACTCCTTGAGAATATCATTTTGAATAGTGCCTGAAAGTTTGTCTGAACTCACGCCTTGCTCTTCGGCCGCTACAATATAAAATGCCATAATTGGAATCACAGCCCCATTCATGGTCATAGAAACAGACATTTCTTCGAGAGGAATTTGATCAAACAAAATTTTCATATCCTCCACCGAATCTATGGCTACCCCTGCCATGCCTACATCGCCAATTACTCGTGGGTGGTCGCTGTCATAGCCTCTATGCGTTGCTAAGTCAAAAGCTACCGATAATCCTTTTTGACCTGCCGCTAGATTTTTTCTGTAGAATTCATTTGATATTTCTGCTGTAGAAAATCCTGCGTATTGACGAATCGTCCAGGGCTTATTGATATACATGGAGGCATAAGGACCTCTCAAAAAAGGAGGCCGACCGCAGCTAAAGCCTATATGTTCTATATCTTTTGTATCTGCAGAAGAATAGTTATTCTTAACATCTATTCCTTCTACAAATTTATAAACGGATTTTGCAGAAGTTTCCTCACCGCGATATAATTCTTCAAATGAATATTTATACGACATAATTATTCTAATACTATTTTTTGAACTGATTCCTTATATTTAATCAAATAAATACCTCTTGGGATTTTACTAATATCAATTTGCTTTGTATTGTCATACTTCAGTCTAATTTTATTTCCAAGTAAATTATACATTTCAATTTCATTCGCCTGAACACCTTCCGGCAGATTTAAAATATTTCGTACAGGATTTTCGAAACAAATAATCAGTTTTTGTAAACGAGCAATGCCACTTATTCCTTGGTCACATTTCATTACTTTATAGAGAAATTTTCTCAAATTTTCTGATGTCAAATTGAGATTGGCGAGAGATGTAAGAAAGTCAGCAGATGCGAATGCAGGATGGTCTGCTGATTTGAAAGAATCTAAAACATAATAATTCCCTTTCGACATCATACGCTGTGCTATGTTGAAACTGCCGTGCACAAAAGTCTTGGACTGACCATTCAGAGGATACCCTGAGCGAAAGGGGACGGTGGCATCTCCATTGGCATGATTCAGATAAATAGGAAGATCATTATTAGAAATATGATTGGTATCGAGTATAGCTCCCGCAAAATTAAAAAGTCCTACGACCATAGATGATTGTGCGATGTTATTGGTAGTGCCTTCCCAGCCTCCGAGGTTGTTGATAGTTGTTTTTATAGAATCTTTTAACTCTTCATATTGAGAATAACCTAAAGTAAGGGCAGTGATTCCACCGGCAGATGTCCCGCCGATAAAGACCATATTACTATCAATACCAAAATCGGCTGCTTTGCTTTTAAGATAACGAATAGCTGCTTTCGCATCCTGCACAGCGCGGATCACAGAGCCATTTTCTCCATTGGCAGCCAAATTGACTGCATTGTCTAGTCTATAGTCGATACTAGCACAGACAAATCCTCTCTGTGCAAGGTTGGAAGCAAATAAAACCAACTCAGGAGAATTCCGGGTTCCTTGCACAAAGGCTCCACCGAAACAAAATACTACACATGGACGATTCTTTACTGTATCTCCAACAGGAGTATAAAGGTCTAAATTCAATTTTTTATTCACGCCAGCATAGTCTGTATTTTCCCCAAACTCATGTGTGGTAGTAGTTATATTAGGAAAAAGTGCTGTATTGTATCGGTTACCGCATTGTGCAGATAGTGTATAATATTGCAATATAATGATTAAAATGCTTAGAACGCGCATAGTGGAAAATTTGTATACAAATATAGTCTAGTATAGTTATTAAGGTTTTAAAAACCTTATAGGCCTAAATAGTTCTTTCTCTCTATATTTACTATTCTAAATTTTTTTTCATTGAAAACTCTCTATCTACTCGATGCCTATGCCCTCATTTTTAGAGCTTACTACTCTATGGGGAATAATTTTCTTTACAATTCTAAAAAGCTGAATGTAACAGCCATTATGGGTTTTACAAGGGCTCTGTGGCAGTTGATACAGAAAGAAAACCCAAGCCATTTGGCTGTCGTATTTGACCATAAAAGCGCTAATGTACGTGTGCAGGAATTTGAATATTACAAGGCACAACGCGATGCTACCCCAGAGGATATTATCATTTCAGAGCCTTATATACGCCGCATTATTGAAGCTATGCATATTCCTATTCTAGAAGTAGAAGGCTATGAAGCGGATGATGTTATAGGCACCATTGCTAAGCAGAAAGCTAGGGAAAATCATTTGGTCTATATGGTAACGCCCGACAAGGATTTTGCTCAGTTGGTTGAGGATAATATTAAAATATATAAACCGCCTCGTCAAGGCAATCAGCCTGAGATCCTAGGAGTAGAAGAGGTTTGTAAAAATTGGGAAATAAAAAACCCTTTGCAGGTAATAGATATTTTAGCACTTTGGGGTGATGCAGTAGACAATATTCCTGGTATCCCAGGTATTGGTGAAAAGACTGCTAAGGCTTTAATCAAAGAATATGACTCCTTAGAAAATTTGATTGCCAATTCGGATAAACTGAAAGGAAAGCAAAAAGAGAATGTGATCAATTTCGCACAGCAAGGATTAGATTCTAAAAAATTAGCGACCATAATTATCGATGTCCCAATTGAGATTAGCGATGATAAATTAATTATCGAACCCTTTGACAAGGAAACGTTACGTGAAATTTTTACAGATCTTGAATTTAGAACACTTCAAAAAGAAATATTAGGAGAATCTATCTCTAATACTCCTCCTAAATCAGCTACTGGTGGTGTTGCTGTAGATTTATTTAATCAAACAGCTGCGGAAGAAGTTGTAATTTCAAGTCCATTTGAAAATATTAATACTATACCTCACGAATATCATTTAGTAGAAAGTGAACAAGAGTATGGCGATTTAATCACTCAGCTCAGAGGAGCGGATAGTTTTGCCTTCGATACCGAAACCACTGGCCTAGATTTTAATGATGCTGAGATAGTCGGCATTTCATTTACTATTAAAAAGGGAAGCGGTTATTATGTTCCGCTTAGTGTAAACTTTAATGAAGCAAAAGAACAGCTGTACAAGTTTCAACCATTATTTTCTGACAGCTCTAAATTGAAAATTGCCCAGAATTTAAAGTTTGATTTACACATGCTTAAAACCTATGATATAGATATAGCCCTGCCCATTTATGATACAATGCTCTCTCATTTTCTATTAGATGCCGATGATAAGCACGGACTCGATGCTATGGCTCAGCGCTATTTAAACTATGATACTGTCAAGTTTGAAGAACTGGTAGGGAAGGGCGTTCGGAAAATTTCTATTCGAGATGTACCATTAGAAAAACTAAAAGACTATGCTGCTGAGGACACAGATATTGCTTTTCAATTATATGAGAATTTAAATAAAGAATTAGAAGATATTCCTAAGCTCACGGAGTTAGCTAAGAATGTAGAATTTCCATTGATCTATGTTTTAGCGGATATGGAGCGCAAAGGTGTTTCTCTCGATACAGATTTTCTCCATGAATATTCAAAGGAACTAGCCATAGAGCAAGAAAGATTTCAAGAAGCCGTCTTCGAAGAAGCCGGTGTTCGTTTTAATCTAGAATCACCTAAGCAGCTAGGAGAAGTTCTTTTTGAAAAAATGAAAATTCCCTATACAGAGAAGAAGACGAAAACAGGTCAGTATGGGACAGGGGAAGAAGTTTTGAGCAAGCTAGTAAAAGAGCATAGCATCGCTAAAAATATAATGGAGTATCGAGAGTTGACCAAGTTAAAGTCCACCTATGTCGATGCCCTTCCTCAAATGATTCATCCTAAGACAGGCAGAATTCACACCTCTTTTAACCAGACGATAGCTTCTACAGGTAGATTGAGCAGTACAGAACCTAATTTGCAAAATATTCCTATTCGCACAGAAAGAGGTAGGAAAATTAGAAAAGCATTTAATGTGCCGAGTGAGGATTATATTCTTCTCAGTGCGGATTATTCTCAAATAGAGCTGCGTGTCATAGCTGCTATGAGCGGTGATGAGACTATGATAGAGGCATTTAAAAATAATCAGGATATTCATAAATTAACTGCAAGTAAAGTTTATGGAATCCCATTCGATGAAGTGACTAAAGAACAGCGAAGTAATGCCAAGGTAGTCAATTTTGGAATTATCTATGGGGTTTCTGCGTTTGGACTTTCGCAGCAGACTACCCTGACCATGGCAGAAGCTAAGGATATGATTCAGAATTATTTCAAAACCTATCCACGAATAAAAGAATTTATGGATGCTCAGATTAAAATAGGACAGGAAAAAGGTTTTGTAGAAACCATACTTGGCAGAAGAAGATACTTGAGAGATATAAATAGCCGCAATGCTATGCATCGAGGCATATGGGAGCGTATAGCAATTAATGCGCCTATTCAAGGAAGCGCTGCTGATATGATAAAACTAGCTATGCTAGATATTCATAAAAAATTCAAAGCCGAACAACTTCAATCTGCTATGACCCTTCAGGTCCATGATGAATTGGTTTTTGAAATATACAAGCCTGAACTAGAAAAAGTGAAGAAAATAGTTGTATTTTCGATGGAAAATGCTATTTCTAATTTACCTTTGCCTATAGTTGCGGAATTTGGAATAGGTAAAAACTGGCTCGAAGCACATTAAAATATTTAAACAAGAAAGGAATTCACCCAACTCGCTACTTTAAAGATTAACATTACTCTTTAAAGATCTCAGCATCCTATTTCTAATTTGATATATTCAATATCTTACTAGAAAAGCATATTTAACGCTAGGAAATTAAAAAGTATTCATTTGTATTGTTATTTCCCCGATTTACTTTACGGGATATAATTCAGAACTGAGAAAGAGCCAAAACTCCGGAAAATGGATACTTGGATTTCAAGTAGTCAAATTAGATGGTAAATTCCTTTACATAGAAGAGATCTTCCTACAATGCATTATATATTTTTTCCTAGTGACCTATTGATTATAAACAATGGAAACAGTATATATGTTTTTGAATTTCTATGACAAATTAGTATGCTAGGATCTCTATTTATTAATTATTCTATGATATTTACTAATCTAGTGCTACTATGATGACCCGCTTCACTGAATTGTGAGCCGTGAGGATGGTATAAATATGGATTTAATATTTACTAACAAATGATTGAAATACGTGCCGTCCGTATTTATTCTATCTATTGTTGTGATAAAATTTAATAGACTTGAACCATTTAGCGAAGATAATCGCAGTGATCTGAAGCAGTTGGCTGAGATAAGGGCTTCCCTCCCCAATGATAGAGATCTCTACTTTTCTTTACTCTATTTTAACTGCCAAAAAAATGATCTATATAAGAAAGTATTAAAACTAGATTGTTATTCAATAGGTAAAAGTACGGCAGCTATTTATGTGATTTACATAATTACAGAGGAAATCGGGCCGTTTAAGCACCAATTTGAACTTAAGAAAATCCCTTTATCTGTGGTGAGAAAATTCAATCAAGGTATTTATAATTCATAGGGGGTTCTTAAAAAGAATGAAAAACCTATGAAGTTTGATCTTCAAGAAACTTTTCATATGCAGGAATTGTTCAAACATTATAATAATTTAATCATTTAAAAATAAAATCAATATGTCATTAGTAGGTAAGAAAGCCCCACATTTTAGCACAGGCGCCATAGTTAATGGAGGTCAAGTCATCAATGATTTCTCTTTAGATCAGTATTTAGGTAAAAATTATGTATTATTCTTTTTCTATCCAAAGGACTTTACCTTTGTATGCCCTACAGAATTGCATGCTTTTCAATCTAGATTGGAAGATTTTAAAACGAGAGGCTGTGAAGTAGTCGCATGCTCTACGGATACGGCAGAATCTCACTGGGGCTGGTTACAAATGGAGAAAAAACAAGGTGGCATCAAAGGGGTCACATATCCTATAGTAGCCGATACCACAAAAACTGTTTCTATGAATTACGGAGTGCTAGCTGGCGAATATGACTATGATGAGAATGGTCTCACGATAGCTAATGGCCCAATGATAGCCTACAGGGGTCTATACCTTATCAATAAGGAAGGAATCGTTATGCACGAATTGATTAATTTCTTCCCATTGGGGAGAAATGTTGATGAGGCCTTAAGAATGCTTGATGCTCTAGTGCATTTTGAGCAGTATGGTGAAGTTTGTCCTGCGGACTGGGTACAAGGTAAAGAAGCGATGAAAGCTACTCATGAAGGCGTTGCTGATTATCTTGGAAAAAATTAATTTCCAGCTTAAATAGTAAGACAAAGGCTGCCTGTTGGGCAGCCTTTGTCTTTTTAGCTAACCGAGCTTGGTTTACTTAAATAGCATCAAAAAAATATGAGGCTATTTAAATTGTGATAGGTTAAATTCAACCCCTCTGACGAGATCACCCTCTAAATAAAAAAGCCTCACATTTCTGCGAGGCTTTTTACTTTAGTAGGGATGACAGGATTCGAACCTGCGACCCCCTGGTCCCAAACCAGGTGCGCTACCGGACTGCGCTACATCCCTATTTTACTTTTAGTCATTTTTTCTCACTTACGTGAGGTTACATCCTATTTTTTGCGGTGAGAGCGAGATTCGAACTCGCGGTACAGTTTCCCGTACGTCAGTTTAGCAAACTGGTGGTTTCAGCCACTCACCCATCTCACCTTTACTCTCTTAGCCCCCCAATTTCTGCTAAAAATTGGAGTGCAAATATATAATTATTTTTTTATTTGACTTATAAATTGCTCAAATTAATTCTTTTTTTGAGCTCTTCAAGATCTTCTCTAAACTTTTTGTCGACCTCTAGTAAGTTGTCGACTACCTGTATAGAGTGAATTACAGTACTATGATCTTTGTTTCCGAAATGTCTTCCAATTTCTTTCAAAGAATTTTTTGTATACTTTTTTGCTAAATACATCGATATCTGTCGAGCATTGACCACTTCTCGTTTTCGTGTATTTTGCTTTAATAAGTCCGCATTTATACCCACAAACTCGCACACTGTTTTCTGAATATATTCTACAGATACTTCTCGTGATACCGACTTAACATAGTTCTTTATTATTTTCTTGGCTAGGTCTATATCCACATCTTTCTTCACCAAGGATGCTTGAGCTAAAAGTGCAATCATAGCTCCTTCTAGGTCTCTCACATTAGTATTTATATTAAACGCTACATACTCCACTACATCTTTAGGCAAAATAACGCCATCAGCATACATTTTCTTTTCTAGAATAGTATATCTCGTTTCATAATCTGGCATAGTCATTTCTGCTAATAACCCCCACTTCAGCCTAGATAATAATCTTTCCTCAATACCATCCATATCCTTCGGTGCACGATCGGAGGTAATAACTATTTGCTTACCATTATTGTGAAGGTGATTGAAGATATTAAAGAAAATCTCTTGAGATTTTTCTTTACCAGAAAAGAATTGAATATCGTCGATTAATAAGACATCAATAAGATTGTAAAAATTGATAAACTCATGTGTATTGTTATTCTTTGCTGATTCAATAAATTGATTAATAAATTTATCAGACTGAATATACAAAACAGTTTTGCTCGGAGTGATTTGCTTGATTTGATTCCCAATAGCCTGCAGTAGATGAGATTTGCCTACACCTGTACCTCCATAGAGAAAAAGTGGATTGAAGGCAGTGCCACCAGGCTTCTTAGCTACAGCGTAACCTGCAGCTCTTGACAATCTATTACAGTCCCCTTCTATGTAACTATCAAAAGTAAATATAGGATTGAGTTGCGAGTCTATACTTACTTTTTTGATACCAGGAATGACGAAAGGATTTCTTATTTGATTGCCTACAGTAATGGGCATAAATGTATCCGCATTTTCACTGGAGTTTCCTTTAGTATTCGGATATGAAATAGCGCTCTTACTATCGTTCTTATCTAGTAGTATTCTATATTCCAATTTTGCTTTATCTCCTATCTCTCGAATCAGTGCCTTTCTAATTATAGTTACGTAGTGTTCCTCTAGCCATTCATAAAAAAATTGTGAAGGTACTTGAATGGTCAGAATATCTTTTTCCAAAGCCACAGGCACTATAGGTTCAAACCAAGTTGAAAATACCTGAGGTGATACATTACTTTTAATCACATCTAGACATTTCGCCCATATCTTCTCAAAATTTTCCGCCATATTATATTATTATTTTTCTGTTAAGAATCTTATTTCATTTTGTAGCTGCGAATATGAACATTTTAATGTGAACAACTCTAATTTTTATTCGTCAAATCTGACATTTTATCAGATTAGACAGATTTTTTTCTACCATTTTTTTACTTCTGTTAAAATAAATATCTAGTTTACCGAGAGTTATACCGCCGAAGCCTACCTGATTAACTATGACAAATTTTTTTTTCGGCTTTTCAATTAAATGAGGGCAATCTAAAAAGGTATGAGTATGGCCTCCAATAATCACGTCAACGTTGTCTACTTTATCCGCCAATTTTAGATCACTAACTTTATTTCCTTTATAGCAATACCCTAAATGAGATAAACAAATGACAATTTCACAATTCTCATCTGATTTAAGAATATTGGCATACCTATTAGCATATTCTATAGGATTGTAATAGATAATGTCACCATAGTTTTTCTTGCTAACTAGTCCGTCCAGCTCAATGCCAAGTGCGAAAACCCCTACTTTTACTTTTCCCTTATTGAATACTATATATGGAGCTACTTTATTCGCCAATGCAGAGTTCGTAACATCGTAGTTACTTACAATAAACGGGAAGTTGGCATGTTCCATTTGTTTAGCCAAATTTTCAGCCCCATTATCAAAGTCGTGATTTCCTATTGTACTTGCATCGTATCCTAGGTATGACATGGCTTTCATCTCTATTTCTCCATTATACATGTTGAAGAAAGGGGTGCCTTGAAATATATCTCCTGCATCAAGCAGTAAGGTGTTAGGTTCGTTTAATCTTATATCATCAATTATCTTTTTGCGAGCAGAAACACCACCAAGTCCCTTGTATTCTCCATCATCAAATGGATCAATTCTGCTGTGAGTATCATTAGTATGAAGTAGCGTGAGTTTTTCATACGGGGCATCACTGGCGCTCCAGTACTGATTATAAGACTGTAGCAGGGGCAATGAAACCCCAGCCATAAAACTATTTTGTAGAAACTCTCTACGTATCATATCACTTGTTTTAACAATAAAATGGAAGCTAAAATGTAGTACCCTTAACCTTTTGTAATACTTTAATTAAATCGTGTTGAAATTAGACCTTTTATTAATTCTAGTCCTTGTGAATCAATATTATCTAGCGAGTCCGCCGCAAACTCCAATAATCTGGCCCGTGACATATGAACTCATATCAGATGCTAAAAAGACGACTACCTTGGCTACTTCATCTGCTGATGCAAAGCGCTTCAGAGGTATCTGATCTAAATACCTCTTTTTTAAATCTTCTGGCAATTCATCGGTCATTTCCGTCTGTATAAATCCTGGAGCAATAGCATTACAGCGGATATTTCTCGATCCTAACTCATCTGCTACGGATTTAGTGAGTCCTAGGATGCCTGCTTTCGATGCCGAATAATTTACCTGCCCTGCTTGACCCTTAAGTCCTACAATAGAGGTGATATTTACTATGCTACCTTTTCTCTGCTTAAGCATAATGGCAGACGCATGCTTGGTAAGGTTAAATGCTGATTTTAAATTATTGTCAATAACCTCATCCCACTGTTCCTCAGACATTCTCATAAGCAGGGTATCTCTGGTAATTCCTGCGTTATTAACTACAATATCTATTTTGGCAAATTTAGCTACTGTGATGTCACAGAGTTCTTTAGCAGCTAAGAAAGATGCGGCATCACTTTTAACAGCCAAACCATGTGCACCTATGCCTTCGATTTCCTTAACCAATTCCATGGCCTTTGCCTCACTAGAATGATATGAAAACACTACATTAGCTCCGTGTTTGGCTAATTCTAAAACTATAGCTTTACCTATACCTCTACTGCCACCGGTAACTATTGCAGTCTTTCCGCTCAATAATTTTTCCATAATTTACTTCTTGTTTTTCTTTTCAACTAAATAATGATAGAGATAATACCCGATGGTTACAAGTGTGAAAATACTGATAACGGTCAGAACTGAACTTATTATTGTGTTCAATGTTTCTGGATCTAATCCTAAAAAAAGTTCAGATTTTTCCATACATTATAGTTTTAAGCAAATATAAGTGGATTTAGCTTTGAGAAGAAGAAATTTTAAAAAAACATACAAAATTAGACCTTAGCGAATGATTATCAATCCATTTTCATATTTAAATTTTCTAACTTTACGATAAAAATAATATAATTTATAGAGAGGAGTCAGTCTTTCGCTTACTTTTTAATTAAGCGTTTCATCGCACTGCATTTTTTTAATTCTTTCATTGCATTGAGCTCTACGCCATATTTATCTTGAACTTTTTGCAGTATTTCAGCATCTGTTGGCGTTTTGGGTTCTTGATTATAACTTTTAGTCATAATGAGCCCCATTCCTGCTAGAAATAAAATTATTCTTTTCAGTAGGTTATTATTTAAGATGATTAAAATTTAAAACTTTTGATGATACAAATATAGCTAAGTTTAAGAAAGGACCGCATCAAATTTTCCTAAAAATCAAGCATCTATAGAACTGTGGATAATTTTTCATAACTATATAAAGGTCGGAAATTTTTAAACGGTTAAATTTGCTTATGTCCGATTTTTGTCATTTACACTGCCACACACAATACTCCATACTAGATGGAGCTGCTAATATCAATCAAATGGTAAAAAAAGCTGCTGCCGATGGCATGCCAGGTGCGGCCATTACTGACCATGGCAATATGTTTGGAGTATTCGAGTTTGTCAATACCTGTCAAAAAGAAAACGTTAAGCCGATAGTAGGTTGTGAATTTTACATGGTGGAGGATATGCACCAGACTTCATTTGCCGGCACTGGAAAACGTGATAAAAGATACCATCAGCTTTTATTAGCAAAGAATGAAATTGGGTATAAAAATCTAACCATACTCACCTCATTAGCCTATAAAGAAGGACTTTATGGCAAATTTCCTAGAATAGACTTAAATCTTCTAAAAAAACATACTGAAGGACTAATAGCAACTACATGTTGCATAGGAGGAATTGTGCCGCAAACTATTCTCAATAAAGGGGAAGAAGCTGCCGAGGAGGTATTTAAACAATGGCTCGCTCTATTTGGAGACGATTATTATATCGAGCTACAAAGGCACCACATTGAAAACATCAATGGCACTGGTTTAAGCCAAGAGTATCTTAATCAAACACTCATCAAATGGGGTCAGCGATACAACGTAAAGGTTATAGCTACAAATGATTCACATTACGTAGATGAAGCGGATAGTGATATTCACGACACCTTGCTCTGCATCAATACAGGTGCTAAAAAGGCAACGCCAGTCAAATCAGACGATGAAGATGGTTATAGTTCTGAAACCCGATTTGGCTTTGCCAATAATCAGTTCTTTTTTAAGACTGCCGGGGAGATGAAAAAATTGTTCCATGATGTGCCCGAGAGCATAGAAAATACGCTCCACATTCTAGATAAGATAGAAAAAATGGATTTGAAACGCTCTATCATGATGCCAAATTTTCAGGTACCTACTGGCCATCACAGCCAGTCTGAGTATATGCGTTACTTAGTCTATGAAGGCGCTAAAAAAAGATATAAAGAAATATCTCAAGATATTTCTGAACGCATAGAACTCGAATTAAAAACCATTTTTGACTCTAAATATGAAGGCTACTTTCTAGTCATCGAAGATTTTCTGACCGAAGCCCGTCGCATGCATGTTTCAGTAGGACCAGGTAGAGGATCTGCCGCTGGCTCGGTGGTGGCTTATTGCCTTGGTATCACACAGGTAGACCCACTGGAATATGGTTTGCTTTTTGAGCGTTTCCTAAATCCTGAACGAGTCAGTTTTCCGGATATAGATATTGACTTTGAAGATGCGGGTCGTCAAAAAGTACTAGACTACGTAGTAGAGAAATATGGCAGAAACAATGTAGCACAAATAATCACCTATGGCACCATGAAGGAAAAAATGGCTATCCGAGATGTGGCTAGAGTCCTAGATGTGCCTTTACTAGAAACCAATGTACTTGCAAAAGCTGTGCCCGATTATGACCTACCGTCCATATTAGATAGTGCTAAATATCCCGATTTGCGTAAATCTATGAAAGAGGGAGATCGAGTGAAATCGGACACATTTATACAACTTTATACAGATAACCCTACTTATAAGACCGTGATAGATACCGCTATTAAACTCAAGGGGTCGGTACGCAATACAGGGGTGCATGCATGCGGAGTGATCATCGCTCCACAAGATTTAAAAGAGCTCATTCCTCTCTGCACTGCTAAGGATAATGAAATGCTAGTAACCCAATACGATAAGGACATTGTGGAAAAGGTCGGACTTTTAAAAATGGACTTTTTAGGTTTGAAAAACTTGAGTATTTTAAAAGATATTCGATCTATCATCAAAGCTAGGCATGGTATAGATGTAGATGTAGAAAAATTGCCTCTCGACGATTCCAAGGCTTATGTCGTGTTTCAGCAAGCGAATACTGATGGAATATTTCAATTTGAAAGTGATGGCATGAAATCAAATCTTAGGGGCCTCAAACCCGATAGATTTACAGATCTGATAGCCATGAATGCGCTATATAGACCAGGGCCTATGGACTACATCCCCAACTACATAGCTAGAAAACATGGTACAGAAGAAGTAACTTATGACATAGAAGCCAGTAAAGATATTCTGGAAGAAACCTATGGAATCATGGTATATCAAGAACAGGTAATGCTTCTTTCACAGAAATTGGCGAATTTCAGCAAAGGACAGGCTGATACTCTAAGAAAAGCGATGGGTAAAAAAGATAAAGAAGTCATGGATCATTTATATCCCCAATTTATTGAAGGTTGCAAATCTAATGAACATGATGTAGAAAAAGCAAAGAAGATATGGATGGATATGGAGAAATTTGCCCAATATGCCTTTAATAAATCGCATTCGACTTGCTATGCATTGATAGCCTATCAATGTGCTTACCTTAAAGCGAATTACCCTTCAGAATTTATGGCAGGCCTCATGTCAAATAACATGGATAAAACAGATGATATCAAAAAATACATAGAAGTATCCAAAAAAATGGGGCTAGATGTGCTAGGTCCCGATGTCAATGAAAGCAATTATATATTCACCGTCAATGCTAAAGGGCAAATACGCTTCGGATTATCCGCAATCAAAGGCGTAGGGGAAAATGTCATTATAGAAATGGTTCAAATAAGAGATACAGGGGGGAAATTTGAGGATATTTATGATTTCACCGCTCGTATGGGTCCAAAAAATGCCAATAAAAAAGTTTTAGAAGCCTTAGCCATTTCTGGCGCACTAGACTGTTTTCCCGAAATCAAGCGAGAGCAATATTTCGGGTTGGACAACTCCCAAACCTTTATAGAAAAACTGATTCGCTATGCGAATGACCTAAATAAATCAAAAGGTGAGGAGACGAATCTCTTTGGCGAATCATTTCAAGATATGATTGAAAAGCCAGCTCCGCCTAATGTAGCTGAATTTACGGAGTTAGAAAAATTAGAGAAAGAAAAAGAAGTGCTCGGCTTATATATGAGCGGACATCCATTAGATAAATATAAAAAAATCATAACGGATATAACGGTTTCTGCATTTGAAGAAGTGAAAATAACCAGAAAATCTGAGTATGCAATTGGTATAGTGAAAGACATAGTTAAAGGAGTAGGAAATAATCAAAAGCCATATGTGAAGTTTTTATTATTAGGGCTAGAAGATTCTATGACTTTTAACCTTCGTGATAAAAATTATGACGAATATGAAAAATATATTGAAGATGGGAAAGCGATTATGCTTAAGATAAAGTGGGATTCTTTTAAACCAAAAAATGAAACGAAAATGATAGAATTTATGAAAGTAGAATCCGTCATACCTGAATCTCAATTTTATAATCAAGTCAATAAATTTGCACTTTCTATATCTCTTGCGGAAATGATTCAAGAAACCCTTGCTAAATTGGAATATGTTTTAAAAAACCATCCGGGGAATACACCTGTACTTCTCAGTCTCGAAACACCCATAAATGGAGTCAATGTTAGCGCTGGTATTGCAGAAGATAGCCCAGATATGCCTGATGAAGAAAAAGAAACTAATATTTCGGTGCAGGCTATTGAATTCAGAAGCTTAACCTATAAAGTAAGAGTTGGTGAGCGCTTACTCAATGATTTATATAGTGTTATAAGTATTGACAAAGTAAAACTTGTCCTTTAACAAGAAAGTGGTAATTTTGTGACTTAATGTCTAAAAATAACTACTCTCATGAATGCAGCAGCCGCTAATTCGAATCAGGAAGTATACGAAAACATAAAGCAAGAATTAAAAGACTGGCATAAACTCCTTAAAGAGTACCAAATACCAGATACCAAGAAAGCCTTATTTCATACGGCGTTGACATTCCTAATGTATGGTAGCGTATGGGTACTTCAATACTGGTTATTAGCTAATGACTATTCTTTTTGGTGGGTATTGGCTATCAGCATTTTCAATGGTGTAGCGCTGGGTAGAGTATTTATCATACAGCACGATTGTGGTCACAAATCATTCACTCCAAAAAAGTGGTTGAATGATACGATAGGAACTATATGTAGTTTTATGACAATTATACCATATAAGTACTGGGCCAAATCCCATGATTTCCACCATGCGCACAATGGTCAATTAGAAACTTCTGATATTGGTGATTTTGAGTGTTTGACGACGGAGCAATACGCTGCATTATCTATTAAGAAAAAAATAAGATATAGAGTATATCGTAGCCCAGCATATATCTTGACTCTAGGAGGTATTATCTATGTAGCAATTTTTAATAGATTTCGTTTTTTGAAATCCGAGTATTTTGAAAAGGTAAAAAACAATGTGACCGTAAATAATTTTCTATTTGTATCTGCATATGTTCTGTTAGCATTTGGGCTGAGTTTTGTATCAGATTGGAAAAATTTCTTTATAGTTCAGTTTGCTAATTTATTTGTATTTGGAACCATGGCACTCTGGTTTTTTTATGTTCAGCATCAGTATGAAGAAGTATACAAAGAAGGAAAAGAAAATTGGAATTATTTGTTGTCTGCAATACGAGGAAGTACGTTTTACCAGTTGCCTAGATTTATGCACTTTATGACTGGAAATATCGGATATCACCATATTCATCATTTGTGTCCATCTATTCCATTCTACAATTTGAGAAAATGCAGTATCGAAAATCCAATTTTTCAAAAATATTGTATTCCTCTCACCGTGACGCAGAGTTTTAAAGCCATCTTTGCCAATATGTGGGATGAAGATTCCAAAAAAATGATTTCCTTTGGCGAATTTAAAGCTAAGATGAAAAACAAGCAAGAGTCTAATTCACAAAAATCGTAAGATTTTGTAGTTTCTTTGTCCTTTAGGAGATTGTTATTCTTCTCCATGAAAGGCCATAGCCTTCTAGAATAGTTAAGTATTTTTTTATTATAATACCCGTTGTGAATTATTTATATTTGCATCAATATCTACTATACCCGAAATGAAGAAACATATCCTAGTACTCGCAATTTTATCCATACTATCGTCGCCTTCTTTTTCTCAAAAAAAAACAATTTACATTTCTACTAAACTACCCATTACCTATAGGGTGTATATAGATAATCAATTGCAATTTTTTGGAGATGTCGTCCGCATCAAACTCTTTAATGTACCTATTGGTGAAAAGAAAATGCATGTGCGTATAATGACTCCTAGCAGCCAGAAGCCAAGTATACTTATAGCAATAAATTCTGACAGGGAAGAATACTATACCATAATCCAAGAAGGAGATAACTATTCGCTCAAATCTAATCTTGCCGGAGCCAAAGACGATAAAGCTACCTATACCAGAGGTAGTTTTGTGCCTGTTCAAAAGCCCTTTGTGAAGGATACTAGTAAAAGAGATTTTCATACCTGTAAAATGACAGACTCAGCTATCACTAAGTTAATATTAGATCTAAATAACCTTAAAGATGTAAAGTCGAAAAAGAATTTTGTTGTCAATTATATGAAACGAAAATGCCTTTATACCGATCAGATTAAAAGTATAGGATATAGAATTGATGATGATATGACGCGATTAGAGTTATATCAAAACCTTTTTCTAAGCTCATTAGATAGAAACAATTTTGTAAAACTTACTAATTCATTCCAATCGCAGCTATATGGTAATAAGTTTATTGATTGGTTCACTCAACAAAAACTTTAATGGCGAATTACCCATCCATATCTGTATCACAATATTTGAAAGAAATACCTGCAGATCAGAAACCTATTATAGAAAAGCTTAGGATGGCTATTAAGTCTAAGCTAGATAAGGAATTTGAAGAGTGCATGAACTATGGAATGATTGGATATGTTATTCCTAAATCTTTATATCCAGAAGGCTACCATTGCGACCCCAAACTTCCTCTCCCCTTCGCAGGATTAGCCGCTCAGAAGAACTCTATCAATCTCTATCACATGGGAATTTATCTTGATCAAGGACTATTAGACTGGTTTAAAGAAGAATACACTAAACAGTGTAAATTCAAACTAGATTTGGGAAAATCTTGTATTCGATTTAAAAAGTACTCTGACATTCCTTATCCCCTCATAGAAGACTTGTTTAGCAAAATAGATACCAAAAACTGGATAAAGCTCTATGAAAAGAGTCTAAAGAAGTGATTACAGCGTATGATTGTCTTCTACTGCTTATCATTTCTCATACTATTTCTTTATATATTCATAATTCTATCCTATAGAAGAGGATTCGAGAATATGCCTAGTTATATAGTCCCACTGGAGCATAATGAGACCCTCAAAGCTACTATCATAATTCCATACCGCGATTATGATCAAAGACTTAACTCACTTTTAACACAGCTAAAAACTCAGACCAATGGCCACGCCGAAATTATTTTAATTAATGATTTTGCTATCACTTCTTTTTCTTACGAAGTTAATCCTATAATTAAACCTATCAATTTAAAGGATAAATCTCCCCACTTAAATTCAAGTAAAAATAATAAAAAGGAGGCTATTTCTATAGGTATAATGGAAGCTAGTCATGAGTATATCATCTGTCTAGATGCAGATATAACCTTGATGGATTCATGGTGGAAGACTATAGCTGGATTTATACTTGATAAAAAACCTCATTTTGCAGCAGGACTGCATAGATATCTTCCGGATGATGGCTGGCTAAATAAATTTTTAATTCTAGAGCAGGATATCCTGACAGCGACATCTATTGCAGCACTTAATCTTAGATTCCCGACTATGTGCAATGGGGCTAATATGATCTTTACCAAAACCGCTTTTCAAGCTGTGAAAGGCTATGATGGTCTATATAATGCCAATGGTGGTGATGATTTATTTCTCTACCATCGTATTTATAAAAAGTTTCCCTATGCCACACACTATATTAAAAATTTGGATGCTACAGTATACTCAGACCCTCCTGAGAATTTTTTAGAATTATTAAAACAACGCAGAAGGTGGATTTCAAAGACGACTAGCTACGAAAATAAAAGTATACAAATTCAAGCAGGGATCATATTTCTGACAAATTTTTTATTTGTTTCTGGATTGTTCATTTTTCCTCATTTACCTATAATTGTCTTAAAATTTCTTGCAGATATACTTTTTATCTATAAAATCAAGCAATTCTATGGATTCAAGTTGTCACTTCTCAAGACTATCATATATTCCTGTCTATATCCTTTTTATACAGTATCTGTTTTTGTTTATTACATTTCTAAATTTAGACCCTAGATACAGTATATTTTTGTATTCATAGGTGCCCATAATCAAGATATGCTTATAATTACAGAATATCACGTCCCCTTTCAATAAAATAGGTGAAGTGAGTGATTTATTTAGTTATTTTGTTTGGTCTTTATGTAAATTTGTAACAAATAATACGAAATCTTGATACGTCTCTTTCTGATTGCATTTTATCTAGTTTTTGCTATTTCAGATTTGATTAGCCAAAATAGTATAGCCCTGCTGAAATACAATGGAGGTGGGGACTGGTATGCCAATCCTACATCCCTTCCTAATTTAGTCAAATTCTGCAATCAAAATCTGAAAACGGATCTCAAACAAGATATTCCTTCTGTAGAAGTAGGTAGTGCAGAGCTTTATCAATATCCACTAGTTCACCTCACTGGACATGGAAATATAGTTTTCAGCGACTTGGAAGCCAAAAATCTACGTAATTATCTCGAGGCTGGCGGATTTCTTCATGCAGATGACAATTATGGTTTGCGAGACTATTTTTTCAAGGCAATGAATAAAATATTTCCAGACCTTAAATGGGAAAAAGTCCCCTTTTCACACCCTATTTATCACCAAAAATATCACTTTGCTAAAGGTCTCCCTAAAATACATTCTCATGAAGGCAAGGCTCCCGAGGGCTGGAGTCTATTCCTCAAAGGACGTATGATTTCATTTTTCAGCGTAGAATGTGACCTTGGAGACGGCTGGGAAAACCCTGAAGTTCATGGAGATACGGCCGATGCACACCGTAAATCGCTAGAAATGGGAGCGAATATTGTACAATTCGTTTTTACCCAATAAATCAGGATTTTTTCCGTTAAAAAAAAAAGAGAATTAGATGAAGCAAATTTTACTTGTTCTAGCATTACTTTACACAACCTATCTATCCGCTCATATTGGAGATCGAATAGACAGAGAGGTACTCATACAAGTAGCTATTGAAAATTCAAATCTAGCTTATTTAGAAAAACTATTTCCTGACACCAAAATCACACCTTGTGCCAAGCAATTCCAACTTTGGACGGTAGAATTTCCAAGTGCACCCCCTATGGATTATATCCAAAAATTAAAGCATGATGGTAAAATCAAACTCTCTACCAGAAATAGAAAACTAGAAACAAGAGCAACTACTCCTAATGATAGTTTTTTTAGTAAACAGACTTTTCACCTCAATAGCTTCAACCCTGGACAATCTGTAACCTCTGGAATAAACTCTGTTGGGGCTTGGGACTTTAATAAAAGTGGTGTCACCGCCAAAGGAGATACGATAGTGGTGGCCGTGCTAGATTTTGGATTTGATTCTGCTCATTCAGACCTTGACTATTTTATCAATCACAATGAGATTCCTCATGATGGTATTGACAATGACGATAATGGCGCCACAGACGACTATAAAGGCTGGAATGCAGGTCTTGATAATCATAGCTTGGATGGATCTGAAAATGATCATGGGACAATGGTCTGCGGAGGTATAGGTGCTAAAGGAAATAATAAAATAGGAGTGACTGGTGTAGCATGGAATTGTAAGTTACTTCCTATTAATAATATAGCATCCATCGCAAAATCTATTAAGGCATTAGAATATTGTCTTGTTATGAAAAGGCTATACGCACTTACTAATAAAAATAAAGGTGCTTATATTGTAGCAATCAATTACTCTCTAGGGGCAGAAGGTTTATTACCCGAAGATGCTCCGCTATGGTGTATAATTATAGACGCTATGGGAAAGGAAGGTATACTTTTAACTGCTGCGGTTAGCAATCAATCGTTGGACGTTGAATCCTATAAAGATATGCCTATACTGTGCAATAGTCGCTATCAAATAAATGTCACAACATATAATTCAATTACTTTAGGACTTGATAAATCTGCCTTTAGTAATAAATTTGTTCATATTGCAGCACCACATAATTACTGGGGAACCCTAATGAATAATAAATATGGAACATATAAAGATGGAGCTAGTTTCGCAGCACCACTAGTAGCCGGTACGATCGCACTTATGTACTCTAATTTTGAAGTAAGGTTACTAGATAGTTTACATAGTAATCCAACCTTTGTTACACAAAAAATAAAGGAAGCAATTTTGAAAAATGTTGATGTAACTTCAGATTTGACTAACAAAGTAGTAAGCAACGGAAAATTAAATCTATTCAAAACTATCAGTTACTCCCGATTTTTACATGATAGTATATATAAAAAAAAGGATACCATTTTTAATTCTATATCCCAAAACAGTCATAATATTCAAGCGAATATTTATCACTCAGAAAAAAACATTTATATCAAAAAAACCAATCAACGCCCTTTAACTATATCGATATACAATCTTCTAGGACAGGCTGTCCTGCAGCTTGAGGTTTTGGATATGGATACAAAAATTGACTTGCAAAATTTGAATGAAGGGATTTATATTCTTACCGCTAATATAGATGGTCATCATCAATCGCAAAAAATAGTTTTAGAATAATTATGGAGAAAAAATGGGTAGTAAAACCTGTAGATCAAGAGAAATTAAGAAAACTGCAGGAGAACTTAAAAATCAATCCTATTCTTTTAGAACTTTTAATTCAGCGCGGTATTTATACCTATGAAGAAGCAAAAGACTTTTTTAGACCTCAGCTAGATATGCTTCATGACCCTTTCCTGATGAAGGATATGAATAAAGCAGTCAAGCGAATCACAGATGCTATAGAGTCCAATGAAAAAATATTGGTCTATGGAGATTACGATGTAGATGGTACTACAGCGGTAGCTCTTTTCTACCAATTCCTATGTGATATTTATCCTGAGGTAGATTATTATATTCCTGATAGATATACCGAGGGCTATGGAGTATCGCTCAAAGGAATTGACTATGCAGCAGAAAATAAAGTAAATCTCATAGTCTCTTTAGACTGTGGGATTACTGCATTTAAGGCCATAGACTATGCTAGTTCGCATGGCATAGACTTTATCATTTGCGATCACCACCTCCCCGGTGACTCGCTGCCAAAGGCCATTGCTGTGCTAGACCCCAAGCGCAGGGATTGTTCCTATCCATTTAAAGAATTGAGCGGCTGTGGAGTAGGATTTAAACTATGTAGTGCACTAGCTAGCTATCTCAATATGCCCTCGGAGACCTATATGCAATATATAGATTTAGTAGCAGTATCTATAGCATCAGATATAGTATCTATAGCAGGGGAGAATAGAGTCTTGGCTTTCTATGGCTTACAAAAATTGAATAGAAACCCAGTCCTAGGTCTCAAGATTTTAAAAAAAATAGCCAATATAGAACTCAAAGAAATGACTATTTCTGATATTGTCTTTTCTCTTGGCCCACGCATCAATGCACCTGGTCGTATGGCTCATGCTCGAGCCTCAGTAGATATATTGACCTGTACCAATGAAGAAGAGGGTCTCAAATTTGCCGAAAGTCTATCACTGCATAATACTGCTCGAAGAGAGACGGACGAGCAAATCACGGGCGAAGCTATATTAGAAATTAACAATGTAGATGATTTCATCAATCAACGAACCATAGTTCTTGCGAATGAGTCTTGGAGCAAAGGAGTCATAGGAATTGTAGCCTCCCGCATGGTGGAGCGCTATTACAAACCTACGATAATTTTTTCTGAAAAAAACGGCATATTAACAGGTTCAGCGCGCTCTATCAAAGGCTTTTCTATCTATGAGGGCATCAGTAAATGTTCGGAAAATGTTATTCAATTTGGAGGGCATGACTTCGCCGCAGGCTTGAGTATAGCGAAAGATAAATTTGAATCTTTCAAAGCTAAATTTGAAGAAATAGGTTTAAAAGAAATAACTCATGAAATGCAATCACCTGTTATTGATATTGATCACGAATTAGATCTCCAGGATATAGATTTTAAATTTTATAATATCCTAGACCAAATGGCACCTTTTGGGCCAGATAATATGCAGCCAGTATTCTATACCAAAAATCTAATGGATGCAGGAAAAACGCGCAAGGTTGGCAAATTGCAGAATCATATTCGTATGGAAATGATAGATGCGAGAGGCGTTCGCATGAATGGTATCGCTTTTGGACTCGGGGATATGATAGATGTAGATAAAATAAAAAACTCTTCTTTTGATATTTGTTATACTATTCAAGCAAATGAATTTAACGGTAAAATATCGCTTGATATTATCGTGAAGGATATAAAGATAGTAGAGCACTAGTTGGACTATTTCTGCCAAAGGCCTCCATTTTTATTCAAGGTAAGATAACATTTTCCAGAAAATTTATTGTAATCTTTTAAAGGTCACAAACTATACCATTTACGTATATTTACACTGTAAATTGTTATAATTTTCTTTATGAAGCGTATTTTAATAGCTGGCGGCAGTGGATTTGTAGGAGAGTATCTTCGCCGGCTCTTAGTTAGCCATTATTTCGAAGTTTATATACTCTCTACTCAAAAGAGTCTGGCAACTCAGCAGCATGTGCTTTACTGGTTCCCATATAGCAAAGAAATAGACCTAAGAGGAATAGATCAATTTGATGCGATTATTAATTTAGCTGGTGCGGGTATAGCCGATAAATTATGGACTAAAAAGCGTAGAGAGGAACTACTGAATAGTCGTGTAAAAACAATCTATTTTCTTCAAGAACTGCTAGATCGCGGAATATTAAAAACGGATTACCTCGTTCAGGCCTCCGCGATAGGCATCTATGGAGATCGCGGATATGAAAAACTAGATGAAACCGCAACGAGCGGAGAAGGCTACTTATCTAACCTCACGGAGCAATGGGAATCCGCTAGTCAAAAATATACTCTTCCCCACTCAATTGTGCGTATAGGGATCGTTTTTGATCCGAATCAAGGGGCTTTCCCAAAACTAATCATGGGTCTCAAATTCAGATTTATGGTTATATTCGGCAATGGTAGGCAGTATATTTCATGGATAGATATTCAGGATTTAACTGAACTCATTTACTTTTTAATTAACCGAAAAGAGGTGGGCGTTTTTAATGCTGTATCCCCACAGCCTGTTCAATATATCTATCTTCTAAAAAAGTTTAACTCTAAATTCGGAGGTATATCCATACCTTTTTCATTGCCAGCATTCATTCTCAAATGGCTTATTGGAGATTTTAGTGAACTTTTTCTCTTTTCTCAAAAAGTGTGCTCAAGAAAAATAGAAAAAATGGGGTTCCATTTTCAAGTAAAAAATATAACTAGCTTTTTGAAAAAGAATAGGAAAAAATGGCAATAGTGCTTTATTAAAATTAGCCCATAAACTAAAAAGCTACCTAAATAAATTTACAATACCTTCATAAAATCTTTGAGATCTATCGGCATATGTCACAGATATGAGATATTTATAGGCATTTATACTTTCTTTTTTTCCTTGATAGATACCGTCCCAGCCTTTATTTATATCGTAGCTCGAAAATACTATCTCTCCAACCCTATTTATGACTTTGATATCTATTGAAATAATGTTTTTTCCATACACATACCACACATCATTTTTGTCATCGCCATTTGGACTAAACGAATTAGGTATATAAAGATCCTCTGGCCTCGCTACATCAAAAAATACAGATTCTTTTACAACACAACCTTCTCCATAATTAATTTCTATAGAATAAGTCTCACTTTTAGTTCCAGTATATTTCGTAGACATGCAGTCTGAGCAGGATAAGCTAGTTTTCGGAGTCCAGTTGTAACCTTTGATATCAGCCAAAATAGTATTTAATCCATATTTGATTTTTGGAGCAATTTCCTTCTCCTCTCCAAGTTCGAAATTAATCACAGTGGGTAGCTCTAATTGAATTTCCTTATTAATTTTCAGTTCACCATTAAATTCTTTTTCACAACCTTTTTCATCTTTGACTAGGATGGTGTAATTTCCTTTATTTAAATTAGTAAAACTATTTTGACTAGAATATTCCGTTAAATTTTTCAATTTATATTGAAGATTAGTTCCACTTCCATCACTGTTTAAGCAACTTATGGTTAATGCTCCATTAATCAAATTAGGACAGTCTTGATCTTTAAGTTTAAGTGATTCTAACTTAATGGGGTTAGGCTGAGTTAAGTTGATACTATCTATAGCTACACACTGATCTGCATCTTTAACCTCTAGCTTGTAGTTTCCAGCCTCCAAATTGCTCAACTCAACTCCAGTTTGTACCGGACTTAATTGCCACACATAATTTAGTGGGGACTTACCCCCCATTACCTTGGACTTGATTTTACCATTTATATATCCATGACAAGTTATGGGCTCTGCTATTTCTAGATTTACCATAAAAGCTGGCTTAGGTATTACATAAAAAGGATACTCATAATTGCAATTTTTCGAATCCTCAAATCGAAGGGTATACCAGCCGCCCATTAAATTTTGAGCATAAGGGATAAGGGCATTGCTAGCATTATACCACCTTTGTGAGCTATATGGAGCAGTTCCTCCAAATATATTTTGTATATTTATTTGACCATTATTGGATCCGAAACAGGTTTCATGAATAATGGCTGAGGTGAATCTTAAAGAGTCAGGCTCACTAATCTTAAATTGAGTCAGATAGCTGCATTTATTACTATCTATTACTTTTATGTTGTAAATGCCTTTCGGCAGATTATTCCATTTAATACTAGCAGGACTAGCGAGAGTAGAATCTGAATTAATATAAGCGTTGTATGGACTTGCACCGTTGGCCATATCTAGGTGAATTTTTCCTGAATTAGATTTTGGGCAGCGTGAATTTTCTAATAAATCTAAGTTCGCCGATAGGATATACTGAGGGTTTAATGTGAAATTTTGACTTAAAATACAGTCATTGGCATCTCGCATTTTAATATTATACGTACCTAGACCTAAAGAAGTAAAATCATTGATAAAGCTATAGTTGCCGCCTGAAAAAGAATATAAATAAGGCAGTACTCCGCCGGATGGGTGGTTAATCACCAGCTTGCCGTTAGCTACTTCCCTACAACTTGGATTTTCCGCTATCATGGTATATTTTAATCTAGTTGGACTGTTTATAGACGTCAAGAGATTAGAAGTAGTGCATCCCTTACCATCCTTCACATATATATTCACATTGCCATTAGCTAAATTAGATATAAAGCCAACTGTTGATTCTGCATTATCAAAATAATACTTATAATCACCGTGACCGCCTAACACTATGACTGCTATTTTACCCTTAGCCTCCCCGTAGCAAGTATTATCGGTGGTAATAATTTCCACATACATACTATCTGGCTGTGGGATAATAAAATTAAAGTTTTGGTCACAAGCATTTCCAGCGTGATTGATATATTTATAAATACCATAATAATTGCCTGCAGAAAGATGATTAAGAAATGAATCTACGGCTATTACATTCGTCCATAAATAGTTGTTTGGCTTTAGACTTGATGTCACCTTTATATGTCCTTTACCATCGCTTCCTCCATAGCAAGTAATCTGACTATCTACTATCCATTGAGCCTCTATTCCTTGAGTTTCAGCTATGACTATAGTGTCCTTTAGTTTACAGTTATCTTTATCACTTACTTCTATTATGTGTATACCTGCGGCTATACTTCCTATGCTATCTAAGGTAGAGTTGTTAGTCCATCGATAGGTATATGGTCCATTGGTGCCTGTGACCATTACTTTAGCTGCTGCATCAGTATATCCTTTGCAACTAGGACTGTATCCTAAGGTTGAAATAGTGAAGATAGAGCCATGATTAAGGTAAATAGAATCTCTGGAAGGGCATTGTGAGTTAGGTTGAGTCAATTGTACTTTTATCCATGTATCTTTAGGATTTATGAATGATATGGAACTAGTATTCGGTGTGTAGACTCCCCAATTGGTCGTCAAAGCTTTATTTAATAGGGTGGGGATTGAAAAAGGCTGTGTGCATGATAAAATAGTATCTTTATCAAATACATGGAAATTGAAAACATGGAAAGGCAATTGTATCGTTTTTTCAAATCCAATACCACTATTGGTATGGCAGAGTTCGAATTCAAAGCGCAACTGCGCTAATAAATCCTGCAATCCACTATGCCTGTAGTTGAAATCAAGGATTAAAGTATCCATCATTGCATTCACCTTTCGAGAAGTACTAAATTGGTTTGTTATTTCTGTAGATCCGAGAAACACTTTCAGTTTACTCGCCTGAATACCTGACTCGATTGGGAAATGAAATTTGATTGGGCTTGCTAGGCCATTATTGCATATCGTAATTTGTTGGGGTGAAATCCTTACCGCTGGGCTAGAAGAAGATATTTGATGCAGTTTAAATTGTGAGCTTATATTAAAAACAGATACTAGTCTATCTTGGTTTGATTTACTGATACACACCCAAGTATCTTTAGCTCCTATATTGATTTTTCTATATTCTGATTTTACCAGTGTCAACCATGAACTCTGAATCTCACTTGGAGTAAATTGCACTGAATTAGGAGCAACTGTTATTGCAGATTCGTTAATATTAAATGGCCTGTTATCATTTAACCCTGGTTTTACTTGAGATTTAACTAAAGTATATGTCAGATTTTGCGCTGCAATAATATAATTTAATGCTTTAAAGGGCAATGAAGTTTTGAAGGATATACTATCATTCTCTATATCATCAATGGTATAAGACATACTAGTCCATTGATTCTTTAAGGGAAAATGACGCTTTGACTCCTCTAAATTTACCTGAGTATTCGTATAGCCGGGAATGAAGGAGGTATAGAGAACCATTGGGTCATCATCAGTTACCAAATTATCGCTGTAAGTCCTATTTGAATATTCATCAAAATAGACTAAACATTCCTTCTTACTATTTGGCACTACAATATTGACCTTGTAGTAGCGAATTTCTATGACTTGACCCCCCGAATTAGCACAGGTAGCAGTAGGAGAAGTGCAAGGATAGTATATATAACTAGAGTCAAAAATCTTAGCAGAATATACGCTGAGACTGTATCCAGGAGACCTCTTGGCACTATATTCTAGTACCTTAATAGAGTATTCTTTATGGAAGGTATTAAAAGCATTACATGGACGCTCCAGCTTAAGTACCACTCTGTATACTCCTCGCAAAGTGTCTAGATCTATAGTTTCATAGCTTAGTTGACCACCCATAAAGTGATCTGCTCGCAATTCAGATAATTGAACTGCAGTCATAAAAATCACCATAATTATATGCAATGACTTTTTCACTTCACTTTATATTTTATAGTAGGTGTCTAGAAAATTTAAAATCTCCCTTACCACAAAGATAGCAGAAATGACTAAAAATCTATAAAAAAAGAAGGATGTAATAACTAATTCATCTGCGGGTCTATAGGAAAATGAGCTAAGTCCTTAAATTCGCCTCCAAGCATTTCTACAGATTTTCTCCACACCATATCGTTGGGACTATCATCGAAAACCAAAACAGAATTTGATGCACCTATGAGCCAAGATTTTTCCTTAATTTCAATTTCTAGCTGACCTGCAGACCACCCTGCATAACCTAGATAAAATCGAAGCTCCTGAGGTTTTGCAAAATCCAATTCCAACATATCTTTGAGTTCAGTGCTATCCCCATTCATATATAGACCATCAGATACATATAGGGCATCTTTCAAATCCTTATAGGGATGAAAGAAAAAAATAGACTGCGTATCTACTGGACCTCCCATATATATTGGATTATCTAAATGCGCTAATATAGGCAGCACCTCCCCTATTTTATGAGGCATTTTTTTATTTATAATAAGCCCGAATGAGCCTTCATTATTGTGTTCGATCATACAAATTACGGATCGATAGAAATAATCGTCTTCTAAATAAGGGTAGCTAATTAGTAAATTTCCGCGCTCTAACTTCAATGGTATTTAGTCTTTAGTATAAAGATAAAATAAGGAGTGTAAACGCTCACGATATTTTCCATGTGCCAATTTTTTATTACTGGCATCTGGATAAACTCTATTAGAAAGAAATACAAAGACCAATTCATTAAAAGGGTCTGCCCAAGCACATGTACCAGTATATCCAGTATGTCCAAAGGTAGCAAATGAAGCTAAAGGCGAAGTAGGGCTAGAAGATAAATTTTCTACATTGGGTTTATCAAAACCCAGTCCGCGACGAGAATTAGGATTTTGCTGACTAGTAAATAATGAAATCGTTTCTGGTTTTAAATACTGTCTATCTTTATACTTTCCGCCTTGAATGAGCATTTGCATAATTTGCGCTACATCCTCTGCGTTTCCAAATAAGCCAGCGTGACCACAGACACCACCGTATAGTGCACAACCCTGATCATGCACATAGCCATGCACTTGTTGCAGTCTAAATTTAATGTCATACTCTGTAGGAACAATTCGCTCCAATTTAAACTTACTGGTAGGATTATAGCATAGCTCGAGATCCATGGGTTTATAAAACTGAGAATATAGATATTTATCGAGCGACATACCAGCCTTGGCTTCAAGCACTCTCTGGAGTAGATACATACTCAAATCGGAATATTTATAACTCCCTATTGCTTTTCGCTCTCTATGCGTCGTTTCATACCACATTGTGTCTTTAAAGTCATCTCTTATAAATAGATCTTTAGCTACTTCGGCAGTGAAGTTTTCCTCCGATTTCGTTCTAAAATAGTTGAAAAAATTGCTATCATTGAATCGCTCATAAAATGGAATAAATGGGGTAAGTCCTGCTTCATGTGTCAGTAACTGAGCCAATGTAATATTAGATACCGTATTGAACTCTCCTAGAGTTAAAAAGTCCCCTACCCTATCCGTTAAATTTATCAATCCCGCATCCTTCAATTTCATAAAAGCAATAGTTGTTCCCAAAATTTTTGACAAGGAGGCTAAATCATAAATATCTGAATTTTTTACCTTTTTTGCTGGACCAGAATATGTGTGCTTTCCAAATGATTTTTTATAAATCTCTCTTCCCTTATGCATAACATAAAGCTGACCTCCAGGAGCCACACCATTAGTCATAATTTCTTGACACAAGCCTTCTATTCTTGCCAAGGCATCTGCCTTATTAATGTGGCTCAGATAGGCTTCGTCTACAAAAGATGTATCGGCAGCCAAATCCTTCTGTTCAGGAATTTGTTTTTGATAAATATTATAACGTTTCCCCTCTTTATAAATGCCCACAGTGACCGGAAGAGATCCAGTAAATAAATCCCCTTGATACAGTTTTCGGAAGGTGGCTAACTGTGTATTTTCATTTTCTTCATAGGAGACTATGACATTTTTTGCTTTTTGAAAATATGCTAAGGCATATGGATTCCCAAACCATACATGTAGAACATTTGGGAGAGAACTTACCGTCTCAATAAAATTTATCTGCTTAGGCAATAGTCCATAGCTATTGGCACTGTGCTGAGATAAATCATGATAAGCTATAATCACTTGTTCATAATTTTTAGTAGCTTCTAAGACGTTAGCATATTCCTTATCAGATGCATTTTTTGAAATTCTTATTTGAGAAAAATCCTTATAGGCTTGCATTGCACTATGGAAAGTCGTTGTCTTATCTGCAAAAGAAATAAGCAAAGTTGATTTTAATTTATCCAAAATAACTACTCCTTCTGCTTTTTCCTGAGAAATAAAGGTAATGGCATCCTGATAAATTTTCTCCGTAATTTCCTTATTAATGAATTCATCAGGCGCATTTTCTACAGGGGGAATTTGAAAAGTTTTCAGCTTGTGCTTGAAAAGTAAAATTTTTAATACCCGAGTATTCAAATCTTCTGTCACTCTATAGTCTGAACTGTATAAAATATACTCCTCTATTTTTTGTATTCCTGACTCGATATTCTGTGACATAAGTAAAATGTCATTGCCTGCCATATATGCCTCCAATTCTAAGGTGCCTGGTTCTGAACTTTTAGTAGCTCCGCTCATATTAAGCGCATCGGTAAATACCAAACCTTGAAAACCCATATCCCTTTTCAATAAATTGGTCACAACATCATAGGAAAGGGATGTCGTTTTATTCGAGTCTAGACTTGGTACTTTGAGGTGAGCTATCATAGTGGCCCATACATTCTCCTCCGCCATTTTCTCAAAAGGGTAGAGCTCTATGTCTTCTAACTTTTCTTTAGGCTTATTAATTAACGGCAAATCTAAATGGCTATCTATATCGGTGTCGCCATGACCAGGGAAATGCTTAGCGCAGGCCATAACATTCTCTGACTGCATACCTAAAGCATAATTTAATGCTTTGTCAGTCACTCTAAATTTATTCTCTCCGAAAGATCGATAATTGATTACTGGATTTTTCGGATTGATATTAACATCGGCTACAGGCGCAAAGTTTACATGAATTCCAATTCTTCGACAGTCTCTTGCTATGGCTTTGCCCATTTCGTAGATCATGCTGTCTTCTGTCAAAGCACCCATCGTAAGTTGATAAGGAAATTTTGTTGTATTTCCTATTCGCATATTGATGCCCCATTCACCATCAATCGATACCAGAAGGGGGACATCACTATTTTTTTGAAAATCTCTAATCCACTCTCCAGTTAATGCATAGTCTCCCTTCATAATAATAATCCCACCCACATGATTTTTTTTCACTAGCTGCATTACTTTCTTATTCTGATCTTTATTTTCAGGTTTAGGAGAAATTTCTGTCATGAAAAGCTGAGCGATCTTCTGCTTTGTGCTGAGTTTGGATAATATCTTTTTCGCCCATGCTGAATCTGACCTAGAAAATAAAGGTGGCTGCGCTTGGATACTAATTGATACGATTAAAGTGCAAAAAATGAATATGATGAATCTAGGCATGACGACAAAAATAGAAATAGAGTATGTAGATGTAATAATTAATTTTCCCTTCTTCCACATTATAAGAAGAAAAAATGTCCTATTTCGTTTAGAATGCAAAAAAAAGTAAATCTTGGTCTTACTCTCAAATGCGTGAACATTCAAAATAAAAAATTTTCATGTACATTTGCTTGGATTAAATAAAAAACCAATTCCATGGGATTTAACAAAGTATATAAAACGGCTGACGAAGCCTTAGAGGGGATAAATGATGGTATGACGCTCATGCTCGGAGGTTTTGGTCTATGTGGTATACCAGAAAATAGCATAGCAGCATTAGTTCGCAAAAACACCAGAAACCTCACCTGTATTTCCAATAATGCTGGCGTAGATGATTTCGGTCTGGGACTCCTGCTTCAAACCAAGCAAATCAAAAAGATGATATCTAGCTATGTAGGAGAAAACGCAGAGTTTGAAAGGCAAATGCTATCCGGTGAGCTAGAAGTAGAACTCGTACCTCAAGGAACTCTCGCCACTCGCTGTATGGCCGCTGGCTATGGTATGCCTGCCATCTGGACACCTGCTGGTGTAGGCACCGAAGTAGCCGAAGGCAAGGAAACACGGGTTTTTAATGGGAAAGAGTATCTCCTAGAATACGCTTTCGAAGCAGACTTCGCCATAGTCAAGGCATGGAAAGGTGATACGATGGGAAATTTAATTTATAAATCCACTGCTAGAAATTTCAATCCAGCTATGGCCATAGGAGGTAAAATCACTATAGCCGAGGTAGAAGAACTGGTGCCAGCGGGGGAGCTAGACCCTAACCAAATTCACACTCCAGGGATTTATATTCATAGGATATTCCAAGGTGAGAAATTTGAAAAACGCATAGAGCAAAGAACGGTGAGAAAAGCAAATTGATATGACAACTAGTCAATTTGAAAATGAGACGATTTGACAATTGATTTATCATAGTGAAAAAAACTTGGTGGTTCTCTGTGTCTTCTTTGTGTGCCACTGTGTCACAAACTACAGCAAATGTAACCTTACTTTTAGAATTTAATTCGTGAACCTCTTTGTCAACAGACAAGTTCGTAGCTAACCATATGAAAAAAATCATCATTCTCGAAAACACTTACTATACCGTGCTCTCCCTGAGGATGGAAATTTTGCGTCATTTCAAGGATAAGGGATATGAGATTTATGTATTATCCAAAGCAGAAAAGAACGACATAGAAATTCTGGAAAAACAAGGTTTTCATTGCATACCCGTAGGAACAGTCGTTCTAAACCCTATCAAAGCAGTTCAGTTTTTTTTAAAACTAATTCGAGAAATCAAACAGATTCAACCCGACATTATTTTCTCTTTTACCATTCGCCCCAATCTCTTTGGCAGTATAGCAGCTAGGCTGCTAGGACTGCCTATCGTGAGCAATGTGACCGGGACAGGGCCCTTGACTAAAGATAATGGTTTCGTCTATCGTTTGATTCGCTTGGCATATAAGTTTGCCTTTCTAAGAAATCAACGCGTATTTTTCCAAAATGAAGATGACTACAACTTCTTCTTACTAAATAACTATGTAAGACCCAATAAGGCCATACTACTTCCTGGCAGTGGGGTTGATACAGAATACTATTCTCCGAGACCTAAGACAAAAAATGAGTTTGTTTTTTTAATGATAAGTCGTCTGATAAAAGATAAAGGAGTCTTAGACTATGCATATGCAGCAGAACTAGTGAAAAAGAACTATCCAGATATGAAGTTTCAACTTTTAGGACCTTACTGGAAGCAAAGTACAGCTAAAAATACAATTTCTGAGGCGGAAGTAAGTAAATGGATAAGCCAAGGCACACTTGATTATCTGGGTTATACGCTCGATGTGCGACCATATATAGCCGATGCAGACTGCATAGTGCTACCCTCCTACCGCGAGGGCTGCGCCAATGTGCTCATGCAAGGCGCCTCCATGTCCAAACCCCTGATAGCCAGCGATGTCACCGGATGCCGAAATCTTATAAACGATGGCGAAACAGGCTATCTCTGCGAAGTCAGAAACCCAGAATCGCTTGCAGGGAAAATGACTCAATTGTATAGCTTAGCTGTGGAGAAAAGACTCGAAATGGGCAAGATGGGTAGGGAGAAAATGATTAAGGGATATCAGAAGAAGGTGGTTCTAGAGGCTTATGAGGGAGAGGTGAATTTAATTGACTAGCCATGAGAAATTATAATTCACAACAATATTATAGTATGAAATCTCCCAATTCTTTGTCCACAATTAATCCCAATACCTTAATTTTGCACACTACTATACAATAGAAGAAATTTATCTTCTATACCTCATACTAAAAATATAATAAAGTGGAACTGGAAAAGAAAGTCATGGACATGCTCAAAGAAGCTATGAAGGCAAAAGATGAAGCTGCATTGAGAACGCTGAGAGCTATCAAAGGGGCTATCCTAGTAGCCAAGACAGAAAAAAATGCGGGTGAAATGACGCCTGAAAAAGAATTGCAGCTGATTCAGAAACTAGCCAAGCAGCGCAAGGAGAGTTTTGAAATCTACCAAGGCCAAGGCATGACCGATCTGGCTGCTAAGGAAAAAGAAGAGTTAGATGTTTTGGAAAAGTTTCTACCTGTGCAATTATCAGAAAACGAAGTAAAGCCTATCATAGCAGGACTCATAGCAGAAATGGGAGTCACAGACATGAAGGAAATGGGTAGGGTCATAGGCGCAGCCAATAAAAAACTAGCTGGCCAGGCCGATGGAGGGCTTATTTCTAGGATTGTAAAAGAATTATTAACAATTACGAACTAGATTTTTCCTTATTTTTATTTTTAGAAATTAAAAACTTATAAAAAATTTAAACAACTAAGATTTTATGCAGTCTATACGTTAAATTTAAACAGGAAAATATGAATAAAATAATACTATTATTAGTTCTCATAGTGGGCAGTAAAATAAGCTATGCTCAACCTAGTAAAAAAAAGACCAAAGCTGCAGCTCCAGCGAAAGTAGAATCAAGAAAAAAACAAGAGGCTAAAATGATTAGCTCCCTCAATAAAGGGTCAGAAACCACCCAAGCAACTGTAGCCAAAACTATTACCTGGTTGCCGTTAAAAGATGCCTTAGCTCAATCTAAAGCCTCTAAAAAAAAGATACTGATAGATTTTTTCACTGACTGGTGTGGCTGGTGCAAGCGCATGGATAAAACCACTTATGAAGATCCACAAGTGATCGAAGCGTTGAATCGCTATTTTTTACCTGTGAAATTTAATGCCGAGCGAGAAGACTCTGTAAACTACAGAGGTGTTCCTTACACTATGAAAGCACAAGGTATAAGAAGTACGCATGAATTTGCTATCCACATTTTAAGTGGTAAAATGGGTTATCCAACTACTAGCTTTTTAGGAATGGATCATGACCTGCTGACGAATATACCAGGCTATATACAAGCAGATGAAATGACCATGATATTAAAATTCTTTGGAGAAAATAAGTATTTAAGTATGTCCTACGATGACTTCAAACAATTGGAAACCAATCCAAAAAATTAATCAACTCACTTTAAAACTAATAAATAGTACGTGAATAAATATTTTATACTATGCGGCATTATTCTATTTAGCATCTCTGCCTGCAAAGAAAAAACAGCCAATTCAGATACTCAGGCTATCGCCTCAGGGGTGAAACCGTTTAAAGCTAATCAGGATATGATAGCTATGGTCTACACCAATAAGGGATTGATAAAACTGGGTCTGGAATATCTCCGAACACCTATGACTGTAGCTAATTTTATAGCGCTAGCAGAGGGCAAAATGCCTAATAAACATAAGCCATTGGGCAAACCATTCTATGATGGATTGAAATTCCACCGTATGGTGGAGAACTTTATGGTTCAAACAGGAGATCCACTCGGAAATGGTACGGGGAATCCTGGATATATGTTTGCAGATGAATTTCATGAAGAACTCAGTCATGACGGACCAGGCATACTTTCTATGGCGAACTCTGGAAAAAATACAAATGGCTCGCAGTTTTTTATTACCCATATGAAGACAGAATGGCTCAATGGCGTGCATACGATATTCGGACGAGTCATAGAAGGTCAAGATGTGGTGAATAAAATAGAAATGAATGATATTATAGATAGTATTCGCATTATACGCAATACGAGTGAGGCCCAGAATTTCGATGCCGTCAAAGTATTTAATGCACAAAAAGATATCATACAGCAAAAAGCTATTGCTGAGCTCAAAACCAAGTACGAACATCATTTAGCTTCTCCTATTTACAAAGCGTTTGAGGACTATGTAAAGAAAGTATATCCGCAGGCTAGCAAAACCGCTTCAGGTCTATATTTTCTCAAGACCACTACTACTGAGGAAGCGCAAGTAGTCCCAGGAAATTTAGTCAAAGTGCATTACAAGGGAATGCTAACCAGTGGTAAGGTTTTCGATGAATCCTATTCACGCAAAGAACCTATCCAATTTCCTTTAGGCGCTGGCAATGTCATTCCAGGATGGGACGAAGGCATAGCGCTATTAAGAAAAGGAGAAAAAGCCGTTTTAATTATACCTAGCTACTTGGCCTATGGAGAAAAAGGAGTGCAGGGTGCTATAGGGCCGAATGAACCATTAGTTTTTGAGGTGCAGTTAGTAGACTTTCAATAATCAAAATTTAAACTATATCAAATGAGAAAAATCAATTTATTCATCATGCTTTGCCTTATAGGCACTATGGCTATAGCGCAGAAAAAAACGACTCCTGCCGCCAAAGGAAAAGCAACAAAAACAACAATTAAATCAAAAATGAGCAATCAAAAACAACCAGGCATTTACGCCACTATTGAGACAGAAAAAGGTAACATCGTCATTCTATTTGATCACAAAAAGGTTCCAATGACAGTGGCTAACTTTGTAGGACTAGCAGAAGGTAAAATGGAAAATACGGCTAAGCCTCTTGGTGTGCCATATTATGATAGTATCAAATTTCACAGAGTCATAACCAAAGGCAATGGAGATCCACAGGACTTTATGGTACAAGGTGGAGACCCTACCGGAACAGGAACAAGTGGCCCTGGCTACAGCTTCCCAGATGAAATAGATCCAAGTCTAAAACATGATGTACCAGGAATTATATCTATGGCCAATTCTGGTCCTGGAACTAATGGTTCCCAATTTTTCATCACAGTAGTGCCAACGCCATGGTTAGATGGCAAGCACACTGTATTCGGAAGAGTAGTCGCAGGTATGGATGTGGTCAATAGTCTTAAGACGAACGATATGATGAAAAAAGTGAGAATAGAAAGAGTAGGAGCTGAGGCACAGGCGTTCAAAGTAGATAAAGCTAGCTTTGAAGGTTATAAAGTGAAGGCACAATCGAAAATGGAAGAAATGCAAAAACTAGAGCGTGCTAAAATGGAAGAAATGATGAAAGAAATGCAAAGAAAGAATCAAGAAGCAGCTAAAACTGATGAACCTGCGTTTAGAGCAGAAATGAAAAAACTATATCCTACGGCTACATTTACAGCCTCAGGATTAGCTTATATCATTGAAAAGCAGGGAACTGGTGAACGCGCTAAAGCGGGCAATACAGTAAGCGTTCATTACCACGGTGCTTTCACCAATGGCAGTAAATTCGATGCATCTTATGATAGAAATGAGCCTATTACATTCCAATTGGGTCAGGGTATGGTCATACCGGGCTGGGAAGAAGGAATCGCTTTATTAAATAAAGGAGCTAAGGCTAAATTAATCATCCCTTATTGGTTAGCTTATGGAGTAGATGGAAGAGCACCCGTGATTCCAGCAAAATCTACTTTGATCTTCGATACAGAAATGGTCGATATAAAATAATTCAAAATTTGATAGATTAAAACCCGAGCCAAGGCTCGGGTTTTTTTGTTTTAAAATTAATCTTAACTTACTTTACCCCACTGCTTCACCTCTTTATTCATTTTATGAATATAGTGCTTTAGTGGCTTATACTTTTCAGATTGTAGTTCGGAGTCTTCATCAATAATTTCTTGAGCGACTTGATTAGCAAGTTGCAATAAGTCTGCATCCTTGGATATACTGGCAAGCTTGAGCTGAATGTCGCCACTCTGCCGGGTTCCGCCGAGGTCGCCTGGTCCTCGTAACTTGAGGTCTTCTTCGGCTATATAAAATCCATCGGTACTCTCGACCATCACTTGCATCCGCTTACGCGCTTCTAGAGATAGCTGAAACTCCGTCATCAAAAGGCAATAGGACTGATCTGCTCCTCTCCCAACTCTTCCTCTTAACTGATGGAGCTGAGACAAACCAAAACGATCCGCATTTTCTATTAGCATGATAGAGGCATTAGGAACATTAACTCCCACTTCTATAACTGTGGTCGACACCAGTATCTGAACCTTGCCGGTCACGAATAAATCCATGTTGACTGATTTTTCTTCATTCTTCATCTTACCATGCACCATGGTCATGGTAAATTTAGGTTCTGGAAATACCTTCATTAATTCTTTATAGCCATCTATAAGATTTTTCAAATCTATCTTGGCGCTTTCCTCTATCAATGGATATACAATATAGACCTGCCGACCTTTGTCTATTTCCCCTTTTATAAATTCGTAGCATCTCTCTTTGTGCGTATAGAAAAAATGCTTGGTGCTGATTGGTTTACGTCCTGGAGGCAATTCATCTATCACTGAATAATCTAAATCTCCATATAATGTCATAGCTAATGTACGAGGAATAGGCGTAGCTGTCATAACTAAGATATGCGGAGGAAGCTCATTTTTTTTCCATAGAGCTGCACGCTGAGCCACCCCAAATCGATGCTGCTCATCTATGACCACAAGTCCTAAATTTTTATAAACTACAGAGGGCTCTATTAACGAATGTGTGCCTATCAGAATGTCAATTTTGCCATGTTCTAGTTCATCTAGAATTCGTTTTTTTTCTTTCGCCTTGGTGGTGCCAGTGAGTATGTCCACCTTGATACTAATTTTTTCAGCATAAGCATGAATATGCTCGTAATGCTGACGCGCTAAGATTTCCGTAGGGGCCATGATACTCGCTTGAAATCCATTATCGACCGCCATGAGCATAGTCATAAATGCCACAATCGTTTTCCCACTACCTACATCGCCTTGCAGCAATCGATTCATTTGTCTTCCCTGCATGGTATCGCGACGTATTTCTTTCAATACTTTTTTTTGAGCATTGGTCAGCGGAAAGGGCAAATGATGATGATAGAATTGATCAAAACAATTATCGACACTAGCAAACAAATAACCATGCTGTGCGGTAACCCTTTGCGCCATCAGTTTTTTTAATTGAATCTGAATTTGGAAAAATTCGTCAAACTTTATACGCCGAGTCGCATGGAGTATTTGAAGATTGGTTTTTGGGAAATGAATTTGGTAGATGGCCTCAGGAAAAGAAATCAACTGATACTCTTTTAAAATATCTTGAGGAAGAAATTCGTAAATTTCATTTTCTTCTAAATCGGCGTAAGCCTGTTTCATGATTTTAAAAACCCCCTGGCTATCCAAGCCTTTTTTTTTCATAGCCTCAGAAGAGGGGTAGAGTGGTTGAAATCCTGACAATTTCGAAATATCTTCCGGCAGGGCCTTTCGTATCTCTGGATGCGCTATCGTATATTTATTGCCAAATTTCTGCGGTTTCCCGAATAGAAGATAGTGATCTGTAGGCAAGATACCTTTTTGATAATATTGAATTCCTTGAAACCAAACCAATTCTATTTCACCTGAAGCATCTCTCAATTTGGCGGTGAGCCTGCGCTTAGCTCCTTCTCCTATCATTTGAAACTGTGAAATAGTGCCATAGAGCTGTATGTATTGCAAATTTTCATCCACTTCTTCTACCTGATAGACTTTAGATTTATCTATGTATCGAAACGGGTAGTGATGTAGTAAATCATATACAGTGAATATCTGAAAGTTTTTCTTCAGCAATTCACACTTAGCTGTTGCTAGTCCTGTTATGAACTCTATCGGAGAAGAAAGTTTTAAACGCGCAGCCATAAATTAAACTCTAATAGGCAAAGGTATAAATTTTCGGTGGAAATCTTTTGAAAGAAGAAAGAGCACAAGACCTTAGATTTACCATTAATTCTAGGACAATTATTTTTTGAAGAAACAGTTTTATAGTAAAGAAGCCATGCGTACACTAATTTTCATCTTCGTTTGTTTCATAAGCTTAAGCTCCATAGCCCAGCGAAGCACTAAGTTGAGCTCTTCACAGCGAGGTGAAATCATGCTGATCGAAAAGAAAATGCAACGAATTGGTGCTCAATTTTTAGCGGATTCTAATCAAGAGATTAGATTGAAGGGAACACGCGAGTTCATAAAATTATTGGTTGAAGCCCTCAAAATTGAAAATTCATTTCAATACAAGTTTGACAGTTTGCCATACTTAGCTACTATAATGCCTGAGGATAGCAGTTTTCGTATTTTTACATTTCAGATAGTCTTACAGAATATTACATTCCGCCATTATGGAGCTATTCAGCTCAATAGAAAAAACATTAAGCTAATTCCATTGCGAGATTTCTCCGACACTTTCCCTACTACACCTCAATTTACAATTACTAATAAAAACTGGCTAGGAGCCGTTTATTATCGAATAATAACTAAAAAAGTTAACGACAAGCCAATTTATTTTCTATTTGGATTTGATCAAAATGATATTCTAGCTGACAAAAAATATATAGAAGCTATGTGGATAGAAAAAGATTCCATTGCTAAATTTGGTATGCCCATATTTGAAAAAACCACCACAGAAATTATCCCATCACGACCATCGAAATTTGGGGATGCTCCTGCTCGACCTGAGCCACCCATAGTTAAGACAAAAATATATTACCGCTATGTTTTGGAATATAGAAAAGGCTCGAGTGTTTCAATCAAATATGATAAATCAAAGGATTTAATTACCCACGATCATACTCCACCTATGGATGGTAAAAATAAAGATATTGGATTCATTAAAGTTCCTGATGGCACCTACGAAGGACTCCAATGGACAAAGGACAAATGGGTATGGGTAGAATATGTAAAGCTAGCCGATAAAGAGACGAATGGAGAATTTAGACCAGCACCACTAAATAATAGAGAGAAAATTCCTCCTAGAGAGTAATTCACTCTGCTATATCTTTTCTTATATTTAATGTATTTTAATGCCTTATTGGCTGGATTTAGGCTATAATTGCTTGACAAAAGCCTCATAAAAGATAAGTCGACTGCCTTATGAAAAAAATAATATTTCTACTTTGCTCTTTTTCCTTTCAGTTAGATGCTCAAGATAAAGCTGAAAAATCATTTGAAAAGTTTAAACAGTTTTATTCTCTATTATACAGCTTCTATGTAGACACCGTAGACTTTAATAAAATAGTAGAAACATCTATTATGAAGTCATTGGAAACTTTAGACCCACATTCTGCATATCTGCCGCCTAAGGAAGCCTCGAGCGAGAATGATAGATTGCAGGGTAGTTTTGAAGGAATAGGTATTTCATACAATATTATCCGTGATACTCTGACGATAGGAGATGTTATCGCCGGAGGTCCTAGTGAGAAAATTGGCCTAATGTCTGGTGATAAAATGCTCAAAATTAATGACACATTATGGGCTGGGAAACCTACTATGAAAGCTGATGATTATGTAAGTAGACTCCGAGGTAAAAAAGGAACCCAAGTGAAGGTCTGCATTCTGCGCAATAAAGATGTTATTAATTTTAACATCACCCGCGATGTCATTCCGCTCTATAGCGTCGATGCATCTTTTATGATAGATAAAGAAGTAGGATATATTAAACTGAATAAATTCGCACATACCACCCCATATGAAATAGATACTGCCATACGAAAATTGAAATCACAAGGAATGAAAACACTTGTTTTAGATCTACAGAATAATGGTGGAGGTCTTCTCAATGCGTCCGTAGCGCTAAGCAATGAGTTTTTGGAGCCCGACAAATTGGTGGTTTATACTGAAGGAGTCAAAAGTCCTAAAACAGAATATAGAACAGACAATAGTGGTAATTTTAAAGATGGAAAGCTCATTGTCCTAGTCAATGAAAGCTCTGCTAGCGCTAGTGAGATTGTATCGGGAGCCATACAGGACTGGGATAGAGGTATTATAGTAGGTCGCAGAACTTTTGGGAAAGGACTTGTGCAGCGCCCATTTACACTCAATGACAATGCACAAGTCAGATTGACTACGGCCAAGTATTTCACTCCTTCGGGTCGGTGCATTCAAAAACCATACACAGAAAATAGAAAAGAATACAGAGCAGATATATGGAATAGAATGCAGTCTGGAGAGTTAACCAATGATGAATTTGAAACATTGGCTAAAGATGGCACGATGAAAATTAAAAAAGATGGCAAGGATACCACGATTAAGATATCGGAAACTGAAATTAAGTATACCTCAAAAGGACGTAAGGTATATGGAGCTGGAGGAGTGACCCCTGACATCTTTGTACCTATAGATACCAGCATGAATACCGATTATTATTTTAAGTTTTTACGAAAAGGAATTCTATTTAACTTTGCGCAGAATTATGTATCTGCAAATAAAGCTAAGCTCTTAAAAGAATTTCCAAATGAAGACTATTACGTCAATAAATTTGAAGTAAATAAAGAAACACTGGATTCTCTCATAGCTAAAGGTATCAGAGAAGAAATTTCGCGTGAAGACTCTAGTTATCAGAAATCAATGAGACTTTTTAAAGTAGTTCTCAAAGCCAATATTGCGCGCTATTTGTATAATTCACAAGCATTTTATAAAGTCATTATGGAAATAGACCCTATGGTCAAAAAAGCCTTAATTCTATCTCGTGAGAATTTTTCTAAATATAAGGTGAGAAATGAATAAATTTGCCACAATATGAGTCAGATAAAGATAGGATTATTCTTCGGTACAGATACTGGAAACACCGAAACCGTTTCTAATAAGATTAAAGAAAAAATAGATGGTATAATAGGAGCCGACACTGTAGATTTAATAGAGATATATAAAAAAGAAGCTGAGGCTTTTGCTCCTTATCAATATGTGATCGTAGGAATGCCTACATGGTATGATGGAGAACTTCAAGGAGACTGGGAAACTTTTCTTCCCAAATTTGAAGCAGTAGATTTTTCGAATAAAAAATTAGCTTTTTTCGGACTGGGAGATCAGTACGGCTATTCATTTTATTTCTGTGATGCGCTTGGTATATTCTATCAGATAGCGCTGAAAAATGGAGCGACCGTCTGTGGAAAATGGTCTACTGAAGGATATGAATACGACGCATGCAAAGCTGAGATAGATGGTGTTCTAGTAGGATTATGTTTAGATTTAGATAATCAAGATGACATGACAGAGGCTAGACTAGACAAATGGATACCACAAGTTTTGGGTGAGTTTGGATTGATATGAAACTTATACTGATTATTTTTATAATGATATGTTTTGCTGGAAGTTTTTCTTGTAAAAAGAAGACCTGCCCTGCGTATCAAGAGAATCAAAAAGAAGAATATAAAATAAAAGGAAAACGAAAGAAAGCTAAGCTGTTTTAAGAAAAGAAAAAAACTATAAAAATGATTGATTTTAGAAGAAAAAGTTGGGTGCCAGGCGCAGATAGTTCTGAGTTTCCTATTCAGAATTTACCATTTGGCATCTACAGCACCTCCAGTAAATCTAGAAGAATAGGAGTAGCCATTGGTTCTCAAATTATTGATTTAGCTAGCTTAGCTAAGGCTGGACATATCCATGTGCCGGCAGATGTGCTGAATTCTCTATATTTAAATGATTTTATAGCCCTTGGAAAGAAGGTAACCAATCAAGTTCGAGTAGATCTAGCACATCTAATAGATGTAAAAAATGAAGCCTTTTCCAAAAGAGCTGATTTGAGTCAGTTTTTTGATGCTATGCAGGATGCTACTATGTATATGCCGATTCAAATAGGCGACTACACAGACTTTTATTCTTCTCGCGATCATGCGACAAATGTCGGCAAAATGTTTCGAGATCCAGCCAATGCCCTCCTGCCTAACTGGCTTCACCTGCCTGTAGGCTATCATGGTAGAGCTTCCTCTATCGTGGTTTCAGGAACAAACTATCACAGACCTAAAGGCCAAACTAAGCCTGTAGAAACCGAACCACCTGTATATGGTCCTTCAAAGAGAGTGGACTTTGAATTGGAAGTAGGTTTTGTTATAGGTAAAGAAACTACATTAGGACAGAGTATTTCTACAAAGGATGCTGAAGATCATATTTTCGGACTTGTTTTATTTAATGATTTATCCGCCCGTGATATCCAACAGTGGGAATATGTCCCCCTTGGTCCTTTTCTTGCTAAGAACTTCTGTTCAGTGATATCTCCGTGGATTGTGACGATTGAAGCATTGGATGCTTTCAGAGTAGGCGGTGAGATTCAAGACCCGAAGGTGATGTCTTACCTAGAATATGAAGGGAAAAAGAATTATGATATAAAATTGGAAGTAAGCCTGACTCCTGAAAATGGGGAGACTACCATAATATCCCAATCCAATTTTAAATATATGTATTGGAATATGTGCCAGCAGTTAGCCCATCATACAGTCAATGGATGTAATGTGCGTGTGGGTGACATGATGGCTTCAGGCACCATATCTGGACCTGAGAAACATGAATTTGGCTCTATGCTGGAGCTCGCGTGGAAGGGCACAGAACCTATCACCTTAAAAGATGGCTCTACTCGCGTATTTATGAATGATAATGATACCTGCACCATAAAAGGATTTGCAGAGAAGGATGGCGTGAAAATCGGATTTGGTGAATGTGTATCAAAATTATTGCCAGCGATATAAATTCTATTTCATGATCCAACGTATACAAACTATTTTCTGGCTGGGTTCCATCATTCTAATTAGCCTATTTATTTTCCTATTTAAGCATAGTCCAGAGTCTAGTCTTTACACCTTTTCTTTAGCTGTATTTGTCGGCTTATTTAATCTATTCGCAATTCTTTCGTTTAAAAACAGGCGAAAACAGTTAGTGCTTTCATATGTTGCTATGACCGGTATACTGAGTCTGCTTGCCTATATCACCGTCCACAATCAAAGCGCACCTGGTACTGCCAACATACTTACAATTTGCCTTCTAGCAACTGGTGTTATCTTGAATCTAATTGCAAATTATTTCACACGGAAAGATATTAAACTAGTAGAAGAGTCTAGCCGATTGAGATAGGCACGTTCAATTAAAAATAAATTCAACACTTAAACTTAATATTAAATTTCATGGCAAAAACAACGAAAAAAACTCCTGCAAAAAAGGCGCCAACTAATTCAAATTTAAATATACCTTTATTAGCTAGTATATGCGAGCGACCAGGTGCACCTGGTTTTGAGCAGCCTATCAGAGAGCTTATCCTAAAATCAATTCAAGGCCTAGCAGACGAAATTACAGTAGACCCATTGGGAAATATCCTAGCAATTCAGCGAGGCAAGGATAGTAGTAAAAAAGTAATGGTGCCTGCCCATATGGATGAGATAGGCTTTATCGTCACTCATATTGATAACGATGGATTCGTTCGCTTTCATACTCTCGGCGGATTCGACCCTAAGACTTTGACTTCTCAAAGGGTTTTGATTCACGGTAAAAATAAAACACTTCTAGGAGTCATGGGATCTAAACCTATCCACGTCATGACAGCTGAAGAGCGAGGTAAGACACCACAGATTCAGGACTATTTTATTGATCTTGGTATGAAAAAAGAAGAGGTTATCAAGCATATAGCTATAGGAGACTCTATTACACGAGAGCGTGCCTTGGTGGAAATGGGAGATTGTGTCAATTGTAAATCCTTGGATAATCGAGTGTCTGTTTTTATTTTGATAGAGACATTGAGAAAATTAAAAGGGAAAAAACTACCTTATGATTTTTATGGGGTATTCACCGTTCAGGAAGAAGTAGGACTAAGAGGCGCTACCACGGCAGCACACTATTTAGATCCAGACTTTGGTATCTGCCTAGATACTACCATAGCCTTTGATGTGCCTGGAAATAGAGATTTTGATAAAATAACTAAACTCGGCGATGGTACCGCCATAAAAATCATGGATGGCTCTGTTATCTGTGACTATCGTATGGTAGAGTATATGAAAGAGATAGCCACTAAAAACAAAGTGAAGCATCAAATGGAAATCCTCACTGCAGGCGGCACAGACACCGGAGCTATTCAGCGTATGGCTAAAAATGGAGCTATCTGTGGAGCGGTGTCTATTCCTACACGTCATATCCACCAAACTATTGAGACCTGTCATAAAGAAGATATTCAATTGAGTATTGATTTATTGGCATTATGTATAGAAGGTTTGGATAAATTCGACTGGAGTTTTAAATAGATGTGAGATCTTAGATGTGAGAAGTTAGATTTTTCTCATATCTAACATCTAAAATCTAATATCTAAGAAAAATGGACTACCAACTTTTAGATTGTGGAGATTTTTATAAAATAGAACGATTCGGTTCGTATACATTGGCTCGCCCAGAGCCTCAGGCATTATGGGATATGGAGAGGCCACTGGAAAACTGGCGAAATGAAGTAGATGCCTTTTATGAGCGTAAAAAAGAGGACGTAAGAACTAATAAAGAAGATAGCGGAAATTGGATTTTGAATTCGAAGATGCCCAATAACTGGGTCATTCACTGTGATAGCTTTAGAGATAAAGAAATCAAAGTCAAACTGGCTCTGACCGCATTTAAACATGTAGGTATATTTCCAGAACAGTACGATAATTGGCAGTTTATTTATAAACAAACTATCGCGCAAAAGCTTTCAGGTGGCATGCTCAATCTATTTGCTTATACAGGAATAGCTAGCTTAGTAGGTAGCATTGCTGGACTCAAAGTAACCCATATAGATGCTGTAAAGCAAGTGGTCAACTGGGCCAATGAAAATAGAGAACTCTCGAAGATGGACCCGAACATTTCCTGGGTGGTAGAAGATGCCATCAAGTATTTAAAGCGAGAAATCACGCGAGGAAAAAAATATACCGCTATTCTATTAGATCCGCCTGCCTATGGTCGTGGTCCTAATGGCGAGAAATGGGTTTTAGAAAAAGAGTTATTTCACCTCTTGAGTCTATGTAAGCAACTATTATCCGAAAAAGATTCTTTTCTCATCATCAATCTATATTCACTCAATATCACCCCACTTTTATTAGAAAATATTCTTAAAGAAGCTGGTCTATGGTCCGATGCTTCCCATTGTATAGAGCAATTTATCCCCTATGGCCAGGATAAAAAATTGCCCCTAGGTGTCTGCGGACGAGTAATTCTATAAAGAATGAAAAGATATAGACAGAATCATTGTTTCAGGATATGTCTTTTATTCATAGGTCTTGTATGCTTATGCTTTCATGCTAAAGTAAAAAAAACTGAACGCTTAGAAGGTAAAATCATCGGTGTTAAAGATGAGGATACTTATGTAATACTAATAGATAAATCTTCAATAACTATCCGATTAGCTCATATAGATTGTCCCGAGAAGAAGCAAGCCTATGCTCAACTAGCAAAAAATTGGCTCTGACTTTTATTTTGGAAAGCAAGTCATCATCATAAGTGTTGGTAAAAAAAATCGAAATGGTCGAATCATTGGAAAGATTTTTTGGAATCAAAGATGTCTAAATAAAGATCTCGTCAAAAATGGATTGGCTTGGCATTTTAAAAAATATTCTCGAGATACCATTTATCATAATTTAGAACAAGAAGCTAGAAAATATAAGGTTGGACTATGGAGTGATTCCAAAGCTATAGCTCCTTAGGATTGGAGAAAATTGAAAAGTTTAAAAACTTATATATCCCCTTCCTGAGGCCTTAAAATTATATCCTCTACACAAGCGCTAGGAGATAATTGCGCTGTCGTATATACTAATTCCGCTATATCACGAGGCTGAATAAAACGACTTGGCGGCAAATCAACTCCCGCCCAACTATCTGTCAATACAGCTCCTGGATAGATTCCTGTGATACGTACATTTTTAGATTTCAATTCGTTTCTCAGTTGTTTAGTATAGCCTGTGAGTGCAAATTTAGCTACAGTATATCCACCTCCTTTGTCATAATCTCTTAGTCCAGCGATAGATGAAATATTAATGATATGACCAGCTCCTAATTCTGTCATCGCAGGTATCACTACCTTGCCCATCCAGTAGGCGCTATAAACATTAACTTGCATCAAATATTCTAAATCATCGTCGAAGGCACTATCAGAAAGTCCACCTTGCTTGAATAGACCTGCATTATTAACCAGAATATCAATTTTTCCAAATTCCTTTATACAATTAGAGGCAAAATTCATAACAGGTAGTTTATCTGCTATATCAAAAGCTTCTGCATAAATTTTAATAGAAGAATTTATACTTTGAAGCTTTTCTTTCGCCTTGGCTACACTTTCTGGATTTTTGCTACAAAAAGCTAAATTCCAACCTGCTCTTGCATATTTTTCTAATATGGCTAGACCTATACCTCGGCTAGCACCAGTGACTATAATATTCATATACTAATTTATTTATACCGATAAAATATTTAGACCCAACTAACAATCCACTAGTTATTTATGCGCAGTATTCGTGAATATACTAAAATTAGTCTGGCCATAATTGCGCCTTTTCCAAAGATGAGGGTGAGTATCAAAATTGTATTTAGGGTCATGCTCCATGATAAGCCAGCCTTCTCCTTCTATCATTCCTTTTTGGATAATTAGGTCAGGGATCATAGCCAGATTTGGGAGCTTATACGGAGGTCCAGCGAATATGATATCAAATGATTCTCTACAATTCTCTATGTAATCAAATACATCCATTTGTAAAATACGATGCCCTGTTAATTGAAGTTTTTCTGATGTTTTATTGATAAATTTAATTGCCTCTGTATGCAATTCTACTGTGGTGATATCTGTACAACCCCTTGACCCAAATTCTAGACTTATATTTCCCGTACCACCGAATAAATCAAGAAACCGTATGTTATCAAAATTGAAATAGTTGTCAATAATATTAAACAAAGCTTCTTTAGCCAAATCAGTCGTAGGACGCGTGGGCTCCAGCATGGGCTGATGAAGTCTGTAGCCTTTATGTAATCCTCCTATTATACGCATATATTCCAAGTGAAAAGTATAAAGTTCAAAGTGAAAAATTTTAATAGTCTTTATACTTTTTGCTTTCAGCTCTATTTTAGCTACAAAGAATTAAATCGCCATATATCTCCCAGAAAGAAAGAGGGAATCCAAAGGTATCTTCTGCTTTCGAATTAAAGAAAGGAAAATGAACTCTTAAATTAGCGAAAATATGCTGGTTTTCTTCTTTTCGTACGCTGGTGATGAATATCTGATGAGAACCTGAGTCTACATTGAACTCTTTCATATTTCTTGAAATGATGCTTGAATAGTCTCTCGAACTAGCATCAAAGGTATTGCACTGCACCAGTTCGCCATTTCTAAATAGTATAAATTCTAAGAACTTAGACTTTATGGAAACCAAGACTAAATCTTTTCCTTGAGACTTTCTCTTTAGTACTTCGAAGATAGGTCTATGACAGGAAAAAAACTGTGCATTTTCAAAAGTGAAAAACAAATCATTATAGACTCGAAAAGGATAATTGTAAAATTCTCTTGAACGGATAGAATCTAAATCGTCTATTATGAGTTTTTCTGCAGAATCATTATAGACACTTCTATATGCGGAATAGCTATCTATTCCAGTAAGTTCGGTCTGAGGCACAAGAACGAAGGTAGACTCACAGTGAAATACATTTTTTATCACGGCCGATCTATACGCAGCGGGGATTTGATCGAGCGCTAGCTGAATCTGGGTAGAGTATACCCCAGGGATATTTAAGTCTTTGAACTGATAATGTACAAAAGCACTCATAGGCTGACCTATTTTTTCGTAACCAGTAAGAATAAGTGCATCACGATAGACAAGAATATCTGCTTTTTCAAAATTTATCTCCTCACTAGGATGATATGCATGCAGTACTTTTAATAATTTATTCTCCATGGGTGATTTGAGTTGATATTAAAAACGTGTATTATATTATATATTGTCTTATTTTGCAAAGTTATGGAAAGAATACCAAGTTATAAAGAAATTTTCCGTATAGCTATCCCTATCATGGTAGGAGGCATAAGTGAGTCTATTTCAGCCATTGTAGATACCGCTTTCATGGGAAGTATAGGGACTTTAGTCATGGATGGCATGGGTATGGCTAATATTTTCTTACTAGTCATCATTATGATCGGATGGAGCTTTTCCAGAAGTGTACAAATTTTGGTTTCTCAAAATTTCGGTGCTGCGAATTATTCAAATATCGGTGCAATAGTGCAGCATGCTATTGTCGTCTTATTTCCTGTAGGTATCGCACTTATGCTATTACTCTATCTGTTTAATGGATTATTTCTCAGTTATATTATCGAAAACCAATCTATTTATGCGATAGCCTCTGAGATATGCTCTATTCGTGCACTAGGGATGCCTATAGTCATGCTGACACTGGTGTTTTCAGGCTTTTTTACTGGGCTAGGACAGACCAAGGTGTTGTTTTATTCTCAAGGACTAGCTGCTTTGACCAATATTATCTTAAACTACATACTGGTATTCGGCAAACTGGGAGCTCCTTCCATGGGGTATAAAGGTAGTGCTATGGCTACGGTTCTCTCGGAGGTTGTCGCTTTGGTTGTATTACTTGTCTACCTTGGCTATCAATCCGGATTGATACAAAAATATGAACTGCTCATTCGCAAAAAACTTCAATTTTATCTGATTCGTGAAGTCATGAGGTTGGCTATGCCTATGGTCGTATTGCATGCCTTTAGTCTCGGATCATGGGTCTATTTTTTCTCCCTTATAGAGAAAATGGGTGAGAAAGAATTGGCTATATCCATGGTGCTCAAGCAAATTTTTACAGCTATTACCATTCCAGGTTTCTGCCTAGCTAGCACTGCCAATACTATAGTAGGACAATTGGTAGGCAGTAGAAAAATAGACCTCATTTTGCCATCTGTGCTAAAGGTCATAAAATTGAATTACGCCATTTTACTCAGTCTGGCATTGCTGACCTTTGTCTTCAGATATCCTATTGTGGCGCTATTTACCACCGATGCTCAAGTCATAGAGCAGATATCGATGCCACTCATCGCACTGCTATTAGCCTACCTCGTCATACCAGCTTCCAATGTTATATTCAATAGTATTTCAGCTTTAGGTAGCACTAGAATACCTCTCTATATCGAGACCATCAATCTCTTCTTTTACCTGCTTTATATGTTTATATTCATCCATGTCATGAAATTAAGCTTGTTTGTGGCATGGCTTGCCGAAATAGAATATTGGATTTTCTTACTTGTCTTTTGTTGCATCTATTTTTATAAGATGGATTGGAAGAAAAACATCATATATTTGGATAAGGAAAGTTAGTGTAGAAATTTTAATTATAATGCACTATGAATTTTTAATTCAAAGGATTTATCAAGATGAGAAACTACTACTTTAGATTTGAAGGAAAAACAAATGAAAGGATAAAGAATATTCTATTCTGGATATTGCTTATTGTTTTTGGAGCCTTTATTTACGCTTATTTTCATGCTTGGAGAGATCAGCATTCGGATTCTATCAAGTATTTAAATGATGCTCTTGTATATTCCATCATAATTACCATACCAATAGCCCTTATTAAGCACTTCGAGCGGAAGTATATCGAGCGAAAGGAAAAAGAAAAGGCCGACTCTAAAGGCTTGGACTAGGTTGTTTGCTATTCAATACAGATATCTCCCTAGCCAAATTCTGAGCTATAGTGCTGAAACTATCTAAAACTATTTGGTTATCAGCGGAGAGTTCTTGACCGTTGTCTGCGCATTCACGCAAGTTTTCAGTGAGTGGTACTTCGCCTAGGAAAGCTACTTCGTATTCAGCAGCTAAATTTTTAGCTCCGCCTGTGCCGAAGATATAATATTTCTTTTCAGGCATATCTTCCGGTGTGAAATAAGCCATATTTTCTATCACTCCCGCTACAGGGATTTCTACTCCTTGCACTCGGTACATCGAGAGGGCTTTGCGTGCATCGGCTATAGCTACTTTTTGTGGTGTAGAAACGATCACAGCACAGGTGACCTTGAGCGTCTGAGCTATAGTCAGCTGAACATCTCCCGTTCCTGGAGGCATATCGAGAATGAGATAGTCTAAGTCTCCCCATAAAACATCATTGATAAATTGCTTGAGCGCAGAGGTGACCATAGGTCCACGCCATACGATAGCTTGTCGCTCATCTATAAGAAAACCTATGGAAAGTACTTTTAGATTATCATTATACTCTACAGGTAAGATATAAATTTTCTCTTTTATTTCTCTTGTCAGCGGCTTTTTATTTTTCAGCCCTAGCATAATAGGGATAGAGGGTCCGTGAATATCAGCATCTAGAATGCCTACTTTGGCACCCATTTTACTTAATGCTAGCGCTAGCTGAACCGATACAGTTGATTTTCCTACACCTCCTTTTCCTGAAGATATACAGACTATATTCTTCACATTCGGTAGAATATTAATACCATTATTCCTCGTGGAAGAGACATTAGATGTCATGTTAATTTGAACATCGATATCGTCGCCGAAGTCTGCCTTGAGTTCCTTGACACAATTATTATGAATAAGCTCCTTCAGCGGACAGGCAGGCGTAGTCAGCACGATGGTAAAAGAAATCTTTTGGCCATCGATGGCTATATCCTGAATCATATTCAGGGTGACTAAATCTTTTTTCAAATCAGGCTCAGAAACTCTACTGAGTGCTATCAATACACTTTCTTGACTTATCATTTTATTTAATTCTGAAGCAATAATAAATCAAAATGCATAATCCGACCTATTCTTATATATTTTTAGAAATTACGAGTATATGAAGCTATCGAAAAAACTTTTTTACCTTTACAATCGTTATACATTCAAATACTACGCTCCATCTATGCCTGTCCTGACCTCATCTTATGATTCATTTATAAAAAATGGTCATCTCCAGACTATACTGCCCAATATTCTGCGAAGAGTAGATCTCCATAAACCAAGACGAGAAGAAATTGAAACTCCCGATGATGATTTTTTAGAATTGGACTGGTATGATGTCAAAGATAGTCGCAAACTAGTCATCCTCTCTCATGGACTAGAAGGAAATTCTAGACGAAGGTATATGAAGGGAATGGCTAAATATATGCATAGCAATGGATATAATGTGCTCGCATGGAACTACAGGTCCTGCGGCACCAGGATAAATCAACAACTTCGATTTTATCATTCTGGCGATACGGAGGACATAGACACCATAGTGCGCTACGCGCTATCTAAATCTCTTTTTGATTCCATCTATCTCATCGGATTTTCTATGGGTGGAAATATATCGCTCAAGTATTTAGGGGAAAAAGGTGAAGTCCTAGATTCAAGAATAAAAGCGGCAGTGACTTTTTCCGTGCCCCTTGATTTGATAGGCAGTTCGCGTTTGTTATCCAAATGGTGGAATCGATTTTATATGCGTCGCTTTCTAAAAAGTTTGAGAAAAAAAGTAGAAGCAAAAGTTTTACAATATCCTGACAAACTCAGTTTAGAAAATTTTGATACCATTAAAAGTTTTAAAGGATTCGACAATCAGTTTACAGCTCCTATCCACGGTTTTCGTGACGCCTTTGACTATTGGAAAAAATCCTCTTCGTTATACTATTTGGAACATATCAAAGTTCCTGTGCTCATAGTCAATGCGCAAAATGATAGTTTCCTATCGCCTACTTGTTTTCCTTACGAGCTAGCTGAGAAAAGCACTCTGATTCATTTGGAAGCGCCAGTTTCTGGAGGGCATGTTGGATTCTGGTCATGGGGCTCAGTCTTCTGGACTGAAAAGAGAGCTTGGGAATTTCTAAAAATCTACTAAATAGAACTAAACTCTTTCTCCCATTGTTCAAATGGTCTAGCTAGCCAGGCTTTCTCATCCGAAATGACTATAGGTCTTTCTATGATGGAAGGATTTTCATGCATAGCTTGAATCCACTCTGGATTTGAGAGTGTTTTATCTGCAAATTTTTCCTGAAACTCCTTGTCTTTTTTTCTTAAAATGTATGGAGCCTCGTGATGTAGCTTTTCTAATACCTGTTGGAGCTCACCTATTGAAGGAGGTTCAATTAAATAGTTGCGAACGCTGACTTCGTGTCCTTGGTTCTGCAGGTAATCGAGCGCTTTTCGACTGGTGGAGCAGACATTATTATGCCAGATAATGAGTTTCATTCTTGATATTTTGTGGGTGGAGTACAAAACTATCAAATTTTACCCACCAATTCCCACTTCTTTGTTTGTCGATAGCCTAGAAATTATCCACTGACTCTGAAAATATTAGTTAAGTTATCCATATTTTAGTTTCTTTATTTATAATAGTTTTAGAGATAATCAACATTAAATCCACATAAATTATTAATTATGTGCAAATTTTTATGGGAAAATTAGTGGGAAAATGTGGGGCTAAATAAAAATTAAGTGTAGTTTTGTGGAGATTTTAGAATTGAAATGGCGTTTTTAGGTGAAATAGTAATCAAACTCGATGAGAAAGGCAGGATGAGAATTCCTACTGCCCTTAAAGAGGCTATGTCGGATAGTGCCGCACATCGATTCGTAGTCAATCGAGGTTTTGAAAACTGCCTTACCCTCTATCCATATGATGTATGGGAAGTGGTTAAAGCCAAAGTCGATAAACTCAACACCTTCAATAGAGAGAAGCGAGAATTTGTAAGGAAATTTTATAGTGGAGCTACCATCTGCTCTTTAGATGCAAGTGACCGTATTAATATCCCGAATCAATTACTTGAGTTTGCTGATATGAAAAAGGACATTATCCTCACACCGGTCAAAGACTATTACGAATTGTGGGATCAGAAAAAATATAACAGCATGATCAGTCTCTCAGATAGTTCTTCATTCGAAGAATTGGCAGAGCGCGTCATGGGAGACAATGAAGAAACTATAGATCCGTGATAAAATGGGATATCACAAAAGTGTTCTTTTAAATGAATCGATAGATGGGCTCCATATTCGACCAAACGGCGTCTATGTAGACATGACCTATGGTGGTGGCGGGCATTCAAAGTTGATTTTGGATAAGCTAGGACCAGAAGGCAGGCTATATGCATTTGATCAAGACGAGAATGCGCTCCAAAATCGTATAGATGATGATCGCCTTATGCTTATACATCAGAATTTTGAACATGCCTGTGATTATCTTTTAGCTATAGGTATTCAAGAGGTCGATGGCGTATTGGCTGATTTAGGAGTATCCTCATTTCAGCTTAATAATGATGCGAGTGGATTTAGTTATCGACCAGAAATAGACTTAGATATGCGAATGGATAAATCCATGACCACTTCAGCTAAGGATGTTCTCAATAGCTATTCCGAAGAAATGCTACAAAAAATATTCCAGCGATATGGGGAGGTGCGAAATGCTAAAACACTGTCTCAAAAAATAGTAGAACTAAGGCAGACTCAGAAATTTCAGAAGAGCAATGACCTCAACGAAGTATTAAGAAGTATACAGTTTGGAACCTTTGAAAGTTATGCGGCACCTATATATCAGGCACTAAGAATGGAGGTAAATCAGGAACTACCTGCGCTGGAGCGCATGCTTGAGGCTAGTTCTAAACATATCAAAGTAGGCGGAAGAATGTCCATCATTACATTCCATTCGCTCGAAGATAGAGCAGTAAAAAATTTTATGAAGTTTGGAGAATTCAATGATGAACCTACTACAGATATATTCGGAAAAAGATCAGTATGGCCATGGAAATTATATAATAAAAAGCCTATAGGACCATCAGATGAAGAGCTAAAAATAAATCCACGCAGCAGAAGCGCTAAGTTGAGAATAATGCAAAGAGTGGGCTGATAATTTAAAAATGGATAATTGAGTCAGCAAAAATATAATATTTAAACTCTGAATTTGTTTCGCTTCAGCTTTAAAAAAGAAAATTTGAAATATAACCCATTTAAGTATACCTATCGTCATTGTGTCTTTGAGGTATATGAAAAAGATAAAGTGAAAATTAATCCGTGAATTCGTGTCAACAATAGAGAAAAATTTAAGTTTAGAAGAATTGGTTCAGAGGGTATTTGAGAAAATATCTAAGAATATTCAATTTCTATTTTTCTGCTTTCTGTTATGCATGATTTATATATGGAATAGTCATATGGCACAGCAGCTCGTGAGAGATATAAATAAAAAAGCTAAAGAATTAAAAGAACTAAGATGGGATTATCTGACGATAAAATCAGATCTCATGTACGATAGTAAATTAACCGAGGTACTCCCTAGAGCGAATATAATGGGACTGCAAGAACTCGATATGCCACCTTATAAAATGACCATAAAAAAGAAAGATTATCAACGACAAGATTAACTTAGTAAGTCGGGCTTATTTTGTATTTGCCATTCTGATTTTTATATCGGGATCGTTTATATACAAAATACTGCAATTGCAGACAGCACATGATGGCTATTGGAAAAAGCTAGGCGAAGATCTCACACTCTTTCAGGTGAAAATTGAGGCTGAACGTGGAAATATTTTTACAGAAGACTCTCGAATTTTAGCAACTACTATACCCACGTTTGAATTACGAATGGATACCAAAGCGAAAGGGCTTACAGACACCGTATGGAAGCGCCATATAGATAGTCTATGTCTTCTACTCTCTTATTATATACCAGAAAAATCGAATGCAGAATGGAAAAGTTATTTGGGACAAGCTAGAAATACGAATGCACGACATCTACTCCTAGCGAAGAATGTCATGTTTCAAGATTTCAAAAAAATAAGAGAGATACCTCTATTTAAATTGGGTAAAAATAAATCTGGCTTTATTACAATTCAGAGTAATTCAAGGAAATTACCTTTCGGGGAATTGGCTAAGCGCTCTATCGGCTATGTGTCTTCAAATAGCAAAACAATGATAGGCATAGAAGGCATGCTGAATGAAGAACTATCTGGAGAAAATAGAGAGGTTTTGATGCAAAAAGTAGCTGGTGGTGTCTACATGCCAGTGAATGATAACAGTGAGTTTGGCTCCAAACCTGGCCTAGATGTCTATACCACTATCGATGTCAACTTGCAGGATATTGCAGAGATTTCATTATATAAGTCCGTAGTTAATCATAAAGCGGATCATGGGAGCGCCATACTCATGAACGTAAAAACAGGTGAAATAAAAGCGATAGCCAACATAGGGCGGACTAAAGATGGTCAATACAAAGAGATAAAAAATTATGCTATCAATGAACTGAACGCGCCAGGCTCTGTAATGAAATTAGCCTCAGTTATGGCTCTTATAGATGAGGGATATTGCGATGAGAATACATTGGTAGATTTAGAGAATGGAGAGCACAAATACTATGATGTGACGCTGAAAGATGACCACAAAGTAAGTGGCTCAGTGACTCTAGCTAAGGCTTTAGAGATATCATCCAATGTAGGAATATCCAAGCCGGTATACAAACATTTTCATAAAAATAAAGAAGACTTCTATGAAAAACTGGAGCAGTTTCATTTAACTAAGCCTTATGGACTAGGCATTAAAGGAGAATCTGCACCTATCCTGAGTCCAGTCAAAGAATGGTCTGGGGTCACCCTGCCTTTTTTGTCTATAGGATATGAGATTCGAATGACTCCTCTGCAGGTTTTAGGACTATATGCCGCTGTAGCTAATAATGGAAAACTTATGCAGCCTCATATTATTAAAGAAATCCGAGATAATGACAAGGTAATAGAAAAGTATGAACCAAAAGTTTTGAATAAACAAATAGCAAAGCCAGCTACAATAGCCGCTGTAAGAAAAATGCTAGAAGGCGTAGTGGATTCAGGCACTGCTAGCAATATACGCAACCAATACTATAAAATAGCGGGGAAAACAGGGACTAATCTTATAGCTGATGATAATAAAGGTTTTCGGGAGAAAAAATATCAAGCAAGTTTTGTTGGCTATTTCCCAGCTCAAAATCCTGTCTATGCCTGTATAGTGGTAGTAAATAAACCAGATATAAGTACAGGCTACTATGGCAGTAACGTAGCAGCTCCTGTCTTTAAAGATATTGCGGATAGATTATACTCAACTGATGAGACTATACATCCTTCGTTGAAATCAAATAGGAATTCCTTGTTTCTATCGCCCATGAAAGGCCTAAAGTCAGAAATTGACAGAATCTCTAACTATTTTGACTGGGACATACTTTCCAATAATATCAATACTGATATGGTGACAGCCATAGCTTCAAAAAACAAACTCGTTGTTAAGCCTAATTACTACTCTGCTAAATCTATCATGCCTAGCGTAGTTCAACTTAATGTTCGCGATGCAGTATACCTACTGGAATCTATGGGATTGAGAGTAGTCGTAGAAGGTAAAGGTAGAGTAAAAACACAATCAGTTCAACCAGGAGAGCGCGTATGGAAAGGTGTAGAGGTTAAAATTTCATTAGGCTAAAAAAACTAAATGAAAAAACTAACAGATATAATTGAAGGTCTTGAAATACTAAAAAGCAATGGTATCTTAGACCATATATATGTAAACTCTATCGTTTTCGATTCTCGAACAGTAGTTCCCGATGCATTATTCGTAGCTACAAGAGGCACGCAAGTAGATGGGCATAAATACATCGATACCGCCATAGAAATGGGTGCTAAGACTATTATATGCGAACATATTCCTGAAGTGAGGTTGGAGGAAGTTATTTATATAGAAGTGAGGAATAGTCAGTATGCATTAGGGAAAATGGCTTCTAATTTCTACGATCGTCCTTCAGAAAAATTGCAAGTAATTGGCATCACAGGTACGAATGGAAAAACATCCTGTGCTACGATGCTATTTAATTTATTTACTGGTTTGGGTTATAAGGTTGGATTATTATCTACTATACAGATTCGAATAGGAGAAGAAATCATTCAGGCTACCCACACCACACCAGATGCAGTTTCTATTCAGAAATCGATGCAGTATATGGTAGAGAAAGGTTGTAGCTATTGCTTTATGGAGGTTAGCAGCCATGCAATAGATCAAGACCGCATAGCGGGTATTCAGTTTCGAGGAGGAATTTTTACCAACATTACCCACGATCATCTTGATTACCACCTCACTTTCCAAAACTACCTGCAAGCCAAGAAAAAATTTTTCGATAACCTACCAAATACTGCATTTACCATCTCTAATATAGATGATAAGAACGGAAAAGTGATGCAGCAAAATACCAAAGCAAAACGAAAGACGATGGCCATGCATAACATGGCGGATTATACCATAAAAATCATAGAGGCAAGTATGAAGCATATGCTTGTGAAAATCGGAAATCATGATATACACCTAAAGGTAGTCGGAGAATTCAATGCATACAATGCTTTAACCAGCTATGCAGTAGCTATTGAATTGGGAATAAATAAAGAAGATGCATTGCTACAACTCTCAAAGTTAGATCCAATAGAAGGTCGAATAGATTTAGTATTAGTAAAAAATACGAAAGTAAAGGGTATCGTAGACTACGCTCATACACCTGATGCTGTAGAAAAATTGCTGGTAGAAATAGGCAAAATCAATAAAGAAGGAAAACTAATTACCGTAATAGGCTGTGGAGGAAATAGAGACAAGGAAAAGCGTCCAATTATGGCCAAATTAGCTGCAAAATATAGCGATAGAGTCATTTTAACTTCCGACAATCCACGCAATGAAAATCCAAAAGATATTATTGATGAAATGAAATCTGGATTGAATATCACTGATATAAAAAAGACACTAGTCGTCATAGATAGAGCAGAGGCAGTCAAAACAGCATGTTTATTAGCCTCTGGCGAAGATGTAATAGCTCTAGTAGGAAAAGGACATGAGAAATATCAAGAGATAAAGGGAGAGAAATTTCCTTTTGATGATAAGTTATGCTTAAAAGAAAATTTAGAACTCATCACAGAAGAATAAACTAGTAATATATGTTATACCATCTATTCACTTATTTAAATGAACACTGGAAAGTTCCTGGAGCGAATCTATTTCAGTATTTGTCTTTTCGCGCTAGTATGGCGGTGCTGCTCAGTATTGTCCTTATGATTTTCAATGGTCAACGATTTATAGATTTCCTTCGCAGGAAGCAAATTGGTGAGACTGTGCGGGACTTAGGCCTAAATGGACAGATAGAAAAAAAAGGAACTCCTACTATGGGAGGAATTTTAATTCTAGCCTCTATTGTGATTCCTACATTACTCTTCGCCAACCTAACCAACGTTTATATCTGGATGCTTTTAATCGTTTCTGTCTGGTTAGGAGGAATAGGGTTTATAGATGATTATATTAAAGTATTCAAAAAAAATAAAGAAGGGCTCTCTGGTCGATTCAAAATAATAGGTCAAATAGGGGTTGGAATTTTTGTCTCACTTATGATGTATTTTCATCCAGATATAAAGGTAAGAGATTTAACTAAAGTATATGTTTACACATTGAGCGATGGCAAAATTCATGACCAATACAATCCAGTAAAAATAGAAATAGCAGACTCGGTCATCAAGGGCAAGGGAGAAGAAAGAAATGGCCTATGGTACTCACATGACAGCAAATCCCTATTGACAAATATGCCTTTTCTTAAAGGAAATGATTTCAATTATGACAAGGTATTTGAGTTTTTAGGTTTCCACCCACTATACTATTTCATTCCATTTTCTATTATACTTATATTTATTATCACTGCGGTATCGAATGGAGCTAACATTACAGACGGCATAGACGGTTTATGCACCGGTATATCTGCTATCACAGGAGTCACCATAGCTATTCTAACTTACCTTACGGGAAATATTATCTTCTCCGATTACCTCAATATCCTCTATATACCTAACATAGGGGAGCTTGTTATTTTCGTATCAGCCTTTGTGGCAGCCTGTATAGGATTCCTTTGGTGGAATTCTTACCCAGCACAAATATTCATGGGCGATACTGGCAGTCTAGCACTTGGTGGCATTATAGCTACGATCTGCATCATTATTCGTAAAGAGTTAATAATTCCTATCCTGTGTGGTGTATTTCTCATAGAAAATCTATCGGTCGTGATACAAGTAGCCTACTTCAAATATAGTCGGAAAAAATATGGTGAAGGAAGAAGAATATTCTTAATGTCTCCTCTGCACCACCACTTTCAAAAACTAGGAATGCATGAAGCTAAAATTGTTTCTAGATTTTGGATTATTGGAATTTTACTCTCTATTCTCACCATTGTATTGCTAAAAGTTAGATAGAATTAATTGAAACATAGAACTAAGTGAAAAAGAAAATAGTCATATTAGGAGCTGGAGAGAGTGGTGTAGGCAGTGCTATACTAGCTTTACAAAAAGGATACGAAGTCTTTGTGTCAGACTTTGGTTCTATATCCACTAAGTATGAAACTATGCTTAAAGACTATCACATATCTTATGAGCAAAATCAACACTCTGAAGATATCATACTATCAGCAGATGTGATTATGAAAAGTCCTGGTATATCTAATAGTGCTGACATCATAAAAAAAATACGAAACAAAGGGATTAAGATAGTTTCCGAGATCGAATTTGCCTATCCTTATTGCGATGGGAAAATAATTGGGATAACAGGAAGCAATGGTAAAACAACTACCACAAATCTAATCTATCACATATTTAAATCTGCTAGTCATAATGTAGGAATGGCTGGGAATATAGGCATCAGTTTCGCCTACATGATAGCTACAGATCCAAAGGACTATTACATTCTAGAGATTAGTAGTTTCCAATTAGATGATATAGACGAATTCAAATGTGATATTGCTATTCTACTCAATATTACTCCAGACCACTTAGATAGATATAATTATGAAATGAAGAACTATGTAGCTTCAAAGTTTAAGATTGCCAAAAACTTAACAGCCACAGATGCTTTTATTTACTGTGCAGATGACGAGGAAACCATGAAATATATGGATACTCATTCATCAGAAATACTCGCGCGAAAATTTGCGTTTTCTCTCCAAAAAGAACCGGAGGAAGGCGCCTACTCAAAAGAAAATAAATTATTCATAAACATTTTACAAACCACCTTCAGTATGCTTTCAAACGAATTAACTATCAAAGGAAAACACAATCAGTACAATTCTCTAGCTGCAGGATTAGCCGCTAGACATGAAGAAATTCGCGACGAGGTATTGCGAGAAGCATTCATGACATTTAAATCTATCCCGCATAGATTGGAATCTGTACTCACTATTCAAGGAGTAGAATACATTAATGATAGTAAGGCCACAAATATCAACTCTGTCTGGTATGCTCTAGAGAGTATGGAGAAAGATGTGATATGGATAGCCGGAGGTGTAGACAAAGGTAATGACTATGAAGTCCTAATGTCTTTAGTGAAAAAACGAGTAAAAGCTCTTGTATGTCTAGGAGAGGATAATCTGAAATTGCAATCTGCATTCAGCGGAGTAATAGATGTAATCATCAGTACAGACAATATGAGGGATGCCGTGCGTTCCGCATCACAACTGGCTGAGAAAGGGGATGCTGTTTTACTCTCGCCATGCTGCGCTAGCTTTGATTTATTTCAAAACTATGAGGATAGAGGAGATCAATTTAAAGAGAACGTAAGACTTTTATAATTCTATATCCTTTACATAGTTATGAGCTACATCCGTCAAATAGGAAAAACATTTCAGGGTGATCGATCCATTTGGATTATAGTTACCCTATTGACGCTATTCAGTATCATGACAGTTTATAGCAGCACCTCTCTGCTGGCAGTAAAGGATAATAAAGATATTCATGTCTATCTCTTTAAGCATTTAGCGCTCATTATTGCCGCATATGGGTTCATGTGGTTCATGCATCAAATATCCTACCAGTACTACTCTGGACTCTACAAGGTAATGCTACCTCTTGGTATTCTTGCCCTGCTCTATGCGTCTTTTATGGGAGTTAAAGTAAATGATGCAGGTAGATGGATACAAATTCCATTTATCAATCAGACCTTCCAAGCATCCGATCTGGCGCGTTTGGGACTTATTCTTTTTCTAGCTAGACACCTCAGCAAGCATCAAAATGAAATCAGTGATTTCAAAAAAGGATTTTTGCCTGCACTGAGCGTTACATTACTGATTGCATTTTTAGTATTTATAGATAACATCTCTACCTCTATCATGATAATGGTCACAGCCTTGGTTATGATGTTTCTCGGTAGAGTTCGCTATCTACATTTTTTTGGGACTATAATTATTGGTCTTGTATTTATCGCCCTTGGAGTCTTATTCGTTCTCAAAGCCCCTGATGAATTTCTAATAAAGAGATTAAGTACAGCTAAATCACGCATTACATCTTTTGCAGACGCCAAAAAATCTTATAAAGATGTTTCCTATCAGGTAAAACAAGCAAATATAGCTATAGCTAGAGGCGGCTGGCTGCCAAAAGGACCAGGAAATAGTACCCAGAAAAATTTTTTACCAAATGCATTTTCAGATTATGTGTTTGCGATAGTGGTAGAAGAGTGGAGTCTATTTGGAGGGCTATTTCTTATTTTTTTATATCTCGCATTGATGTTTAGAGTGATTGTTTTAGTAATGAAAAGTCCATATACGTTTGGCGCTCTATTAGCATTAGGCTTAGGATTGAGTATTGTCATACAAGCTTTTTTTAATATTGGAGTCACTATAGGATTATTGCCTGCTACAGGAGTCACTTTACCGCTAGTAAGCATGGGAGGGAGCAGTATTATTTTTATAGCTATGGCGCTAGGTATTATACTAAGTGTTAGCCGAAGTGTACAAGAAGATGGACTAGGTAAAAGCCCTAGCAGAGAAAATTATATAGATAACTTAGAATTGGAATTGAAAGGAGTGGTGTAATTTGATGTGATAATAAGATGATATGATGATAAATTTGAAAATGGAACAATTTATCCCGATAGCTATCGGGATTGAGAGTGAGATTATTGAAAGTCTACAAAAATGAGTTGAGGCAATTGAAATTTTATGTCTTAGTGGGATATAAAAATTATTTGTGAATTAGTGGCATATAAAATGGGAAATAAAAAATTAAAAATTTTAGTATCTGGTGGTGGCACCGGCGGACACATATTCCCGGCTATCGCTATAATAGAAGCACTTAAAAAGAAGGCGGATATAAAAGTGCTATTTGTGGGAGCTGAAGGCAGAATGGATATGGAAAAAGTGCCTGCTTGTGGCTACGAAATTATTGGACTCCCTATAGCTGGTTTTCAAAGAGGTTTTACACTTTCTAGTTTCATAAAAAATATTCAATTGCCATTCAAGGTTCTAAGAAGTCTTATAAGAGTCATGGGCATCATTAATAAATTTAAGCCTGATGCTGCCATAGGCACAGGTGGATATGCTAGTGCTCCTACATTGAAAATGGCTCAATGGATGGGTATTCCTACGTTTATACAAGAACAAAATGCTCTACCTGGTAAAACAAATTTATTTTTAAGTTCCGCAGCTAAGTCTATCTTTGTATCCTATGAAGAGTCCAAAAAATACTTTACCCACTCAGATGTCATTTATACTGGAAATGCAATAAGAGAATCTTTTTTAGAAAATATAGTATCTCGTGAAGAAGCGTTTCGTTTTTTCAAATTAAATCCCAATAAAAAAACCATCTTTATCACTGGAGGCAGTCTTGGAGCCAAAGCTATCAATGATGCTATTGCAGATAAAATAGAATTATTATTAGCCGAAGATATACAAATTATATGGCATACCGGTAAAACGCATTATGAGAACTATAAGCACTATGAAAATGACCGTTGTAAAGTTCATGATTTTATATATGAAATGAAAATGGTCTATGCTGTTTGCGACCTAGTAGTGACGAGAGCAGGCGGAGTTTTATTCGAATTATTTATGATGGCAAAGCCTGCGATAGTTATTCCCTCTCCTTATGTAGCCGATGACCATCAGACACCTAATGCAGAAGCCTTAGTAAAAAGAAATGCTGCTATAATGCTCAAAGATGATGAAAGTAAAGAGAAACTAGTGCACAGCATAATCGAACTTATCAAGGATGAAGAGCGAATGAAAGCGATGAGCAGAGAAATGTTGAAGTTAGCAAAGCCTCATGCCGCTTCTGAAATAGCTAAAACAATATTATCTAAACTAGAATACACCATATCATGAATCTGAATAATATAAAATCTATTTTATTTTTAGGGATTGGTGGTATTGGTATGTCTGCTTTGGCTAAATACTTTATAGCAAAAGGAATAAACGTGTATGGTTATGATAAAACACCATCTGACATGACAGCTGCTTTGACTGATTTAGGTGCTAAAATCACTTTTATCGACAATGCTAAGTGCATAGAAAATGCCTTTGACCTCGTCGTCTATACACCTGCTATGCCTAAAGATAGTTTTCTTTTGAACTATTTTCAACAGAGTACTATTCCACTAATGAAACGTTCACAAGCACTTGGACTGATAACAGAAAACAATTTCACAATAGCTGTATCTGGTTCACACGGAAAGACAACTGTCAGTTCCATGATAGCTTTCTTACTCAAAGAGTGTGGAATTGATTGTAGTGCTTTCTTAGGTGGAGTATCAGTTAATTTTAATAGTAATTATGTGCAAGGTAAAAGTGATGTAGTTGTGGTAGAAGCGGATGAATTTGATCGTTCATTTATGACCTTATCTCCGAATATAATTGTACTTACATCCATTGACACAGACCACCTAGATATATATGGTACAAGAGAAAATATAGTGATTTCTTTTCTTGAATTTTTAAAAAAATTAGATGATATAGGTATTCTAATTCATAACGAAAAAGTCATTGATGAAATATTAATTAGAGGAAAGAAAAAAATATATGGCTTCCAGAAAGGCGACTATAAAGCTACTGGACTTAAAATTTATCCTACACATTCAACCTTTTCTATTAATGATAGCGAGGAAGTGTTCAAATTAAACTACAATGGTAGGCACAATATTGAGAACGCATTGGCTGCTATTTCAGTAGGTTTAACAATGGGAATATCTTTAGATAAAATGGTCAGTGCTATAGAAAAATTTAAAGGGATAAAGCGTAGATTCGAGGTCATATTTCAGAATGAAAAATATGTATATATAGATGACTATGCTCATCATCCTGCAGAGATTGAAGCCCTTGTATCTAGCGTGAAAGAGATCTTTCCAGACAAAAGAATACTAAGCATATTTCAGCCACATTTATACTCTAGAACAAAGGATTTATGCGTTGACTTTGCCCGCTCCCTTGATCTATCAGATGAAGTCATTTTACTTCCCCTCTATCCAGCTAGAGAATTACCAATTAATGGAGTCACCTCCCATATAGTGTCTGAAAAGATGAAAACTAACGTGAAAGTTGTGGATAAAACAGACCTTATCACTACTATAAATGGCTGTAATTTTGACGTAATTTTAACAATAGGAGCAGGTGATATAAGCGGCTGTATTTCTGATATTAAAAATTATCTGAGTACGAAATGAACAGAACGAAGCTTCTTCTTAGTCTAAAATTAGCATCATGGGGAGGTATGATTGCTTTATTTTTTGTGATATCGATAGCAGGTATAGAAAAGAGGAATACTGCACGATGCCAAAACATAAAAATTAGATTTAAGAATGATCAAAATCTAGGTTTTATAGATTCTAGAGATGTAATGAAGGAAGTGAATCAAGCAGATCCTGCCTGGCAGGGTCAAAAACTTTCCAATATAAAATTTAATCTCATAGAAAATGGTGTACGACAAAATGAATATGTAGAAAAGGCAGAACTATATCTAGATAACCAAGATAATATAAATGTGGTACTAGAGCCAAAAAAGCCAATTGCTAGGATAAATTGTGAAACTGGAGCTTACTACCTATCTAAGGATTGGGATAAAATGTCTCTGAGTAATAAATGCTCTAAGCGAATAGTTCATGTGTCTGGTAGAGTCCGGAATATAACCCAACCAGAATCCAAAATGGACAGTTTTGTGAAACAGTCGCTCACAAAACTACTGAACTACTTGGAAAAAAATTCAGTATGGAAAGATGCTACTGAGCAGATATACATAAACGAAAATGGGAAAATTGATTTGGTTTTTCTCTTTAGTGAACCCATAATAAAAATAGGATATGTAGATGATAAGTTCGAACAAAAAATGAATAAAGTAAACGCCTTTTTTAAGACTATAGTTCGGTGTCATGATTTAGCTAGTTATTCTGAATTGGATTTTCAGTATAGCCAGCAAGTAGTAGCAAGGAAAAAAATGTAAGGGGAAAAAATTGAATATAAAAGCACATAAGAAAAATGAATAAAGGAAAAATTATAGTAGGACTGGACATCGGTACCACCAAAATCTGCTGCATAGTAGCGCAAAAAGTTGAGGGTAAGAAAATTGAGATTCTCGGCTCAGGAGTTGTGCCATCGAGAGGAGTGCAAGATGGCGAAGTTCGAAATATTCGTGATACGGCAGAGGATATTCAAGCTGCCTGTGCTAAGGCATCTGCTAAAACTGGAGTAGAAATTAAAAAAGTATTCGTCGGAATAGCTGGTGCCCATGTGAAATCTAATGTATATAAACTAGGATACACAAGATCAAACTCTTCTAAACTCATAGACTTAGAAGATGTAAAACAACTGGAAGAGCAGGTGAAAAATCTAAATAATGAACCTGGTGAACAAATCATAAGCTATCAAGCACAAGAGTTTTATGTAGACCAGAAAGTGCCAATAAAAAATAATCCTATAGGTGTAATGGGCAATCGTCTAGAGGCTAGCTGGCACGTAATTACTGGCAATGTGAGTTCAACGCGCAGTATAGAGATGAGTGTAGAGATGGCTGGTCTAGAATTGATAGATTTCGACTTAGAGCCTTTAGCTTCTGCCTCTGCAGTGCTTACCAATGAACAAATGGAAGAAGGTGTATGCCTTATTGACATAGGTGGTGGAACTACCGATATAGCTATTTTCACGAAAGGTATTATTCGTCATACCGCTATTTTTCCCTATGCCGGAGAATATATCACACAGATGATACAGAGTAAACTGAAACTGCGCTATGAATCTGCCAAAAAACTCAAAGAGAATTCAAATGCTACAAGTGCACTTTTTCAGCACATACCTGAAAATAAAATTTTGACAGTAAATAATCTGACAGGATTACCACCAGTGCAGATTCAACAAAGATACTACTGCAGATTAGTTAATGCCTGTCTAGAACAAATATTCAATCAAGTTAAAAATGAGATAGCTTCTTCCTACTATAAAAATAAATTGAATGCTGGTATTGTAGTCACTGGCGGTGGAGCTATGATTCCTAATTTGAAGAACTATGTTGAGCAATTTACTGGATACCATGCACAGATAGGCTTACCTATAAGTAGATTATCCAATCTTCAAGATAAGTCTTATGCTCAAACCATATATGCTACCAGTATTGGCCTTGCCTTATTAGCCGCTGATAACTCAGAAGATTATATCTATGAAAAACTAGAAAAGATGGAGACTAATACAAAAGCAATAGACCAGCAAGAAACTAAAGAATATGAACAACCGATAGAGACTAAAACTAAAAATCTAAGTTGGCTGGACAAAATTCAGACAAAAATTGGTTCATTTCTGCTAGATGAAGCTAGTATAAAAGAATTTGAAGATAATTAAACATAGAAAATTTAAATAATAAAACTGAAAGAAATAAACTAAAAAATATGAATAATTTAGAATTTGATTTGCCAAAAGAAAAGTCGTCAATTATAAAAGTAATAGGAGTAGGTGGGGCTGGCAGTAATGCTTTGAACCACATGTATCAAAAAGGAATTAAAGGCGTTAATTTCATTATTGCAAATACGGATGATCAGCATTTGAATTTATCGCCGATAAAAACGAAAATACTTTTAGGTCCAGAATTGACCAAAGGTTTTGGAACAGGTGCCGATCCAGAAATAGGCAAGCGAGCTACAGAAGAATCTATTGCGCAGATAAAAGAAGAATTAGGGCATGGAACCCGTATGCTCTTTATAGCCGCTGGTATGGGAAAAGGTACGGGCACTGGCGGCTCACCAGTCATTGCTAAGATAGCAAAAGAAATGGGCATCTTAACTGTAGCTATAGTCACTACACCATTCTCTATGCTTGGTAAATCTGCTGTTAGAAAAGCTGAAGATGGAATCGAGCGGTTAAAAGAAAATGTAGACGCCCTTATCGTAGTCGCTAATGACAAAATCATTGATGTCTATGGGAAATTAAAAGGCTCGGAGGCCTTTGCTATGGCAGATGACATCCTAGCTAACGCAGCTAAAGGGATAGCCGAAATCATAACTGGCGCAGGAATACACAATACAGACTTTAATGATGTAAGAAATGTACTGAAAGATGGTGGGATGACTATAATGGGTATAGGTCATGCTAGAGGTGAGACAAGAGCTAAGGAGGCCGTTATGAATGCACTGAGATCGCCGCTACTCAGTGATTATGATATCACGGGTGCGCAGAAAGCACTCGTAAATATTTCTTATTCTGAAGAATATGAATGCACGCTAGATGAGATTGGTGAGATTATAGAAGCTGTCAATGAATCAGCTCAAAATGATATCGAAATCATCCATGGTACTTCTGTAGATAACACACTAGAAGACGAACTAGCAGTAACAGTAGTAGTGACGGGCTTCAACAAAGACAAAACTATTAAAAAAGAATTGCAAGCACCGAAGGCTGAAGTTATTTCGGTAGACCAGCCAGTTCAGTCAAATGAAGATAATAATGATGTCATAGTAGTAGAAACTGAAAAACAAATCTTAATTGACTTCGGCACTTCAGTTATGCATCAAACGAGCTCTGAGAGAGATGGATACAATTCTAATGATTCGTTATTTAGCAATGACACCAACTCCGAGCCAGATGAAATATCTATATCTATAACAGATGCCGAAGAGACCACCTTTGTAGATCAGATGGGACGATTTGTGCAAGAAACGGATGAAGAGAAAAGACGCAGAATGCTAAGTAAAATTAGCTTTGATATAAACTCCCCTTTGAAAAGCACAGATCATTTAGAATTAGGATTAGAGAATCTTTCAGATAAATCTAAGACCTTGATTACGGATAACTTTAATCTATTCAAAGACAATAATAAATTCAATACGAATTTGGACTAGTCCAGAATTTATGTTTAAGAGCACAAAAAGGCATCCATTTAGAGGATGCCTTTTTCTTGGAATTATTTTAAAGTTTATTTTGTTGTAAGCACATAAATCAATCATATATGCTCACAGTTGGAGAAAAACTAAGTCCATTAAAGGTAAAAATTCAGGACAACTCAGAAATCGCCATACCTGAAAAGGGAAAGAAATATATACTATTCTTCTATCCTAAAGACAATACTCCTGGCTGTACTGCTGAGGCATGCAGTATCAGAGATGAATACCAAACTATAAAGAAATTAGGATATGAGCTCTATGGCGCAAGTATAGATAGCATCAAGTCGCATCTCAAATTTATAGATAATCATCAACTTCCTTTTCCACTGATCTCCGACGAAGAGAGGACTTTGGTAGAGGCGTTTGGCGTTTGGGGTAAGAAGAAGTTCATGGGGAGAGAATATATGGGCACGAATCGCGCTACATTTATCATTGATGAAAATGGAATTGTATCCCATCTAATTGAAAAAGTAGATACAAAAAACGCCGCTAAACAGATATTGGATATTCTGAGGTCATAGCCTTATTATTATTTTCATTTTGAGCACATTAAAATTTAAAGTCACTAAGGACATAAATAGTATGATTGCACCTTTGTGATATTGTTATGAATATTTAGGTTGTTGTACAAAGTTCCACCAAGAAGGCAAAAAAATATAGCTAAGTGCCGCTAAGAAATCCTTAGCTAAATAAAGATTTTAACCAAGTGACTATTTTCTCCAGTATACCTTTCGGTTGTCTTTTTGGTTGGTTTTCTTTATAGTGTTTTTGCGATTCCCAATTGATGGCCATAATAATAATTTGAGGCAAATATATTAAATTCCCTTCCTCTCTTTTTTTTCTTATTCAAATATTCCATCTCATTTTTCAGCAAATATAACTTAGCATTTGATATAGAGGATTTGATTTGAATATCCTCCTGATTGCACCATTTGAACTGAGATTCATGTAAATCTAGCAGATAAGCTTAATAAGCACAGGTGATTTATCAATAAGAGAAAAATTGCTACCCGCGCAATAAATAAAAAAATTATGTATATGATTCAATCTTACTATGAGTTAACTTAATATTGGATATTAAGAACTCTAAAAGTTTACATAAATTTTTACCTGTATCATGTTACCGCTATTTCAGAAAAGAAAGATTTTCTAATCCCCTTCAAATTCAAATCCAATATCCGACCTGAATTTCATTCCTTTAAATCGAATTCGCTCTATAGCATCATAGGAGTTAAAAAGAGCCTCTTTTAAATTCTCTCCAAGTCCTGTCACGGCTAGAACTCTACCCCCATTAGTTACGAGCTGAAAATCTTTGATAGTAGTACCCGCATGAAAAACGTTAGCCTGATGCACATTCTCTATCCCAGTGATAGGGAACCCTTTTTCATAAGCTTCCGGATAACCCTCCGACACTAGCATAACCGTACTAGCTGATTGATGGGATATTTCTGGATTGAACGATTCGAGTTGATTAGAAAATCCAGCCTGAAAAAGTGCTAGTAAATCACAATCCATTCGTGGGAGAATGACCTCTGTCTCTGGGTCACCTAGTCTACAATTATATTCTATCACCTTGGCTTGACCTTGACAGAGAATCAATCCGAAATAAATAAATCCTGTGTAAGGCATTGAATCCTTTTGTAGACCATTTATTGTTGGCTTGATTACTTGACTTTCTACTTGCTCCATTAGAGCCTTATCTACAAAAGGCACTGGCGAAATACAACCCATCCCACCCGTGTTTAAACCTTTATTTCCCTCAAATCTTCTCTTATAGTCCTTCGCATTTGGGAGCATGACATATTGCTGACCGTTGGTATAAATAAATACGGAGAACTCCAGACCGTCTAGGAATTCTTCTAACACAACTTTGGCACTAGATGCTCCAAATTTTCTATCGAGAATAAACTCATCGATCAGTTTTGTGGCTTCTTCCTTTGATTCTGGAAGCACGACTCCTTTTCCCTCTGCTAAGCCATCAGCTTTTATAACGTAGGGTGGACTTTTCTCATCAAACCACTGATAGGCATGTGCTAAATTGTCTTGAGTTATTTCTAGATATTGTGCAGTAGGTATATTATTCTTAGTCATAAACTCTTTGGCAAACGCCTTACTGCCTTCTAGCATAGCGGATTTTTGAGAAGGAGCTACGACTTGAATATGCTTCAACTCTTCTTTTTGAAAATAATCCCAAATACCCGCTACTGCCGGCTGCTCTGGTCCACAGATTAGTATGTCAATTGCATTTTCTAGACAAAAATTTTCAATAGCAGTAAAATCAGTCGCTGCAATGGCTCGATTTTTCCCGTATTCCAATGTGCCCCCATTTCCAGGAGCGATATAAAGATTTGATAGTGATTGGGATTGACGCAGTTTTCGCGCCAGAGCGCATTCTCGTCCACCCGAACCTAATAATAAGACATTCATAAGGCAAAGATAAGAATGATTTAGAAATACCCTTTGGAAACAAGGCAAGAGTTATCCAATTTTGCAAAAAGGTTGAATTGTTATTTTTCGTTAATCAGTTAAACGTGATGTCTTCATATTTCTCTAAAAATTATAACAAAGTACATTCTAAAATTAAAAATTGATTACTCACCTTTAAACTATATAAATATGAACCGCTTATTTACCTTATTATTTTTCAGTGGGGCATTTACGATAAGCCTCAACGCACAAAATTGGGATGATAATGATTATTCTCATCAAAACAATGATAACAATCGTCAATGGAATAATCCTAACCAAGGCTGGCAGCAAGGTAATGGATATGATTACAATCCTTATCAAGATCCGAATGATTATCCGACGGCCTACAGAGGCTGCACTCCGTCGCCGCCACCATGCAGAAGAAATGTGGTCATAGTAACTCCACAACCTAGCTTTTATGCACCTATAGTTATCGCACCCATGCGACCTGTCTATTACAGACCATACAGATACAATCCATATCGAAGTTATGGATATGGTCACGGCTGGGGATCTAGACGCTGGAGAGGTAGATAGTAGTTTTAAAGTTTAACTGACTCCGAAAAATTAGTTTGAAGATGGATATTATTTTCATTTAATCAGAAAATATTTTCTGACACAATAGAACTTAATAATACGATATTTACTAGCTTTAATAGCTCATAATAGTAAAAAATTATTTTGGATTCATTAACTCAAATTGTACTCGGAGCTGGTATAGGCGAACTCGTCATGGGTCGAAAGATTGGCAATAAAGCCATTCTGCTTGGCGCTATTGCAGGCACGGTACCCGATCTCGATGTCATAGCCACTTCTATAATTAACGACCCTATAGCCAACCTGGAAATTCATAGAGGTTATTCTCATGCATTATTTGTTCATATTTTTTTAGCTATCCCATTTGCCTATTTGTGCTTTTGCTTAGTCAAGAAAAAACATAATTTTATGAGTTTTTATTGGTTGTGGTTCCTCGGCTTTACTACTCACGCAATACTCGATGGTTTTACCACTTACGGTACACAGCTATTTTTGCCCTTCTCCAACTATCTTATTGGGCTCAATAACATTTCGGTCGTTGACCCACTCTATACCTTGCCCTTTATGGGTATACTGATATGGGCAATGTTTTATAAAAAAGAAAATCCCAAGAGATTTAAGATAGCTCTTTGGAGTTTCTATGTGTCGAGCGCCTATATGCTAATGACCTTTGGTTTTAAGTTTAGGGTTCATAGTCAGTTGGATTCGGCACTCCAATCTCAGCACATAAAATACAATTATTTATATACCTCTCCAACCCTTTTCAATTCAGTTCTCTGGTCAGGCATTGCTGCTACAGATAGCTTTATTTATTTATCAGAGTATTCCATTTTTCAAAAAGATAAAGAAATCAAATTTACAAGTTATCAGCGAAATCAAAATGATATGCAGGATTTTGAATGTAAAGAGCTCCAAACTATAAAATGGTTTGCCCAAGACAAATTTTTTGTAGTTCGACCGTCTGAAGATAGCTTACTTTTCTTTAATGCAAAATGGGGCAGAGCCAATTTTGCCAAAACAGAACCGAAAGAAAGTATGGTATTCTATTCTCAATTCACAAAATCGAAGAATGGAATAAAAGCCACCATGATAGAGCCGGATTTTAAAGATACAAAGTTTAGCGATCTACTTGGGATGCTTTGGAGAAGAATATGGGATTAATAACTAATCTACATTTTTAGATTTTCAACAAACTGCAACAATTTTTAATTAAATCACCACATTTTTTTGAAACAAATACTCTAATATTGAAGTCATAAACTTGAACATTAAATGCAAAAGATTATGAACCCAATTAATGAAATCATGAATAAAACAGATACTAGTATTCAACCTGGACCGGATTCAGGTATAGGCTCAGGCTCAAATAAGCCAAAGCCTAAAAATTAGGATGTTTTTAGAGTTTTAAATTCTTTGATGAGAGGCTTGAGTTCAGTCTTCTTCTACACTATTGGCTATAAATATAGCCGCAAATGCCATCGCTAAATCTTTTAACATCAGCGGCAATGCCATAGGGTTTACGTTCATAGAAGGCATATGCACTAATATGATAAATAGAAAAAACATCGCTGCTAAGAGATATCCCGCAATTTTCTGATACTTGTGATTAATCAAAAGGGCTAGGCCATAGGCAATTAAAGCTAGACCTGTTAAATAAACCCAATAAATAGGCGGAAATGGCAGCCATTTGGGCACCATACTTGTCATATCGGCTCCAAATACAAAATGCATAATACCGAAAGTAGCCATAACAGCAGCAAAGATATACTTAGCTATTTTTGATGATACAAATGTGCTCATATACTTAATTTTTTTGGTTACTTACAAATATAATACAAAAGAGCCCAACTTTTTAATATTTGATATGATGTAATAGTTTATTTATACAAATTTTAATGTACATTTGCTTGCTAATCATTTAAGAAATATGCGTATTGCGGTTGTAGGTGCTACCGGCTTGGTAGGTCAGAAAATGCTTCAAGTTTTAGCTGAGAGAAATTTTCCAATTACAGAACTTATTCCAGTAGCCTCAGAAAAAAGTGTAGGTAAGGAAATATCATATAATGGAAAGAAATATCCCATCGTATCTATCCAGAATGCCATTAATTTGAAGCCTCAGATAGCCCTATTCTCTGCTGGAGGGAATACCTCTCTGGAATGGGCTCCCAAATTCGCTGAAGTAGGTACGACGGTCATTGATAATAGCTCTGCCTGGCGAATGCATCCAGACAAAAAACTGATAGTACCAGAGGTGAATGCGCAAGCCTTAACTAAGGATGATAAAATCATCGCTAATCCCAATTGCTCAACGATTCAACTGGTGGTAGCTCTGAAGCCCCTAAATGATATAAATCCTATGATTCGGGTGGTGGTGAGTACCTATCAATCTGTTACTGGGACAGGTGTCAAAGCCGTCACTCAAATGGAAAATGAACGGAATGGAATTCAAGGAGATATGGCTTATAAGTATCCAATCGATATGAATCTGATTCCTCAGATAGATGTATTTTTAGATAATGGATATACCAAAGAAGAACAAAAAATCATCGATGAAACAAAAAAAATTTTAGGATTGCCGGACCTCAAAATCACAACAACGACTGTGCGCGTTCCTGTATTTGGAGGTCATAGTGAATCCGTCAATATCCAGTTTAAAAATCAAGTAAGCTTAGCAGATGTATATTCCTCCTTAGCTAAATTTGATGGTATAAAAGTACTAGACAATCCAAGCGAAGCTCTCTATCCTATGCCGATAACAGCCCATGACAATGACTATGTATGGGTCGGGAGAATACGTAAAGATGATAGTGCAGAAAATGCTATCAATCTCTGGATAGTATCAGATAATCTGCGCAAAGGTGCAGCTACTAATGCTGTGCAGATAGCGGAATATATCGTATTTAGTAAATTTATATAAAGGCCAGCTCAAAAGTTGAACGTTAGATTTCCTAGCATTAAACTTTTATCTCTATATTTTAAACTCCATACCATATTATCTTATTGTAAATTATAGCCCTATGCTTTGCCTTCCCTTTATCTTTTATTTACATTTGTAGCATTAAATCGAAAAAAATGGAACTTGCAGGAGCTAAAATATTACTTGTAGATGACGAGGAAGATATTCGAGAATTTTTAGAGCACGTTCTAACTAAGGCTGGGGCCAAGGTAATAACTGGAAAAAATGGTCAAGAAGCTATTGATTTGGCCATTAGGCATAAACCAAACTTGATTATCCTCGATAAAATGATGCCTGTCATGGACGGAGTCAAAGCCTGCTCGGAAATCAAAAAAATAGATGAACTTCGAAAGACGAAAATCGTCATGCTTTCAGCTATTTCAGATGTAGAGAGTCAGATAGAAGGGCTAGATTTAGGCGCGGATGACTACCTAGTGAAGCCTATCAAGTCTAACCTTCTGATCTCAAAAATCAAATCCCAACTCAGGCAAATGAAAAGCCTAGAACTTGCTAAACCAGCTATTATAGAATATAAGCATATAAAAATAGACCGAACCAAATTTATCGTACACCTCCAGGACAAGGAGATTGCATTGCCTAAAAAGGAGTTTGAACTGCTATACCTTCTCATGTCTCAGCCAGAACAGGTTTTCCGCAGAGAAGAAATTCTAGAAACTGTATGGGGAAAAGACATTTATATTGGCGATAGAACCATCGATGTCCATATCCGAAAAATTAGAGAAAAAATTGGCGACGATTATTTTAAAACAATAAAAGGAATAGGCTATAAATTTGTGGCGTTTTGAATGGACTCACACAAGGAAAGATCGCTTTAATCATTTCTCTGACTATACTATTTGGTCAATGGACTGCCATGGTGGTCATACACTATACTGTTGGGGTGTTCCCTCCGTATTTATTTGTTATTCCATTATTAGCTTCGCTTCTCATCTATTTTCTTATTATTGTCCTAATAGAATATTTCATACTACGAAAAGTAAAAATTCTTTATCGCACTATCGGTGGTATGGGGAAAAAAATGGAAAAGCCCTCCCTCAAAGATCCCGAATTGTTTGAAAATCTGAGGGAACAGGTTCAACTATTTAGAGATGAAAAAACCATAGAAATAGAGGCACTCAAAGAGAATGAAAAATTTAGACGTGAATTTATTGGGAATGTATCTCACGAACTGAAAACGCCTCTCACTTCCATACAAGGCTTTGTTGAAATATTGATGGACGAGGCACAGAGCGGAAAGCCAGCCGAAGTTAAGTATCTTCAAAAAATAGCGAACAACTCAGATAGATTAATCGATATAGTACAAGACTTGACCCTCATCACTCAGGCCGAGAGCAATGAACTTCAACTTAATTTAGAGCGATTTCATATTTATGAATTGCTACTAGAAGTTATTGAAGCTTTGGACGATATGGCCAAAGCTAAAGGGACTAAGGTAGAAGTCCGTGACCTCAAACATATTTCCTACCAAGTAGTGGCCGACAGACAAAAAATATATCAAGTATTGTATAATCTGATAGAAAACGCTATTTTCTATTGTCCTGAAGAGACAAAAATAGCCGTTCGATTTTTCGATTTAGAACATACCGTCATGATCGAAGTGTCAGATAATGGACATGGTATCGCCCCAGAACACTTGACTAGAATATTCGAGCGCTTTTACCGTGTAGATCCGAATAGAAGCCGCGCCAAAGGAGGGTCTGGTCTAGGCCTCAGTATTGTCAAAAGAATCATTGAAACCCATGGCTATACCATTCAGGCAGATAGTCAGGTAAATAAAGGTACGAGATTTAGATTTGGATTGAAGAAGGGGTAATTAAGATTTCTTATCCACCCCTAAACTAAATATAGCCAAATCATATTTTACGGGATCTTTTGGTTCGAGTTTTCTGAGTTTTTCTGTTAATTTCAAAGCTGTTTTCCAGGATGGTTTGTCGTTCTCTTCTATCAAGCCTAGCTCTATAGCCAGTCTTATCACATGCACGTCCAGTGGCATGATAAGCTGACTAGGACGTATGGTCTTCCACCAGCCCATGTCTACCTCATCCTTTCGTACCATCCATCTCAGATACATACAGAGGCGTTTGCAGGCTGCTCCGCTTGCCGGGGTAGATATATGTTTGAGATTGCGCTTTTCGTGAGATACGAGCCCAGATAAATAATTATAAAAATATACTAAGTTAGCTTCTATTGTTTTTTCCTTAGTCGGAATTTCAGGAAGAAATGCTATCTCTAGGCTCTTGTGTTTCTTATAATGCTGCTGAAAGGCTCGGATGTAAAAATCTAAATCAGAGGCATTGAACGTACGATGCTTGAAATGGTTTATTTTCTTTCGATCATTACTTGAATAATTAGCGACAAACTCAAAAGGTTGATGGTTCATAATATCCATGAGTTCTTTCGATTTGGATAGTATGATGTCTCTTCGTCCCCACGAAAATATAGCCGCAAAAAAACCAGCTATTTCTATATCTTGGATTTGGGAGAAACTATGAGGTATAGCTATGGGGTCATTCTCTATAAAGCTAGACTGAGCATAGAATTCGTATGCACGATCTAGTCGATTTTTCAATATACTAGGCATAATTAATCTAGAAGGAAACCCTCGACATCTAGAAAGGGAATTGGACGACTGCCCTCTAACTGACTAGCCTGAAAACTAAAATTTTTCTCATAAATATCTAGGCCAACATAATAGGTCACGGTGATAAAGTTTTCGAGATGAGCCACTTCACCATAAACCGTTTCAAATTTAATATATGAAACTGGGGGGATCGATTCGAGAAAATACCGCAGTTTCGAGGATAGTTTCTCTTCGCTCTGTGCCTCAGTGACCACTAGTATATTTTGCAAGGAGTGTTCATTGCGATTAATCAGGTACAAATCCCAGCAGTTCTCCTCTAATGGTAGAATAGCAAGATGAAACCCTGACGGGGTAGGGATATAAATATCTTTTTTCAATTTTCTTTATTTAAAAATAGATTTTGCTATAAAACAAGGGCCTAAAAAAAGGCCTATTTTCGGATAAAACTAGGGATTTTCTTCTATTTGAAGCTATATTTTCTAGTTTTTGGCTGCTGTTGGTTTTTCTCATAGTCCATTTAGAAATGGATAATCAAACGGTTACTAAAAAATTCAGTTTTTATACCTATACTGAATGCTTCTTTACTTCATAAATTGTATAATTTTTCTATTCAAATCTTCAATCTCAGAAAATGCCAAAGATGACAGCCTCTTTTTTTATACTTAATATATACAATAAACTTTTTAAACAATATAGGATAATATATAATTGGTATTCGTTATTTTTGGATTTTTAATTAGAAACTCATGACCCGCGTTAGAACTCGTTTTGCTCCTTCTCCGACAGGGCCGCTCCATATAGGTGGCGTCCGCACTGCCTTGTATTCTTATCTTTTTGCTAAAAAACATGGAGGAGATTTTCTATTGCGTATAGAAGATACAGATACGGCCAGAACAGTAAAAGGCTCTGAAGATGTCATCAATGAATCGCTCAACTGGTGTGGTATCATTCCAGACGAAGGTATAACGCAAGGAGGCCCCCATGCGCCCTATAGGCAGTCTGAGAGAAAATCCATATATCTACAATACGCAGAACAACTCCTTAATAATGGCAAGGCCTATTTAGCGTTTGATTCAGAAGAAGACATCAAAGCATGGAGAGAAAAATCAGCTGCCGATAATAAAGGAATTTCTGCTGCCTACAATTATAGCACGCGAAGTCAGATGAAAAATTCATTGACATTATCAGAGAAAGATATAGCAAGACTCAAAGAAGATAAAACACCTTATGTCATTCGCCTCAAAGTAGACCCTAGTGACCATGTGAGTTTTCATGATATGATAAGAGATGATGTCCGATTTGATAGTAGTCAGCTAGATGATCGTGTTCTTTTAAAGTCCGATGGCATGCCTACTTATCATTTAGCCAATGTAGTAGATGACCACCTCATGGAAATATCGCACGTCATAAGAGGGGAGGAATGGTTAGCCTCTACACCACATCATATTCTCCTTTACAAAGCCTTTGATTGGAAAGCTCCTGTCTTTGCTCATTTACCTCTATTCCTCAAGCCTGATGGCAAGGGAAAACTGAGTAAACGGGATGGTGACAGACTTGGATTTCCGGTATTCTGTACCCAATTTAAAAACCCTGATACGGGAGAAATCACAGAAGGATTTAGAGAAAAAGGCTTTGAACGTGATGCCTTTGTCAACTTTATAGCTATGCTGGGTTGGAATGATGGTACGGAGAGAGAACTCTTTGATATGAAGGCCTTAATCGACCATTTTTCGTTAGAACGCGTGCATAAAGCAGGCGCAAAATTTAATTTTGAGAAAGCGGTTTGGTTTAATCAGCAGTATGTGAGACATCTTTCAAATGAAGAATTAGTTCATGCATGCTATGATGAGCTGACAAAGCTCCATTCAAATCTGGACAAACATTTCATCTCAAAGTATGTAGAGCTTTTTAGAGATCGAATAGACTTTAAGTATGAATTGGTTAAAGTCGGCAGCTATTTATACAGCGATATTGAGCAGTATGATTTGGATACATTGAAGAAAAAATGGAAGCCCGAAGCTGAGAATTTTATGCTGAACTTTAATGAACTGCTAGCTAGCAATAGTTTAGTATCGGCTAATGAAATAGAAATAGAAACTAAAAAATTAATAGAGCAGCATCAACTAGGGATGGGTAATATATTGCCCGTTTTAAGAATTCTTTTAACTGGCACCATGAAAGGACCATCTATTTTTGAAACCATACTTTTATTAGGAAAAGATAAAAGTATGGAAAGAATTAAAAAATTGAACTATCTCTTGAATAGCTGATCAAAAGTAGTATTTAATTGGTCATCTCTTGTATTTTTATTAACAGGAGGTGGGGTTTCGCCGGGCTTAGGAACCGGAGGAGAGCTAACTGGTTTAGCTGCACTTTCTGCAGCATTAGGTATTGGAGCAACACTGTTATAGGCTCTTGGTCTCACAGCAGGGACCGGGGGTGGTGGAGGATTAGAAGAGAGAGTCGCATCTTGTCGGATAGTTGGCGCTCTCAGTTTCATAGGCTGCGCGTCTTTAGCCATTGGCATTGCAGAAGATGCAGCAGAATATGCACTAGAATTAGGACCTACAGGCGCTTTTGCAATAACTGGAGGATTGCCTTTATTATTCATATACTCTTTATATCCCACTGGTATATAATCTGGATATTGAATCGATTTACTTATTTTCAAAGGCTTTGATGAAGTGGCACTCGTCGTAGCTCCTCCCGAGAACAATTTAGTATCCTCTTTAGAAGCAAAACCTTCTTGTCTCTCACCATTCTCATCGTATTTAGTCACAAAAGCTTGGGGAAAACCTAACTGTTTAATTTTTTGTGAAAACTCTGATGCTTCAGCCTCATCCTTAAATCCTTGAACTTCAATTACATTTCTGTTATTCAATTTCTGAATACCCAATGTCTTATTAAAATCGCCGAAGAATTTTTCAAAATCCTCTCTAAAATAGGCAGCCAACTGAACTCTATAGGGCGTATACTCTGTCTTTCCTTTGACCTTGGTCATCATAGTGGCAGTTTGCTGAGAAGGCTTAGCAGCAGAACCTGCATTGAGGACCGTTCCCACTGCTGGCGTAGGAGCTACTTTGCTAGCCATCACAGCCTTTTGTTTGTATATTTTTATTAAACTATCCTTCTTATCTAGCAAGGATAAATACTCCTCAGAAACCTTTAGTGTATTTTCATTTGCCTTTTCAGCACGCTCATTAAGCGCTTTAATTTTATCAAAATAAAGCCTGGGGTTTTCTATATATTTATCCAATAATTTCCTTACCTCTTCCTCACGATACTCTCTATTTTGAGCTATTAGTGGGCAAGAAATTAAAGATAATAGTGGTAAAATCACTACTAACATTTTTTTCATACTAGAACAATTTATAACCTTACATTACAAATATAAGCTAAATATTTTTTATTTCCCATGAGGCACTTAAAAACATTTCAATTTGCTTCACATTTTAACATTTTTGCTGTTAAATCACCATATATTTATACATTAAACCTAATTCAGATCAATATATTAGGATTCGATGGCTCAGTATAAATTACTCATCGCTTACATTCAGCCAATTTTTGCAACTTAAATTCATTGATCAACATAGCTCTCTAGAGAAATAGCGTAATTTTTTTACTCCATTATTGATACTAGATATCCTAGATTTGTGATAAAAATTATTCAACGATAGATCAATAGTATGTCTTCCAATAGAGCTAAAGCCGCCCCCATAAAAGCAAATCAGACGATGGAATTTCCTCAGGAATCAGAAGCCATAGAGTGGAAAAAGCAACTCTTACCTATACTTTGCTTATTTATCATTTCCGTAGGAGTATATGCCAATACGCTATGGCATGACTATGCTCTGGATGATCAGATGGTCATATATGAAAATAAATTTGTAACCGCTGGAGTGGATAGTATCGGTAAAATTATGACGAGCGATGCTTTTGAAGGATTTTTCGGTGAGAGAGGCAGTAAGTTAATCTCTGGAGGACGATATAGACCACTAACATTTGTCGTCTTCGCTATAGAATGGGAATTTTTTGGAAAAAATCCATTCATCGGACATTTATTTAACGTCTTAACTTATGCCTTGCTCTGCATTCTCATCTATATTTTTTTAGTGTGGCTATTTCATCCAAAAAAAAAAGAAGAAAATTCAACCCAAAATCTCTTCTTAAGCATAGCCTTTCTAGCGAGCATCATCTATGCCCTGCATCCTATTCATACAGAGGTAGTAGCCAATATAAAAGGTAGAGATGAACTATTCGGCTTTCTATTTGGGCTAATGGCCATCGTCTATTTTTTCCAGTTTTTCAAGCATCGATGGCAAGATTTTTTACTTCTTTTTTTAATATATCTTTTGGCTTTATTGAGCAAAGAAAATGCCATCACATTTTTGGCTATTTTCCCTTTGGTAGCCTTCGTAAAAAATAAAAGTATCTTCAACGCTAATTTTCTGAAGCCTTATGCTTCTGTCATCTTAGCTGCGTCAGCTTATCTCGTCCTGCGAGCCATTAGCACAAAAGCAAGTCTTACAGCCCATACAGAGGAAATACTCAACAATCCTTTTGTGCGGGCTACTGCGTCTGAAAAATGGGGTACGATTGTTTTTTCATTTTATCAGTATATAAAGTTGCTCATTTTTCCTTGGACTCTTTCACATGATTATTATTTCAACCAAATTCCGTATAGAAAACTTTCGGACCCTGTAGTCTTAGCTATCCTCTTTGGGCTAATTGTATTAACCTACTGGCTCATCAAAAATCTAAAAAAACGAAATGAAATCATATTTTCGATATTGTTCTTTCTATTTACCTTTTCTATTGTTTCCAATGTTCTATTTACCGTAGGTATAATTATGAATGAGCGTTTTGTCTTCGTCTCATCTCTTAGTTTTGCTATTTTAGTCGCTTGGCTTCTATTAAAGTTAGCAAAAAATAAATGGGCGCTATGCTCTGCACTCTTTATCCTTCTCTCCTTTTATAGCTATAAGACCTATACCCGCAATTTGGATTGGAAAGATAATGATGCGTTGTTTAGAGCGGACTTTTACAATAGCAATAATAGCGCTAAAGTAGCCACTGCTTATGGCGGATCTTTAATGGAACTCTCAAATAGTCAGCTAAAAATAGATAGCAGCTTAGCTCGTTTTTATATTGATTCTAGTATTAAAGTCTTGGAGCATTCAATAAAAATATATCCAGAAAATAGTCAGGCATGGCTGCTCTATGGCAATGCCATTTATGCTAAAACGAGAGACGCTCAGAAAGCTATTCCGATTTATAAACATTGCCTAACCTTAAGACAAAACTATTTCGATGCACTCTATAATATAGGTATTTTAAACTTTAATATGAAGGAAGAAGACTCTGCAGAACGCTACCTTCGACAAGCGTTGGCTGTCAATGCAGATCATCGAGAAGTACGTGAAACTCTTGGGAAGATCTATGCAAAACTGGGTAGAACTCAAGAAGCCATGGCACTCACTGGCGGACAATCTGGAAGCTTAGCGGAGCTAGCTATAGAAGCTATCAATGGATCGAACTATCAAGAAGCACTGGCTATCGCACAGAAAGCTATCGCCCAAAACCCAGAGGACCCAAAAGCGAATTTTGCTATAGGAATCTGCTATTCTAGATATATGAATCGGCTTCTAGACGGCATTCCATTTTTAGAAAAAGCCGTACGCCTCAACGATAAAAATGGCTATTGGATGGAAGACCTAGCTGTGGCCTATGGTATGAGCGGTCAAGTGCAGAAAACAATCCCACTATTGGAAAAGGTCATAGCTCTGAGACCCAACGATGCCGCTGGCTATCAAAATCTAGCAACTACCTATAACCTACTAGGAGATACGAAAAAAGCATCTTACTATTTAAATCTCGCGAAACAAAAACAAAGCCTTAGAAACTAGAGGTCAACTGAAATCTCAATCCACTAAAGGCTGGTTCAAACCTGCATACACCGCCGGTACAGATAATGCCTGCTAGCTGCTTAGCATAAGCTAATGTAAATCGAGTAGCACCTTTAGTATAAGAGGTAAAAATTGAATAAAAATGATGCGGGGTTTGATATTGTTTCACTACCTCATAATTTTTATTCGGAGAGAAATTCCATAAATCAGAAACCGATATCGACCAGTTAGGTGCTGCGTTAAATTCTATAAGGGCAAATACAGACTGTCCCAATTCTTTAGCTGCATGCTGATATTGAAACTCAAAGCGAATGGAGTTTTTACGGTCAATCCTAAATGTAGGTTCGATAAAAACTGTATAGGATTGAATATCCGTTGGCTCATTGCCTACTAGGTATTTTCTCTGATTGTAAAATACATACTGAAATCCTCCATGAAGGTCTAGTTTCCCATTGAGCAATTTCTTTCGCTCAATATCGAGGTATGCCTCGCGATAATAGGGAGTTTTAAAACCTACACTAGAGTCTATAACACTAATATTTAGATTGATATGTGTTTTTTTACTCGGAGAATATGTAATATCTAATGAAGTAGCGAACTCACTAAGCTCTATCGGTGCTATCTGGAAGCGAGCAGGCAATCGAAGTGAGTTTTGTCTATTGATAGGCGCTAAAAAAGACAATCTTCTATTGTTATTTAGATTAAAATCTGCTACAGCACCTTCAGCAGTGGACTGAAATTGAAAATGATCTAAGTAGCGATTTTGTAAGGTGATTCCTATGCCTTTTTTACTATAAGACAAAGTATTCATAAACGAAATACCCATCTTATCTACATACTTATTATTAAATTGATTGAAGACCGCACCTGAGGTTTTAAGAGCCGCATCTGTACCCCACGAGAATTTTCCAAGCTGCACAGTATGGTAGTAATTTCCTACATAATTATTATAAGGTACCGCAAAATAATCTGCGAAACTATAAGAAGATACGGCATTATTCACCGTCTCTCTATCCTTTTCAGTCAGCGTCCGACTGACAATAGCTACGCCAAAATTGTAATTGTATTTCTTAGAAGCAAATGGTAAATTTCCTTCCAAATTAATTCCTTTGACAAAAGCTCCAAAATAATCTAGTCTATATTTTTGTGTACCTGCTATACCTCTTATCATAAAATTTTCGTTGAGGGTATACTTCGCTTTGACTCCAAAAATAGCATTATCTATGCCTAAATTCCTTTCCTCAAAGGTACGCAGTGCTACTCCGCTGCCATACTGCTCATAGATAAAACCAGCAGTAAGTTCTAAATTTTCCACTTTTTTCTTGATAAACCAGTTCCCAATACCATAGAAAGAAACAGGAATAGGTGGATTCTGCAAAATAGAATTGTAATTACCATCAAATCGAACTCCAGCTTCTATGCCTTTGTTCATATCCGCATATCGCAGTTCAAACCAAGCATTCGCAGAATTTTTATTCACTTCATAGTTTGGGCCTACGGCAGCGATTGCACTATCTCGATCGTACATATCTAGGTTGAGACGATAGTTGCCGGTAATGGTACCTTGAGAAAATAAAAAATTGTTAAATAACACTGCGAGTGTAAACCAAGTGGACTTATGCATTATCTTACTAATAAATAAAAAAGACAAAGTTAATTTTAATCAGAAAATTAAATGGATTAATTTAAATTTGTCAAAACACTAAATAAAAAAATGAAAAATAAATTAATCGTATCCCTGTTCTTACTCAGTTTTGCTTATATCGGAAATGCCTGGGCAGGCGGCGGAGACGCTAAGGATATGCCTACAGCTATGGTAGAGGACTTGAGTGGTCAGAAAGTAGATTTTAAATCCTTACTTAAGCCAGGAAAAATCTATGTAATCTCCTTTTGGGCTACGTGGTGTGTTCCTTGTAAGAAAGAACTGAGCAATATGGTAGATCTAGCGCCTAAGTGGAAAGAAAAACTCAATACCGAAATTATAGCTGTATCTACGGATGACAGTCGTGCTAAATCAAAAGTGAAAACATATGTCACAGGCGAAGATTGGCCATTCACTGTCTTACTAGATATGAATCAGGACTTGATGCGCTCTCTAGGTATACAGCAAATTCCTTTTACGCTAATTGTCAATGGAGAAGGGAAAATTGTATACACTCATAATTCTTATGTGGAGGGTGATGAGTTCGAAATAGAGAATAAGTTGAGTACTATGATTACCAAGTAACTACTTTTTATAATTTTAAATCAAAAATTAATGAATCTATCCCGTGTAGTATCATTCATTTTTTCTATTTTACTGCTTAATTCTATAGAAGCACAATCTTGGAGAAAAACGAAAAGGACCACTGTAATTTCAGAAACTAGTAAAACCACCATTAAGAGCAGTTATTCTCAAAGCACTGACTCAAGTTCTACTATGGGTAATGTCATAGAGTCCTTAGGTGGATTGCTTGGGGGTAGTTCTTCTAGCACTGGCTCTATGACCAATGAATTGGCAGCGAATGGATTGAAACAAGCCCTGAGCGTAGGAACTGATTTAGCTGCGAATAATTTAGGACAGATTGACGGATTTTTGGCTAACGCCGCAGTTAAGATATTGTTTCCCCCAGAGGCACGAAAAATAGAATCCACTCTTCGTTCTTTGGGAATGGGTTCTTTATGTGATCAAGTGATAACATCAGTCAATCGGGCAGCAGAAGCCGCTGTGGTAGAAGCCAAACCAATATTTGTAGAAGCTATCAAGCAAATGACGATCGCAGAAGCTATCAATATCTTGACTGGCGATAAAGATGCTGCAACACAATATTTACAGCGCACAAGTGGTCAAGTACTTATTACAAAATTTGAACCTATCATACAATCCAACCTGCAGAAAGCCAATGCTACCAAATACTGGACAGATGCCATAAAAGCCTATAATGCGGTGCCATTTGTACAAAAGATGAATCCAAATCTCTCGCAATATGTCACTCAGAAAGCCACCGACGGTATATTCCTGATGGTAGCTATAGAAGAAGGTAAAATAAGAGAGAACCCTGCACAGCGTGTAGGATCTGTTTTACAAGACGTTTTCGGATGGGCGGACAAGAATAAGAAGTAAGGATTTTGTTGGAAAATATTATTTAAATCATATCTTCCAACCCACGCCTAATAAGAAATTGAACCCAGCCTGCGGAAAGTAAAAATTATAATCACTACCACGTGTGACATTGCCTGCAGGGCTTACGGTATGGCCACTATGATAAGTATATCCTCGCGTAATATAGTCTGCATTGAACAAATTGTTTAATAACAAGTTGAGTTCAATTTCTTGTTTGCCTCTCAGCTTTAAGGAATGAGACAGTGATAGATTTGTAAACGAATAAAGGGGAATTGATTTAGCTACACTAGAGGTATTGTCTAAAAACTGTGCGCTTACTATTTTATTCATCAGACGGAGATGGGTATGGCTCCATGGACTATATTTCAGTTCGGCATAGGAAATCCACGAAGGTGAAAATGCAATAGAAGTAGAGGTATAATTTATTTGTTCTGACGCACTGGCATTTACACTATAATCTGATTCGTTGTAGGCGATGAGGTAGTTTGTATAATCTAGAATTCTATTCGCTGCCAGATATTGATTCATATAAAAAGAGAGTTTTTTAGAAAAACAATAATTCCATTCCAATTCTGCACCTGCTCTATAACTCTTATCTACGTTCTGACGAATAGGGGCGCCTACTGTATTGATATTTCCAGTAGGTACCAGCTGATCTATAAAGTACATGGCGAATACATTAACTTTGAGTTCGCTCGATGTCCATTTTTTCTCATATCCCAATTCTAGATTATATACCTTTTCGGGACGAGGCTGACTGAGTGCATCTTCATCTAGAAAATCACTGCGAACAGGCTCTCTATGACTTAGTCCTAGGAAGGAGTAGAATTTACTTTTAGCATCGACTGTATAGCTCCAACCTAGTTTAGGATTGAAAAAGGTGAAGTTTTTATCGAAGGAAAAGATGGATTGATTTCTTAAACTACCAGCCGAATAATAATTTACCTGTCTGAGCTGAAGGTCTAAAACAAAGCTTGACTTATTAGCTTGATAGACTAACTTATTAAATGCCGTCAGGTCTGTTTTTTTAGCATCGTTGAGATAGAATCTATCCAAAGCGTTTCCAGCAGGTGGGGTGAAAAACTCATTGACTCTGCCGAAATGATCTCCCATATAATAGGAAAAGGAAATAGCACTTGTATTAGAAAATTGAGCTTTTTCTATCTTATGCGATGCATTGACCCCATAGAGATAATTGTCGAGCCATAGTTGCCGAGTCAGATCTCCAAAGCCAGCAAGCCCATTACCATAATTTGCAAAATCTTGATTGGCTTTATAATCTTCGTAATACCCTAATCCTCTTGTCATATAAGCAGTAAGAGAAGACTGCTGTCCATTTTTCCAAAGAAAATTTTGAATCCACTGCAGGTGCGTTTGATGATAGTTGTCTATCTGATTGGCGAAGGGCTCCCCTGCCTTGGAACCATAGTCAGTGCCCGCTATATTTTTTTGGCGGTCGCCCGCTCGATAATCTTCCTCACTTAGCCCATACCAAGATTGATAGGTGCGCTCCCTGCCATGACTGGCGATGATATGTGATGTATATCGATCTCCGTACTTTGATACATCAAGATAAAACGAGCCCAAACGACTCCATGCGCGATCTACAAAGCCCTCGCTCTGTATCCATGAGCCCCGTGAGGTGATTTGCCATCCATCGGGGAGCACTCCAGTAGATGCTTGAAGTGTATTTTTAAAGGTATTAAAACTTCCGAAACTGGTCTGATAAGTTAGGAATGGCTTGAGATGACGCTTGGTAGTTTTAATAGAAATAGAACCGCCTAAGCCAGTGCCACCCATGGCGGAGAAACCAATACCTCGCTGCACCTGAATATCATCAGCACTGCTGAATAGGTCAGGTATATTGACCCAATAAACTTCTTGAGATTCAGCATCATTATAGGGCACCCCATTGATATTGACCTGAATGCGTTGAGCATCCATACCACGAATATAGAGATAGGAATAACCTATTCCATTTCCCGCATCGGTAGACAATTGGAGTGCAGGTAGCTGCTGAATCAAAGTAGGAATATCCTGACCTAGATTCAAGTGCTGTAATTCCTCAGTTTTAATAATACTAGACGATGTAGCCATTTGCGAATTAGATCGAATCGCTTTAATATGGACTTCTCCCAGTATTTTGGTGCTATCTTTTTGCGCTAATAATGATGATCCTAATTGAACCAAAGAGATGATGAATAAAGTAAATGTACAATTGCTCATGATTAATTTTTTTAGTTATTAATAAAATAAGCAAACTAAAGGGGAGATTGAAAGGTCCAATAAAAATAATCACTGAAACTCTCTGCTTCCTTTCCTACGCCAGTATTATCTGGATCAGGTGAATAGGGTATAATCTCAGTCCCACAAGTGGAACACCCCTAGCAAGCTAGTGTTGCAAAGATAAAACTAAATTAATAATTAGCGAGATTAAATATTACCAACTCAATTTTTCCTTATCTATAAATGATTGAAGTCCTTTTTTGAAGTCTAGGGTTTCACGCATTTTAGCATTAGCTTCGGTGGCCAAATGGATAGACTCAAGCCACGACTTATCGTAGAGCTGTACGAGCAGTTTTTTTGTTTCTCTTATTGAAATTTCACTTGTGGATGCGACTAACTGACCAGCGATAGCATCTATATACTCTGTCATCTCTGCTTTAGGGACTATTCCAGTTATTAGACCCAACTTTTCTGCCTCCGCTCCAGCGACCAGCTTGCCAGTTAGTAGAAGTTCTCTGGCCTTGGTCTCCCCTATTTTCTTTATTAAGTAGACCGAAACTAACGCTGGAATAAAGCCTATTTTTACCTCAGAATATCCAAATTTAGCATCAGGTGTAGCATAGCAAAAATCAGCAGCGGTAGCTATTCCACAGCCACCAGCAATGGCATGACCTTCCACCTGGGCTATAGTGAGTTTAGGAAAATTGTAAATTTTATCAAAAAGTTCAGCTATATGTTTAGTGTCATTTAAATTATCCTCAAAGCTGTTCTCCTTCAATGATATTAAGTATTCCAAATCTGCTCCCGCACAAAAGACATCGCTATTCGATTTTATGACCAATACTTTCACCTCGATATTTTGCGCCATCTCATCCAGTGTAGTCTTTATCGCTTTAATGTACTCATAATTTAAGGCATTCTTCTTTTCCAGTCTATTGAGAATAAGATAGCCTATTCTATTTTTCACCTCCTGATATAACATAAAAAATTGATTTAATACACAAACCTAATTGTTTCCAACTAGATTATCCCAAAAATTGAGCGCTATATTTTTACTACCTAAATGGTATTAGACTAAAAGAATCAATATAAATTGTATAAATTTGAGCAAAAAATATAATAAATTATTGTCCAAATCATAATAAACTAAACACATGATTTTTAAAGCAAAAGATATAGCCCAGCTTGTTGGTGGGCGTGTAGTAGGTAATGAAAATGCTGAGGTCAACACATTTAATAAAATCGAAGAAGCCACCGAAAAAAGTCTTTGTTTTTTCGCTAATGAAAAATATGCTCCTTATCTAGAAAAGACAAAGGCTTCTGTAATATTAGTAACGCATGAATTTAATTATTGTGTACCGCCCACCACCACATTGATTCACTGTACTAACCCTTACGAAGCTACTGCCAAGCTTTTGGAATACTATCAAACTAAAATCAGTCAGACTGGCATAGAACCTCAATCATTTATTCATGAATCAGCTAGTTTAGGATCTCAAGTATATATAGCAAGTTTTTCCTATCTATCTGAGAATGTAAAACTAGGCGATGGGTCTAAGATCTTTCCACATGTATTTATTGGAAAAAATGTAACCATAGGAAAAAATACCATTTTACATTCTGGGGTAAAAATATATGAAAACTGTGTCATAGGAGACGATTGCATTTTGCATTCTGGAGTAGTTATTGGGAGCGATGGATTTGGATTTGCGCCATCTGCCGATGGCAGCTTTACAAAAATACCTCAAATCGGCAATGTCATATTGGAAGATAAAATAGAAATAGGAGCGAATACAGTAGTAGATAGAGCGACCATGGGGTCTACACTTATACATACTGGTACTAAATTAGACAACTTAGTGCAAATAGCGCACAATGTAGTCATAGGGAAAAACACAGTAATCGCTGCTCAGACGGGCATATCTGGTAGCACAAAAATAGGTAATCAGGTGATGATAGGAGGACAAGCGGGATTAGCTGGTCATATTCAAATAGGGGATAATGCTCGAATCAATGGTCAAAGTGGAGTATCTAAATCTTTGCAACAAGGAGC